>NZ_FNRK01000009.1 GCF_900107815.1 Eubacterium aggregans
CACGCTCAGGCGGCCCACTAAAGATTGGACGGCATCGGAAATCCGGACGGATAGCCGCAGGTCGTCTTCTTTATCCCCGGTATCGGCGGTGATAAGCTTCCGGGTGGTGTACACACACACTGTTTTCCCAGCTCGAATGGCGGCTTCTTCAAGTTCCAGGCAGCGGTTAACTTCCTGGGCAAAGGCGGCTTCATCGGCCACTAAGGTAGCGTCCAGCTCGACGAAGACGATATTGGGATTTTCCTTTAAGGCGTCCACCTGTTGGCTGGTTTTTTCGGTGTGGGAGCCTACGACGATGATGCCCCCGTTGTCGGTTTCCTTCACGACCATCTGTTCCCGGGTGAGAAGGGGCTGATCCGTTACCCCGCCCATGACCTTGACGATGGCGGCGGCGGTGCGGAACATAAAGATCTTGCCCTTGGCCATGGCCCGGTACAGGGCCACACAGAATACTTTAATGTCTACGTAATCCACGGCGTTGACGATGATTTTATTAAAGCCCTTAACCGCCATGAGCTGGGCTTCGATTTTATCGTAATCCATGGCCCGGATATCCCCCAGGGCGATACTGGTGACGTCAGCGGCTTTATAGGCCCCTTTGGTTTTTTCTTCGACGTAGTCCTTGATGTCGGACTGGGTGTAGCCAAAGGTTTTATCCTTGGCGAATTCGGTTTCGGCGGCGGGCACCAGTTCCTCGCCATATTTGACGTAATGGATATCGTCGATGGTGAAGCGTCCGCCTTCTTTAAAGAAGGGACAGAGGATTTCCCCGTCAATGGTTTTTCCGGTGTGGGCCTCATAGGCTTCCTTTAAGATGACGGTTTCCAGGGGGTAGTGTCCCCTCAGGGTGGAGTCGCTGCGGCTGATGAAGAGGTAGCCCTTTCCAGTTTCCTTGGCCACTTCGGCCACAACCTGAGCAATTGCCTTATGGGCTGCCTCGGTCTGCTCAGCGGTAAAGCCCCGGGAATTGGTCATGATGTAGAACAGATTGTTTTCTTCTTCAAATCCCTGACGGATGCTGTCCGCATCCCAGGTGGTGTATACCGAAATATCATGGACGGTTTGTACCCCGGTGGGGTCATCATCCAGGACGACGATTTTCTGATGGTTGGCTGCGATTTCCTTCTGCAGAAGGGCATCCACTGCGGCTTCGTCAATGGCGGGATAGCTCTGGAAAATATCTGCTTTGATGGTCATGGTTACTCCTTTTTCGTTAATCCTCTAATATTACTTTTTATTCGATAAACAGATGATGTTGCGGTAATGTATAAATCCTTTTGTTCTGGTCCGCCAAAGGTAAAGTTGGCGGCAACCTGGGGCATAAAGATTCTACCGATGATGTTACCCGTTTCATCGAAGATCTGTATCCCCCCGGGTGCGGAGCAGAATACCATACCAAGGTCATTGATCTTTAAACCGTCTGCACAGCCATCACCATCTGTTTTTAATTTAGCAAATATAGCCCCGCCGGTATAGTTTTCATCCTTGTCCAAATGGTAAACGCGGATACACCCTTCAATGGAATCATTGACGTATAGTCTTTGTTCATCTTTGGATAAACATAATCCATTGGGTTGGGGCAGCGTGTCGTCAATGAGATGGAGTTCTCCCCTTTGGACATCGATTTTATAGACCCCCCGGAAGGATAGCTCCGCAGGTCTGGGGATGCCAACCCGTGGCATCCTCCCGGGTATGGGGTCTGTAAAATAGATGTTCCCTTGGGAATCACAAATAATATCATTGGGGCTATTCAATGCCTTCCCTTTGTACTGGTCTGCCAGAACCTCGTAGGTCCCATCCTTTTTTGTTCGAGAGATCCGGCTGGTACCATGTTCGCAGGTTAACAAATTGCCCTGCCGATCCATTGTGTTTCCATTGGCCAAATAGCTGTTCGGGCGGATCATTTGAACATGACCTGCCTCATCCAACTGATATAATGCGTTTCCCATGATATCGCTAAAAACCAAAATCTGCTTTTCAGCATCCCACACTGGGCCTTCCACAAAGCGAAAACCCGATGCCAGCTCCTCCAGCGGGGTATCTTTATCGAAAACACATCGGAAGGCTTCATCATAAACGGCTATCCCAAAGGGTTCCATTTTACTCACCATAAATTTTTTTGAAATTCTCCACGGTTTTCCGGGCCGTCTGCCCCAAGGTCACCGTATCGGACATCAGCATAAGCAGACTGTACCCTTTCTCGTATTTTTTTTGGGCATCTTCCCAGCTGCCGGCAACCGTGGCCAGGATCTTATCGCTCTTAAAGACCTTATCCTCCACCGTTTTAATGGCCGCCTGTACTTCCGGTGCCCCAGGATTAATGAAATGTCCCATACTGGTGGCTAAATCCATGGGTCCGATAAAGATACCGTCTAACCCTTCAACGCTTAAAATATCGTCTAAATGAGCCACGGCTTCCGGGGTTTCAATGGCCACCATGACAAAGATTTCGTCATTGGCCTTTTTCATATAGTCCCCAGCATTATTGCCGTAGTGGGGCGCCCGGGGACTGCCTGCTACCCCACGAATGCCTTCCGTTGGGTATTTTGTAGCCGCTACGGCCTGAATGGCTTCTTCCTTTGTATTAATATAAGGGACCAGCAGACCATACACCCCGGCATCCAGGATACGCTTAATCTGAACGAAATCATTCCAAGGTGCCCGGCAGAAAGGAACTGCGTCACTGCCCTGCATCCCCTGGAGCTGGGAGATCAGGGTGGGGATATCCCCAGGGCCATGTTCCATATCCACCATGACGACATCAAAGCCCGAATCGGCCAGAATTTCCGCAGTGATATTACTACCGGCCTGAGCCCAGGCACCGGAAAGCTTTTTGCCTTCCTTTAGCTTCTTTTTTGCGCTATTCGTATTTATCATTTTCATAACTCATCCTTATTTGAATACAACGGGTTCGATTCCCAGCGCCTGGCATACCGCTACCAATTGATCGGTATATTCCCCAGCAACACCGGAGATATGGTTCGACCCATACTCGTTGATGAAATCTTCCACTTCACAGGTCATTTTGGCATAGAGCACTGGTAGCTGATGGATGCCCCGGGCCTTGATAAAGGCATCGACCATTTCCTCGGTTGGCCGGATCGCCTCGCAGGGAAGAATCGCCATTTTATACTGGCCATCCACCCGGTATAGTCGGGCAAGCTGCATAGGCCCTTCCTTTGCCGTAAAGCAAGAGATTGCCCCGCCTCCGGGTCGGATGGACTGCTTGATGGTCATGCAGTTCAGATTTTGGCAGGCATCGCAGGAGCGATCGGCATAATGGGCACAGATTCCGCCACAATTGACACAATAAATAATCTTCTGGTCGTCGTCAATATGGCTGACATCGGCAAAGAAGGTGGGGGTCCCCCCGGAAATGATCTTCAGGATTTCCTGGGTCAGGGCCCCATCAGCATCAGCCTCACAGGCCATGGGGATACTTTCCTTTTGGCCCTCCTCCCCATCATAGGTGTCTGCCATGAAGGTTGCCGTCATACACTGGGGTACGGCGTAGGTGGATAAGTCTGGCATACATTTGATGGCGATGAAATCCAGCCCCATTTCCTTGCAAATATCCTTGGTGGCCAGATAACAGCCGATTTGGAATTCAAACTTTTCCTTGGTCAGCTTTTCACTGTAGATGACTTCTTTCGCATTGGTGTGAATCCACTGAATCATTTTCTGGATTCGATCGGGGTCTACTTTCTTGGCCCGCATGAGGATTTCAGATTGATCGATATGTTCACTGTCAATACCGAACTGCTTCCGCCACCCCATGGGATCAAAGGTGGCCGTATCGATCCCAATGGATCGGCCGCCAAATAAACCAAAGACGCTTTTTGCTAATTCTGCTTTTACTTTAAGAGCCGTAAAATAAGGTATCAGCTTCTTTTTAAAGACCTCTGCATCGTAGTCCAGGCGCATTCGCTTATGGTCGTAGCCAATCTGGCTAAGGGCACCACATGCCCCTAAAAGGCCCACACAGCCATGGGTTGACATATCCCGATTTCCAATCATGACGGTTGCCTTTCCCACACGCTGCACCCCCTGAACCACAAGGTTGGGAGATGTCCAGCAGGGTGTATGCCCAATAAGAATATCTACCCCTTGGGCAATGAGGCCATCCGCCTGTTCATTAATCTGCTCCCGAGTCCGGGCAGCATCCTGGTAGAATTTTAAATCGATATCCAATTGCTTCAGGCATTCGATGATTTCACCGTGGTATTTCATGGTGCTTTCGCCAAAAACCTTCTGCCACATATCCTCCCGGTGATCCCCGAAGGTTATCAAACCGACCTTAGCGTTCATGTGCACACTCCTTTTTCATTTTCATATATGCGTCGTACTCATCATCGGTCAGAGTTTTATAGCCGGGTGTCGGGAAGGCCTGGAACCCCCGACCTCCATCGATATAGATGGTTTGTCCAAAGATAAAATTGGAATCCTCGTTAGCCAGGAAAACAGCAAGCCGTCCGCATTCATTGGGGGTTCCAATTCGTCCCTGGGGTGTTCTGGAAATAACGGTGTTAAAGAGCTGAGGGTCCGATCCCACCCGACGCATGAGTTCCGTCTCAATGGGGCCTGGAGCCATGGCATTCACCTTGATGCCGTAGGGGTTAAGGGCAACGGCCTGCACCTTGGTGAACTGGCTGATGGCACCCTTGGATGACGTATAGACCATTTGGGAATCCAGGGCCAGATAGGCATTCACCGAGGACATATTGATGATGGCACCGCCGTCGCCCTGCTTGGCCATCTGCCGGGCGGCCATTTGTCCCCCGAAGAACATCCCTTTAAAATTAATATCCATAATTCGATCGTAGCTCTCTTCGGTGATGTCTAAAAAATGGGTTTTATTGGGATCGTTGATCCCGGCATTGGCCACGTAAATATCCAATCGGCCGAAGGCCTCAACCGCCGCATCCACACTGGCCTGGAGGTCCTTCAGGCTGGACACATCCCCCTGGACAAATTTTACATCCGGCGCAATCTTTTTCAAGGTGGCTGCGGCCTCTTCTCCGGTCGCTTCATCCCGTCCTGTAATGATGACCTTTGCCCCTTCCTTTAAATATTCTTCAGCAATCCCATAGCCGATTCCCTTTGTCCCACCAGTGATGATGGCAACCTTATTTTTTAACTTCATTTTCCACTCCTAAATTTTTAATGCCATCCCCAGCTCGCACTGGATCACTCGCAGTTCGTCCACCAGTTTTTCAGGCAGATCAATTCCATTTTCCTGCCGTCTGACCATGGACTGATATTCCAATTCTCCAGGGATAAGCTGTACCCCTTTGCCATCAGCCATTGGGGTCTCCTTAATCATCTTAACCCAAGTTTTCATTCGATCCTTAAAGACCGCCGACCCCATGAAAAAGTCAGGATTCACCACCGCAAAAAGATGGGAGGTTTGGGACGGATCATCCGGGGATTTGTACATACTGCTTAAATCCTGTAAGAAAGGACCGCCGGTTAATACCCCTGTTAAAATATCGATAAACATGGACAAACCCATCCCCTTGTGCATCCCCATGGGCAACAGCGTCCCCGCAAACCCCAAGGTAGGATCATCGGTGGGTTCCCCCTCTTTCGTCATGGCCCAGGTTGTCGGGATCTTTTCATTTTTTTCTGCCGCCAGAAGAAGCTTGCCCCCAGCCACCGCACTCATGGAAATATCCAACATAAAATCATAGGGCTCACTGAGCGGGGCAGCCAGAGCCAGGGGATTATTCCCCGTCAGTGGCCTTAAATTTCCGGGCATTCCAATATTCGGAATGACATTGGTGGTGGAAATGCCAAGCATTCCCGCTTGGGCAGCCATGGCTGCATAAAGGCCTGCGCCGCCAAAGTGATTGCTGTTTTTAACCCAGGTGACGGCAAAACCATATTTTTTTGCGCCTTCAATGGTTTGCTCCATGGCCTTCTTTCCTGCCAGATAACCGATGGAGGCATCCGCATCCATGAGCATCATCGGTGTGCCTTCCCCTTTAATGACCCGGATATCCGGCTCTGGATTAATGACCTTATTCCGAATCCTTTGGATATAAATCGGTGCCCGTAAAACACCATGGGAATCAATTCCCCATAAATTGGTCTGCACCATATAAGCACTGCAAATCCGGGCATCTTCAGCGGATAATCCAGCTTTTTGATACATCTCTTCAAGGTACGCCTTCAATACCTCAACTTTAATTATTATAGACATGACTTTTACCCCTTTTCTTATTAAAAGTAGTGTATGGAGAACTTTGGTGCCACCCCTAAAGGGATTTCTCCCAAAGTTCTCAGAACATCACTTTTAATCCTTATCGACGGTATGTAATTATTTCAGTTGCCCCTTATCATCGTGATCTTTATCATACTCGATGGCAGCAGTTCCTTCGTATCCCAGAGGATTTCTAAACCCTAAGGGATTGATTCCACAGGGATACTTCGATTTAATCTCTTCAAGCAATTCCACATAGTAATCCACACATTTCCCCACCAGGGCTTCCCCCTTTTCAACACTGGCATGGGTCGGATCGCCAATGACACCATTGTCCAAATCGTCCTTTTCCGGAAGCGCAAAGGTCCCTTCGAAATGATACATCATCCCCGGCATGGCTGCCTGACCCGGTGCAATTTTCCACTTCGAATCCACCAGACCATGTCCGCCACCCTTTTCAGCCAGATCCATATTGAGGTGTTCAGGATACAGATGTAAGGCAACCGAGGTTTCGGCTTCATCGGCATGCCACATGAAATCTTTAAGGACTTCCTTGTTATCCCTCAGGAAATCGTACCAGGTAGACGAAATGGTGAAGTAGCCTTCAATCCCTAATTTATGGACCGCAACGATCATTGAGGATACCTGTCCGTGGGCAGAAATAATGATGAATTTGTTAAACCCGGCAACTGCTGCCCCCCGGACGATATCTTCCAGCAAAGCAATGTGGGTTTCGTATTTCAGAGGGATGGTCCCAGGCATTCCCCAATGATGATGGGGATGGGAGCCATACATGGGTGAGGGCAGGATCATTGCCCCGGTTTTTTCTGCCACCCTTTCTGCAATCCCGATGGCATTAAAGGTATCGGAACCACAAGGACAATGGGGACCATGCTGTTCGATAGCCCCAATGGGCAGGATGGCGATATCACAGACATTTTTGGCATAAGCCTGGTTGACTTGTCCTGAATTTTCGTGGAACCATACAGAATCTCTCTGATTTAATTTGAATTTTGTTTGCATTACCATTTTATTTCCTCCAATATTTTTTTATATTTAAAAACTAAACGGATAATTCTGGTATTTATGAATTGCCTCAAACATCCGCTTAAGGTTTTCCGGCGGAATATCCCGGTTGATATTATGACAGGTCGAGATGATGAAGCCACCGCCTGTCCCCAGGTCCTTCAAGCGTTTTTTGA
This sequence comes from Eubacterium aggregans, assembly GCF_900107815.1. Lineage (GTDB taxonomy): Bacteria > Bacillota > Clostridia > Eubacteriales > Eubacteriaceae > Eubacterium_O > Eubacterium_O aggregans. Next base: position 7,405 of record NZ_FNRK01000009.1, read on the forward strand.
CCTCTTCTTCAATCTCCTCTGGAGTGGAGTTGATGAGTACATTCTGAACATCCATGGCACCATGAAAGGCGATTCGATCTCCATATTTTGCATTTAAAGCCTGGGTATCCTTTAACTCATCCACCGAGGTTTGTACCGGGTTTAGAATATCAACGCCGATTTCAATTAAATCCTCAATGAGTGGCAGCACACTGCCGTCAGTGTGGAAGGATATTCTAATATGGGGTGCCAAAGACTTAATATGTTTAATCAGCCGGGCTTCGTAGGGTTTTACAAACTCTCTGAAATGATTCAGGCTCATCAGCATACTGTTCTGGGCCCCTAAATCATCGGTCAGATACAAGATCTGGCCATATTCCCCCACTTCGTTTAAGTAGACCGTGTACATATCCATATACAGCTGGGTCACTTTTTCCAATAAGGCATGGGAACCTTCAGGGTCGATGATAATATCCATAAAAAACTGCTCATACCCCCGCAGCTCCAAACAGGTTTGGAGCACGCCGCCCTTAATGCCATCGAGACCGATGATATAATCGGTGTTCTCATAAAGTGCCTTCGCCTGCTCCCGAAGACCTTCCACCAGATAGGGATCGCTGGGATTCGGCCACTCCCACTCTGCTAAGGCATCCTCGATTTCCTCGTACGCCTTCATGGGGGATTCAGTCAATGCGTAATAATCGCCATCCTCGGTTTTAAACAGGGAGCCAAAGGTGTTGCGGTAGCTCTTTTCATCGACCTCACGGATATTCGTCCAATTGGGGATGATCCACCGAAAATCAATGCCCCAGGCTTCCAGCAAATCCTCATCACTGACCACACATTGGGACATCCGATCTAAAATACGGATCTGATCCTCTGGGAGTGCCGGCAGGCCCATGGCTTCCCGAATTTTGGGATAACACCATTTATGAATGGATGTAACCTGCTTCCCCTGATCCACCAATACCTTACCGACCTCTTTAAACTGCATGGTCTGTTCAAAAATTTCTCTTCTATTCATTCGGAAGTTCCTTTCTTTACTAAACAGTTATATTTAACAGCTGGGGTAACCATAAGGACAATGGTTCAATATATGTGGTTAACAGCAATGCTACAATCATCACAAGAATCCAGGGCCAAATCGCTTTGCAAATATCATCAAATTTAATATCACTGATCTGACAGGCCATAAAGAGATTCGCCCCAAGGGGTGGGGTTACAAAGCCAATGGAGAGGTTCAATACCATCATCACCCCAAAGTGGGTGGGGTTAACCCCAAGGGCCGTCACCACTGGCAGTAAAATGGGCACCAGCAGAATGATAGCCGAATTGGTTTCAAGGAAGGTTCCTACCAGCAGTAATAATGCATTAATGCACAGTAAGACCAAAATCTTATTCTGGGTAATGCTCAGAATGAAATTTGCAATATGGACAGGTACCTGAGTAAAGGTTAGCAGCCGACCAAATCCTGAGGAAATTCCGATGATGACAAGCACGGCAGCACACATCAGCACCGCATTGTACCCAATACTTGGCAATTGGCTGATTTTAACCTCCTTGTAGACAAAGACACTCACAAAGATGCCGTAGATACAGGCTACCGCAGCGGCCTCTGTCGGCGTAAATATACCTCCGTAGATCCCTCCCAGAATAATCACTGGAATAAGCAGCGCGGGGATGGCATCCCTCACGATTGCCAACTTTTCCTTGCTCGTATACGTGATGCTTTCCCCTTTATAGCCATGCTTCCTGGAATAATAATAGCAGTAGATTGACAGGACAACGCCCACGAGAATCCCAGGGATGATCCCTGCAGTAAACATCCCCGTCACCGATGTATTTGCCGCCACCGCGTACACCACCATGCATAGACTTGGGGGAATCATAACCCCTACCGTTCCGGCGGAGGAAACCAATGCCCCAGCAAAGTTCTTGTCATAATCTTTGGCCACCATCGCCGGAATCATAATAGAACCAATAGCGGCCACGGTTGCCGATCCAGTCCCAGAGATTGCGGCAAAGAACAGGCAGGTCACGATGGATACAATGCCCAGGCCGCCTGTCCCTTTTCCAAAGAGAAGGCTCACTACCTTGAGCAATCGCTTGGATATGCCGCCCTTTCCCATAATGTCTCCTGCGAAGGTAAAAAGCGGTACTGCCATTAATGGGAATGAATTGAGCCCCTGAATCATGCTCTGGGTGAATACCTCCATACTGATTGGCTGGAGGATAAGGATAGTTGTAACTGCCGAAAGACCAAGTGATACGCCAATGGGCACCGATAACAATAGGAAAATAATAAAACTACCGAATAATACGAGTGTTGTTGACATCCGTTACTCCCCCTTTTCCTCGTGATGACCCAGTGCGATTTGCTCTGCCTCACTCTCTTCGAGGTGTTCCCACTCACTCTCATCCCCAGATTCAAAACAAATCTTTCTGGAATTCAAGTGTTTCCCATTTATATTTTCAAATACTTCAATGGGGACATCCAGATGTCTCAGGCGCCATACAATATTCTGAATCAATCGGATTGACATAAGAAGCAGCCCTACGACTCCGGCCATATAAATGACATTCAGCCCCACATCCATGGCTACCAGGCGGTCATTGTAAAGGGTTGCTTCCCCGACGATGTTACACGCCGACACCAAGGTCCTCAGCGTGAACGCCAGGAACAGAAAATCCGTTATCATCAGAATGACTTTTTGTACCTTTTCCGGTGTTTTGTTCACCAAAAATGACACCCTGATATGCCGTTGATTCCGCGTTGCATAGCTGATGGCAAAATACATCAACCAGACAAAGATAATCCGTGATAACTCCTCTCCCCAGGAAAGTCCAAGGCCTAAGAAATACCTCAGGCCGACCTGCACCACAATTAAAATGGTCATAATGTAAAACAGTGCCGACATCAGAATTGGCTCAAAATTAACATCAAGCCAAGATAAACCTTTTTTAATCATCTCCACTACCCCCTTTGTGTAATGTAGGACTTCTTATTCCGCAGTGTGCCGTTCCTTCTCCACTTCCTCCATCACCATGTCGTACACATCCTGTCCACATTTATCAATGATTTGCCTACTGACCGCTTCGTTCATTGTTTGTGTCATTTCTGCTCTTGCCTCCAATGGTACTTCATTCACAATAGTCCCTGATGCCTTAATTAATTCAAGATTCTTCTTTTCTGCCCGATCCGCTTCTTCCCGCTGATCATGAATCGCTTTTTTTGATGCATCCATAACAATGCCCCGATCCTCCTCAGAAAGAGAATCCATAAAATCTTGATTGGCATACCACAGCCAATTGGTGTAGATGTGCTGGGTCAGAGACCAGTAGTTTTGTGTCTCGTTGAATTTCGCACTATAGAAACTTTCTGTCGTACATTCCTGACCATCGATGAGTCCCTGCTGAAGGGATGTAAACACCTCATTCCAGGATAAAGAGGAAAGATTGGCACCCAGTGCCTCCCAGGCCTTTATCTGAACAGAATTATACCCGCGCATCTTCAATCCTTTGACATCCTCCTTTGTATTGATCGGACGTTTGCTATTGGAAAAATTCCGGAAGCCGATTTCCATATATCCAATTCCCTCAAGGTTTTCCGCTTCCAGGTATTCCATCATTTTCTGTCCGGCTTTCCCGTCAAGGACTCGGTGAGCATGCGCTTTATCATCAAAGAGTCCAAACACCTCCCACACCGCCAGTTCCGGCATATTCTGAATGAGCAGGCTCGTGGCGGCAAAGCTCATTTGAATATCTCCCCGCCGGGTTTGTTCCATGGTATCCTGGATGCTCCCCATCTGGCCCCCGGGATAAATTTCTACCTTAATTCGCCCTCCAGACTGGGCTTCCACTTCTTTTTTAAAACCCTCAATGGCTTTATGGCCTGGTGTTTGTACACTATTGTCATGGGCGATTTTAATCATAATCGGATCTTCCACTGTCCCATTTTTTATCCCCGTTTCTTTTTTCTGACCACACCCGGTGAACATTATGGATGCTATACAAAATAATATCAGCATCAAGCAAATTATTCTCTTCATCATACTCTCCTCTTAAATTCGAAACGCAATATTTGAACGGTTGTTAATTCTGGGTAACATTCTATTCCTCCATTTTCCAACATACACCCTTTAAAAGCGAACCTTTTGAACCCATTTTTCCAGAGTATTAGCCTATTTATTTCCCCTCTAGCCGATCCTCCTTCATTGATTTATGTTTACATTATAAACCCATCCAAACAAATGGTCTTTTCAATTATTGCTTGAGATATTTCAAATATTGCTATATTATATAAACAGAACGATCAAGGAGGACAACCTCGTGAATGTAACATTCTCTGAATATGAATCCATGGATTTCACCTACGCCCATAACCTCTCTGAGGAACCCACCCTTGAATCCATTAATCACATTGAAATTCATTCTTTCTATGAAATCAACTTCTTTATCTCTGGTGATGTCACTTATTTCATTGAAGGCCATGAGTACAAACCACAAAAAAACCAATTCTTAATTATCAATAACAAGGAGCTTCACAAACCTGAATTTCATTCGTCCAAACCCTATGAACGCATTGTTTTATACTTTAACCCGAAGCTCCTCTATCAATACCAAACCCCAACCTTTAATCTGCTCTACTGCTTTGAACGGCGCAAACTGGGAAAACGCAATCTCATCGCACCAACAGACCCAGAAGAACTCCTCCGTTTTTTTCAAAGATTTGAGCACTATATTAAAAGTGATCTTCCCGAAAGAGAACTCATGCTTCGGTTGCTTTTTTTAGAATTTATCATTCTCCTGAACAACCTTTATTCCAAGGATCAGGACCACCCCATCCAGGTCCATCCCATTAAATCAGACCCCCTGTGTGAGGCCATCATCGCCCATCTTAACGAAAACCTGACGGAGAACATCACCTTAGAAGAGTTATCTGCCCAGTTTTTCACCAATAAATACTCATTATGCCGAACCTTTAAAAAGGGAACGGGATTCACCGTGATCGAATATCTAACCTACAAACGCATTATGTTGGCAAAGGAATTCCTTTCCGAGGGTGTCAGTATAACCGACACCTGTTATAATGTCGGCTTTAATAATTATTCCAATTTCTATAAAGCCTTTAAAACAGCCGTCGGTGTCTCTCCCAGAAAATTCATCGATGCTATTGCAAAACCAAATATCACAAAGGAGTCTCCATGAATATCCTATCCATCGACAATCTTAAAAAATCCTACGGGGTGAAAACCCTTTTTGAAAATATCAGCTTCACCATTGAGGATGACGATAAAACCGGCGTCATCGGCATCAACGGTACAGGCAAATCCTCCATGCTGCGCATTATCGCAGGACTGGATACCCCCGACGCCGGCGACGTGACCGTCTTTGGCAGCAAGCGTGTGGAGTATCTGGCCCAAACCCCGGATTTAGATCCGGGCATTACTGTCCTTGATCAAGTTTTCCAGGCCAATACGCCAGAGACTAATTTAGTCCGGGATTATGAACAAGCCACCGCTGCCCTGTCCCAAAATTCAGAGGACACGGCACTTCAGAAGCGGGTCCTGGCCCTGGGGGATCAGCTGGATGCCCAGGGGCTGTGGAATTTAGAATCCCAGATTCAGACCATCCTTACCCAGCTGGGGATTTCCGATTTTGATAAGCGCATTGCCGAGCTGTCCGGCGGCCAGCGCAAACGGGTGGCCATGGCCTCGGTCCTCTTAGCCCCCTGCGATCTCCTCATCCTGGACGAACCCACCAACCACCTGGACAACGAAACCATCGCCTGGCTGGAAACCTTTCTGCAAAACCGTAAGGGTGCTCTACTCATGGTCACCCATGATCGTTATTTCCTGGATCGGGTGGTCACCAAAACCCTGGAGCTGGATAAGGGCCACCTCTATGACTACCCGGGGAATTACTCGGAGTTCGTAGAAAAGAAAGCCGAGCGCTACGCCTTTGAAAGCGCCATGGAGCAAAAGCGTCAAAATCTCTATCGCAGAGAATTGGCCTGGATGCGCCGGGGCGCCCGGGCCCGGACCACCAAGCAGAAGGCCAGAATCCAGCGCTTTGAAATCCTGGAGCAAAGCGGCCTCAATTTATCCGAGGAGTCCCTGGCGCTGGATGTGGCCTTCACCCGTCTGGGCCGACAGGTGGTGGAGCTTCACCACTTAAACAAAAGCTTTGCCGGGGCCCCGGTGGTCTCAGATTTTTCCGCCATCCTGGGCTCTGATGAACGCATCGGCATTGTGGGGCGTAATGGCCGGGGAAAATCTACCCTTTTAAATCTTATTGCCGGCCGTCTCACCCCCGATTCCGGCACCGTTACCCTAGGGGAAACCGTTAAACTAGGGTATTTTTCCCAGGAATCCGAGGATATGGACATTAACCTCCGAGCCATCGAATACATTCGGGAGGGGGCCGAAATGGTGGAAACCGCCTCTGGGGAAACCATTACCGCCGCCCAGATGATGGAGCGCTTCCTCTTTGACCGGTATGCCCAGTGGGTGCGCATCTCTGAAATGTCCGGGGGCGAGCGCCGTCGACTTTACCTCCTGCGCATCCTCATGGCCGCCCCCAATGTCCTCCTACTGGATGAACCCACCAACGATTTGGATATCGACACCCTGAAGGTCTTGGAAAACTATCTGGATGGCTTTAAAGGCAGCGTCCTTACCGTATCCCATGATCGCTATTTTCTGGACCGGGTGTGCGACACCATCTATGGCTTTGAAGCCCAGGGCAGGATCATCGTTCAAACAGGGAATTACACGGACTATGCGGCCAAGCACACCGAGTCTCAAAAATACGAGGCCCCCACAGCCCCCAAAACATCAAAACCCAAGGCAGCCCCCACTGACAAACCCCGACGTCTAACCTATAAAGAGCAGCAGGAATACGCCACCATGGATACCGATATGGCCGCCATGGAATCCGAGATCGATGCCATCGATGCCGAGCTGGCCGTCCCCACCCAGGATTATACCCACCTCCAGGAATTAACCGAAAAAAAAGAAGCGCTGGAAGAAGCGCTTCTGGATAAGATGGAGAAAAAAGAATTGTACGATGAAATTGTAGCGGGGAGGAAAAAGCAATAAGTTTTATTTTTTAATGTTTATGCCTTCTTCCATGCCTGTCCAACACCATCCGCCCGAAGCACTGCCTCCACTAAAATCTCAGGGCTGGTCGGCACCGTCTCCGCGGCAATGTGTTTGGTGGTACAGGCCTTCTGGGCTGCCTGCATCAGGCTAGGGGTATCCTCAGGCGAAAGGCCGATTTCTGCCAGGGTAATGGGCAGGCCCAGGGTGCTGGAAAAGGTCAGCACCTCTTCGATGGTCTCCCGGGGCCAATCCTCCAAAACCAGCTGGCAGAGGGTGCCAAAGGCTACAATTTCCCCATGGGTACTATTCTGGCAGCCCGGCAGGGCCGAAAAGCCAGCATTCAGGGAATGAGCCCCAGCACAACCCGCAGACTCCACGCCAATCCCCGAAAGCAGGGTGTTTACTTCGATGATATTCTCCACCGCCTCGGTTAATCGCCCAGCCTTGACATCGGCTTTGGCCTGAATCCCATCGGCCATGAGCCGGGTATAGCACAGTTCCGACAGCGCCATGGCCGCCAGGGGGGTCTGATAGCCATCCCCCACCCGATTCTTCGTATTGGAATCCACGTGGGCCTTGGCTTCAAAATAAGTGGACAGGGCATCCCCCATCCCCGAAACAAACAGCCGCACCGGAGATTGTGCAATGATTTCAGAATCCACCAGCACTAAATCAGGATTGCGTTTGTAATAGATACTCCCGGCATGTTCTCCGGACTCCGTATAGGTCGCCGTCAAGGCACTGGTGGGCGCGTCAGTGGATACGATGGTGGGGACCGTCACAATGGCCGCCCCGATCTGAATCCCCACGTATTTGGCGGCATCCATGGCCTTTCCCCCACCAATACCCACAACAACATCATAGCCCTTTCCCGCAGCCAGGGCCGTGAGTCGCTCAAGCTCTGCCATGCTGGTTTCTCCCCCAAATTTTTCACAGGTGACCCTTTCCCCTGCTTTTTCATACATCGCCACTAGATCTCTGGATAACTTATCATAAAAGGATGGGGTAATAATCGCAAAAATCGCTTTTCCAAGATCCCGGGTGTACATCTCTAAGTTTTTTAGCTCCCCTGGCCCCTGGATATACTTGGGTGGACAGGCAAAGGCCCGTGTTTTTGTGTCCATTGCTGTACGCCTCCTATCAATTGTTTTTTTATTATAATTATAGCATATTCTTTGTTATAATAGAGTTATCGAATTGTCTTTTGTCCAGGAGTTCCACCTATGAACCCTCTATCTTCTTTGTCTATTATTATCTGCACCTGCTTTTGCATCGGCGCAGGACGCTTTTTCTTTTCAGAAAGGCGGGACCTTTTAAATAAAATGGCTGCCGCCGTCCTTTTAAGTCTGGGATGGTGGTCTTTTTGTAATGCTTTTTTCTATGCATCCCCCAATGCAGAAAGCGCCTTTTTCTGGCATCGCTTTGCCGCCATTGGCTGGTGCGGCTTCGTTTCGCTCACGGCCTATTATTTCTATGTCCTCACAAACCCCGAGCACGCTCCCATGGCAGGGTGGAAGCGGGTATTGTTTTTTACTCCAGGCCTTCTTTTAATCCTAAAAAATCTGCTTGGCCCCACCACCTCCCTGGCCCTTTCTGTTATTCCTTCAATGTCTGGCCTGGGATGGACCTATCCCAACAGTCTGACATCCTTTTGGCTCTGGGCCTTCCTGGGCTATGTCCTGATTTATTTTAGTTATGCTTTTTATCTTTTACACCTCTGGGCAAGAAACGTCCACCACCGGATGAAAAAGCGATTGGCCTACACCTTTATCCTTTTGGATACCCTCACCATCGCCATCGGCGTCATCACCGATGTCATTCTGCCCCTAACGGTCCCGGTGTTACCTTCTTTGGCCAGTATTGCCACTGCTTTTTTCGGCCTTGGATATTTTGGGATCATCTATCGCTATGATCTTTTCAACATCGATTTAATTATCTCCCCAGATACGATTTTACAAACCAGCAATAACCCTATTTTCGTCATTGATGAAAAGACTGAGATTTTAAAATGCAACGATGCGGCCGGATGTCTTTTAGGTTACGATGCTCCGCTGCTCCTGGGCTACCATCTTTCTCGTTTTTTGAGAACCCCATCGATTTAAAAGCCCTCAGTCTAAAACCCAAGGATTCTGATGTTGAAGCGGTTATTCTTTGCCCGGACCAGGGGGTTAAAAACATTTATCTCTCCGTTGCTGTCGCCAAGGACCGGCACCATGACTTTCTCTGCTATATCATCTCCTGCAAAGATGTCACCCGGCAAAAGCAAGCCCAGGCCGCCCTGGCCATTCAGCAGACACGCTATAAAAAGCTGGCCCGGGAATATCAGCGTCTGGCCTATTATGATCCTCTGACTGGCCTGTATAACCGCCGACGTTTTTTCGATAAACTAAAAGGGTTTGAATCTGCCTATGCAACGACCCAATTTGATTTTGCCGTCCTTTTCATGGATTTAGACAATTTTAAGGCTGCCAATGATCACTATGGTCATCAATTCGGGGATACACTCCTAACAGTCGGAGCCTCCAAGCTCCAGGCCCACACCAGGGGAACGGACTGTCTGGCCCGTATTGGTGGCGATGAATTCTGTCTGCTCTTACCTTTTCGAAACACCGCGGCCCTTGACCATAGAATCTCGGATATTCGGGCTGAGTTTGACAAAAGTTTTCTGATGGACGGAAAGGCCTATGTTTTAGGCATTTCCATCGGCTACGCCATCTATTCTCAAGCCAAAGATATTCCCCATCTAATGCAGCTTGCCGACGAAGCCATGTACCGGGATAAGGCACGTAAGCTGCATCATCAATCGGAATGAGGGGATTAAAAAAGCCAGCCCATAGCTGGCTTTTTTAATCCCTTTACAATCGATAGGTAGGGTTGGGAAAGCCTGGTCGGAAGGCTTCCACCAAGTAATTCCCTGTATCTAAGGCAAATTCCCCCTTGATGTCCCCCAGGGCTGCTTCTGTTTCGGCCCTAAGGATCTCAGGGTCTACCGCCGCCCGAAGGTTGATGGTCAGCTTGCCCCCAGAAATACCTTCTGTAAGGGCCTTGTCCAGATTCACCATGGACTGGATACTGGTACAGCTCAGCTTAGCGCTGTCCCCATCTCCTTCCAGAAAAAGCTTAAGATGCCCGATTTCCCCCTGGTGATCCGCAACACTTTCCTTCAGAATCTGTCCCAGCGTCTGAAGGAGGCGGTTGCCATCAAAGGCGCGTCCCCCATGAAGGGTGACCTGGGCATTCAGCCAGCCCATTTCGGCCTCAGCATCACCATAGGTTTGGTACTCCACCGCAATCTTTCTTGTACTGGCCCCCTGGACCTCTTCCCCGGTGACCGCAGATAACCATTCCTTCAGACCCTCCCCAGTTGTTGCCGAGATTTCCAAAACCCGGCCATGGGGATAATTTCCCTTCAAAAAGTCCAAAAGCACCTCTTTCCTTGCATCATCAAGGGTATCGATCTTATTGAGAACGATAAAATCTGCCTCCTCCATCTGTTTTGCCATAATATAATAGACTCCTTCGGAAAAAACGGAGGTATCCTTTGCCATAAACTGGGCCAACCGGGCGGGCTCTACCAATACCGACAGCGGCAGCACGGCAATGTCTCCCGCCTTTCCCGCCTTAGAGGGCTTCATAATGGTGGCCACCAAATCGGTACAGCTGCCCACCGGCTCCGCCAGCACAAAATCCTTTGTCGCCATGGCTCCCACCTTTTCTGCAAATCCCGGATAGTTGCAGCAGAAGCAGCTTCCCGTTAGTTCCGCCACGTCCAAGGCCTGACTCTTAACGTACTGGGTATCCACCAAAAAATCCGTTTGATCATTGGTAATCAGCCCCACGGTTTTATCCTGGGCCTTAATCCGTTCTGCCAGCTGCATCATGGCGGTAGTCTTCCCCGCCCCTAAAAATCCACCGATGACCATTAATTGTACACATTTCATAACCATGCTCCTTTTTCTTTTTCATTCCATCTTACCGATACTGTTAAACCTGGGCCAATTCTTCGCACAGCTCCCGAATCCGATTCTGGTATTCCTCCAGGGTCTCCCGCCAATTGCCCAGGCAATGCCGTCCTTCCGGGGTAATGCTGTAACGCCGCTCCCGTCCCGCCTCACTGGATTCAATCAGACCCCGCTCCGCCATTTGTTTTAAATAGCGATAGACTCCCGTAGGGTCCGGGCTCTGCCCCTCAAAGGTGGCATAGCTCCCAATTTTCTTAATAATGGCATACCCGTTGATTTCACTTTCCTGCTTTAGGATGGACAGGATAATGGGCTGGATAAAGCGCTCCAGATTTTTTCCCTGACAGGATTTACATTGCTGGATCATCATGGACTTCCTCCTGACTCATATAATATCCCCCTTTTGCTACTAGACTACATCTACTATTAGACTATATCTAAATTATAGGAGCAGGACCGCCCCGTGTCAAGGGAAAAATATGCCCCCCTCGCACTTCCATAAAAAAAGCGGCACAGACCAAAAGGTCTGTGCCACTTTTTTGGGGGTTGTCTCTTTATTCTCTTCTATTCTCCGAATACGGCAATATAATCTTTTCGAAATTTCTCGATGCCCTGATCCGTCAAAGGATGCTTGAGCATGGCTTCAATGACCGAAAGGGGTACGGTACAGATATCCGCTCCCAAAGCGGCACATTCTAGTACATGAACAGGATTGCGCACACTGGCGGCGATGATTTCTGTGGTGATGCCCTGAACGGCAAAAATATCGGTGATTTTTTCAATGAGGTCAATCCCCGGTGAAGCAATATCATCCAACCGTCCAAGGAAGGGTGACACGTAGGCGGCACCGGCCATGGCGGCCAGAAGTGCTTGCCCCGCAGAGAAAATCAGTGTCATATTCACCGGGATATTCTCCTCGGCTAAGGTCTTACAAGCCTTTAACCCTTCACCAGTCATGGGGATTTTAACCACCATATTCGGATGAATCTTAGCAATTTCCCGTCCCTCTGCAATCATTCCTTGGGCATCGGTGGTGGTGGCTTTGACCTCACCACTAATGGGTCCATCTACAATGGCTGCAATTTCGGCAATCACTTCACCAAAATCCCGTCCTTCTTTTGCGATGAGGGAGGGGTTAGTGGTGACGCCACAAATCACACCCATATCATTGGCCCGCCTTATATCCTCGACGTTGGCAGTGTCTAAGAAAAATTTCATGCGATCATCCTCCTGTGGATTTTTAAATCCTTTATAAATTCAAAATTTCTGCAAAATTATCCTTCAGCTGTGGATACAGCTTGTCAAAAGCGGCGTAGGTGGCATCGTATTTTGCCCGCATGGCCGGGTTGGGATCGTAGTTTTCGGCCCGCATCTTAATGATTTTATCACAGGCATCCTGGACATTGGGGTACATCCCTGTTCCCACGGAAGCCAGAATGGCGGCCCCCAGGGCTGCGGCATTCTCGGAATTCATGTCCGGCAGGCAAACGGGCATATCGTAGATGTCTGCCATGAGCTGACGCCAGAAGCGGCTCTTGGAGCCACCGCCGCACATCCGCATAATAGCGGGTTCGATTCCGGATTCACGCACTGCGGTCAACACATCCCGGAGGGCATAGGTAATGCCTTCCATGACGGCCCGGGTTAAGTCCCCCTTCGTGTGGGTGACGGACAAACCGACGAAGCCAGCCCGGCACTGTAAATCAAAGTGGGGGGATTGTTCCCCGGTGAGGTATGGCATATAAATCAGGTTATTGGCACCAGCGGCTGAAGCCATGGCATCCTTATTGATCTGTTCGTATTCTATATCGTCGCTATAGAACATATTCCGATACCATTTCAGGGAATTACCGGCAGAATTGACGCTTCCCATAAAATGCCAGGCATCCGGCACGGCCATACAGAAGGTATATACCCGGGCCTTTTCATCCATCATGGGCTTGTCGGCATAAGCAAAGACAGTCCCTGAGGTCCCGATGGTGGTCATGGCACGGCCCGGAGCAACCACACCGGTCCCCACGGCACCAGCAGCGTTATCCCCGGCACCCCCAACTACGACGGTTTTTTCAGAGAGGCCCAGCAGTGCCGCTACATCCTTGGTGATGGTTCCGGTAACCTCCGGTGATTCGTAGACCTTCCCCAGCATGGATTCCTTGATATCCAGGGCATCTAAGATAAAGGGAGACCAGCAGCGATTCCGAACGTCCAAGAGCTGCATGGCAGAAGCATCGGAAACTTCGGTGGCGTATTCCCCGGTGAGGCGATAGCGCAGATAATCCTTGGGCAACAGGATATGGGCAGTTTGCGCATAGATTTCCGGCTCGTTTTCCTTGACCCATTGAATCTTAGCGGCGGTGAGGCCTGGCCGAACGGGGTTACAGTTGATTTCCATCATCTTGGCATCCGTCACAATTCGGCGAACGGATTCACAGGACTCTGTGGTCCGGGCATCGTTCCATAAAATCGCCCGGCGCAGGGGATTCCCTGCGGCATCTAACATAACGGCCCCCATCATCTGGCCGGACATCCCGATGCCCTTGATGGCTTCGGTGGGGACTCCGGATTCCTCGATGACGTAGCGCATGGTGGCAATGGCTGCCGAATACCAATCCTCGGGGTCCTGTTCGGACCAACCATTGTGGGGCTGGTATACCGGGTACTCCTGGGCCATCTGGGCGATTTCTTTCCCATTTTGATCAAACAATACGGTTTTAACGCTGCCTGTTCCTAAATCCAATCCAATTAAATATTCCATAATATTCCTCCCTCAAAATTAAAATTTATGAATTTTTGTTTGCCGTAACACACCATACCCGGGCTTCCCCAAACCTAGGGTATCTTCCAAATTTATTTTTTATCCCGGGTTGTGGTTTGGAAGTCACTCCAAGGTATATTCACTTTTTCTCCCTCGTTGAGGAGCTTATCCACATGGAGAAGTAGCGGGAATTCCGAAGCATCAATTTTACCGGCTTCAGCCATGGCCTTCACAGCACTGGCGGTGCGGGTGGCGATGACCACGGCTTCCAGGGTCTGTCCTGCTAATTTCTCGGTGATTTCCTTCATGGACAGCCCTTCCCCGAGGTATTGGCCGACGCTTCGGCTTCGACCCCCGGCCACGGTCACGTCCAGGTCTCCGGCGGCATACATAATCATCTTATGGGTTCCCCCGACGATTTCCAAAAGAGCATCCATTTCTTTGACACTTTGCTGGAAGAGGGCCGCTTTAGAATTCACATGGGCGATACCATCATCCCCACATAAGTTTTTCAGACCAATGGCCAGGGCCGTTCCCAGGGCATAGCCATTTTTCAGGGCAACAGCTGCTTCCAGTCCAACAATATCATCGGTTAAACTAATATGGTAATAATCCGTTTGGAAGAGTGCCCGGATTTCTGCCAGCTTTTTAAGATCCCGGCCGCAATAGCCCACAAAGGAGTGATCGTGATCCGAGAGATCCCGGGCAGTACAGGGTCCGCCAATGGCATAAATTTCTAAAGTCGAATGCTCTGGCAACCGTTCTTCCCAATACTCTGGATAGACCTGGAGGGTACCGTTAGGATAATTGATCATTCCCTTGGTCACCGAAATCATGGGAATGCCCTCTGGAATAATGGGGATAATGGCTTCTAAAAACCAATCCACCCCAAAGCTGGAGACGCCGCAGACCACCAAATCACACCCATCAAGGGCGGTCTCTACCTCATCCACCTTGTAATAATGAATGCCGTGATGGAGGGTTCGGGTTAAATTAATATGAAAATCATCCTCCCGAAGGCCATCGATAACGGCATCATCCAGGGGTGACCCCACCAGTCTGACCTCATGCCCATTTTCAAAAAGGGGAAAGGTCAGTGCTGAGGCCATTTGACCAGAACCAACTAAGGTAACAATGCTCATTTCACTCACTCCTTGTGTTTTTTCTTTGATACGGGCATTGTACGTTGATTTTTAAACAAAGTCAATAGAATGAGTGCAACTTTTCCATTATTTCGAGATTATTCTTAATATGTTTGGGAATAATTTCACTTTCTAAAAATTATGATCTTTTTTTGCACTTTTTTTTGCCTTGACACCCGACAGCATCCCACATATAATAGAATTAAAATTTCATCAGTAGTTTTTTATGGGAATTTTCCCACATCAAGGAGCCGTTTATGGATCAGAAAAAAATCAATCAAATCCTTCGTATTTCAAAATTATATTATGAATTGGACTTGGGGCAAGTCGAAATCGCTGCTAAGGAGGGCATCAGTAAATCCACCGTAAGCCGTTTACTGAAGGCCGGAAAGGATATGGGACTTGTAGAAGTCCGAATCAAAGAGCCCATGCTCTCCTTCGGAGATTTAGAAGCGCAACTCCTCTCCCAGTTTCCGCTGAAGCGGGTGACCATCGTCCCGGATTTCGTGAACAACCCCCAAATCCTCCTTCGGGATGTCTGTACAGCCCTGGCGGAAGACCTTCCCCGATATTTAGATGATGATTGTACCTTGGGCGTTGCCTGGGGGAGTACCCTGGAAATGCTGTCCACTCTTTTAATTCCCATTAAACGCCGGGGCATCTCTGTGATCCAGCTTTCCGGGGGCTATTCCCGGGCCATCCACGAATCCAGTGCCTTGGAAATTCTTAAAAATTTTGCCGGCAGTGTGGATGGTACCGCCTATGTGATCCCCGCCCCTGCCATGGTAGATGCTCCTTTTATCGCAGAGGCCATTAAGCAGGATTCCCAGGTGAAGCGCATCCTTAAAATGGCCGAACATTGCCAGACCGCCGTCTTTTCTGTGGGTAATTTAGCCCGACCCTCTGTTATTTATGAAATGGGATTACTCACGGATGCCCAATATCGGGATATGGAATCCAGAGGCTGTATTGGGGATGTCTGCTCCCATTTCATCAATGCCCAGGGAGATATTTTCGACCACACCCTGGACGACCGTGTGGTTGGAGCCTCCTTAGATACCATCCGGGCCATTCCCAATAAGCTGCTTTTAGCCAGCGGCGTCGTCAAGGCCCGGGTCATTTGCGCCGCACTGCGCGGCAGCCTCGTCGATAGTCTTTATATCGACGCACCCACCGCCATGGAGGTCCTCAAGCATCGTTGATTTTTTATAATGATTCAATAAATTATCTTTAGAGAATCGTAATTTAACCCTTTTCAACCTTTTGTTTTCCTTAAGCATATGGTAATATATGAATGAATAGATGTTTTTCGATTCCTAAAGCCCAAAGGAGAAGTTTTCATGAAACGATTCATTTCCCTGACGCTCGCCCTCATCAGTCTGATTGTTCTGACCTCTGGCTGTGGACAAAGTGCGAAGAAAGTTGCACTAGACCCACAAAATCCGACTAAGATTACGATCTGGCATTAATACAACGGTGCCCAACAGCAAGCCTTTGCCAATGCCATCGCCGAGTTTAATGCGGGCGAAGGCGCCAAGCAGGGCATTCAAGTCAGTGAATCGACCCAGGGTACTGTTTCTGATTTAGAGAAAAGCGTTATGGATGCCGCTCAAAAGAAAGTCGGTGCCCCCCAAATGCCCAATATATTTGCCGCTTATTCTGACACCGCCTATGAACTGGATCAAATGGGGACCGTGGCCGATTTATCCCCCTACTTTACCGAAAAGGAACGCCAGGCCTATATTGAGGAGGGCGATTTTTTCAACAACGGCAGCCTTAAGATCTTCCCGGTTGCCAAATCCACGGAAATTTTAAGCATCAACGAAACCGATTGGCAAAAATTTGCTGATGCTACCGGGGCTTCTAAAGATGAGCTCAAAGCCATTGAGGGGATTACCAAAACAGCAAAAGCCTACTATGAATGGACGAACGCCAAAACCCCGGATATCCCCAATGATGGCAAAGCCTTTTTTGGACGGGATGCCTTTGCCAATTATATGATCATTGGCTCCCGACAATTGGGGACAGAAATCTTCAATGCTCAAAATGGACAATGTACCTTAAATTTTGACAAGGCCGTCATGCGCAAACTTTGGGATAATTACTACCTTCCCATGGTCGCTGGATGGTTTGATGAAGAAAACCGCTTCCGCAGTGATGACATCAAAACCGGGCGCATTATCGCCTGCGTCGGCTCCTCTTCCAGCGCCAGCTTCCTCCCCAGTCAGTGCATCCTTTCTGATACCGAAAGCTACCCCATCACGATGACGTCCACCGTTGCCCCCCAGTTTGAAGGAGGCAAAGCCTACGCTGTCCAGCAGGGTGCGGGAATGGTCGTCACCGAAGCTGACGAAAAAGAGGTCTATGCCTCTGTGCAATTTCTCAAATGGTTCACGCAACCTCAGCAAAACGCAACTTTTTCCGTTGAGTCTGGTTATCTCCCCGTCACTAAAGAGGCCAGTACCGAGTCCTATCTTGCCTCCGTCATGACTGATTCCGGAACCAAAGAAAAGGTGGTGGACGCACTCAATTCAGCTGCCAAGACCACGGAGAATAATGAAATGTATACAAATAAAGCCTTTAAGAATGGTGGTACTGCCAGAAGCATCCTCGAACATACCCTGCCCCAAAAGGCCGAAGCTGATCGTAAAGCCTTACTTGAAATGGTGTCAAACGGCACAGATTACAACACCGCATTGGCTCAATTAAATACGGATGCAAATTTTGATGCCTGGTATAAGGATACCCTCAGCCAATTGGAGACGGTTCTCACCCAAGAATAAATAATCCATGGACCATTTGTATTCCTTCAGAGGAGTGTATGGATATGACCCATCTAAAAGAAAAAAAACAAAGCCTTCGAATCCAATTGCTCATCCCCATCTGTCTCCTGCTGATTACCCAAATGGCTCTTATTTTTATTAGTATTTTCGCCAGCGGACTGCTGGTCCGTCTGGATGAATCGGCGGCTCAGGTCCTCGGCCGAACCGTTCAATCCAGACAGGATTATCTTCAATACGATATGGTGAACAAATGGCGTGAAACCGGTGATACGGTATCTCAGCTGGATGCCCTTTATGCAAATAGTGGCCAGAATGCCGCCAGTCTATCCTCTGATGCCAACGCATATACCGATTATCTCCGCCAGGCCACCCCGATGCTCATTTCTATGATGCGAACAAATGCCGTCTCTGGTGCCTTTGTCATCCTTCGAGGCAGTCCCCTTCCTGCGAATCCAGTAAAGGATAGCCTAACGGGCATCTATATCCGGGATCGGGACCCTTCTTCCGTCTATAATAGTGATAACAAGGATCTCCTTTTCGAGCGTGCTCCAGTGGATGTTGTGGCACAAACCGGCATCACCACCGATTCCTATTGGACTCCTAAATTTACTCTATCCGAGGATAATGCAGATCACCGTTATTTTTATAATCCCTATCGTGCCGCTTTGGAAAACAAAGATTTATCAGATACTGATTTAGCGTATTGGTCACCAGCGTACCACCTTAACGAAGAGGATAACGTCATCTCTATCGCCTATTCCGTCCCACTTATTGCTGATGATGGCACTTTATATGGTGTCCTTGGTGTGGAAATATTGACCGACTATCTGATTAAACAACTGCCGACGGAAGAAATTACCGACAATGACAGCGCCTATTGTCTGGCGGTTCAACAAAAATCAGACGGTCCGTACCAGGCTGTGGCAGTCAATAGCTCAAATTACCAACTGACCCAGGACACATTGAAAGAATTTAACCTCCAGCCAAGCCGATATAAAAAATGCAGTCTTCTCACAGGGCTACAAAACACGTCTCAAATGGTTGCTGCCACAGGCAAGCTATCGCTTTATAACCGTAATGCACCTTTTTCTGACGAACAATGGGTTCTCATGGCCATTGAGCCAAAGACCACCCTATCCAGCCTTTCCTGGAATACGGGCCTTACCCTTTCCATTATTGTGGGTGCCACTTTCATTGTCAGTGTCATTGCCACCATCATCATCACAAAACGGCTAATCGCTCCAGTTTCTAAGCTTGAAAAAGAAGTCCGTATCGGTATCTCTGCCGGCACCCCCGTCCCACTCACTGCCACAGGAATAAGTGAATTGGATTCCCTTGCCCAAGGCGTTGAAGCCCTCAATCGGGAAGTCATGCGGACCGCAGGAAAATTGACCCATTTACTCAAAATGTCCAGTATCAATCTCGGTGCCTTTGAATTAGATGAGGGCCTTGAAAAAATTCTGTTTGTCAGTGATGATTTCTTCGATGTTTTTGGAGAAAAGAATTTATCCGCCCAGGACATGGATTATCATACCTTCCTTGATCATCTGAATTCCTTTGAACCTTATGCCTTGCCCAAGACCATAAAGGATGCCCCACAACAAAAAGAACGGGTTTATGAAATCCCCAAAGAAGATGGTACTTTATGGATTCGAGTACAGGTAGAAATACAAAATAACTTAATCACTGGATTTGTGGAAGATATCAGTCTTGAGTGGCGAGAACTCCGTCAAATGGAATATGAACGGAACCACGATGTTCTTACAGGTCTGATGAATCGCCGGGCTTTCTTGGAACGGTTTCATAATATTTTTACTGATGGAACCCTGGAGAAGGACAAATACGCTGCCTTGATTATGTTGGATTTAGACAACCTAAAATATGTTAATGACAGCTTTGGCCATGAAGCTGGAGACGTCTATATCCAAACAGCGGCAACACAGCTTTTAGCCGGTAGTCCAGTCGATGCCTTAGTTGCCCGGATGTCCGGGGATGAATTCATCCTATTTTTCTACAATCTGGCGGATATGGTGACCCTTCAAACAGCTGTGTCCAACCTGGAAAAAAATGTCCAGGGCCAATGCGTCATCCTCCCTGAAGGTAATGGGCACACCTTACACATGTCCGCTGGTGTTGCAATCTATCCAACGCACAGCTGCCAAGGGAATGCTCTGATCCGATATGCTGATTTTGCCATGTACCAAGGGAAGCGAGGAACCAAAGGCTGCTTTACCTACTTCGATAGCAGCATTTATGATGAGGCCCATCGTCCGTAAAAGTATAACAAAAGGACTATCCGCTCTATATGGGATAGTCCTTTTATTTTTTTATAAATTGCTCAATAAGTGATTAAACTATTTCCGGCCAATGGCTTTTTTAGCTGCTTCTACAATCGCGTTGGTATTCAGGTTATAGTGTTCCAGTACATCCACAGCCTTACCGGATTGTCCGAACTGATCCATAATCCCGACCTTTTCCACCGGAGCTGGTACGGTTTCAGCTAAAACTTCACACACAGCGCCCGCTAAGCCGCCGATAATGGAATGTTCTTCTGCGGTAACGATGGCGCCGGTTTCCTTGGCAGCGGCTACAATGGCATCCCGGTCAATGGGTTTAATGCAACCCATATTCAACACGCGCGCATTAATGCCTTCACCTGCCAGAATTTCAGCGGCTTCCACAGCCTTTTCAACCATCAGGCCGATGGCGATGATCGTCACATCAGTCCCTTCTTTCAGGGTAACGGCCTTGCCCAGTTCAAACTGATAATCTTCCGGTAAAATGACTTCGGTTGCCAGACGACCTAAACGCAGGTAAACCGGTCCATTCAATTCGACGGCGGCATCCATCATCCGTTTGGTTTCCACGGCATCCGCAGGGACCAGGACCGTCATATTGGGCAGGACGCGCATCAGGGCAATATCTTCCACAGACTGATGGGAACCCCCATCTTCCCCAACCGAGAGGCCCGCATGGGTACAGGCCACCTTGACGTTCATCTTGGGGTAACAGATACTGTTCCGAATGACTTCGAAGGCGCGGCCTGCGCCAAAGATGGCAAAGGTACTGGCAAAGGGAATTTTCCCAGTAGTGGACAGGCCTGCAGCCATGCCCATCATATCACATTCTGCAATCCCAGCATTAAAATGGCGTTCTGGAATGGCTTTTTTAAAGTCAGCCGTCTTGGTGGCGCCGGAGAGGTCGGCATCCAGGACGACGATGTTTTCATTCTTTTCGCCCAATTCCACCAGGTATTTTCCGTAAGCTTCTCTCGTTGCGATTTTGCTCATATTCGATTCTCCTATCTCTAATCTCACTTAGGCGTCTAATTCAGAAAGGGCCTGGGCGACTTCGTCCGCATTGGGTCCCTTACCATGCCAGCCCGCATTGTTTTCCATATAGGAGACACCCTTACCCTTGACGGTCTTACACACCAGCATGGTGGGCTTGCCTTCAACGGTTCCAGCCTGTTCCAGGGCAGCGCGAAGCTGATCGAAGTCATTACCATCTTCCACCACGATAACATTCCAGCCAAAGGCTACGAATTTTTCATCAATGGGATAGGGACTCATAACATCGGTAATGGCACCGTCGATCTGGAGGTTGTTATTATCCACAAAGGCAATCAAATTATCCAGCTTGTAATGGGCAGCGCTCATGGCGGCTTCCCACACCATACCTTCCTGGAGCTCGCCATCCCCTAAGAGGACGTAGGTTTTCCAGTCTGCTTTGTCAAGCTTAGCTCCCAGAGCCATCCCAACGGCAGCGCCGATACCCTGGCCTAAGGAACCGGTAGACATATCTACCCCGGGAATCTTCTTCATGTCCGGGTGACCCTGGAGCATGTGACCGATCTGGCGCAGGTTTTCCAGCTCTTCTTTAGCGAAAAAGCCTTTGGCTGCTAAAGTGGCGTAGAGCACCGGAGCGGCGTGTCCCTTGGACAGCACAAAGCGATCACGATCTTCTTTTTTGGGATCCTTGGGATCCACATTCATTTTTTCAAAATATAACAGGGCTAAAATTTCTACGGCGGATAAAGATCCACCCGGATGACCGGAGGCGGCCTTGCCAATCATTTTAACAATATCTTTGCGGATATCCTTGGCTGTTGCTTCTAATTTTCCCATAAAGTTCTCCTTCGAAAAGATTTCTATCTCAAGCCCAATACCATCATTGGGCTACGATATCTATATACCGGGCTAATTTAGCCCAAAATAACCAGAATTTAAAATTTCCACCTCGAGATGAGCATCTCCCATAAAGGTGTACACCCGGGGGACCCGTTTGTTCACCATACAGACCAGCTCGTAATTGATGGTTCCCAGCTTGTTCGCCAGCTCATCAACGGAAAGGTTTTCTCCAAAAAGCTCCACCTCGTCAAAAAGGGTCACATCTTCGAGATCTGTAATGTCAATGGTACATTGATCCATACAAATATTGCCCACTACCGGAGCACGCTGACCTTTAATCCAGACTTCTGCCCCCTTGCCCGACAACATCCGGGTATACCCATCGGCATAACCCACCGGCAGGGTGGCAATTACCCGATCCTCAGTGGCGATGTACTTGCGCCCATAGCCCAGGGAATCCCCGGCATGGATCGTTTTGATATGGACGATCCGGGTTTTAAAGGTCATCACAGGCTTTAGGGGCAGGCGCTCCTTCTTGACCTCATTCGAGGGATACAGACCGTACAGAATGATGCCTGGCCGAACGCCATTGAAAATGGTCTTCTCAAAATCCATGATGGCGGCACTGTTTTCCACATCCTTTAAGGGAATGGTAATCCCCCGTTCCTTTAAGCCCTTCACCACCTCGGCATAGCGGGACAGCTGGAGATGGGTAAAGGTTTTATCAGCACAGTCTGCGGTGGCGAAATGGGTGAACATCCCTTTAATGGTAATCCCCGGCAGCTCAGCAATCTGAGCGATGGCCTCCACCGCCTCATGCCATTGCCAGCCGATCCGGCCCATTCCCGTGTCCACCTTCACATGGACCGGGCAGACACAGCCTTCGGATACGCAGTAATCAGACAGTGCTTTGGCAAAATCATATTGGTACACCGTTGGCTCGATATCCCACTCCACTAAGTCCGGTATGGTATCCTCCGCGGTAAAGCCCAGAAGCATGATGCTGCTGCGATCGATTCCCTTTTGACGCAGGGCTATGGCTTCATCCAAAAAAGCTACCGCAAAGGTGTCAATCCCCTCATCCTGGAGGGTTTCCACCACCTCGATGCCGTGTCCGTAGGCATCGGCTTTCACCACACCGATGATGGTCGCCCCGGGACCCACTAATTTTTTAATGCCATTCAGATTATAAATCAGGTTTTCCAGATTAATCTCTGCCCAGGTCGGACGATGGGGTGGCAGTTCCAAAACCTCACCTAAATCATCATAAATTCCCATAGTTTCCTCCTTAGCATGCCGATGCGCTGACTAAGGCCAGCACCAACCGGCTGGCATTGGCCACCGATTCTTCAAAGTGCGCGTCATAGGTCGCCTCGAGCTCCTCGTCCGCGTGGTCGGAAATACTGCGGATAATGATAAAGGGAATCCCATTCATCCAGGCCGTCTGGGCCACAGCGCCCCCTTCCATTTCCACGCAGGCTCCACAGAGCTCTGTAGCCAGGGCCGCTTTAAGCGCCCCTGAAGCCACCACCCGGTCTGCGGTGAGTACCCGGCCGGCCAGGGCTGGAATACCCAGTCCCGCGGCGGCAGCTTTCGCTTTAGCCAATAGTTCCGGGTCTGCTTCAAAGAGGCGCATCCCCATTTCGGGGATTTCCCCCAAAGCAAAGCCTGCCGGGGTGGCATCCATGTCGTACTGCATGGTATCCTTAGAGAGAACGATATCTCCCACATCCAGGCCACCGGCTAGGGCGCCGGCTACCCCCAGATTGATGAGGCAATCCACCCCGTAGCAATCGATGAGGATCTGGGTGCACAGGGCAGCGTTCACCTTTCCCACACCACATTGTACCGCAGTTACCTCTTTACAATTTATTTTTCCAGAAACAAAGGTCATCCCCGCCTTGATAAAGGTGGTGGACTCTGTCATGCTTGATACAATACCCTCGACTTCTTCCTTTAGTGCTGCGATTATTCCAATCATTTTTCATTCCCCCTGACCAGTAGTACCACGGCTTCTGACGCAATGCCTTCCTCACGACCGGTAAAGCCAAGCTTTTCTTCGGTGGTCGCCTTAATGTTCACCTGGTCCACCGTCGTGCCCAGGGCCATCGCTATCCGCTTACGCATCCCCGGTATATGGGGGGCGCATTTGGGTCTTTGGGCGATAATGACGGCATCCACATTACCGATGCCATAACCGGCACCAGCCATAATGGCCACCACTTCCTCAAGAAGTCGGATACTGTCCGCATCCTTATACGCTTTGTCAGTGTCTGGAAAATGTTTGCCGATATCCCCCTGGCCCAGGGCGCCGAGTACAGCGTCCATAATGGCATGGGTGAGGACATCCGCATCGGAATGGCCCAAAAGGCCCATTGAATGCTCGATTTCTACTCCGCCGAGGATCAGCTTCCGACCCGCCACCAGCTGGTGAACATCGTAGCCGATTCCAATTCGCATGGGATTCATAACCCATCCTCCGTTTCTTAGGAATAACGAAAAGGATTCGTTTTTCCCTCTCGTTAATTTAACCACAATCATCCTTTAAAGTATAGCTATTCTTGAACAAAATCGAAAATGATAACCCATTACAGCAAAAAATTACTGGTTTTTTCACCATATTTTGAAGTTATTTCTTATTTATTTTTATTTTTGTAAAGATAACTCCAAGCAGATATTTTTTCCATCTCATGGCTTATTAGATTTATTATAGCACTTTTTTGTAGGGAGGGGTAGGGGGTGGATCGGCTAAAAGTTGTCTTTCAGAGTGGTTAAAGTCCTGGGAATCAGGTATAATAACACCAAGGAGCGTGCCCATGAAAACCAATCAACCACCCTTTCGCAGCTCAAATAAAATGCTATCCCAGGTTGCGTCTATTTCAGAAAATCTGGGACGCATCAGTGCTTACAAGGATTTAGAATCAAAACCACAGCTGAGAAAGAATAACCGTATTCGGTCCATTCATTCTTCTTTGAAAATTGAAGCCAATTCCCTTTCTTTATCTGAGGTTCAGTCGGTTATCGACGGTCAGCTGGTTCTTGGACCTGGGCGGGAAATCCAGGAAGTAAAGAATGCCTATCGTACTTATGAAAAACTCGATGTGCTCGATCCCTTCGCCATTGCCGATTTAAAAAGAGCCTACGGAATTTTAACGGAGGGGCTTGAAGAGGAGTCCGGGGAATTCAGGCGGGGGTGGGGGGGAGGATGGTGTATTTGATGGGGATGTCTGCATCTTTATGGCACCGCCGGCACAATTCGTTCCCAAATTGATGGCCGATCTCTTTGAGTAGATGTCCCTGAATCAGAATGTGGTCCATCCCTTAGTTATGGCCGCAGTATTTCACTATGAATTTGTATTTATCCATCCCCTTTCTCATGGGAATGGCCGAATGGCCCGGCCCGATTGTGGCACACTGCGATTTTAGCACAGTGGAACCCTCTCTTTACCTTTATCCCCATCGAAAGCCAGATTGAAAAGTTCCAGGACGATTATTATGAGGCCATTTCAAAATGCCATGGAGTTGGGAATTCTGATGTTTTTATTAAATTTATGCTGGAACAGATTGACCAGTACCTGAAGGAATTGGCTGCCCAAGCTGCAAGTGCTGACGAACAATTGAACGAGCCCGTTAAAAAAATGCTTGCCCTTATGGAACCTGGCGTGCCCTATACTGCCAGGGCAATCATGGAAAAATTATCTTTAAAATCCAGGGAGACCTTCCGGAAACACTATATGAACCCCGCCCTGGATTTAAGCTTGGTCCACCGTACCCTGCCGGATAAGCCCCAAAGTCGAAACCAACGCTATGTTAAAAACTAGATTCCCATCTTGCCCATTCCAAAACACGCAAGATAGTTAGCAAGTTAAATATAAACGAGGGGGGGCGAAGCGGAAATGCTTTCAGTGTCCCTCTACATCTTAGTACTGTCACAAATAATTTAGGTTTGTATTTTCCATTTACACTTTTGACTGTATTTGGTACAATACTATCAAAAGAATAATAAAAAGGATAATGTGGTGAGAATCCACAACATGATGGAATCGGGATGCCTTTATAGGATGTGTCCGATAATCTGAATTGATTAATTCAGGGATATCATGTTTCTATGCGATCCCGGATAACGGGATTTTTTTATTGCATTATACCTACAGCTCAATACAACTTTTGTTTTTGAATAGAAGCAAAGTTTTGAAAGGGGTGAGTCCATTGTGCCAAAATCAAGATTAATTGTGCTCTAAAAATTAATTTATTGGTACATAGTACATTGAATACCATGATGAAACGAGAGGGTTATTATGAAAAAAACAACAATCAGTCTGTTTATCGTTTTCTTAATTGCGCTACTATCTGTATGTCCCGTTTTTGCAAATGAAGAATCCACCTTTGTCAACGACCAAGAATTAATCGAAAGCGAAATCCAGTCTAGAGAGTTGAACTTATGGAATCGTCGAAGCTTCAGCTTTTCTTTTGATGCCAGCTCAAGGGCAACGATGGAAAAAGCATTGCAATCCGCCCTAATCACAGCAGGGTCGACTGGTATTGGCTCACTTGGAGGGACACCTGGTGCAATGCTTGGTGGTGGCCTCGGTGCCTTTATTACTACTTTTGCAAATGATGCTACAGACCAATACTATTCCGTTTTCGGCAATACTGGCTATGGATCTGTTATTATTGCCCGTTATCAAAACAAATTAAGGGTAGGAGTCTATCTTTATTCAGATGCAAACCATGTTAATTTAGTCTATCGAAATACCTATGCCACCAATAATTTCAAATAAGTGTACATCATGAAGAAAGAATTTTTCAAGTCATTCATACTGTTTACAATAATTGTAATTATCCAAATAATGGCCACTATTCTTGCAAAATTAATATCTCATGATATTCGATTGTCTATATCCAATTTTAGTGCTTTTTTCAGTCCGCTGCAAGCGGTCATTTTTCCACAGCTTATCCTGTCTACTATTGTCACATTCATTGTTGTACTCGTACTACAGAGAAAAAAGTAAAGAATTATCTTTCCACTAAGAACACAGGTGAAAAGAGTTCTGTCCCTTGCCTGTGTTCTTCTAACCTACCCTGTAGTTTGGAGCTGTGATAATTAATGCTTTAAAAAGCAACCAGTCTGAAAAAATCATCATCTTCAATGTCGAATCTTCCGAAAACACTGTCTAATAGGATGACCTATCCCTGCACATATTCCGCCGAACTCTTCCTAATATCGAAACCAACGCTATGTTAAAAACTAGATTCCCATCTTGCCCATTCCAAAACACGCAAGATAGTAAGCAAGATAATACGCAAGTTAAACATAAAAAAACGGATTACCCCCCCTTGTCAGGAGAAATAATCCAGAGCTAAACATTTAAACCAAGGCTGTCCAAGGATTGTATGCCAGTCATTGCGACCTTAAGGCGAACTGGCGCAGCCTGTATACCGAGCGGGAGCAGGACTGTTATACAATCTACGAACAGCCGCCCCATTGCCACAAACTTGGCGGAGGAACCGCCCTTTTCCTACTCCTCTCCAAACCCACCGTCTACCAACGCCACCAAAGCATCCACCGCTTCCACCTCATCGGGACCATTCCCGGTAATTCTCAGAGTCGTGCCCGCAGTCAATCCCATGCTCATAACGCTGATGACAGATTTTGCGTTGCCTTCCTTGGGCTGATCCGTCAATCGCACAATGGTTAAATCCGCCTGGTACTGGCCGGCGACCTTTGTGAATTCTGCGGCGGGACGGGCGTGGAGCCCCGTGGGATTAACGACTTTCACTTCTTTTACATACATATTTTTCCTCCTGATTAAACAACAAGGCACGGCAGTAGGGGAACCGCCGCGCCTTTGCTTTAGGCCTCCTTAGGGGAGGAGTGCCTTATCTGAATCTTGCGAGATCAGCAAATTAATTTGTGATTCCTATAGGAACAATTCATCCTGGAGCTTACGCAGCTGGACAATGAGGTTATCGTTATTTAAGATAACATCGTCATAGGTGATGACTTCGCCGGCTTTTTTATCCACGGTGAGCTGGGTTTTCTTATCCACCAGGCCCATGGGCAGGGCATTCTGTGCATCCGCTTCCGCCGCAGCCATAAAGGTTCCGCGGATGGTGTAGCCGCCGATACCGTCTAACATTTCGCCGGCCTTCATATCCTTTTTAGCCACGGCAATGGTTTCTGCCACACGCCCAGCCCGAGGAACGATGGTGGGTTCGTGGTCGATGCATGCCTTGGCCACGGACATGGGGGTTTCCAGGGAGGTTAAGTGATAGGGGCGATACAGGGTGTAGTTGGGGCCAGGTCCCATGCTCAGGTAGGTTAATTCTGCGGCGATATCCGGCTGATCGGTGCCGATGATGACAAACACCCCCGGAGCCACACCATTGACGTATTCAATGACGCCGTAGTTGTCCAGAACCCCACCCCGGCCTTCGCTCTTCAGGCTCAGGACATCATTTAATCCCTTGACATCACTTTCCGGACCGTGGGCACCGGTGACATCGGGGACAAAACCGGTGGCATTGGCCATAGCGGTCATTTCCACCATGGTCTTGGTGCCATCCTTAAAGGCACAGATCATCTTAGGGGAGGCCCCCTTTTCTTTAGCGATTTCCGCCACAGTATCCGGGTTGCATTCCAGGGCCAGGGGATTGTTTTTCCCCTTCCCAACAACCTTGACATCAAAGCCTAAGCCCTTGGCATAATCGTACATTTCAATAACGGCACCCGGTTCATCCCCGGCAGAGCCCGTGTACACCACACCGGCATTATTAGCCAATTTCCAGAGGAGATGTCCGATACACACGTCGGTTTCAACATTGAGCATACAGATGTGCTTCCCGGCGTTAATGGCATCCATGGCAACCTTGGCCCCCACTTCCGGCACACCGGTGGCATCCACCGCACAATCGATGATATCGCACTTTGTGGCGATTTCATTATTACTGGTGACGATGAATTTACCTTCCGCCAAGAGCTTGTTGGCTTCTTCAACGGTTTTGGCTTCAACAAAATCCACCCCTTCGGTATAGCCAGAATCCAGATAGGCCCGCTTGGCATTATCCAGTACCACATCCACAACAACCACGGGATCCATCCCCTTCATCGTCGTCATCTGTGCGGCCATTCCGCATCCCATCTGTCCAGCACCGACAATGCTGGCCTTTATGGATTTTCCCTCTGCTTCCAGTTGCTCCAACTTAACGCTCATGTTAATCATGTGTCATACCTCTTTCTATCATATAATATTTATTGATGGCTTATTGAAAATGAATCTCAAAGGAATCTCCCACCTGTATCTCAGGGACGATACCACCGCCGTCCAGCTCCATCTGGCCTGGCAGTTCAACCTCCGCTTGCCCTGAAAACTTCAGCGTGCAATGTCCCATGCTGGCCAGAGTATGATTGGCCTCATCCCCCACAGCGGTAACGGTGTAGGATATATTTCCTAAAATAACCTGGTCCCCCGGGGCAACATCCCGCTCCAATGTACACTTGGTGTGCAGTACGGCCATTTCCGCTAAAGCGGCCGGCGCGTTATCATTAAAGACGATGATAAACCCGCCTTCCTCTGCTAAATCCTTTACCAGTGGCCCGATATCCACAACATCGGTTTTGAACATACGCCATGCTCCTCCTTATTTTTAATACAACCCAATACTGAAGGCAAAGGCAATCAGCACCGCAATGGGGCCGGTGGCCAAACGCTCAAAGAGCACGGCGGGGACGCCAGCATCGATGGTTTCGGGTTCCGCTTCACCCAGGGATAAACCAACGGGGATAAAGTCACACCCAACCTGGGCATCGATGGCGAAGAGTGCTGGCAAAGCCAGGGAAGGATTAATGGCACCACGGCCGATTTGTTCCCCAATGAGTACCCCGACCACCTGGGCGATGACGGCCCCGGGTCCGATGATGGGTGAAATAATAGGAATGGCACAGATGATGGACACCACCAGCAGACCCGGCAGGGTATTTGCCAAGGGCGAAATGGTATTGGCAATCCAATCCCCCAGTCCAGACCCCTGGATAATCCCGATGAGCATGGCCACAAAAGCCATGAAGGGCAGGATATTTCGGATGACCATGTCGATGGTATCCCGACCGGCCTGGAAGAATTTAGCGACGACACCGCCGACGCCCTTTCCTAAGCGAACCAGGAAGCTTTCCCTCTTCCCATCATTGGCCTTCGTTGCGCCATCCTTCTTTTCTTCCGTCAGCTCCACTGCCGCGGTTTCCACTGGTGTATCCCCGGCATCCGCCAGCTGAATATTCCCAGGCTTGACATCGGAAACGTAAATGTCTTCCATAATATATTTGGCCAGGGGACCGCTCTGGCCCACCGCCGTTATGTTAATGGTAGGCACCCGTTTCTTGGGATATACTCCACACCGGGCGGTGCCCCCACAGTCGATGACTACACAGGCGAATTCATCGTCAGCTACGCCGTTGGAAAACCCATCCACCGCTTCGGCACCGGTGAGCTCCGCAATCCGACGTGCCAGGGGATCAATCCCCCCGCCGGTCACTGAAACGATCTTATTTCTTTTTTCCGTGGGTTCAATAACCAGAGGTCCGCCCCAGCCATTGGGACCCTTTGTGATTTTAACGGCCTTATACATTTGCATTCGCCCCCTTCTTCATAAACCGGATGGTCAGACGTTCGCACACCACCCCACGGATGAGGATGACGATGAGCCCGACAATAAAGTACCGAATGGCTAAGGGTCCTAAGTCCTTGCCCAGAGTGGTCAGGCCTGCCGCAATCCCGCCGTACACAAAATATTCACCTGCATTGGCATGGGGAAACAACCCGGTAATGGGATGGCAGAAGGAGACGGTGGCATCGTAGAATGCCGGCTTGTACCGCTCATCCAGGAAACGCCCCATGGTATAGGCCATGGGATTACACAGGAAGAACATCGACAATACCGGAAGCACCGTGTATCGCAAGAGAATGTTCTTTCCACAAACCACACCGAGCTTATCGATCTTGTCCTGCCCGACGATGGCGATGAGCGCATTCACCGCCGTGATCAAACACACCAGGGTTGGGATGATCCCCGTCACCCACCCCACGAAGGTCTCACCACCGAGCTGAAAAAGGCCGATGAAACCAGAGGCTAAATTCGCTAAAAAATCCATAATACCCTCCATAAAATATAATTTCTAAAACTGGATTATTCTTTTTATGTATTGCAACAAGGGGTCCTTCCAGCATAATAGATTTATTCACTGACGGCACCCGTTGTCCGGCTGCGTCTTCGGGCCTGCTTCATGGCTGCGGCGTGGACATTTTCCCGATGGGCTTCGGGATCATCATCTCGGGCAATCCGGCCATCGATGGCCTCCACCGCCTGAATCAGGGCCCCTTTTTTCTTACTGTACTCCTCTGGATCGTAGGGATGCTTTTTCCGACGATGCTTAAACTCCCGCTGATCCTGGGCGATTGCCAGGGCCCGAATCGCCTCCAGTCCCATGCCGTTATAATCCGCCACATCCTTAAATCGGGCGAAGATGGTGACCCCACGCATAATCTTACAACCCACCACCTGATCTGAGCGGCGTTGGTAAGACAGCACGATGACCTGTCCCTTCTTGGCAAGGCTGCCCTTAGTATGGCCCAGCCCGACAATCCCGGTTCCCCGAAGGGCATTCATTGCGTTTTTATAGGCCCGAACCTGGATGAGTCCTAAAAACATTTGTAAAGCCATTAGCCCGAAGACTACAAGAAACAAGTAATTCATTATTGAATTCTGCATTGCTATTCCCCCTAAATCCAGAATATCTCGCCGTTGACTTCGCCCTTTGATGTTGAGTGATTTGATAATTGAATTATAGTCCCTTATCTATCATTTGTCAATTTTAAATAATCGCTTTTTTATCCTCATTTCCCTTAAAACCCTTTTTATAGGCGGTTTCTCGGCTGTTTTTTATCATTCTTTAAAATATTTTCTTTTTAGTTTTTACATACGTTTTTTTACTTTTGTAAATTATACAAACAAATCACCTCGATTTTTTAGAAATTTTAACATTTGCCAAAAATTTGATGTTTGTTTTTTAACGAACCGGTTTTCTTATTCAGATGTAAAAATATTTCGAGTTATTGCATTCTCAAACCATATATGTTAAACTATTCACAAACAAATTCAAAAAAGGAAACCGATATGAAAAAAAATATAATTGACGATGAACGGATGATGCTTCGAGTCAGTGATCTCTATTATAATCATCGTCTCGGCCAGCAGGACATCGCCCTGAAGCTTGGCATCTCCCGTCCTACGATCTCTAAACTCCTCAAAGCTGCCCGAGATGTGGGAATCGTACAAATTACCGTATCCGATATCAATGGACGGAAGCACTACCAAATGGAGCAGCACCTGGAGGAGAAATTTGGCCTCAAAGAAGTTTTTATTGTTGAGAGCAAGGAAGATTCTTTGGAAACGAAGGAATCCA
The DNA here is from genome assembly GCF_900107815.1 of Eubacterium aggregans. GTDB lineage: Bacteria > Bacillota > Clostridia > Eubacteriales > Eubacteriaceae > Eubacterium_O > Eubacterium_O aggregans. Next base: position 39,718 of record NZ_FNRK01000009.1, read on the forward strand.
TCGGTGAAGCGGCGGCGACCTTTCTTTCCCGGATCATTAAGGAAGGCGACACTATCGGCGTCAGCATGGGGACAACGGTGGCCAGCATCGCTCCCCACGCCCAGGGCACCTACCATACCGGGCTTACCTTTTTGCCCTTGGTGGGGGGGATCGGCACGGTGGAGAACGACCTCCATTCCAACTATATTGCTGAATCCTTAGCCAAAGCCTTTGGCGGCTATTACTTCCCCATTCATGCCCCCGCCATGGTTTCCCGGATTAAAACAAAAACCGAGCTGATGAAAGAGAACAGTATCCGTCGGGTTTTTAAAAAAGCATCCCATCTCGACATTGCTCTTGTGGGAATCGGAATTCCCAGTGCCCATTCCACCATGATTAAAACTGGTTATTTCACCCCAGAGATGCTGGCCGAACTCAAAACCCAAAATATTTGTGGGGATATTTGCATGAATTTCTACGACGAAAGCGGCGATATCGACCGCTACGAATATAACGAAAAAGTCATTGGTATCAATATCACCGCCTTGCGCCAGGTCAGCCATTCCATTGGGGTGTGCTGCGGTGCTGAAAAGGGACAGGCCATTCACGGCGCCATCAACGGCGGCTTCATCAATGTGCTGATTACCGATTACAATGCTGCCCTGGCCCTGGACAGTATCTAAATTTCCATTAAAAAAAGCACCTGACCGGTGCTTTTTTCTTTTCTAACACTTTTCAACGCCGTCTATAAAAACCTCAGCCTTTTTGCCTCTTCCATCAATGCCTCCCGAAACTGGGGGTGGGCAATTTGGATAAGAGCCCGGGCGCGTTCCGATCGGGTTCGGCCTCTCAGCTTGGCAATACCGTATTCTGTGACAATATAGTCCACATCATTCTTCCCCGTCGTCACAACAGCCCCAGGGGCTAGACGGATGACGATGCGGCTGATTTGGCCATTCTTGGCCGTGGAGGGCATGGCGATAAAGCTTTTTCCTCCGGGGGAAAGAACCGCTCCCCGGACATAATCTACCTGTCCCCCGGTGCCCGATATATGCTTAAACCCAACGGATTCTGCACAGACCTGTCCCCACAAATCCACCTCCAATGCGGCATTAATGGACATGAAAAAAGGGTGCCTGGCAATGACCTCCGGGTCGTTAACATAATCCACCGGCAGGATTTCCACCGCGGGATTATCATCGATATAATCGTACATCCGCCGACTGCCATAGGCAAAGGTGCCCACGGTCCGTCCGGTATGGATGGGCTTTAAGCGGTTGGTAACCGCACCACAGGCAATTAGCTCGATCATGCTGTCCGTGAGCATTTCGGTATGAATACCCAGATCCACCTTATTGCGAAGGGCCATCCCCACCGCATCGGGAATGGCCCCAATACCTAATTGGAGGGTTGAGCCATCGGGAATTTCCCGGGCAATGATTTCACCAATGGCTGTACTGACGGCATCTGTTTCCATTACCGGAGCCTCCGGGATGGGAAAGCCACTTTCACACAGTCACCACCTGTTTCGCTTCACCTTATTTTTTATATCTATGGAAAGTGTAACATATTGGGCTCCCAAAATCCAGAAAACCCTGACAGAACCATGGGGATCTGTCAGGGTTTTTTGGATTTTATGGTTTAATTCTTTTTTATTCGTGTCCCTTTACAATTCGCCGCTTCAACTCATATTCGATTTCCCGGGTTTGACGATCCATCGAAACCGCGCTGCCGTCCGCATTATAGACCAAGGCAACCCCCAGATAGACAATACGTTCAGGATGACCGGAATGATCTTGAAAACGCACCATTTCTCCAAATCCAGGCAAATGAACGATGGACATTTCCCGGATGGAAACCAGGGGAATGGGTTCCCCCTCCTCGGGGATGATGGTTGGAATCTCCTTGATTTCAGTGAGCTGCCCTTTTGTTCGGTGCAGGCATTCGATGTCCAATATGATAAATAATTTGATAATCCATGGTTTGATGCCACTCCTTCTTCGTTTTTTTCATTGTAGCAGTGAATCCTTAGGTGAGAAGAGAAGAGGCAAAAAAAGACACCCCGGTACAGGGTGCCTTAAGATTTAATGGAAAGTTTGAAAATTGTGAAAAACAGGTCCTAGAGGACACCCTCGTTTTTAAGGCGGGTATAGTCCGCATCGGAAAGGCCGAGGACCTCCTGGGTGTGCTGTCCTAAAAGGGGCGCGGGAGCATCCACGCTACCGGGTGTTTCGGTCAGCTTAATGGGGCAGCCCTGGAAGTACATTTCCCCAATGGTGGGGTGGGTGCTGTGGACCATCATTTCCCGTGCCTGAAAATGGGGATGCTCAATGGCTTCCTTCATGTTAAGCACTGGACCGCAGGGGATGCCAGCCTCTGCAAAAATGGCTTCCAAATCAGCCTTCTTCTTATCGCTCACCCATCCTCTAATCAGATTCTGCAGGCCATTTTTGTAATTCTGACAGCGCAGATCATTGGTGGTGTACATGGGGTTATCCAGGAGATAATCCATCCCGATGACTTCGCAGAAAATACCAAAAAGCTTATCGTTGCCCACACCGATGGCAATATAACCATCTGCTGCTTCATAGATATCAAAGGGGGCGATGGAGGGGTCCACGTTTCCTTCCCGCTGGGGAATATAACCTGCCATGGTGGTTTTCACAATGGCATTTTCCAGTAGGGAGAAAATGGTATCAGCCATGGCCACATCGACCTGCTGGCCTTCACCGGTTTTTTCTCTGTGATACAGAGCCATCAGGGTCCCCACACAAAGGTAAATCCCCGTTACATTATCGGCGACTGAAGGGCCCACCTTTACTGGCGGTGTATCTTCAAAACCCGTCAGGTTGACCATACCACCCATGGACTGGGCGACAATATCGTAGCAGGGGCGATCCGATAAGGGACCGTATTGACCAAAACCTGAACCCGAGGCGTAAATAATCTTGGGATTAATAGCCTTTAACGTCTCATAATCTACCTTGAGCTTCTTGCTAACCCCAGCCCGGAAGTTTTCCACTACTACATCAGCGTCCCGAACCAGGTCATAAAAAATTTCCCGGGCCCGATCGTCCTTCAGGTTCATGGTGATTCCCTTTTTATTGCGATTCAGGAAGGCGAAAAAGCCGCTTTCACCGCTTTTTTCATCCATGGGTCCCCAGGTTCGGCATTGGTCGCCCTTGGGTGGCTCAATTTTAATGACATCTGCCCCATTATCCGCCAGCAGGGTGGTACAAAAAGGCCCGTTGTAAGCATGGGTCAGGTCCAATACTTTTAATCCAGTCAGTGCTTTCATCATAATTTCCTTTTCACCTCTTATTTTGGGATGGCGTATTCGAAGATGGCAGCTGTGGACAGCTGGGGATCTTCGATCATATCGATGGAACTTGGGAATTCCGGTTCAGCGGGGAGCTCGCACACTTTAAAGGAGCGCACTTCGATGATGGCTTTTCCATCCTCTTCTTTTAAAATCCGTCCGATGAATTCCATGTAGTCACCTGCGAAGCAAGGGACAAAAAGGCGAACCTTTTTAACCTTTGTGCAGCGGCTGACATTGCCGTAGGCCTTTGCCATCAGGCGATTAGCCAAGTCGTTCATATAAGTGATGGAGCGGGCACCGTTGACCACACCGCCACCGTAGAACACATCACGGTCCGACATTCTATATCTCATGGTTACTGTTTGTTCGTTCATCCTATGCCTCCTTCTTAATAATCGATTTCCCGCCAAGGATCCTTGACGTCGCCGCTGGGCTGATGTCCACGCTGGAGATCTTTCTTTACCACCAGGACAACGGTCCCTTCGGTGACGAGCTTGGGTTCATCAAAATAATGCATTTCCCCTGGTGCCGCATCGGTTTTTCCCATCCTGGAAGCAGGCGTGGCTACCTTATAACAAGCAATCCGGCAGGTTCTGGATGTTCCCCCTACCTTTAACATTTCTGCGGTAAAATCCATCATATCACCGACGTAGACATCTTCATACAGCTCGACATCACTATAACCCAGGCATAAAGATTCATCCCCATCATTTAAAATCATCAATTCAGTTTCAACATCACCGATAAAATCGAATTGACGGCCAAAGGGGACAATACCCTCTGGATTACCCGCATCCGCGGTGGTCATGTTGTAGCTTAAAAAAGCTTTTGTTCTTACACTCACAATAATTCCCTCCTGTTTGTTTTATTGGTTAAATCGCATTGCTTTCTGTGTTGTCTTAATAGTACGCCATCCCCTTTATATATAGTCAATTCCTAATTGAAAAATTTTTAACAATATTTTTGGTCAACACCCTCAAACTCTCCCTTCGGTAGAGTGTTTGTTTTTTCATAAAAAATCCCCGCCGTTGTAAAACGACGGGGGCTGGGTTAAGAGAAAATGTTTCCGCCGATAATCAGGCGCTGAATTTCGTTGGTGCCCTCGTAGATCTGGGTAATCTTGGCATCCCGGAACATCCGCTCTACGTGGAATTCCTTCATATACCCGCTGCCGCCCATCATCTGGACGCACTCGGTGGTCACATGCATGGCCAGATCGGTGCAGGCCAGCTTCGCCTTGGCCGCATCAATGGCAAAATCCTCCCCGGCATCCTGACGGCTAACGGCCTTGTAAAGGAGCAGTCTAGCCATATCGATGTCCACCTCCAGGTCTGCCATTCTAAAATTAAGGGCCTGGTGCTTGTGGATCGGTTTTCCAAATTGAATACGATCCTGCATAAAGGCGCGACAGGCTTCAAAGGCCCCCTGGGCCAATCCCAACCCCTGAGCTGCAACCCCCAAACGACCTGCATTCAGAGTCGTCAGGGCATAACGGAAGCCCTTTCCCTCTTCTCCAATCAGTCGATCCGCCGGGATATGGCAGTCCTCAAAGATGAGCTCCGATACCTGGGCACTGGCAATCCCACATTTATTTTCAATATGGCCAATTCGCACCCCAGGGGTCGTCTTTAAGTCCACTAAAAATGCGGACAACCCCTTAGAGCCTTTTTCGGGATCTGTGGAAGCGACTAAGAAGCAATAATCCGCAACGGGACCGTTCGTGATAAAGTGCTTCACGCCATTGATAATGTACTCATCCCCCACCTTCTCTGCTCGGGTTTTTGCGCCGCCAGCATCAGACCCAGTGTCGGGCTCCGTTAAAGCAAAGCATCCCAGAGCATCTCCACGGCAGAGCCGAGGCATACAGTGCTGCTGCTGAGCTTCATTGGCAAAGAGCATAATCGCCCCACCAAAGCCCGTGGTAGAAATGGAATAGGCAATTCCAAAGGACGAATCGACCTTGGATAGTTCCTCAATAATTAAAGTATAAGACAAGTAATCCCCACCCTGTCCCCCAACAGACGTCGGGTATTGGATCCCAATTAATCCTGCCTCTCCCAATTTTTTCACTAAGGACATATCGAAAGTCTTACCGTCGTCCCGATCAATGACGCCAGGAGCCAGCTCCTTTTCCGCAAACTCCCGGGCGACTCTCTGAATCATCTTCTGCTCTGCACTTAAATCAAAATTCATAATATTACCTCATCTGCTCATAATCTATTTCTTTTGCCAATGCGTGATTCCGGCCGGAAACCACCCAGTTTGGCTGTCGTAGAAAGGCCTAGGTGTACAGCATCCGCCCTCACCTTCCCATCCTAGTCATGAAACCGCCGTTTCATCAATAAGGGCAAGGACCTTTGACATACACCTGTTCCTTTCCACGATGAAGCCTCACTGGGATAATTTCATGATAAGGCCTCGACTCCGTATAATGTCAAGGGATAGATTTTCCTTTTATCTCTTTTATTTTACGCAGCTTTCCCAGACTCTCTTTTAGTCATACGGTTTATTGCGATTTCATATTCCAATCAATTAACAGGGCGTAAAAAAAACTGCCCTCATTGTGGCAGTTTTTTTACGTCCTGTGTTTTTCGATATTCTCGGACCATTTCCTGGAAACGGCTATTGTATTCAATGACATTTTCCACGCGCCTCTTGGTAAGAGAGGGAACAAAGGGTTTCGTAATATAATCATTGACACCAGAAGCTAACATATTGATTTGGAGGTCCTCCCGAGAATCCGATGAAATAATGATTACCGGGATATGAGCGGCCTGAGGCATGGCATTCTTTGCTTCAAGAAAGGTTTGACCATCCATCACTGGCATTATAAGATCCAATAGGATAATGGCAATGGAATCCGCATCTCGGGACAAAATATCTATGGCCTCCTGACCGTTGGATGCCGTCATAATCGTATAGTTTTCTTCAAAAAGTTCAGCTAAAATATCCTGACTAACCGCAGAATCATCAATGATCAGCATCTGATTACAGGGTACTTCTGAACCTTTTGCCTGTTTTAAAATCGTTTTTAATTCCCGTTCAATCTTACGTTCTGAGGTAACATCTGTAAAGGTTGCGCCAAAAATCTGATTTTCCGATTCTTTTTGAATCAGTTTAAGATGGATGTGATAATATTGGACATTCCCTTTTTCGGTAACACAAGAGCACTCACAATTGGCTTCCCCATCAGCACCGAGCGCTTCTTCAACCGCTTCGGAAAGTTTATCATATTCTACAGGTCCAAAAACAGTTAGTGGCGTTTGATCCGATCCAAACACCTGAAGATAAGCATTATTCATTCGCAGCGTATCTACCATACCATGCGCACGCTCTAAAATGGCATAAGGTACCGGGATACTTCTCAACAATAACCCCATCTCCGTCTCTGTCGACCATAACATTTCAAGTTCCGGGACATCGGTTTTGGTATGTGTCACTGAAGGCCCCGACTGATGACCTTCACGATTCATCGTCTTTTCAAAATCAGAAACTGGCATCGGTCGTGCAAAATAATACCCCTGGACATAACCACAACCAATACTCATGAGAAATTCAACCCGTTCACGGGTTTCCACGCCTTCAACCACCACTGGCATTCCTAACCATCCCGCCATTCGCGTAATCGAAGCAAGAATTTTTTCACTTTTGGTATTTTGAATATCCCTTGATAAAAATGCCATATCAATTTTTAGAATATCTACATCAGTATCCTTCAAGGTATTCAGGGATGAATATCCACTTCCAAAGTCATCCATCAGGATGGTAAATCCCCTTTTTCTCAACTGTTTAATGATGCTTTTCATCATCTCGGGGTTCGACATATAGGCACTTTCCGTAATTTCCAGCTGCAAAAGCGCAATGGGTATTTGGTATTTCTCCACTAAAGCCACTAAATCCTCAACGATACGAGGGTGATATAAACTAATGCGTGAAACATTAACCGAAACGGGAAGGACTGGATAGCCCTTGGTGAGCCACCGATGGATAATCTGACAAACCCTTTCCCACATATAATGATCCAGCCGAACGATGAAGCCATTTTTTTCAAAAACTGGTATAAATTCACCTGGTGAAATCATGCCCTGCCTGGGATGGCGCCAACGAACCAAGGCCTCAGATCCACTAATCGTTCGGTGCATCAAACTATACTTTGGCTGAAGATAAACAACAAATTCCTTTTTCTCAATTGCCTGGACCATATCACTGAGAATTTGCTGCTCTTTCACTCGTTTTTGATGGAGTGCATCCCCATAGAAGGCATAACAGATATCGTAACGCCCTTTACAATACCTTGCCGCTTCTGTTGCTCGGGTATAAATCTCTTCAATCTCTACAAGCCCCTCTGGAATAACACAAGCCCCAAAGATAATTTCCATACGATACCCTTGGCTAAAACTGGCAAATCCTTCGGCCGCTTTTTTCAAATTATTCTTTAAGGGCCACTCGTGATAGGGTGTACAGATACAAAAAACATCGGACTCCATCCGCCCATAGGTCGTTTTAGGTTCTGACTTGGCGTCCCGGGCAATGGAATTTCCAATTTCAATCAGCAGGGTATCCCCGGCCGCTTTACCAAAGGAGGCATTGTATAGGCTGAACTGCTTGATATCCATTCGAAGGAAGACAAAGGTTTCATCCGGATATTTGGAAAGCATCCTCTGGGTCTCTTCCATAAAATATCCACGGTTATAGATATTCGTCAGGGAGTCCCGCTTCACCAAATCCTGGATTCGCTCCATGAGTACGCTTTCCTTCCGGCCGATGATATTTTTCAACCGCATTCGTAAAATTTCGGCATCATAAGGTTTGGTAATGTAATCCCAGGCTCCCAGATGCAGGCATTGCCGTTCGAGCCGACTGTCTTGTTCCCCAGTGGCCACTAGAATAGGTATATTATTAAAACGACTTTCCTGACTAACCGCTCTGAGGAATTCCTCTCCATTGAGCCCCGGCAGCCATAAGTCCAGAATGACAGCCGATAGCTCCTGATAGCGTTCTTGAAAGAGCGCCATGGCCTCCAAACCATCCACTGCTTCAATTATTTCATATTCAGGGGTCAGAATTTTTCGTAGAATCTTTCGATTAATCCGGTTATCCTCCACCATCATAACCATCGGTTTTTCTCTCATTTTTTCCTCTGCCACGCCTACTCTGCAGGCTTTTTCTAAAAATAATCCGTTTGAATGGTCGCTGTACAAAAGGGTCTTCATCCAAGAAGACCCTTTTTCGTGCAGCTGGCTACCATCCAAACGGAAAAGGCCCTAAAGCTTTGCGTCACTACCTTTCAGTAGCTATGCCAAATAATATTTTCTTAAGTATAGCACTTTTTTTGCTGAATTGCAAACCTTTATCATATCGTCTGGTCAATAAAAATACTCCCATTTCCGGGAGTACTTTTACTCATTATGCTTTTAAACTGGCGATGATGGCCGGAATGACCTGATGTACATCCCCCACTAAGCCAACATGAGCCACATCAAAGATTGGTGCGTGTTCATCCTTATTGATCGCCACAATGGTGTCCGACTCGGACATCCCTGCCAGGTGCTGAATGGCACCGGATATCCCACAGGCAATGTAAAGCTTCGGACGGACGGTCACACCGGTTTGTCCCACCTGTTTATCCGGAGTGGTCCATCCTGAATCCACGCAGGCACGGGAAGAGGCTACTTCTCCACCAAGCTTTTCTGCCAGGGACTTTAATAATTCAAAGCCCTCCGGTCCGCCAATTCCCCGGCCACCGGATACGATAATTTCGGCTTCACCCAGGGGCACGCCGTGCCGGGCTTCCTCAACAATTTGAACCACCTTTGCCAGAATATCCCCTTCTGATAGATTGCCCTTGATGGTTTCAATGGCACAGGCATCCTCCTGATATTCAGCCTTCTGCATGACCCCAGGGCGTACGGTGGACATCTGGGGACGGTTATTGGGGCAGATAATGGTGGCCATGAGATGACCACCAAAGGCCGGACGGGTTTGGAGAAGTTTTTTGTCGGACTCATCCACATCCAGCACGGTACAATCGGCGGTCAGGCCTGTCCCGACCTTTGCAGCAATTCGAGGGGCTAAATCCCGGCCGATGGTTGTCGCGCCCACCAGAACAGCTTCCGGCTGGCGTTCTAATATCAATTCTCCAATGACCTTGGCGTAAGCATCGGTGGTGTATACCCCCAGTAAGGCATCCTCCACAAAGAGAACCTGATCAGCACCGTAATGGGCCAGAGCTTCGACCTCATCGGTCATTCCATCCCCCAGCACCACAGCGGTGAGGGTGGTGCCAATCTTATCCGCCAGCTTCCGGCCTTCTCCTAAAAGCTCAATGGAGACGCCCATGGTTTTACCACGACGTTGTTCTGTGATAACCCATACACCCTTCCACTGACTAAAATCCAGGCCTCGGTTTACTTTTGCATTTGACATATTGTCACCCCTCCTATACCAGGTTTTCCTTCTTCATTTCGTCCATGAAGATCGCAGCCAATTCTCCAGGGGTTCCCATAAATTTCTCCCCGTGGAATTCCTTGACTGGTACAAAGCTTTTGTGCACATTGGTTGGGGAATTCTTCACCCCAATCTGGGTGGCATCCACATCAATATCCGCCATGCTCCAGAATCGGATGGGCGCATCCGGGCTATAGGCCTCGTAAATGCGGCGCATCCGGGGATAGCGGGGGGTATTCAGCTCTTTAATGGTCGTTAAGAGTACTGGCAGAGGGCAACTAATTTCGTAATGTCCATCCTCCGTCGCCCGTTCAACCAATACGGCCTCCTCCGTCACCTGAATTTTTTTCGCATAGGTAATCTGGGGGAGATCCAGGAATTCGGCAATCTCTGGCCCTACCTGGGCAGTGTCCCCATCAATGGCCTGACGGCCACAGAAAATCAAATCATAATCCCCGATTTTCCGGAGGGCAGCACTCAGAATAGTTGCGGTGGCCCAGGTATCCGATCCGGCAAAGGCCCGATCTCCTAAGAGGATGGCTTCATCGGCACCCATGGCCAAGGCCTCTCTTAGGGCATCTGCTGCCTGGGGTGGCCCCATGGACAACACAGTAACATGAACATCATCCCGGCTATCTTTGATGCGCAGGGCTTCCTCAATAGCATTTTTGTCATCCGGATTGATGATGCTGGGCACCCCATCACGGATCAGGGTCCCTGTCTCTTTATTGATCCGGACCTCATTGGTGTCCGGCACTTGTTTCGCACATACGATTATTTTCATCACGACTCCTGCCTTTCCTACTTCAGAATATTGGATGCGATGACGACCTTCATAATTTCAGAGGTCCCCTCGTAAATTTCAGTGATTTTGGCATCCCGATACATCCGTTCCAAGGGGTAATCCTTCATATAGCCGTACCCCCCGTGGATTTGCAGGGCTAAATTAGTGACTTCTCTGGCCACTTCAGAGGCATGGAGCTTGGCCATGGCAGCTTCGGTGGTGAAGCTCTCTCCTCTATTTTCAAGATCGGCCGCTCGGTAAGTCATCCACCTGGCCGATTCCAATTTTGTCTTCATTTCTGCTAAATACCACTGGATTCCCTGAAGGTTTGCAATGGGTTTCCCAAACTGTACCCGCTCCTTGGCGTATTGGATGGATAACTCCAAGGCACCCTGGGCAATGCCCAGCCCCTGGGCTGCTGTCCCAATACGGGCGCTATCCAGGACCATCATGGCGTATTTAAAGCCCTTCCCCATTTTACCCAGGATATTGGCTTTAGGTACCCGGACATCGGTGAAAATAAGTTCCGCTGTCTGGGAGCCCTTGATCCCCATTTTATCTTCGATTTTCCCGATCTCAAAACCGGGAGTATCCCCTTCAACGATAAAGGCGGTTAATCCCTTAAGTCCCTTTGCTGGGTCGGTTTGGGCAATAATGGTATAAATGGAAGCAATTCCTCCACCGGTGATAAAGCACTTGGTGCCATTTAAAATATAATCATCACCATCCGCCACTGCCGTGGTCTGTACGCGGGAAGCATCGGAGCCTGCTCCAGGCTCTGTCAGGGCAAAGGCTCCCAGCTCTCCCCCAGCCAGCAGGCGGGGCAGATAAGCTGCCTTTTGATCCTTATTCCCAAAGCGATTAATGAGCCAGGGGGTTACCCCGTGGATGGAGAGCATGGCTGCCTGGGTAGCACAGACCTTGGCGATTTCCTCAACGGCAATCACTTCAGCCAATTTATCCTCTCCGGAACCACCATATTCTGCTGGAAAGCCCAATCCGGTGATGCCGCATTCCGCCATGGCCTTGAAGGAATCCATGGGAAATTCTCCCGTTTTATCGATCTCCTCCGCCCGGGGCTCGCAGACCTCACTGGCGAATTGGGAGACCACCGTTTTAATCATCTGTTGTTCAGGTGTGAAACGAAAATCCATATAAAATCTCCTCGTATAAAATTAAAGGGGCTGCCCCTTTAAAAGAAAGGTCATTATCAAGGGAGTGTCACTCGGATGATAATGACCTTTTTGATTAGCCGGTTAAATTAAAAACTACTCAGCGTCGCACTTCAGAATGGCATTTAACAGGACGGAAGCCCCCTGGGTACATTGCTTTGCGGAGGTAAATTCCGGTTCGCAGTGGGAATGACCATCCTTAGAAGGTACAAAGATCATGGTGGTAGGCATCATATATGCTGCAAACTGAGCATCGTGGCCAGCACCGGAGTTAATCCTCTGGTTGCTGTAGCCCAATTCCTTAACCGCATCCTGGACATAGCCCACCAGGGTTTCATTGAAATACACCGTATCCCGGGTCCAGGCCACATCGTAATCCACCTTACACCCAACGATTTCTTTAGGCATATTCTTAATAACATCAACCACCTGCTCAATGACCTTGGGATCTTCGTGACGGGCGTCAATGGAGAAATCCACAAAGTCCGGAATAACGGTATGCACATTGGGATGACACAGAATTTCACCGGTGGTGTACACCAGATCGGCATCCAGGTGATCCAGCTCATCGTGGAGGTATTGCAGAATCTTAGCCGAAGCGTACAGGGCATCCTTCCGGTATTTCATGGGTGTGGTGCCGGCATGATCAGATTGACCATAGGTCCGAATACGGTAGTTGATCATTCCCAGAACACAGGTCACTACGCCGATATCCTTGCCTTCCGCTTCCAGAATTGGGCCCTGTTCAATATGGAGTTCAAACATGGCTTTATAATCCTTTGGATTCAGGCGATTGGCCTTTTCTCCCTTGTAACCCGAAGCATCCAGGGCTTCCCCAAAGGTTTTCGTCTTATCCAGCACCGATTTAGAAGCCAGCATATCCTCATGAATAAATTTCACCTTAATATCATCCGGCAGGTAATCATTACAGATAACCCCTGAAGACATCATTGCCGGTGGATATAAGGAACCCTCTTCATTGGTCCAGATCATCGCAGTGATATCGTGCTTGTGGGGAATCTTTTCAGCAGCGATGGTCTCTAATACTTCCATAGCGCCCATGACCCCTAAGATCCCATCGTAGTTCCCACCGTTTTTAACGGAATCACAATGGGAGCCAGTGACAATGGCCGGCAGTCCTTCTTCAGAACCCTTTAATGTTGCGTAGATATTGCCCATATCATCCGTCTTAATTTCCGCACCAACAGCCTGCATCCGACGAACGAATTCGCCTCTGGCCTTCAGGGCTTCAGGGGATAAGGAGTAACGGGTAATCCCACCGTGTCCTGCATCTCCAAAGGTGCTCATGGTCGAAATCTTATCCTGCATTCTTTCTTCACTGCAAGTATACATACTATAAAACCCTCCTTGAAAATTTGTTAGAATTTGTATTTGTTAACTCTATAACGATGTTGATAAGCCTATTATAATGGCTAATCCTAATGAAAGGTAAAGGGCCTTTCCCAATTATTTTAACTTTTTTAACTGTAAAAACCTGTAACCCTCAGGTCGGGGCAGGGTTGGTTATCCGAGCACCGCACTGCGCTTCCAAATCCCCGACCGCTCATAGATCAAGGCCGGCAAAATGGACACGCTGGTGGAAATCATCAAAATCCAATAAATACCAATAATCCCCACCAAGGGTCCCAGGAAATAGAGCAGGGAGATGCGCACAACAATGCAATTTAGAAAAGAATTGATGGACACAAATAATGTATGTCCCGCCCCAATGGCCAGGGCATGGTACATATAAAAAATGGAGAAGAACCACTGTCCCATAATTTCAATGCGCAAATTAGTCACTGCTACCCGGACCACCGTTGTATCCTGGGTAAACACCCCAGCCAGGACCGGTGCTGCCACCTCCACGAGTAATATGGTAATGGTCGCCATGGCAATATCCAAACCCATGGCCGTCCGCAGCACCTGCCGTGTCCGCGGAATGTCCCCGGCGCCCAGGCATTGGGCAATCATGCTGGAGGTCGCCGTCATCATGGCCGTTATCAGGAGTTGGCAAAAATCCCGGATTTTCGCACTGATACCATAGCCCGCCACCACGTCCGCACCGTAGCCGTTAATCACGGCAAGGACATACAGCCAGGATACGGCAATGATGGCCTGCTGGAAGGCAATGGGCAGGCTAAGGCGGATAATGGCCCAGATTCTCGGGCCATCCCACACCAGCCATCGCCGCTCCAAACCATAAAAGGAACCCTTGGGCAAGGCGTAAACCAAAAGAATGGTCAAAAAGGCCACCCCCTGAGCCAGCACCGTTGCAATGGCCGCACCGTATACACCCCAGCCAAATCCCCCTACAAATAAAAGATCTAAGAGGACATTGGCCCCGGAGGCCGCCATAATGCAGTAAAAAGGCCCCTTGGATTCCCCCACTCCCCGGAGGATGGCACTCAGGGCATGATACCCAAAGATGGGTAAAAACCCAATGGCGGATAACCGGATATACCCCACCGCCTCTGCCGATTCCTGGGCCCCCAAAAGCCGGATCATGGGACCGGCCAGGGCATACAGCCCAAAGGTAAACACTACCCCCAGTACCAGGCTGAATACGCACAAAGCCCCTGCCGACGCCTTGCGCTCATCGGCCTGTCCACTGCCAAAATGCCGTCCCACCAGTACATTGCCCCCAACGGTCATGGCAATGGCGATCTGGGATAAAAACCCCACCACCTGCCCGGCATTGGTCACCGCCACAATCCCTGTGCTCCCCACAAACTGGCCCACGATCATCAAATCCACAATGCTGTACAGAGCCTGGAGCGCATTGATAGCAATGAGCGGCACCGCATAGCGAATAAGCTGCGGTGCCACCGCCCCCCGGGTCAAATCATTTCCGTTCATAATCCCTCTCTGTTCTTCCCCATTTTAAAACCTAAAAATCCCTCCCCTTTGGGGGAGGGTCTTTCATCTTTAAACTATTTCCGCGGTGAACGCTTGACGTATTCTCCGAGGCCAGGGGCACCGACGAATTCGCCATCATCATACACCAGGTTTCCACGAACAAAGGTCTTTACCGGATAGCCATGGAGCTGCTTTCCTTCCCAGATGGTATGATCGCAGTCTGAATGCATGGACTCCACACTGATGGTAAAATCCTTATCCTTATCATAAATAACAATATCTGCATCCTTCCCCACGGTTAAGGAACCTTTGCTGTCACAGCCAAAGATCCGTGCGGGGTTAGTGGCACAAAGTTCAACCACCCGCTCAAAGCTCAGCTTACCTGAACCAGCGGCATCAAGCATATAGGGATAGAGATTTTCAATCCCCGAGCAGCCGTTGGGAATCTTGGTGAAGTCATCCTTACCCCAATCCTTCTCGTAGCTTTGGAAGGGGCAGTGGTCCGTGGCCACAGTGTCAATCATGCCGTTTTGCAGGGCTGTCCACAGAGCATCCTGACTTTCCTGACCCTTGATGGGTGGGGAGCACACAAAGTTACGGCCGTCCTCACGCTTATACACATCACAGGTGAATTCCAGATACTGGGGACAGGTTTCCACAAAGACATCCGCCCCTTCTTCTTTTGCTGCAATGCAGGCCTCCAGGCCTTCCTTATCTGCCATATGGACAATATACAGCGGTGCTTCCAGGTGGCGTGCCCAATGAACTGCCCGCTTATCGGCTTCTGCCTCTACAAATTCCGGACGGCTGAGGTAATGATACCAGGAGCTGGTCTTCCCCTCTGCCAGGAAGTTCTCCACATTCATATCGATAAGATCCGGGTTTTCGGCATGGACGTTAATCATCGCACCCAACTCCTTAGCTCGAAGCATCAGCCGGGCCAAAGTGGCATCATCCACCATCATCCCTTCTTTTTTATAGACCAGAAAGCATTTAAAGCTGGTGATTCCCTGGGCCACCGCCTCTTCCATTTCTTCCAGAATCGCCCCATCATTTAAGTTGGTGATACAGCAGTGCATGGCATAATCCACACAAGCTTCCTTTTCCAGCATTTCCTTTTTAGAGTTCACCAAACCGATGATGGTATCTCCGGTCTTTTGTACCGGATAATCGAAAATGGTAGTTACGCCGCCACAGGCTGCTGCACGGGTTCCGGAAAAATAACTATCAGAAGAAACCGTCCCGCCAAAGGGCATTGCCAAATGGGTGTGGACATCCAGGGCTCCGGGCAGGACCAGCTTACCTTCCACATCGTAGACGACAGTGGCATCATCTTCTGCCAAATTTTGGCCAATGGCGGCAATCTTGCCGTTTTTAACGGCAAGATCTGCTTTAACCATATCGGTGGTCGTCACGATGGTCCCATTTTTAATCAGCATATCATATTGTTTCATGGGTTAACCTCTTTTATTTGAATCTATCTTATTATAACCGATTTAGAGATAATGTTCCTTTAATTTGATTTCGTGCTCGGCTTCGCCTTCCTTTAAGACCAGCTTACCTGGCAGGATACAATCCATCACAGGACAGACATTCAGGCACAGGTGACAGCCCACGCATTTATCATCCAGAATTTTTGGTACACGGGTCTCTTCGTCAAAGGTAATGGCTTGATGTCCACCGTCAAAGCAGGAAACATAGCAGCGGCCACAGCCCACACATTTGTCTTCATCAATAACCGGCAGGCTTTTGTAGGAACGGTCAAGATCATCTGCCCCAACAATGTTCGGCAGTGCCAGACCAACCATATCCTGGAGACGTTCGAAGCCATGGTCTTCCATAAAGTGGGAAAGGCCAGAAATCATATCCTCGACAATGCGGTAACCATACTGCATGATCGCAGTGGTGACCTGGAGGTTTTCACACCCCAGAAGGATAAAGTCCAGGCAGTCCCGCCAGGTTTCAATCCCACCCATACCGGTCATTGGTACATCCTTTAAGATGGGGTCGTGCTTCATATCAGAAATAAAGCGCAGGGCGATGGGCTTAACCGCAGCTCCGGAATAACCAGAAACCGAAGATTTTCCGTTCACTACAGGCATCCCGGTCATATTATCCACATCAATATTCGTGATGGATTTCACGGTATTAATGGCAGCAATTCCCTTGGCACCCCCTTCAATGGCGGCAATGGCAGGGATTTCCATATTCCCAATATTCGGTGTCATTTTAGCAATGACAGGAACATCGGTGGCCTTGGAAACGACCTCACAATAATGTTTTACCAATTCAGGGTTTTGTCCAACATCAGAGCCCATGGTGGAGGAGGTCATCTGAGGACAGGAGAAGTTACATTCGATGAGATCTACCCCAGCCTTGGTGACTTCCTTGGCCAGGAATTCCCATTCTTCATCAGAACTCCCCATGATGGAAGCCACAATCACCTTATTGGGATAGTCTTCCTTTAAACGACGCATATATTCAAAGTTAAGTTCATTGGGCTTATCGGAAGTCATCTCCATGTTCTTGAAGCCGGTCCAAGGGGTCCCTTCCTTTGTGGCAATATCGAAACGGGGTGAACATTCATTGGGGATGAACACCGAGATGGATTTGTAATAAATCCCACCCCAGCCTGCTTCGAGTGCTTTGGCGCACATTTCATAGTTGCTGCCCACGGGAGATGAGGACAGGAAAAAGGGATTTTCACAATGTACTCCCATAAAGTCGATTGATAAATCTTTTGTTAATGCCATAATTTGTTCTCCTTCCTCTAATTATCCCAGGTAATTTACAATTTCAGCTGCAGCGGCCTTACCGTCGGCCACAGCCTCTACCACGGTTGCACCTTTGCCATCTTTCATATCTCCGCCAACGAAGACACCATCGCCAAAGGCGATCCCTTCAAAGGCAGCTTCCAGTTCCTGACCAATGGCAAAGACAACCATATCTGCCTTTAAGGTCATTTCAGATTCGCCATCCCGGCCTACGGTCTTGAGGAAGGTTACCTTGCCATCTTTCCCCAGGATTTCAGCGGGTGCAAATTGGGTAAACATAGGAATGCCCATGCTCTGGACCAGTTTGACCTCTTCGATATCTGCCGGTGCTTCTTCAATGGTTCTCCGATAAACGATGGCAGCATTCTTAGAGCCTAATTGCTTGGCGGTGGTCACACAATCCATAGCCACATCTCCGCCGCCGATGACCAATACATTTTCCGGCAATTCTGTTACGACACCCGTTCTTGCTTTTTCCAGGAAGTCAATGGCACCAACAACCCCGTCTAAATCTGTCCCAGGGAGATCTACCATTTTCGCCTGCCACAGGCCGATGCCCATAAACACAGCATCGTATTCTTTTTTAAGGGTTTCCAGCCGTGCCCCGTCGACGGTTTCGCCAAAGACGAAGTGCACACGGGTTTTTTCGATGGTTTCAATGTCGAAGTCCACCACTTCCTGGGATAAACGGGAGGGTACGATCCCATAGGACAACACACCGCCAGCCTTTTCCTTGGCTTCAAAGACGGTGACATCATAGCCTAATACCGATAGTTCTCTGGCACAGGTTAAGGAGGCAGGACCAGCCCCGACACAGGCCACTTTTTTGCCATTCTTTGCCGCCGGTGTTAAAAATTCCATGCCCTGTTCTTTTTCCTGTTCAACCAGGAAGCGCTGGATTTTCCCAATATTAATGGGCGTATCAATGCCACAGCGGCTGCAGGCTTCTTCACAAAGCTTGCCATAGGGGCAAACCTGGGCGCAGCTTCCAGCTAAGGCATTGTTTTCACGGATGGTTTCGGCCGCACCCTTTATATTTCTAAACCGCAGGGAGCGAATAAATTTGCCAGGATCGGTACCTGCCGGGCAGCCCTTGCTGCACGGGGCATCATGGCACAGGAGGCAGCGGGAAGCTTCCTCCATGGCCCGGCGATAATCATAACCCTTTTCAATTTCTTGCGCATACGATTTTTTTAAAACATCACTCATATTGATACTATCCTTTCTCTCTCGCTCAATTTAAAATCAACTTTAATGGAATGTTAACCCTCAATATGTTCTGGCTCATCAGGGAGCACCTGGGCCAATACCCAATCCTCTTTTTCATCCTTTTTATGCATAAACCGCTTATAAATGTAGCGTCCGAGGTAATCACTTCCCAGACCAACCAAATTACCAAGCAGTAAGCAAATAACGAGCAGCTGCCAGTTTCCTCCCGTTGCAAAGGCAGAAAACCCACCCATGAACGTACAGGGAACGACCCTGGTTAAATCGATGTGTGCCAGGAAACAGATCACCCAAGTAAAGAATCCTGTACAAATGGCACTGAAAATCCATCCATTGGAGATCATCACACTTAAAGAAATGATGGTACAACCAATGAGTACCCCAGCGTAGTTACTACACATTGAACGAATAAAACCATTACGTCCACAGCCCGCAGTAAAATACGAGGTACAACCCACAAATCCAACCCAACCCGCTATGAGTGTTGGGGCAATAATGCTGAAATATGTGCTGAACCCAGCCCAAATTCCACAAACAATGCCACTACCTAAGGCACTTGCCATAATGTAACCAAATCCCATAATACACCCTCCTTGATTTTTTCTGACTTGGTATAAACCTATTGTATTGTATCCATTGGGGTGCAAGTAAACCCTTAATTTTTCGTTTTAAGAATTTTTTTGACTATTTTTTAACGATATTTCCCCAACTCTCCTGCTACATAATTGTAATTTTCATGGAAATATCTGCTTAAATTGTTGTTTTTGTGCAATATTACAAACATTTGTCTTCTTATCAAAGACGACACCCCTTAAATTGATATTGATAGCCTTTTTCGAAAATCCCTTCCCATCCCTCCACCTACCCGAGTGTTTGATTTGAAATGCTGACCCTCTCCCTTGAACCGCATCCATTTACAGTGATGCCATGTCGTAGTGGCGCGAAAAAAAGACCAATCCAGCGATCTCTGCTGGCTTGGCCTTCGCGTTTTACTTTTTCTCGACTGGCACAATGATTTTCGTCACGTGCTCTTCCTTATTATTAATGTCAATGGGGGAAATGATAAACTCCTCAGTGGCAGGTCCCACAACTTCATAGCCACCTTCCTCAATCCAACGTTTTAAACCGATATAGGTTTTAAAAATGGTGTCGTAATCCCCGACATGAATACCCGTCGCTGCTGTAAAGCCCCCATACTTGTGAATCTTTTTATGGTTTCGTTCCCCAGGCTCCACCTGGATACTGAATTCCAAATCACAATCCGTGGCCAGTAGCTGGCCTAAAAGCTCTGTATAATAGGTTACGAAGATGGGACCACAAACCTTTAAGTTGTTTTCCCGGGCTTCTTCATTCACAGCGATCCATCGCTCGAGATT
Source organism: Eubacterium aggregans (assembly GCF_900107815.1). Taxonomy (GTDB): domain Bacteria; phylum Bacillota; class Clostridia; order Eubacteriales; family Eubacteriaceae; genus Eubacterium_O; species Eubacterium_O aggregans. The sequence goes on from NZ_FNRK01000009.1 coordinate 59,658, forward strand.
AACTTCTTCATTTTTATAGGATTCAATGACCTTCCGGTCTCCATAAAGATAGATTTCCGGGATATCCTGGAGCGCATAGCCATCCTGCCCCTCACCCTTTTGTCCTTCTAACAAAACGGTTCCTTTTTGAATCCTGGCAGCGAAAATCTCTGTTTCCTCGTGGATCTTTTGGAGCTCGGCAATCTCCCCAGCCAGCTGGTTAAGCTTGCTGTCAATCAATACCTTCAGCTCTGTCGCCGTATTTTCATCAACGATTTTCTTTATATCCTTAAGGCCTAAACCAATGAGGCGTAACTGGCGTATGATAAACCCCGTTACCAATTGATTTGCGCTATAGTATCGATAATTGCTTTTTTCTTTCCTGAGGCTCGGCACCAGTAACTTGATTTCATCATAATATCTTAGGGTCTGGATGGGTATTTTACAAATCTTTGCCGCTTGGCCGATGGAATAATACTTAACCTTTTCCATGGTTCTTCCTCCCCGCTTTCTTTAGATATTGTCAACTCATGCCTTTTCCAACCCTGTTATTCTATCATAACCGCCTCAATATTTCTCCCTTTTTTTTGATTTCATCCCCTTCTATTCGGGTTCGCACTTGCTTATGCATCAATGAGCTGATCCTGGAGCTTTCTTAGCTGGACAACCAGGCTATCGTGGTTCAGTTCCACATCCGCATAGGTGATGATTTCTCCAGCCGCCTTGGGTACAAGCAGCTTTGTCTGGGCATCCACCAGCCCCATGGGCAGTGCCCCCATGGCATCGGATTCCGTGGCCGCCATAATGGTCCCACGGATCGTATATCCCCCGATGCCATCAAAGATTTCACCCGGAATCAAATCCTTTTTGGCCACCGTCACGACCTCAGCCATGCGGCCGCAGCTGGGCACAATGGTGGGCTCATGATCAATCACGGCTTTAGCAATGGAGGATGGCGTTTCTACGCTGGTTAAGTGGAAGGGGCGGTACAGGGCATAATTAGGCCCATCCCCCATTTCAATATATTTCAAGGTCGCCATAATATCTGGTTCATCGGTGCTGCAGATCACAAAGACCCCAGGGGCAACGCCGTTGATATATTCCACCACCCCATAGCGATTAAGGACACCGCCTTCGCTTTTCAGGCTGAGTACCTGGGGCAGATGCTTCGCATCACTCTCAGCACCATGGCCCCCCACCACATCCGGGATAAAACCCGTGGCGTTAGCCATGGCGGCCATTTCCACCATGGTTTTAGTGCCATCTTTAAAGGCGCAAATCATCCGTGGGCTGGCACCTTTAACCTCTGCGATTTCTTTAACCGATTCCGGGGTGCAATCCAGGATAACCGGATTATTTTTTCCTTTCCCCACAACCCGAACCTCAAAGCCTAAAGAATCGGCCAGGTCAAAAAGCTCCATCACAGCGCCTGGCTCATCCCCAGCACTGCCCGTGTAAACCACCCCGGCATTCTGGGCCATTTTATAAAGGATATGTCCAATGCATACATCGGTCTCTACGTTGAGCATGACGATATGCTTGCCGTGGTTGATGGCATCCATGGCAATTTTAGCCCCAGCTTCTGGAACACCCGTGGCATCCACTGCACAGTCCAGGGTGGCACATTTGGTGGCCAATTCGTCATTGAGGGTTCCAACAAATTTACCCTCTGCCAAAATGCGGTTTCCCTCTGCCACAGTATCCGCCAGTTCATAATCCTGACCTTCTTTATAACCAGCCCGTGCAAAGGCTGCTTTAACAGCCCCAAGCTTATGGTCCACCACCACTGCCGGGCGCATCCCTTTCATCCTGGAAATCTGACCAACCAGGGTGATGCCCATTTGTCCCATCCCCACAATGCCAACTTGAATGGGATTTCCCTCAGCCTCACGTTTCCTCAGCTTATGACTGACATTAATCATTTTTTTACCTCTCTTTTTTCAAATGTAAAATTAAAAGATTGTTTTCTTAAGTCTGTTTGTATTATACTGCATTTTGCATGAAAATTCGACCATTGTTATTTCCTTAACATGATGAATTAAGAAAATACTCAGAACAAAAAAGGAACCATCCCAATGATGGCTCCTAAAATTTTTATTTTTTCTTTTCTTCCTGTTCCCATTCCTTGTATACCCGGTAGGGTTTGGTGATCACCCGGTAGGGCAGGGATTTAATAAAGCCATTGAGATCCGCCTGCATTTCCTTAGTCATCCGCCCGGGCTTACTCATGACCCGGTCGACGAAGTCCTCTTTAAAATGGGCCTGAATATACTCTTGGTTAATTTGAATCGCCATGCCACACTCCGTGCAGGTGATTCGATGAATTTGGCCATCCCGATATTCGATTTTATGGTCTGTATCCTTGTCACAATTCAAGCAGAACAGATACGCATCCATATTCGTCTTCGACATCATAATCTCCTAATTTGGGGACACATTGCTTCCCAGTAAATCCTTCACAACGGTGGCGGCAATGAGTAATCCAGCCGCCCCGGGCACAAAGCTCATACTGCCCGGGGGCGTTACCTTTATGGATGGCTCTTCCCGGGAATAGACGACCTTGACCTTTTTAATCCCCCGAAGCTTAAGCTCCCGACGCATCACCTTGGCCAAGGGACACACACTGGTTTTTTCAATCATCGCCACTTCAAAACGGCTTGGGTCCATCTTATTCCCTGTCCCCATGCAGGAAATCACAGGTGTCCCCTTCCGATGGCATTCTTCAATAATGGCCAGCTTAGCCGTCACCATATCCACCGCATCGATGGCGTAATCGTAATTCTCAAGACCAAAGGTCTGGATATTTTCCGGGAGGACACAGGCGGAAAGGGCCTGAACATCCACCGCTGGATTAATTTCCCGGTATCGGGCTGCAGCGACAGCTACCTTTTCCTCTCCAATGGTGGTATGCAGGGCAATGAGCTGCCGGTTGAGGTTCGTTTCATCCACCACATCCTTATCCACAAGGGTCATATGACCGATGCCAGAGCGTACCAGGGCCTCGGACACATAGGAGCCAACGCCGCCAAGGCCAAAGAGGATCACCCGGGCGGACTGGAGGTGTTTGATTCCCTGGCTGCCAATGATTTTTTCGGTTCTTGCAAATTGGGTGATCATGGCCTCTTCCTTTCTTGCCGATAGTGCTAACCGTCGATTCTCAACAAACGCCTTGCTTTTATTCGCTCCGTGCTTCGCACTGCGCTCACGCAAGGCTGTTAGCATACGTGCTACATGTGATCCGGAGCTTCTACCCCAAGGATACCCAGAACGTTTTTGAGGACCTGGCGAGTGGATAAGACCAAGGCCAGACGGGCCTTCATCAACGCCACATCTTCTACCCGAACGCGGCAGGCGTTGTAGAAGGTGTGGAAGGCGGAGGCCAAATCGATGGCGTATCGGGTAATCCGGCTGGGATCGTTCTTATCTTCTGCCACAACGATGGCACCCGGCAGATCTGACAGCATTTCCATCAGATCCATTTCTTCCTTGGCCGTCAATAAGGTTAAGTCAGCAGCGGCCGCATCCGTCACATTCCCTTCCATTTGACGGAGAATGCTGCAAATCCGAGCATGGGCATACTGCACATAGAACACCGGGTTTTCATTGGATTCCTGAATCGCCAGATCCAAATCGAAATCAAAGTGGCTGTCCGGTGAGCGCAAGTTAAAGAATACCCGGGCCGCGTCTACACCAACCATATCTAAAAGTTCGGTCAGGCCGATAGCCTTCCCCTTCCGCTTGGACATCCGTACCGGCTCCCCATCCTTCACCAGGCGCACCAACTGCATAATGACAATGTGCAGACGGTCTGGATTGACCCCGGCGGCTTCCATGGCGGCCTTCAGTCGCGCAATGTGGCCGTGATGGTCCGCTCCCCAGACATTGACACTACGGTCGAATCCCCGGGTGATGAGCTTATTTAAATGATAGGCGATATCCCCCATAAAGTAGGTGGGCAAACCGTTCTGGCGGATGAGGACATCGTCCTTCTCACAGCCATAATCTGTGGTTTTAAACCAAACGGCACCATCTTCTTCGTATACCGCCCCCCGATCCTTGAGGGTCTGTAGTGCCGCTTCAATTTCCCCATCATCGTAGAGGCTCTGCTCGGAGAACCAAACATCGTAGTCCACCCCATAAGTATTCATATCCTCGTGCATTTTTTTAAGGTTTTTTTCCAGGGCGTATTCCACAAAGACAGCCTTACGTTCTTCCTCCGGCATCTCTAAAAGTACCCGACAGGCCTCTGCACCACCTTTTGCGTCAATGTACTCTTCCATGTGTACCTGGATATCCTTCCCCTGATAGCCATCCTCCGGGAAGGGAAGATCTTCCCCTAAAAGCTGTCTAAAACGGACGTCCAGGGATTGTCCAAATTTTGCAATTTGATTCCCCGCATCATTAACATAGAATTCCCGGGTGACATCATAGCCCGTCCAAGCGGCTATCTCAGCTAGAATATCACCAATGGCTCCTCCTCGGGCATTTCCCATGTGCATGGGTCCCGTGGGATTAGCGGAAACAAATTCAAGATTATAGGTTTTTCCGGCATGACCTTGGGTCTTCCCGTAATCCTCCTGCATCTCTTCGATTTCCAGTACGGTTTCATAGTGCCATTCCGGTTTTAGTTTGAAATTAATAAATCCCGGACCGGCAATATCCACCTCTGCTACATAGGAATCATCAATATCCATATGACGCAGAATGGCTTCGGCAATAAATTTCGGTGCCTTTCGGGCTAACTTGGGAAGCTGCATGGCAATATTGGTGGAATACTCTCCATACTCCCGTTCCCGGGGAACCTCCAATTGGATTTCCGGTAATGCCTCTACATTGAAATCCCCCGCTGCAACGGCCTGATCCACCGCCTTCTGGATGAGACTTTTTATTTCTTCCTCAACCTTTTCTCTGATATACATATTCTTGCAAATCCTCCATCTCTTCGCTTGTCTTAAAAGCAAGCACGAGCAGACTCATTGTCTGCCCGTGCTTATTTATCTTTATGAAACCGGACAACTACTGATTTCAATATTAATTCGATTGCTGGTATTTGAAATTCCCTTAATCTCCAGATCATAGTCTACTTTGACACTCACAGGCGCTTCCTGATCATTGTAGACTACATCGATCTCCTTGGTGAAAATTCCCATGGAAATATCCCCATAGGGTGTGGAGTACATGGTGAGGTTGTGCTTGCCTTGCTCAAATTCCATAATCGAGTTCACCGAGCCCAGGCGGATGACGGATACCTTATCACCATTCACTCGAACGGTGGTGGTCGTTCCACCCATACCGGCCATTTCAGATTCCTCATAACTCAGGCACGTTGCCCCTTGTTCACGGTAATAGTCTCCTTCAGTCAGGAATACAGCATCATCACCCACAACATCTTCACTTCCATAATTGCCCTTAATGGACAGCCAAACCTTTTGTCGTTCTGGCATCATCTTACTCACCTCCTGTTCCTTTTGTTTAGATAAGCGTATATTCTGTGTCACGCTTTCGTCCCGCTGAACAAATAATTTTTTCTACCAGTTCAGCGTAATCCATTCCCATATTTTCCCACATCTTAGGATACATACTGATATTTGTGAACCCGGGGAGGGTATTCACCTCGTTTATGATGATTTCGCCAGATCCTCGGGTAACAAAGAAATCCACCCGGCTTAAGCCTGAGCCATCGATGGCTTCAAAGGCAATGGCGGCATACTCCCGAACTTTATTTAACAAAGCCTCAGAAATCGGTGCCGGGATAATCACTTCTGAATCCTGATCATCCGAATACTTTGCTTCATAATCATAGAATTCCTTGGAGGCAACGACTTCACCGGGAATGGTGGTCTTAATGATCCCTTCATCCTCCAGCACTGCACATTCAATTTCCCGACCATCGATAAAGGCTTCCACCAGAATTTTCTGGTCATAGCGCAGGGCTTCGATAATGCCTGCCACCAGCTCATCCTGGTTGTGGGCCTTACTGATGCCAACGCTGGAGCCCATGTTTACCGGTTTGACAAAGGCCGGATAACCAAGCTTTTCTTCAATTTTGGTCAAGATGGCATCCTGATTCTGATCCCATTGTCGTTTTTTAAAGCACACATAGGGTGTCACCGGGATTCCCGCTGATTCAAATAATATTTTGGAGACGACCTTATCCATCCCCACTGAGGAGGCCAGGACGCCACAGCCCACGTAGGGCTTCCCCATCATTTCAAAGACACCCTGGATGGTGCCATCCTCTCCCATCGGGCCATGGAGGATGGGATAAAAGATATCGATCCCCGTTATCTCTGGATCGTGAAAGAGGGAAAATTCCTTTTTCAGGTTTTCGTCATCCTGTTCCCAGGAGCCATCTTTAATACGGGTGTAAGGCCCCTTGTAAATCATCCACACCCCCTGTTTGGTGATGCCAATACAAGTGATGTCATATTTTGCTGTATTAATAACCTGTAATACATTATAGGCTGATACCCTGGAAACCTCATGCTCTCCGGATTGACCGCCGAATACCACACCTAATTTTATTTTATTTTCCATAAATGCCTCCTGATTCAGTGGTTTTTCTGGTAAGCTCTCTTCAGTCATAACAGTGATGCCCTTTTCCTCAAGCAACGCCGCGGTGATTCCGATCCCCTTGACCAAAGTCCCGGAAAAAGAACCGTCATAAATCTGCCCATAGCCACAGGATGGACTTTTTGCCTTTAAAACAGCCTTCTGGCACCCGTGTTTACGGGCCAAGGCGAAGGCATATTGGGCTCCTTCAACAAAGGGTAAAGTACAATCTTCATTTTTAACATTATACACTTTTTGTCCATCACTTACCATCATTATTTCACATGGAAAGCGGGGTGTTGGCAGACCACCCGCCTGTTCCGGGCACACCGGAATCGCCCGCCCCTCCTGAACCCATTTGATCACCTGGGGGTGAGGATTAGCCCGGCCATCATAGCGACAGGGCTCTCCGGCCAGACAGGCGCTGACCAAAATTTTTTCACTCTTTTTCATCAAATCATCCATAAATGTATCATACCATAAAAAAGCAGATACCAACATAATTTGTCAGTATCTGCCATCATTTATTTAACAATATAAATTGGTGCTGCCCCTGGGCTTAGCGATCAAAGAAAATGGATTTGCCACTGGTTGAAAGGGGAATCCCCATAATCATGGTAACATCTGCTCCCAGGTACCCTAGGGATTTTGCTGCCATACCAATGGAAAACATAATCCGATTATCGATGCGGGCATCCCCTGCCACCGATACCGCAGAACCGATGGCGATTCCCAGGTCCATGGGATCATACACACAGACCCCATCCGCTTTTTGGCACTGGGCGCAGTCCTCATAGTGGCACAGTTGACAGGCTTCATTGAGCCCCCGCTTCCCCTCCCGGGTTCCGATGAGCACCACTGCTGCACTCAATTCCACATTTTTTCCATCCCGGATAAAGCTGGGTTTGTCCTGGGCTTCCCCCAATCGCATCATTTCTGCCACCAGCTCACCCTTTTCCGTATCGGTGATGACGGCAGTCTCAATATAATCGATACCCCGGGCCTTGGGCGCAGTCCGGGCGGCAGCGCACATGGCATTAGCAGTCATCATGACCGCAGCAACTTCTGCTTTTTCAGATTTTACAATCATTTTATTTTCCTCTTATTCTGGGATATTGGCGGCGACAGCTTCCTTAAGCACCGAAAGCTTAGCTTCAGCATCCTCGTGGGAGGTGCCAACCACTGAATAATAAATCTTGAGCTTTGGTTCTGTTCCGGAAGGACGCAGGGCGTACCAGGAATTTTTATCAAATACGAACTTCAGAACATTGGATTTGGGTAAATCAATCCGTGTCTTCACACCGGTTTCCAGGTCGATGCTTTCTCCTGTTTGGTAATCATTAAAGACCACTAGCTTTTCATCGGCAAATCCATCGAAATGGGTACTCCGGAACTGTTCCATAATGGTGTTGATTTTGGCCTTGCCTTCAATACCCTCCAGGGTAATGGCCTGGACATTTTCCAGGAAGAAGCCATGCTGTGCGTATAAATCTTCCAAGGCTTCGTACAAGGTCATTCCCTTCTGCTTGTAGTAGTGGGCCATTTCGCACACCAGGGCCGAGGCTAACACGGCATCCTTATCCCGGGCATAATCCCCGGCCAGGTAACCGTAGCTTTCTTCATAGCCGATGACGAAGGTATGCTCGCCGCTTTCCTTCCACTGTGTCATTTTTTCCCCGATGTATTTAAAGCCCGTGAGGACATCGTACACCGCAGCTCCCTGGGCTCTGGCGATCACCCCGCCCATTTCGCTGGTCACAATGGTTTTAATCACCGCCTTATTGTCCGGATAATCCCGGGTTTTCAGCATATAATCCACCAGCAGGGCCCCGGTTTGGTTTCCGGTGAAAACCACATAATCTCCATTGGATTTTCGACAGACTACCCCGACACGGTCACAGTCCGGGTCGGTCCCGATGATTACATCGGCGCCATCCTTTTCGGCCATGGCAATAGCGATGTTAAAGACAGATTTTTCCTCGGGATTAGGGTAGGATACCGTTGGAAAATTCCCATCGGGCTGTTCCTGTTCCTTAACCACCACCACATTTTTGTAACCGAGATCTGCCAGTACCCGACGCACCGGCACATTACCACTGCCGTGGATGGGGGTGTAAATCACCTTTAAATCACTGCCGGGGTTGGCATGGGCCACCCCCTCAACAGCGGCGGCAAAAGCATCATCCACCTCAGGCCCAATGGTAATAATATGTTCGTCATCAATGGCAGCAAGCTTTACCCCGAAATAATCCTCAATTTTATCAATTTCTGCTACCACCGCATTAGCCACTTCAGCGGTAATCTGACCGCCGTCTGGGCCGTACACCTTATAGCCGTTGTAAATCTTTGGATTATGGGACGCTGTTACGGCAATCCCCGCAGCGGTTTTTAAATGGCGCACGGTAAAAGACAGTACCGGCACCGGACGCAGGCTATCGAAAAGATATGCCGTAATCCCATTGGCCGCCAATACTTGAGCCGCTATCTGGGCAAATTCCGGAGAAAAGTTTCTGGAATCATAGGCGATGGCCACACCCTTTTCTGCATTGGCGGGGTCCGCTGCCAGCAGGTACTGGGCCAGCCCCTGGGTCGCTCGGGCAACCACATAAATATTCATACGGTTGGTCCCCATTCCAATTTTTCCACGCATACCCGCCGTGCCAAAGGCCAAGTCCGTATAGAATCGATCCTCTAATTCCTTTTCATCCCGAATGACTGAGAGCTCCTTGTACATGTTGGCGTCCCATTGCATAAAATCCTTCCATGCCTGGCAATTTGTCTGATAATCCATTCTTCTCTCCTCCTTGGTGTAATTGCTTTTCGGTTTCATACATTATAACCCACTCCCTTTTTCGCCACAAGAGAAAAGCGCTTAAAGCTCTAAATTTTTAAGATATTCTCTGAATTTATCTTCTAATCCAGGGGTTCGCAGACCGTATTCTACCGTGGCTTCCAAAAATCCCAGCTTATCCCCCACATCGTAACGGCGTCCCGCAAAATCGTAAGCTACCATCTTTTCCCGGCGGGCCAATTTTTTCAGTCCATCCGTCAGCTGGATTTCTCCACCGGCACCCCGACCCGTATGCTCCAGGATTTCAAAAATCTCCGGGGAGATGATGTATCGGCCCAGGATGGCCAGGTTGGAGGGTGCTTCATCAATGGGAGGCTTTTCCACCAAGTCTTCCACTTCATACACATAGTCTGACAGGGACTTTCCAGAAACGATACCGTATTTATCCACCTGATCATCCGGAACCGCCTGCACACCGATAACCGAGGCTTGATATTTATCATAAACATTAATCATTTGCTTTAAGGCTGGGTTTTCTTCATTATAAACGATATCGTCCCCCAGGACCACGGCAAAGGGTTCATCTCCCACAAATTCCTTGGCACAGAGTACGGCATGTCCCAAGCCCTTGGCTTCCCCCTGGCGCACCGTAAAGATATTGGCCATATTGGTAATGTTCTCCACCATGCGCAGCTCGGCTTCCTTTCCCTTCATCTTAAGATTGAATTCCAGCTCTGGTACATGGTCAAAGTGATTAATGATAATATCCTTATTGCGCCCGGTGATAATCAGAATATCCTCAATCCCGGATGCCACAATTTCCTCGATAATATACTGGATGGTGGGTTTATCCACAATGGGTAAAATTTCCTTAGGAACGGATTTTGTCACAGGTAGGAACCGTGTTCCCAAACCAGCTGCCGGTATAACGGCCTTACGTACTTTCATGCTTTTCTCCTATCTTTTAATTATAATAATCTAATCCACAATGAGCGGCTCGGTCCTGATCAAAGGCATGGACCACATCGATAAAAGTGGTCCCCGCCATACGCTTCCCTAAGGAAGGCATGAGCAGACGCTCCATTCCTTTCCATCTCCCCAGAATAACCACGGCATCCACATCTTGGGTCGCTTCTTTAACGGACAGACAAAAGAACAGATCCTCCCTTGTTCTAAACAAACGCCATTTTACTTGATCTAGGCCGTGGGGAGTGAAGAGCTGCAACTGATACCCGGCTGCTACCAGGGCCTGAATAACCACCAGCGCCGGAGCGTCCCGAAGATCATCAGTATTGGCAATGGGTGCCATCCCCAGAACTGCAATTTTCTTTGCCTTTGACCGGCGAAGCTGCTTCTTAATCCGACTGATTGTGGTTCTTAAAACCCGCTTATGATCTCCTGATACAGATTCCAGGAGTCCCATGGGTGCTTTTTTCTCTCCAGCTAGATATCGAAGGGTTTCTATTTCCTGGGAAATACAACTCCCGCCATATCCTAAAGCCTCAGAAAAGGGATTATATCCCGTTTTTTCCTGCATCCTTACAATAGACTTGATTTTCCGGGAATCGCTTCCTCCCATCTGGCTCAGACGGGTAATCCCATCCCCATAGGTCTGCTTAATGGCCAACAACCCGCTGTAGGCATAGGCCGAAAGTTCTGCTTCCTCAGGCGTGCAGTGGGCAATGCGCTTCTTCGCCCCGGACAGGGTGTGGAGCATAATGCTCAGGGCCTCAGGGATTTCCCCCAGACATCCCACTGGCATCACCGCGGTTCGCCCCATTGCCTCAAGCCAATTTCCCCGGGCGTATAAATCCGGCATAGACACCACCTGAATAGTAATCGCCTGATCCGCCTCTGCCAGGATAGCATCCACCATCCTTTGGATGGCGGAACAGCTGCCTGGGGGCATCACCGATTTAATGACCAGCACCCGATCCTCCGTCGCTGTATTGGCCACTTGTCTGGCAATGGCCTCCACAAAACGCAGACTCGGCTGATGATCCTCCCCCATAGGGACCATGGCACTGACAAAAATAACCGGACAGTTAAGAATCAGCCTCCGGGGGTGACTTAAAAACGCTAAAGTCTCCTGAGCCGTTAGTGTGGCGACGGCCTCGGATAGACCGGGCTCTTCCCCGGGAAGCTCCCCCTCAAGGGCACCATTCACCATTTCTTCATCCATGTCCGTACACATCGTAGAAACCCCAGCCTGGGCTAGAACTGTCGCCCAGGACAGACCCTCAACCGTCAAACCAATAACGCCCCCCACCATGGGTGTTTTCTCTGTATTCTCCATTACCATACCCCCTTCAAGGCTTCGTACAATTCCCGTTCACCGCCTTCTCCAATACAGGCATCAATCCCTGCATTCTCCATGCGGTCCATCCCTAGGGGCACCGTTACCGAGGACAATACAATGGGCACGGATCGGCTGCCCGTATGTTTGAGCTTGCGGATACACTTGGCGACGGTGACCCCATCCATGAGGAACATCGCCTTTTCCAACACAATACCATCATATCGTCCTTCTTCTGAAGCTGAAAATATCTCCACTGCCTTTAAACCATTGGCTGCCTCATCCACCTGAATCCCCCAGGTTTCGGCTAGGGCGATAATATCTTTGCCTTCCCCCCTGGGACCAATGCCATAGAGCAAATGCTTCCCTGTAAAGGAAGCGGTATCCATATCTAATGCTTCACCGACAGCTATCTCAGCTTTTCCTTCTTCTGGTGGTTCATCCTCTGCTTTCACTCTTCCTTCAGGTTCTCTTTCCTGCTCCAGAATGAACGCTGGCTCATCTCCTGATGACAGTGCCTCCGCTAATGCATCCCCGTCTACTGATTGGGATGCCTGTGTTGGCTTCTTTGCTTCTGTTTCTTCCAAAGCCGCCGTTTCCACTTCAGTCTCACGATCTAATTCCGGCTGTATCACAGGTTCCGGCTGGCATTTCAATTCACACGCCACAGGAGCTTCTAGCTCCATCCCCTCTTCTGGTGGTGCTTCTGACCAGGGCGTTCCCAGGATATCTAATATCCGCCTCAACGCCCCATCCCCATCTTCTCCTGTTGCCAGGGCCTCCCGTGCTACATCACGGATTTGATCCAGCACCTCCGGTGCCTCTATTTGCTCATGTTTTTTAAAAAAATCTCGCCACTTCCCAGCCATTCTCTATTCTCCGTTCACATTGCTGTTGGGTATTATTATACAATAAAAAATTGCAAATAGAAAGCCACCCCCCTAGACCGGAGGATGGCTTTTTCAAGAAAATTTATTTTTTAAAAACAGAATCGGTTATTTCATCCGTTCCTACAGCGGAATCCAAAAGATGAATCAGCTCTAACGCACTTCGGAAGGGAATTTTCTGCTGGGTTTGTGTCCACAGAACGGTTCCCTGCCACGTGTTATTTTGGGTGTTCAAGATTTCCAGGATAAAGGTCTGTCCGCCCTTTGTTTTGATGGTTGTCGTATTGTCCTGCATTCTTTTCCCCTTTACATCCAGGTTATTTGGCAGCTTCGATGGTGACGTTTCCCCAGCTGGTAATATTGCCTGCAGTATCTTTAGTCGGGGTGAAATTATCAGACTGAATTAATTCAGCCTTTAGATTCATGCTAAACGATTTTTCAGCCATTTCATTCCCCCAGGTTGTTGGAATGGTAACCGTATTAAAGATGGTTGCAGTATCCCCAGGTTTCAACTCTGTATTGTAATAGAAATATCCGTCAGACCCCAAGACCCATCCAGGATTCAAGGTGATCCCCGTTTGAAATTCTGCAATCTGAGATGCTGTTAAACCGGTGTAGTCAATCTTCATCCGGGCGTATGCATTTTGAGAATTTGCATCCAACGTGATGACGGGAACCTTACTTAAGGTTTTACCGGGAGTGATGCTTGTATAATCCCGGCCACCATCTTCTCGCTTTGTCCCATCGGTCGACCCGTCTTCCGTTAACGTCCCAGAGACCTTACCCAAGGTGAAAACATTCTGCTTGGTATCGGTATCGGTAAAGTATGCTAAGGTGGCGCCAACAGCAATGATGGCGATCACGGCCAATGCCGAAATCAGCATGGCGGCTTTTTTGGTAGTTGTCATAAGGTACTCCTTCTATCGAAAGGGGGCATACTCAGGATGTCCCTTTGGTTCAGTTAAGTTAGAATTAAAGCGCTACGAAAAGATCGTTGCCCGTTCTTTGGGCGTTGGCAAGTTTAATTAATTCTGCCTTATACACTGACGCCGTATCGGTGCTCTGTACTGCAAAACCCTGTGCATCAATCTGGAATGCAGGCAGGTGATCAATGGCGATGGTATTTCCCAAAGCATCAATATAGTCTGTTTTTGCTATATTTGTTGCAATCGTATTACTATCTACTTCCGTTTTTGTTTCCGTATCCGCATCAAACTTCCCATTTGAATTTAAATCTTCATAGGTATATGTTTTTGTTGTTGCTAACTGGGTCGTTGTATAAGTTTTTAATCCTGCATTAACGGTAATGTTTTGGAAAATCGCATTGGTACTGGCACCCGCAGTTACAATGCTTTTATATGCATAGAGTTCAGAACCATTGGCCGATTTTGCAATTAATTCCCAGTCCGTCGTGTTCAAATCATTAATGGTACAATATTTTGCGAATTCAGTTTGGGACATTGTCGTATTTAATCCCTTAAAATCAAGGGCCATGGCGACGTATGCCGGCTCATTGGATGCGGTCAAATCAACAACAGGGTTTTTTGCCAAAACTTGACCAGGTGTGTATTTTTCAGCGGCATCTTTATCCCAGTTTGTTTCCGTTAATTCACCCTTAATATTTGAAGTACTGGTAAACTTATTTTCTAACTTATCCGTCGTTGTACTCAAATACGCTAAGGTTGCACCCACTGCGATAATTGCCAACAAAGCAATAACGGTAATACCCTTTGCCATTTTTTTTACGTTCATTTTTTTACCCTCCATTTTGGATTGAATTTTATATTTAAAAAGTCCATGCTTTTTTAAATCCGATTTTATCTCAATCTTATGTATAGTATAATTCCCAGCTGTCACACCGTCGTCACATCCAAGTCTTTATGTCTTTTTTTATTCAATATTCACTGCAATTTCTGACGTTACCGCACTTGCCATGCCACTGAAATCATCAATCCCCCAGGCCCCTTTCAAAGAAGAATTCCCATCGGCATCCTTTTGACCAGCAGCCACACCTTCGGTGAGGACTTGAAGTTCAAAGTGGGTACTTTCCGGTAGTTTGCCCGTATAAGTAACCGCGGTGATTAAGTTCGCAGTCGTACTCCCTGGTGTTACAGCGTCTGTATAATAATAGTAGCTTTCCCCACTGCTTTGATCGACCACCCATTTAGAATCTGTACCAAAGGTGTAATTTACCTTCCCAGCCATATCCACTGGCACCACCTGTCCGGCGTATTCAGTCCCATCATTGTATCGAAGAATCGGCACTAATCGAACCCGTACATAGGTATCGACGGTTTTATAGTCGGGTTTATCTAAATTTTTAATGGCAACGGTCTTTGACACTGTCGGATTTTCTGCTGTCATTTCTGCATAATGATTCACGTTCTCATTGTCGTTTCCCGGGTTTTCTAAATCCTGGGTTTTATCCCCACCTGTCTCAATCACACTCACGTTCACATGCCCACCATCAAAGGCGTTCACCTTGGTTCCGGTGACGGCGCTTAACAGTGCAACTGTGCTGCCGACTATTAAAAAAGCGATGGCAGCAACAATGAGGAAAAGCTGTTTTTTATTATTTCTTAGATTTTTTATGAGCTGCTGCATTCTTTTTCTCCTTCCCCTTCTTCGGTGTTTTCTCTTTAAATAAAAGATCTGGTACGAAGGTAAGTACCAGCACCACTAGAATGATGGTGATCAGGATGATCATTCCCTGCCGGGTTTGGGCGTAAACGGCCAGGTATCCAAGCATTGGAA
This sequence comes from Eubacterium aggregans, assembly GCF_900107815.1. GTDB lineage: Bacteria > Bacillota > Clostridia > Eubacteriales > Eubacteriaceae > Eubacterium_O > Eubacterium_O aggregans. The sequence continues at coordinate 74,917 of NZ_FNRK01000009.1, forward strand.
CGGTAAAAGCCGGCTTGCCAACTAAGTTTTCATAGGATACACTACCGCCGTCTGGAGTATTGTTGGCATCTCCCTTCGTGTAGAAACATTGATTTTGTGTATCGATGGCAATGACCCGGTGGGTAACCATGGTATCTGCACTAATTTTAAAGGTAATGGGATCGCCCGGCTTTACCTCGTTGGCATCTGCGTCTTTAACGAAAATTAGGCTCCCCACATGATAGGTGGGTTCCATACTCCCGCTGAGTACGGCCAAAGGTGTCATCCCAAGGAGTCGTGGCAGCATCATAATGGCCGCCAACCCCACTAAAAGGATTAAGATGATTGTTGTTACGATATTATAGGCTTTTCTCATTCGGGTTTGTCATCCTTCTTCGTTTTATGCCCCCATAATAGCAAGGTCAAGTCACATCATGGTCACAACGCATTTTTTCATTCCCTATCCTGCGATAATTTCCTCTATTTTCCCCTTGTTATATGATTTCATTTAAAGTATAATAAAGTCGAATAACTTGTGTGTACATGTTTAGGACTTAAATTCAAATCACAAAACAAAGGGGAGACTGTCAATGAAAAAGTTGATAATGGAAAACAAAGAACTTTGTATGTCTTGTTTAAGCTGTGAGCTGGCCTGTGCCGAAGCCTTTTACAAGGCGCCGGTATCGGAGTACGCCTGCATTCAGATTAACAAAAAGGACGACGGCACCATCAAGCCCAGCCTATGCGTACAATGCGGTAAATGTGCCAGAGCCTGTGAAGCTGGCGCTATTACTCAAAATAAAAAAGGAACCTACATCCTGAACAAAAAGCTCTGTGTGGGCTGTTTGAAGTGTGTGGATGCCTGTCCCTTCGGCCTCATTGTGAAAGCCGATAATGTGGAAAAGCCGTCTAAATGTATTGCCTGCGGCATTTGCGTCAAAGCCTGCCCAGTGGATATTCTAAAGGTCGTTGAATCCTAATAAGGATTTGTCAAGTTTTTTTCAACAGAAAAAGGACGATTGCATTAAACAAAATCACCCACAGATGTCCGGCATATAAAACCAGTTAAGGTCGACTTGACGCGAACAGCGAAGCTGTCCGCGGAGTGGAGACTAAAATGGATTTATATGTCGGACATCGACTGTGAGTGATCTCTTGTGCAATCGTCCTTTTTACGCTATTGATTTACTGATTATACTTTTCTTCAATCGCCGTAATTTCGTCCAGACGGCGTTGGTGGCGGCCACCTTCGAATTCGGTATAGAGCCATTTCTTCACAATGGCCTTGGCCAGTTCAGTGCCCAGCACCCGTCCGCCTAAAACCAATACGTTGGAATCATTATGGCGTCTGGTCATTTCGGCCATATATTCGTTGGTACAGAGGGATCCCCGAATTCCCGGGATCTTATTAACAGCGATGGAAATGCCCACACCGGTTCCACAAATGGCAATCCCACGCTCAGCCTGACCCCCTGCCACGGCTTCAGCGACTTTTTGCCCATAAACGGGGTAATCCACCGATTCCTCATTCTCAGGGCCCAGGTCCATATATTCAATTCCTTCATCGGATAACAGAGCTTTAATGACTTCCTTTAGCTCATATCCGCCATGATCTGATCCAATGGCTATTTTCATTTGACACCTCGCAACCTTTGATGGGCTTATTATAGCACACCCCTTCTTTTTTTCGAAGTGCAAAGATTAGAAACTTTGCTAAAGTAATTTTTAGTTAAATAAACTGATATCCTGCAGATTTATACAGGCGGTTGATAATGGCCAGGGTATCATTGGTCACCGGAATGTCCTCAGCAAAGATATGCTTAACCTTCATTTCATCAAAAATACGCAGGCGGTCGAAGAGATTCCGGCTCATCTCTGCCGGGTCCTCCCGGCTTCCCAGGGAAATGATGATTCCCTTATGATAATTTCCCATGGTTTCATCCGTGGCCAGAATCCCGATGCTGGTATCACCATTCCTGGCCAGAACCTTAATATGGCTTGAAATCTTCGCCACCCGTTCTTCGTCAGTCCCCTTGACGATGAGAACCTCACCCTCCGGGGAATAGTGGGTGTATTTCATTCCCGGGGATTTGACCTCCTCGGGAATGACATTTTCTGTAATGTTCGGGGAAATATCCACCTCACCAATAACCGCTGTCAAATCCCGGACGGTGATTCCTCCGGGACGCAAAAGGGTGGGTGGCTCAGTGGTCATATCCACCACGGTGGATTCCAGGCCCACCTCCACATCCTCCCGAATGAGGATGGCCGATACCTTCCCAAGCATATCTTCTAAAACGTGCTCCCCCTTGGTGGGGCTGGGGCGTCCGGAAATATTGGCTGAGGGTGCGGCAATGGGCACTCCAGCTTCCTGAATCAGGCGGTGGGCAATGTCCCCCGAAGGCAGACGAATGGCCACCGTGGAGAGCCCTGCGGTGACTTCCTCTGGGATGATCTCCCCCCGGGCCATGATGAGGGTTAGGGGCCCAGGCCAAAAAGCATCCATCAGAGCCCTGGCCTTTTCTGGGACCTTGGCGACCAAGCCGTCCACGGCCTCCACCTCCGCAATATGGACGATGAGAGGATTATCCCCGGGACGGCCCTTCGCTAAAAATATTTTTTTGACCGCCTCTCCGTCTAAGGCGTTGGCCCCCAATCCGTACACGGTTTCCGTGGGGAATACCACGGTTTCACCCTGGCGAATGAGCGCCCCCGCTTTTTTAAGACTTTCTGTAATGGATGCATCATCCATTTCTAAAAGCAAGGTTTCCATGTTATCCCTTCTTTCTGACTGTATTAACCCTCGTCACCATCTAATAGTGCCTGCTTCATCTCCCACAGGGCTTTGGATAAATCCACGTGATAAACATGGGGATTGATCATCCGTTTAAAGGTTGGCCACAGGGTTTTCTTTTCCGCCACCAAGTGGGCCTTGCTCTCGGCAATGGTGGGAATATCATAAACCTTTTTACCCTCCACAAAAATAGGGACCAATAGTTCCTTTAGATAATAATCCGTGATGGTCCGTTTTTTCCAGGTATGCATGGGGTGGAAAATGGTTAAGGGTTCATTTTCATCGATCACCTCATCCCCCAGGCACAGCAAATCCGCCAGGGCCATGTTGTTACTCTTGCCATAAATCCGATAGATTTTCTTATATCCGGGATTCGTGATTTTCCAGGGATCGTTGGAAATCTTGATTTTAGGCTTTCCATCGATTTGGGCCATTTTGTAAACTCCCCCCAAGGCCGGGCAATCGTAAGCGGTAATGAGCTTCGTCCCAATTCCCCAGGAATTAATCTTTGCCCCCTGAATTTTCAGGTCCTTAATGAGGTATTCATCCAAATCTGAGGAAGCGACAATAACCGCATCGGTGAGACCCTCAGCATCCAGCATCTTTCTGGCCTCTGCGGTAAGGTAGGCTAAATCCCCGGAATCGATGCGAATCCCGTAATTCCCGGTAATCCGGCCATCAGCCAGGCATTCCTTAAACACCTGGATGGCGTGGGGCATTCCCTGCTCTAAAGTATTGTAGGTATCCACCAGTAAGACCGCATTCTGGGGATTATATTTTACAAATTTATAAAAGGACTCAAGCTCCGTATCATAACTTAAGACAAAGCTGTGGGACATGGTTCCCATAGAGGGCTTCCCCAACATCGCTTCGGTTTCCACCACCGAGGTTCCAGCACAGCCCCCAATAACGGCTGCCCGAGCACCAAAATACCCGGCCTCGGTACCATGGGCCCGGCGCAGTCCAAATTCCATCACCGGATCTCCCTTGGCCTCCTCGACAATGCGGGATGCCTTGGTGGCAATCAGGGTCTGATGATTGATGATGGACAAAATGGTGGTCTCCACAAGCTGGGCCTCAATGAGGGGTGCCTTCACCCGGATGATGGGTTCAAAGGGAAAGATAACCGTTCCTTCTGGTACGGCATACAGCTCTCCGGTAAACCGAAAGCCGCGTAAATAGTCGATGAAGCCATCGGAGAATTCAGGATGGTTCGCCTTTAAAAGCCGAACATCTTCTTCCTCAAAGGCTAACCCTTCAATATATTCGATGACCTGTTCAAGTCCAGCCGCTACTGTGTAGCCGCCACCAAAGGGATTATTCCGGATGAATACGTCAAATACGGCGATTTCGTCCTTCTTACCATCTTCTAAATACACGTTTCCCATACTCAGCTGGTATAAGTCCGTGGCCAGCTGAAGTTTTCTTTCAAATTGCATTTCTGTCTCCTATTCTCCTGCTCCATATCCTTCAATCGATTTTAATGTCAATTCACTTTGCTTACTGTCTTTTTCCGCACTTCCTCTCCATAGCAGGCAAAACCATTTTTCCCCAGCCCTTTGGCATGGTACATGGCCTGATCTCCATGGCTATACAAGGTTTCAAAATCCGTTCCATCCCTGGGAAAACAGGCAATCCCAATGGTACATCCCAGGGGACTGCCATCCGGTAATTGAATGGCCGATACCCGTTTCAAAACATGGCGGGCTCGGGCGGTAACATCATCCGCTTCTCTCAGCTCCTTCATCAATACAATGAATTCATCGCCGCCAATCCGCCCAATAATGTCTGAAGCCCTGAAAATTTCTGTTAGATTTTTCACCAACTCCATTAAAATTTGATCGCCGTAAGCATGGCCAAAATGATCATTAACTTTTTTGAAGTCATCAATATCAATGAGGAGCAGGCAATGGGATGAACCCTGTCGAAAGCTAGACAGCAATAAGAGGGTCTCAATTTCTTCCCGGACAGCTTTTTTATTGAAGGCACCCGTCAGCGGGTCCCGCCGGGCGTGATCTACCAAATTATTTTCCCGACATTTTTGATCCTCAATATCACTAATAATCCCAATAATTCTCCGGGTTTCACCACCATCATCCTGAATACCTACCAATCTAATTCGACTCCAATGAGACTGACCGTCCCCGTAGATAAAACGAAATTCCTCTTCGGCAAATTCCTGTCCTCCCAGAATCATCATCACCATCCCCTGGAAAGACAAGGCTTCACGCTCCTCCACCATGCTGCCATTTTCAATCATCTCCGGAGTGGGCGTATATCCTAAAGCAGACCACCATTTCGTGGAGGTCTGTACTTGGGCACATCCCAGATCCCATTCAAAATATAAAACATCCATGGCGTCAAGAATAACCTGATTGCGCAAATCTTCCATGCGGACGGCTTCGCAATAGGCCTCTTCTATCTGCCCTTCCATTTTTTCTCTGAGACGAATGACCCGTAAAAGAAGCAGCGTGAAAGCAATCATATCCAAAAGTAATGGCGCTACCGTCCAAAGGGAGGTATCCCATGTCCGTCCATTGATGATATTGTTAACCAACACCATGAGCGAAACGACCATCAGGCACAAGCAGGCTAACGCGATTTCGTAATTCCGATCCCTCTCCATTTTAAAAATCTTTTTTTGTTTCTCTTTAATTTTCATTCCACTCTCCATGGAAGCATGGGCTCCGTTGCCCCCCAGCTGGACCCCGCCAAATATGTATACTTATTTTATCACTCTCTTTTATTTTTTTCAATGGTGAACCTCGACTTCCCAAATCTTACAAAAAAACCGACAAAACAAAGAATATTCTGTCGGTTTATTATTCTATTGGCGGATTGGCTTAACCATCAACCTTGGTAATTTCAATGGTTGCATCATGACCGTTTAATCCAAAAACATCTCCGCTACTGCCCATCGTTAAGCTCTCGGCCAAAGTTTCCTGCTTAACAAAGTCAGCATAGGCAGTAATGGCAGCCACTAAAGCATCGTCACCACTGTAGGTAATGTGGATATGGTCCATCACCTCATAGCCCTTGTTTTTACGCATCTGCTGTACCTTGGAAACCAGTTCCCGGGCCAAACCTTCATCCACTAAATCTTGGGTGAGGCTGGTATCCAGGATGACAAACCGATTTCCCTCGGTCTGAACGTTGAAGCCCGGTTTCGCAGAAATACGTACGTCCACCATTTCCGGGGTCACTTCTATGGTTTGTCCATCCACATCCACCGGGAAGTTTTCCCCTGCTTCTGTGGCTGCCACCAGGGCCGGAGCATCCACTGTCGCCATGGCCTTGCCCAGGAGCTTCACGTTTTTGCCCAAAATCGGGCCAGCCACTTTAAAGTTTGGCTTAATGGTATAATCCATAAACGCTCCCAAGTTATCTTTAAAGACCACTTCCTTGATGTTCAGCTCTTCCTGCATCAGACCTACCAGGTTTTTAAGCAGATCTTTATACTTGCCATCAATAATGACTTCGGACAGGGGCTGGCGCACCTTAATTTTAGCATCCTCCCGGGCACTGCGGCCCAGACTGACCAAATCCCGAACCAGGTCCATGGGTTCCTCCACACCATCGTCAATGAGCGCATCTTCTGCAACGGGATAATCCGCCAAGTGGACGGATTCCTTCCCTGTGAGGTCGCAGTAAATTTCTTCACTGATATAGGGAGCGTAGGGCGCACACAGGCGGCTCAGTCCCTCCAGGACCTCATAGGTGGTCCGATAAACTGCTTTTTTATCCGCGCTCATTCCCGATTCCCAGAAACGGCGGCGGTTCCTTCGAATATACCAGTTGGACAGGTCTTCATTGACGAAGAACTGGATTTTTCGGACGGCCCGGGTGAGGTCGTACTGATCCATTTCCTCGGCGACCTCCCGCACGAGGCGGTTGTATTTCGACAGAATCCAGCGGTCGATATCCGGACGGCTCGCCACAGGCACATCAAAGGTTCTTGGATCGATGCCGTCGGTATCGGCATACAGAGCAAAGAAGGTGTAGGTATTCTTTAAGGTATTGAAGAATTTGCTGCGCACTTCTTTCAGTCCCTCCACATCAAACTTGGTGGGGGTCCAGGCCGGGGACACGTAGAGCAGATACCATCTTAAGGCATCGGCGCCATATTCGTCAAAGAGCTCGAAGGGGTCCACGGTGTTTCCCTTGGACTTACTCATCTTCTGACCCTCTGCGTCCAAGATCAAATCGTTAACCAGTACATTTTTATAGGGTGCCTTTCCCGTGACAAAGGAGGAAATGGCCAGTAAGGAGTAAAACCATCCCCGGGTCTGGTCGATGCCTTCGCAGATAAAGTCTGCTGGAAAGGCGTCATCTGGCAGTGGGGGGATGTCCGCATCCTTGGGGCTTTGCCCTTCCTTGAGCTGGGCAAAGGGGTAGTGCTGCTGGGCAAAGGGCATGGAGCCAGAATCGAACCAGCAGTCAATGACATCCTTCACCCGGGTCATCCGGCCGCCGCATTTGGGGCAGGTCAGATGGACCTCATCCACATAGGGGCGGTGGAGCTCGATATCTTCAGAAATATCCTCGATGGCTTTCTCTGCCAACTCTGCCCGGGAACCCACGGAGGCCAGGCCATCACAGTCTTCATCGTCACAGCGCCAAATGGGCAGGGGCGTCCCCCAGTAACGGCTTCTGGAAATGGCCCAGTCGTTCAGGTTTTCCAGCCAGTTGCCAAAACGTTTTTCTCCCACAAATTCCGGGAACCAGTTAACCCCATTATTATTCTTGATAAGACGCTCTTTAATCTTGGTAATTTCAATATACCAGCTGGGTTTGGCATAGTACACCAATGGCGTTTTACACCGCCAGCAATGGGGATAGTTATGAAGGACTTTTTCCTTTTTAAAGAGGACCCCTTTATCCTTTAGCCATTTAATGATTTCAATATCCAGGCCCTCTTCCATGACGAAGTGACCCTTCCAAGGCGTGGCGGTATAGGCGCCATCCTCTCCCACAGGCTTGATAACGGGCAGGTTATACTTCCGTCCCACCTGGTAGTCGTCCTCCCCGAAGGCCGGGGCGATATGGACGATCCCCGTGCCATCGTCGGTGGTGACGTAATCCGCACAGGTCACATAAAAGGCTTTGCCCTTGACGGGCACATCGGCAAAGGGCATGAGGCGGTCATATTCAATGCCCTCTAAGTCACTCCCCTTCATTTCTGCAATGATTTCATAATCCTCACCCAGCAGCCTATCCGCCAATACCTTGGCACAGATATAGGTTTCTCCATGGCTAACGGCCTTAATGTAGTCCGCCGCCGGGTTAACCGCCAGAGCCACGTTGGCGGCCAGGGTCCAGGGAGTGGTGGTCCACACCAGGAAATATTCATCGGCATCAGAGCGCTTAAAGCCCACCACCACGGTATTGGTTTTAATTTCCTGATAGCCCTGGGCCACCTCATGGGAGGCTAAACCGGTACCACAACGGGGGCAATAGGGCAGAATCTTATGGCCTTCATAAATGAAGTCTTCTTCAAAAAATTTATTCAGAATCCACCATACGGATTCAATATAATCATTATCCAGGGTAATATAGGGATTTTCTAAATCCACAAAATATCCCATGCGCTTGGTCATTTCACGCCACTGTGCCTCGTAGCTGAACACCGAATCCTTACATTTTTTATTAAATTCGGCAATCCCATAGGCCTCGATTTCTGGCTTACTGGAAATTCCCAGATGTTTTTCCACTTCAATTTCCACCGGCAGGCCGTGGGTATCCCATCCGGCTTTTCGAAGAACCCGTTTGCCCTTCATGACCTGGTATTTACAGACCGAGTCTTTTAAGGTTCGGGCGATGACATGGTGAATCCCCGGGCGGCCATTGGCCGTCGGCGGCCCTTCGTAAAACACAAAGTTTTCACAACCCTCACGATTGTCAATGGACTTCTGAAGGATATCCATATCCTCCCATTTCTTTGCGATGCACGCTTCGGTTTCTTTCACCGGAGCCGTTTTTAATTCTTTAAATAGAGCCACTCGTTTCCCTCCTACAAAAAAGTAACGTCCCTTGCACAAAAGCATTGTACAAGGGACGATAATAGACTTGTTTTACCGCGGTACCACCCACATTAATACGGCATTTTCCGTATTCACTCATTCTCCATTTAACGGTGGCCCGAGATATCCTACTTCATCACGTTCAGATATCCTGCTCCAAGGTGATCTCAATGGGTCCTGCCTGGGCCCCCTTCCACCATACGGGCGGCCTCTCTGTTCTGCATTTTACCATTGCGTCCTTTTCCACGCATTTATATACTTACTATTTCCATATTCTAACATGAATCCAATGAAATGCAAGGGAAATTTCCATTATCTGGACTTCTCTCTGCTTTTTCAGGTATAATAAAAAGAATCAAAATAAGGAGCGTGTGAAAAATCATGATCAATATTGCCATTTGTGATGATAATCCATTAGATCTGACCCAGCTGGAAGGGAGCATCTTAAATCTTTCCAAAGCGTTGAACCTTCCCGTTTGCCTGACCACTTATCCTGATGGCAAAGCCCTGCTTGCCCACTTGGATCATACGGATTTTACCGCCATTTTCCTGGATATTTTTATGGCAGATTTAAATGGTATTGACGTTGCCCAGGCCATTGCAAAGCGGTCTGATGCCTTCATCATCTTTACAACCACCAGCTCAGAATTCGCTCTGGAGGCCATTGATCTGGGTGCGGTCCACTATCTGATCAAACCCATCACTGAGGAAGCCCTCCGGGAAGTCTACCGCCGCTGTGCCGCCCGTTCTACCAAGCGCCGGGACCCTCTTTTGGAAATCACAGTGGATCGGAGAAAACTAACCCTCTTTCAATCGGATATCCAATACATTGCCGCCAACAACAAAACCTCGATTATTTATACCTCGATGGGCTCCTACCGCACCTACGAGGCGATCCACCACCTCGCCAATCGTCTCGACACCGCACGTTTCATCGTCCCCCAACGCAGCTATATTGTTAATCTGGATTATATCAGCCGTTTTCAGAAAACCCGCATTACCCTGAAAAACGGTCAGGAAATCACCGTTGGCCGTCAATCCCGAAACGAAGTGGCCAACCGCTATACCGATTATCTGGCGGGTATTGTACGGAGAAACGTCCTATGATCGTCCTGCTTTCAGCCTGTCTGGGGTATTGGGTACAGATTTTACCATCCATCCTTTTGCTGGTCTTCTTGTTTTCCAATCGCCTGCGCTTGACCGGGATGCCTTTGGTCCTCGCCTTAACGGGCATTGTTTTAATTCCTGGAGTGTGCTTTGCCATTACCGCTAATTTTTTACCTGTTTTCCTTGGCGATATGCCGACAGAACAGGTCCGATTCATGTGCTTTGCCTTTTTCATGATTCTAACCTATCTGTCCCTTCTACCCCTTTTTGACGAATCCCTGTCCCGCAAGCTTTTCTTTTTTGGCGTCGTCTGCAATTACTCCCAGGTTATTTCGACCTTGGCCATGCTCATTGAACGCACAAGTGCTGTCCAAACCATCAGCTCCAACAGTGATTTTTTTTCCATGACAAACTCCCTTATTTCTGTTTGGCTGCTGGTTTTTACCTTTCCTTTTGTGTTTTATATCCTTAGCCGACGCTACCCCCTTATTCTGGAATCCGTTTCAGACCGGGTCTGGGGATGGCTGGCCTTTGCCAGCGTCATTGAATTTGGCCTTTTATCCTTTGGCGGTCTCCTCCTTCCCCTGACTACCTTAGATGCCTTCAGCCTTTTCGCCATGTCCGGGATCATCCTGAATATCGTGCTCCTTTATGTTTATGTATATAGCATCCTTAAAAACGCCTGGCAACAAACCCAAAAGACCCTGGAGGAAAAACAGGCACGCTTTCTACTCGACCTTCAAACTCAACGAATGAAAGATCTGCACCAGGCCATTGCAGATACCAGACAATCCCGCCACGATCTGCGTCATCATCTCCAGGCCTTATCCACTTTAGCCTCTCAGGAGGATGGCAGTACTGCGGAGGAGCGGCTCCTCCACATCCAGGATTACCTAAAGGCCTACACAGAAATTGTCGATCAGCGGGAGTTCATTCCGCTGTGCCATAACCTATTGGTGGATAGTCTTCTAAATTACTATCGCTGTAAAGCGCTGGATGCCAAGGTCTCCGTTGAAATCCACGCTAACCTTCCAGAGATATCCATGATTCCAGATCCCTTGCTTTGCATTATTTTAGGAAATTTATTGGAAAATGCCCTGGATGCCACGATGGAACTTCCTCCTGGTGAAGGCCGCATTCAAGCCATCATCCAAACACTGGGAGAAAACCTCATCATTACCGTCGATAATACCTTTAATGGTGATTTAAACCTTAAGGGAAATATCTTCCACAGTACTAAAGCCACGGGCTCTGGGTTGGGACTCCTCAATGTCAGCCATACCGCCGAGAGCTACGGCGGCAATGCCCTTTTTGAAGGAAACGACCAAACCTTCCACGCTTCTGTCATTCTCCCCGTTGGCGGTCCCTGCCCTATTTTTGAAGAATAAGCATAAACTGAACCCATTAAAAACTTTTAAACTGAACCATCCAGTGGTTCAGTTTTTTAGTATAATAGAACGAAATAAACAAAATACAGGAGGCCACACCATGACCATAACCACTAAAAAATGCTGCTACACTGCCTTGATGATTGCCATCACTTTCATTATGATTTATATTATCAAAATCCCCATCCCCAATGGCTATATCCACCTAGGCGATGGCGCCGTCTTTCTTTGCGGTTATATCCTTGGGCCCATCCTCGGAACCTTTGCAGCCTGTGTCGGTGCCGCCTCAGCGGACTATTTCTCTGGTTACGCCATCTACATTATTCCCACAATCTTAGCCAAGGGGACCATGGCCTGGCTAACCGCCTGGGCAATGACCCAGCCCAATCTTAAGAAGGGGACCCAAATGGCGGTTCTCTTTGGGGCCAGCATCGTCATGGCCCTCATTTATTATCTCTCAGAGGTCATAATGTACGGCAACGCCCTATCCCCCCTGGTTAACATTCCCTTCAATCTGCTCCAGGCCGCGGTTGGCCTTGTCATCGCAGTACTGCTCTTCAAGCCCCTGCGCAGCTTTCGACTAGTCGAGATTAAACCCATTTCCACCACAGAATAAATTTGTGCTATAATGAATCCAATCATACGGCATTGAATTTTAATTTGAGGAGGAAGCACAATGATAAAAATCGGTATTTTGGGCTACGGGAACCTGGGGCGGGGCGTTGAATGCGCCATCCGACAAAACCCGGATATGGAGCTCGTCGCCATCTTCACCCGCCGGCCCCCGGAGACTCTCACCATTCTGACAGAGGGGGTCCCCGTCCGCAGCGTCGAGGATGCCCCAGCTTTTGAGGATACCATCGACGTCATGATCCTCTGCGGCGGCAGCGCCACCGACCTCCCCCAGCAAACCCCGGATTTTGCAGGGCGCTTCAACGTGGTGGACAGCTTTGACACCCACGCCAAAATCCCAGAGCACTTTGCAGCGGTGGATAAAGCCGCCACAGAAGCGGGCCATGTTGCCCTGATTTCCGCAGGCTGGGACCCCGGCCTCTTCTCCCTCAACCGGGTTTATGGCAACGCCATCCTGCCTGTGGGGCAGGATTATACCTTCTGGGGCAAGGGCGTCAGTCAGGGCCATTCCGATGCCATCCGGCGTATTGAAGGCGTGGTGGATGCCCGTCAGTATACCATCCCCGTGGATGCCGCCCTGGAGGCCGTGCGCAGTGGTGTCAACCCAGAGCTTTCCACCCGGGAAAAACACACCCGGGAATGCTTCGTCGTCGCCAGAGACGGCGCGGACCAAGCTGCCATCGAAGCTGAAATCGTCGGGATGCCCAACTATTTCGCGGATTATGACACCACCGTCCACTTTATTTCCGCCGAAGAGCTGGCCCGGGACCATCAGGGAATCCCCCATGGCGGCTTCGTCATCCGCAGCGGTGCCACCGGCTGGGAAAATGAACATAAGGCCGTGGTAGAATACAGCTTAAAGCTGGATTCCAACCCCGAGTTTACCGCCTGTGTCCTGGTCGCCTGTGCCCGGGCCGTTGCCCGCTTCGCTGCCCAAGGGGCAAAAGGGGCTAAGACCATCTTTGATGTCCCACCCGCTTATTTGTGCGCTGGTGATGGGGCAGATTTGCGTAAAATATTGCTTTAAAGCCCAAGGAGCCGCTGCATTCTTTCCAGATGCGGCGGCTTTTTTGTCGTTGCAATATTAAGGGAGTGCTTGTATAATAAGACCATAAGACACAATGGGCTTAAGGGGAAGAAAATGGGAAAAAAGATATCGCACTCAAAGAATTTTTTTCAAATAACAACCGTTTTGCACAATTATGCAACAATGCTCTTTTTAATGGTAAATCCGTTATACAGGCCGATCGTCTTAAACCCTTAGACAGTGCCCAAAGTGAGCTTATCCCCCTGGGCGAGAAAGCCGCTGATTTTATCCAGAAAAACCGGGACGTGGTAAAGCTTTATAACGATGAAATGGCATTTATCGTTCTCGGACTGGAATCCCAAAACGATATACATTATGCCATGCCGCTGCGCTGCCTAGTCTAGGATGCTCACTCCTATGACAGGCAATATCGTGAAATTGGAGATACCCATCGAAAGAACAGGGATTTAAAGGGAGCGGAGCGATTAAGCCGCTTTGCACGAGGGGATAAACTCATCCCCGTAATAACCCTGGTCGTTTATTATGGCACCACACCCTGGGATGCCCCCAGAAGTTTAAGGGAAATGATTGCCATGCCAGGGGGAAACCCAATACTGGCTTCACTGGTTCCAGACTACCCCATGCACCTGCTGGAAGTCCAGTGTATTGAAAACATGGAAGAATACGAGGGCGAGCTAAAAGTCCTTCTGGGCTTTGTAAAATATCAAAAGAATTTAGAGGCACTTTTAACCTTTGTGGGTGAGAATGAAGAAATCTGCAAAAAGCTTCCCCGAGAAACCCTACGGACCATCGAGGCCGTTGCGGAGATTAAAGAGCTGGAAGAGTATATTCCCAATATTGAAGAACAGGAGGTGATTAATATGTGTGATGCATTACAGCAGTTAAGGCAAGAAGGTCGCATGGAAGGTCGCATGGAAGGTCGCACGGAAGGTCGACGCGAAGGTAAGCTGGAGGCTGAAGAATCGATCATTCTGGAAATGCTCAAAAAGAAGCTGGATATCCCCTTGATTGAAGACATCACCCACCTGCCCACCGAGCGTATTTTAGAAATTAAGCGACAGTATAAAATTCAGTGATTTTGGAATTGTGGAGCCGCTGCATCCCTGTGAAGGATGCGGCGGCTTTTTGATGGGCTTGTGGAGATACCTTGTATAAAAAAACAGCAATGCTGTTTTTTTAGCACTACTGTTTTGTGGATTCTTTACTTGCTGGTGTTAAATACGTTGATAGCCGAGGCGGTGTCGGAGAGCCAGTTCCAGTTTTTATTTTGGTTCACAAAGCTGACCTGGGTGCGGGTGCCTCCAGCGTAGGTGGTGTATTTGGTGGATGCTGTCCAATTATTGTTTGTTTTGGGACTCTTGACATCCTCTAAGCCACTGAAGGTGTGCTTACCATTATCTCCATCTGTTCCCTTCGTTCCAATATAGAAGAGATAGCCGGCAGAGATATTATTATCGGCACCTTGTTTGTTTAACTCAGTTGTACCTAGCTCCTTAGACTCCAACACATACTTCTTCGACCAATCCGTTTCTTCGGTCACTTTGTAATAACCCTTTTTCAATCCTGAGATCAACCGAGAGTCTTTCGTCATATTGCCATTGGCATCAAAGCTAATGGTTTCGTAGAAGGTACTGGTTGGTGTTGCCGCCGTCGCGTCTGAATTGGCAAGGCTATTTTCATAGTACTCAATCTTGTAGACAAAGGTCTGGTTAGCATTGATTTTATTGATATTGCTGTACTGGCTGTCAATGCTCTTGTTGATTTGGATTTGGCCTTTGACTACGTGGATGGTGTAAGTAGCCGGACCCTTGGTCAGTGTGCTGTTAACACCTATCTCTGTTGCATCTCCAGAAATAGAACTATTTGTATGCGCAGAGCTTTCCGCTGTCGATGCCCCTAGATTATTGTAGGTTACCTTCGCATAATAGGTATTGGTAGACGCATCTGGCGTTAGTGTTTCTAGCATTTCCTCTGTTATTTCAGTACTACACAATTCCTCAGTATATAGTTTTACTTCAAATCGATCAGCTGTCACCGCATAACCTGATAGGTTAAATTTCTCCAGCGCACTTTGAATAAGCTGTGCCTTGATGGCATCATTCAGGGGCACTGTATCCCCCCAGAAAATGGTTTCTTCTGCGTTATTAATGGTGAAATCAGACTTAACATTAACCGTGGGTTGATCTAGGGGTTTGCTGGCAGTGCCGACAGTAATGGCGGAATCCGCACCGTTGGTAGTTACTGCATTGCCGCCGATGTAGTTATCCTTGGCTTTGACGGTGATGATTTTGCTCCAGGCTTGTACTCCGGTATTGGCTGTGTTCGGGATGGTCTGGTTTTCCCAAACGACATAGAAGGCTTTCTTCGCACTGTCGTAGCGAACGACGCCGCCGTTGTCCAGGGTGATAGAACCTCCGTCAGTCATATTTTTGTCGTCTGTACCTTTGGTATCTATGGTAATTTTATTGCCACTATCATCCAAAATATCAAAACGTGTATCGATATAGTCTTTCACCGTAGCGTTGCTGATATCCGTGTTGTGAGTGATAGTGCTTTGAATAGTGTCAAAGATATTTTGCAGGCTTTCGGCATCATTGGCGGTAAAGGCACAATTTGTACTTGCGATACCATTTAGCCAGTTCTTGGTTGTATCATTCAATCCAAGACCAACTGTAAAAACTGTGACGCCTGCATCCTTTAAATCTTGTACCGCTTTTTCGGTTTTCGTCTTAGAATCCCAATCATCCGTATTTGTATCCGATGGATAATTATGATTCCCTGTCGGTGCGCCATCTGTAAAGAGAATAACGTATTGTGGAATACCAGTTTGTTTAGAGCTTCCCAGCTGTTGTTTTGCAAGATCAAGCCCTAATTCAGGCATTGTTCCACCACTAGCGGATAGTTTATTTATCGTTGTAATTAAACTGCTAGCATCTGTGCCAATTGTGCTAATACTTGCATCTAGATTACCCCCACCGTAACTGGTCGAAGAAAAAGATGTGATCCCAACCTTGCTTTGAGATGAGTTCTTAGCCATATTCGTCAGGAAACTTCCAGCAGATGCTTTTAAGGCATCCATCCGTGTAGTTACTTTTTTATAGACAGTTACTGTACTATTATCATCAACTTTTGTTTTACTGACCTTCCAGTATTTCTTACCCTGGCTTTTATCATAAGTCATAGTTAGATGATTATCGCCATAATAATAGGTTGTCGACTTATCCAAGGAATTTTTAATCTCATTATAAGCACCGATTGCAGTGTAAGTCGCTTGATCTAAGGTATAACTCATCGACCCTGATCGATCCAGCACCAACATAACATCCGCGACACCGCCTTCGGTAGTTTCCTCCGTGCTGCTGGCCTTCGAGCTTGCCGTAATATTGATATCGTAAGTCCGGTCATTCCAATCCTTTACCGTGGCGGTTTTGCTGGATTCCAGGTCTTTGTTGAGAATCTCCTGGGCGGTGTAGTTAATGATTTTGTTATCTGTAACCACATCTCCCTGCGTTCCATCTGCATTTTTGACATAGACGGTGGCGGTGGCAGTTACGCCATCCGCATTTGCTACCACATCGACGATCCAGCTGTTGTCTGAGGCGGTGTACTTATCAGGTGCAGAGGATTCGGTCAGGGTGTAGGTGCCGACCCGCAGGTTGTTGAAATTGAGCTTACCTTCTGCGTCCGAGCTGGCAGTGTACTGGATTGTTTCGTTGCCTTCGCCGTTCATGGCGAGCTTAAAGCTGGCACCTTCGAGCATTTCACCCTTTGTATTGGTTTTGATTAATTCAAGATTAGCCAAGGGGACATTTTCGACAGTCGTGATTTGGGCGTTGGGGATGGTGAAGTTCATGTTACAATGAGAGAGATTCCCTCCGCGTTCCATATAAAGAACGGTTAAAGTATGCTCCTTGTTTTTATCGTAATTTCCTGTAGCATCTTTAATTTTTGTCCATAAATCGACATTTCCTGTTTGCGCAGCATGAATACCGCCAATATCCAGGACAACCGATCCGTCTAAAAGAACCCACAGGTCGTCGTCACCCGTAAACGTATAATCCAATGGACCTACATAATCGCCTAATGTAAACTTGATGTCGTAACGCATACCGAAATAATAGTTGTGGCTCGCATCATAATCAGAACTAGCATGTTCTTCGGTATCAAGGGGGAAGAAATCACTAGTGTTAGTAATCATATTTGTAGTTCCATCACCTTTATACACGCTGTTTAAAGAATAGGTATCCCCCGAACGACTAAATCCAAGTTTGTAATTTGAAAAGATCGCCTTTCCGGCTTTTGTATCACTCGAAAACAGACCAGGTTCATCGACGTTAAACTCAACGTTCCCATCAGCATCAAGTCCTTTTACAATACCATGTTTGATTGCACCAGCATTATAGAGGTCTCCATTTCCTCCATAAGCATATGTACCAGAAGAGAAACAATTAATTAATTTATTATAACCACCATCATTTATTGTCGTCAGATATCCTTGATTGCTATAAACATTCCCGTAAGAATTACCCGATATTTGTGTACCATCTGCATTTGTTCCACTTACAGCACCAACGCCGATACGCTTTGTTGGAACAGATTCACTAGGATAATTTCCTTCGTAATTAATACTATTTTTTTGATTCGTGTTATTATCATCGGCTCCAGGTTTGACGGTGTAATCATAAAAAGTCGTGTCTCCTTTAATATTTGAACTTGCAGGTGTATAGATAATCTTTACCGTCGTATCTGAGGTCAACTCCAAATTTAATCCATCAGCGATGGAATCTCCATTATAAGTTTTTGTCGTTCCACTCTTTGGTGTGACGTCAATGGATTTTACATCCCAGTTTGTCGCCTTCTTATAATCATTAATCTTAGCACCAACCGTCAGGTTTTTTACATCATCGGCATAAATCTTTTTGTTTGTTTCACTATTATAATGCTCAATGGTCACCTGAATATTACTAGTCCCTTTATTGGTGATGACGTAGGTTGAGAAATGATTAGTGTCAAAAGCGATCTTCCCATCATCAGCCGTACTCGCATTCATATTCTCCACCGTCTTAACATCATCAGACACATGGTACACCGCAGCGGTGTCCCCTGCGGCAACTTCCGGGGTGGTGACAGTTACCTTAACGGTGGCACCGGGTTCCACTTCCTTGCCGTCCACGGTAAATTTAATATCGTAGGCTTTGGCGCTCTTAATGGCCTTTTGTTCTTCCACGGCTTTTTCATCCAGCTTTTGCTGCATATCGGTGGTGATTTCCACCGGGGTCACCGAAAGCACGGCATTCTCCGGCAAATCCCCAGGATTACTCAGGGTAACTTTGACGTTCACCTCGTCACTTTTATAATCAAAGCGGACGACCTCGGTGCCGTTTTCCTGGACGGTGGTCCGGGGGGCGCTATCCTCTGCCAGAACCACTGCGCCACACATGATAAACATCACAAACAGCAGGGCTGCTCCGATGATTCCTTTAAAGATCTTAGTGTTTATTTTTGAATTCATTTGCGTTCCCCTTCCAGATCAATTTCTTTTTATATTTTCGATTGATTTCGCTATCTTTGTTTTCCATTATTCTATCAAGGGGGAGTCACACCCCAGTCACAGATAAAAAATCCAGCAAAAACTATAAAAGCATGGCTCGCGCCATGCCTGTTGTAAAGCTCTATAATAATTTTAAGCATTCCCGGACACTTTCAAACTCGCCAAGGGTGCTGCCATCCGCCCCCTTTAAAAGCCCCTGCCATTCCGCGTGCTTCCGGGTGAGCATAATCAAATCGACGGTCTTGACCTGTCCGGCCATCTCCAGTATTTCGGCACACCCGTGGAAGTGCTGGGGGCTGCCGCAATAGGACTGGGGGACTTCCTTGCCGGCTTTAAAGCTTCTGATAATCTGGCTGGGCTGGGGTTTCCCGATGCGGTTGAAGGCCTCATCCACCTGGATGATGAATTCCCCAATGCCGTCAAAGGGAATGGCCTCCTCCAAAGCGATGCCGACGAGTCGCCCGGCGAAACGGTCCACGGTGTGCACATCGATGCAGATTCGGATGCAATTATCTGGGATTTGCCGCTCCTTCATTTTAAGACCTCCGGCTGCCATTTTTGCCCGCGCCCTTCTTTTTTCTCGGTAATGCGTCCATCTCCTGTAAGCTGTAGCTTAAGCGTGTTTTGGACTTTTTTTTTGTATTATAATAGTTCATTTCGATGCGCTCCATAACCATTTTAGCGGTTTCGTACTGGCAGGTGGGCAGCAGCACGATAAATTGGGAGCCGCTGTACCGGGAGATGACATCCCCGGAGCGCAGGCTGCCCAGGAGAACACCTTCCAAGGAGTCCATGCCATCGCTGATCATGCCCAGATAGGCGGGGCTGTCCACGGGGATTTCAACCCGGGGGATGACAGTGATGAGGCCGATATAAACGGAAATCCCCAGCCGCCCGGCCCGCCGGATTTCCAGATCGTAGGTTTTTTTAAAAACCCCGTATTCGCACAAAAAGGCCCCGGACTCAACATCCTCCCGCAGCTCCCGCTCAATGGCGGCAATGTCCATTTCCTGGTCGTGGGTCTGCTTCAACAAATCCTCATATACCCGGCGCAGCTCTTCGGAGGGGGCGATCCCCAGGCTTTCGTAGAGAAGATCAACAGCGTGCTTGTATTGCTCCATTGCCAATTTCGGTTTACCCTGGAGCATGAGTCCTTTCACAAAGGCGGTATGGATATCCTCATCCAAGGTGTCCAGCTTTAAAACCTCTCTACAGCACTCTGCCATCTCGCCATATTCTCCAAAATCCTCCAAAATCCCCAGGCGATTTTTTGCCGCCTCTAGGTATTGAGAGTGGTAGTAGGTGGATAGTGAAGCCACCCAGTGCTCCCCCGCAAGCTTAGGCATAAACATCCCTTTGTACAAGGCCATGGCACTGCCATAGTCCTCAGCCGCAGCCTTTTCAGTCGGTGCAGCCTTTGCCCGCTGACAGAGTCGATCAAAATCCTCGGCATCGACCTCTAGGGTATACTCTGGATTCCAGGCATAAGAACCACGCCCAGTGAGAATGAAAGCATGGTCTCCCCAGGTTTTTTTTATGAGTGCCCGAAGGCGGTACATGAGATTTTTTAAGGCTCCTGCGGGATTGTCGCTCTTTTCGTCTGGCCATAAACTTTCGCAGATTTCCTGCACCGTCATTTCTTTATCACGGTGGATGATCATGTAGACTAAAAGCTTGGTCAACATTTCGGAGCGGATGCGGTCTTCGTCCAGTGTTCCCCCCAATCCTTCCAAAATAAATCGGCTAAACATTTGGACTCGTAAGCTATTTTCCTTCATTACGCTTTTCCTCTTTACAAGATATGTTTTTAATTATACCTTAACCTTCCTTAATTCCCCTTGGATTTATGGGCTAATTTGGTCAAAAAATGCGTAAAAAAAGCCTGTGCACGTTCTCAAATTCTAACATGCACAGGTTATGTCTTCTTTCTAGCTGCGATGACGCTTTCTGATGAACAGGAAAGCACCCCCAAGGGATAGGATAATGATTGCACCAATCCCTGCATAGACCCAGGGGGATACCCCCGCACTATCTTTTTGTAAATCCTGATTGGCTAAAGGCACATCATTTTCATCCAGGGTGGTTGTCTGTCCCTGTTGATTCGTGGTATTATCCGTGATGGTTTGCCCATCTTGGCCCGTCGTTGTCGTTGCTGTCGTTCCATCCGTCCCCACTGTCCCGGCCGTTACACCACCGGTAGTGGCGATGGTTGTTCCCCCGGGGAGTACCACCGTCTGGATGACCTCAGTGGGATTGGCTTCGGCCTCAGCGGTATAGATAAAGTCGATCTGGGTCCCCTTGGCCGTGGCGATGTTGAGGGTCTTGGAGGCCGCATCCACCATGTAGCCGTCAATGGGCAGCGCGTATTCTGTCACATTCACCCCAACATTGGTAATGGCGGCTCTTTGAGTCGCCAACTCATTGCCATAGTTATCCATATAACGCACCCGATAAACCCCTTCATTGATAATCCGGGCGTATTGAGCTACATAATTGGCTTTTTGGGTCACCGTTGTTTCGACTTCCGGGCTCCACCCGGTAAAATAATAGCCGGTAGGCGGAATGGCAGTAATGACGCTTAAATCCACGGTCCCCTCATAAGGTACCTTCACCGTATAGCTTTCATCCACTGCTCCAGTGTCCGCCACCTGAATGGTGCCTTCTCCCCCTCTAAAGGAAATGGCGTATTCTTTATTGGCATCAGCCGCCTGTACTGGATAAGCTAAAACCACGAGGAGCAAAAAAAGCAGCGTGCTTACCAGAGCCATGGACGATTTCTTTATGTTTACTTTCAGTGATAACATGGCTACTCCCCTCTTTTCCGGCGCTTGACAATGAGGACCACCGCCAGGATAATTAAAGCCACACCAATGACGATGGCGGCCATGGAGGCGCCTCCCACACCAGTATTCACAATGCTCCGTTCACCGGTAATATACTGGGTGACGGTCTTAATCATGGATTGCCCAGGAGTCACAGGGTATCCTGCGCTGAATACCAGTTGGATTTTTCCAGTTTTATCCATATAGCTGTTCTCTGCCGATTGCCCATCCAACTTAATGGCAATCGTAACCGTATCCTGGGCTCCCACCGCCAGGGTGTCCAGCAGAATATTATTATCCTCCTGGAGATATTCTCGACCGACGGATTGATTGTAGGCACTGCCCCCGCCAATAACGGTAGAGAAGAAGGTCGTCCCATTTTTCGCAATCGAAAAATCGTACACCGCCTGGGAGTCCGCTGTTTTTTCTGCGATGTTGTCCAGGATTTCAGCACTCATATAAAAGCTCATCTCCCGGGAACCATCATTCTTCAAGATTAAAGTCAAAGTCCGGTCTTCTCCAGGCTGTAAATCCGTAAAGCCCTGGGTAGAAAGGTCCCCATCCATAGAGTGGACGAATTTTTCGGCCTCTCCCTTAAAGGTGATGACTTCCCCGCCCTCTGCCAGAACGGTTCCCATGGTGGCTAAGAGAAATACAGCCGTTAAAATGAAGGGTATGCATCGTTTTTTCATGTCGGTACCTCCTATTGTTCTGCCACGGCGGTAATCTGCCCGTTATCGTCGATTTCTGCCACAATACCCCACTCTGACAGCATAGCATCTTTAGCCGCCACGGTCTGGATACCATCGGCCTTAAAGGTGATCTGCGTAGACAGACCCAAGTAGTTGTTGCTGTTCTCCCCAACCTTATCCGCCAGGATGCTAAAGGCATCCATAACGTTAGCGGAGATGGCGCCTGATGGCAGTACCTTTTTATAATAGCATTCCACCACCTCAGGATCCTCGGCATCCTCTTTGATAATCCAATCCCCATTTTTGCACACAATGCCAATTTCTGAAGGATCGACCTCCAGGGCCTTCTTGCCATCAATCCCGATCCAGCTTCGGTTGATGGTTACCCGGACGTAGGCATCTTTACTGCCAGTTGCCTGGACAGCTACCCTTTCATCCACCACATCCCCAGGGACTCCAGCGTACTGGAAGCCACTGCCTTTTTTAGCATCTGTTATTTCGGTCACCCCAGACTTAGCCATATCCCCAGTCTGGACGATTTCAATGCCCAGGTTCGCGGTGGATACCTCCTTTGTCGTTTTTGTCGAGGTGAAGAATGCCGCGTAGGTACCAGCAAACAAGGCCAGGACGGTGACGATGGCGATGGTGATTGCGATTTTCTTCTTCGTATTCTTCATGTTCCGCTCCTTCTCTATCCTCATGATTCTTTAATCTTTTATACCCATTATTAGCCATATTATAAAGCGACCTTGTCACATCTCAGTCACACAGCGGGGTTCTCCCGGGGATTTTAGGGTCCCTTCATTTTTACGCACTTGTTCATTCCTTTTCTTTAAATTATGTTATAATGAGACTATATTACAGATTTGGACGGTACCTATACAATGGCCAAAGCAAAAAAATGCTTCTATATATGTGGCCTGATCGCCTTGCTGCTGCTCCTGTGCAGCTGTGGCAGTACCGGGGGAGGCAGCCGTGCCAATGCGCCGACGGTCCTTTCCCCTAGGGCAGACGGCACGGTGGTCTACGGCAATACCGCAGTCACCATTGATGCGTCCCATACCAGCCTAGGCTACGCTATGGTGGATTACACCGGCGGTAATCCCAAGGCAAAGATGCAGATTACAGGCCCCGATGGCGGGGTCTACACCTACGACCTCCAGGTTGGCTACGAAACCTTTCCCCTAACCGCTGGCAGTGGCACCTACACCCTGGTCATTTATGAAAATGCCGGAGGCAATGAATACACCACCGCCTTTACCCAGTCCCTGGATGTCACTTTGGAAGATGCCTTCAGTCCCTTCCTCTACCCCAACCAATACGTTTGGTACACAGCGGATTCTGCGGTGGTTCCCCTGAGCCGTCAGCTAGGGGAAGGTGCGGATACCGATTTGGATGTCATTACCCAGGTATACGATTATGTTACCACTACAATCCAGTATGATGATGCCCTGGCTCAAAGCGTCACCAGCGGTTATCTACCCAACCTGGATACTATCCTGGAAACCCAAAAGGGCATCTGTTTCGATTATGCCGCCCTGATGACGGCACTCTTACGGATTCAAAACCTTCCCACCCGCCTGGAAATCGGTTATGCGGGTAGTGCCTATCATGCCTGGATCAGCGTGTACACCGCTGAAAAGGGATGGGTGGAAAATGTCATTGAGTTTGACGGCTCGGATTGG
Source organism: Eubacterium aggregans (assembly GCF_900107815.1). Taxonomy (GTDB): domain Bacteria; phylum Bacillota; class Clostridia; order Eubacteriales; family Eubacteriaceae; genus Eubacterium_O; species Eubacterium_O aggregans. Next base: position 98,636 of record NZ_FNRK01000009.1, read on the forward strand.
ACCCTGATGGACCCTACCCTGGCCGCCAATAATGATAATGACTCGGTCAAACAGTACATTGGAGACGGCAGCCGCTATGTCACCAAATTTAGGTATTGATTGGAACTCAACGAGGAGAATGTGATGAAAAAACAGCAACGGATGCTGAGTAATGTGGAAATCAGCAGCTTCTGTGAACAAATGGCGATGATTCTAAAATCCGGGGTCTCAATTCTGGAGGGCCTTTCCATCATGTTAGAAGATGCCTCGCCTGGAGAAGGCCAGCGGATTTTGTCCTCCCTATACCAGGCATTTGGCCAATACGGCCAGTTGGCCCCAGCCTTAGAGGCCGCAGAGGTCTTCCCCGCCTATATGGTTGGCATGGTCCGTCTAGGGGAAACTGCCGGTCGGCTGGATGCCGTCATGGACGCCCTGACCCTTTATTACGGTCGGGAAGAGGATATCGCCCGGGGGGTGCGCAGTGCCATATCTTATCCCCTTATCATGATCGGGATGATGCTTGTTATCGTGGTGGTGCTTATGGTCAATGTTATGCCGGTATTCGCCCAGGTCTTTGCCCAGCTAGGGGCTGAAATGACGGGATTTTCCCGGGCCATTTTAGAAATGGGCCTGTCTATGAACCGCTACGCCGCGGTCTTTGTGGTCCTCCTCATCCTCCTCCTGGCCACCATCTTTTATTTATGCAAGGTTCCCCGGGGTCGGGCCGCCATGGCCAGCTTTTCCTCGAAATTCTTCCTCACCCGGAAGCTCAATGAAAAAATTGCCCTGGCCCGTTTTGCCGGCGGCCTTTCCATGACCATTGCCAGCGGTTTAGACGGAGAGCACAGCCTCAGCCTGGTGGCGGATATCACCGAAAATCCCGCCTTAAAGAAAAAAATCACGGTAGCTCAGACCCTGATGGTCCAAGGCTGCAGCTTTCCAGATGCCCTCCACGAAGCCGCCCTGTTTTCGGGCATCTACGGTAAGATTCTGGCCATCGGTCACAAGAGCGGCACCCTGGACAAAGCCATGGACCGGATTGCGAGCCAGTACAACGACGAGGTGGACACCGCCATCGATGGGATGCTCTCCGTTCTAGAACCCACCTTAGTCGCTGTCCTCTCCATCATCGTCGGCATTATCCTGCTCTCGGTCATGTTTCCCCTTCTCGGTATTATGAGCACCATTGGCTGATCCGGACATTTTGCCTCCAGGAGGTGGCTCTATGAAAAATCGATTTAATCCAACTCAAAAAAGCAGATCCATCCTAAAGGATTCAGCTGTTACCCTGGCGGTTTTCTTCCTTGTCGCCGGGGTCTTTATCCTCGGAATCTTCCAGGTTTCATCCGCCTCCAATACTGAGGAAATACAGAACCTGAAAAACGCCGTCCAGCACGCCGTGGTGCACTGCTACGCCACGGAGGGGCGCTACCCCCAAAGCTTGAGTTATTTGGAAGAGCACTATGGCCTCAGTTACGACAATAAGAAATATCTGGTGGATTACACGCCCTACGGAACCAATATTTTCCCGGGCATTACCATCATCCCCCTGGGAGGTTCCTCATGAAAATTCAGAAATCCCGGGAACACGTGGTGGATTATCTCTTCGTTTTAGCCCTATTCTTCGCCTTCGCCCTTTGCACCTTTGCCGTCATCTTCATCGGCATCAAGGTCTACAGCCAAACCGTCACCCATATGAATGAAAACTACGTGGGGCGCACCGCCACCACCTACGTCACCCAAAAAATCCGCAGCACTAGCGGCCCCATTACCATCACCGAGGTAGGAGATACCAAAGCCCTCAGCCTGGAGGATACGGAGGACCAGACCCGTACCCTGATCTACGCCTGGCAGGGAACCCTTAAGGAGTTAACCATTAAAGCCCCGGATGCCATTACCCCCGGGGCCGGACAGGATATCCTGCCGGTGGATGCCTTTGTCCCAACCCTGGCTGGTACGGGCCTCCTTGAGCTCTCCATTACCGATGGAACCGGGCGACACCATTGGCGTTTTGTTGCATTCAATCCATGAGGAGGTTCCCATGAAGCATCGATACACCACATCTAAAAACAGCCTCTTCCTCATGGAGCTCATCATCGCCATTTTTTTCTTCGTCCTTGCCAGCGGGGTCTGTATCCAGATTTTCGTTAAGGCTCACGTCCTCAGCACGGACACCCAGCGTACCCAGCTGGCCGTCAATGAAGCCAGCAGTGCCGCAGATATCATCCGGGCCAACCCGGGAGATGCCGCTGCCGCACTGCTGCAAAACCTCCCGGGGGCTACACTTTCCGAGGGTGCTGTGGAATGCAGCTACGATGTCCAGGGTCAGACCGGTGCCCCGGCGGATGCCGACATCCAAATGCGCATCCTTCTCAGCCAGGCTGAGGGCATGATCACTGGGGAGATTGTCGTTACCCAGGCCGCCACCCAGGAGAGTCTGTATACCCTCCAGGTCAAACGCTACATCCCCATCAGTGAGAGAGGAGGGACCGCACCATGATGAAGAAAGGCTTTCAGATGATGAATGTAGGCGCCTCCTCCTTCCTCGTCATTTTTACCGTCCTGGCCCTGGTAACCTTCGCGGTACTGTCCGTGTCCAGCGCCAACGCCGATAAACAGCTGAGTGACAAGGTTCTGGAATCCACCACAGCTTATTACCAGGCCGAAAACCAGGCCGAAGAAACCCTAGCCCAAATTGATCAGGCCTTATCCCAAGGGCCTTCTCCGGATGATACCACCCTCCCAAACCTTCTCCCTGGGGGATGCACCTGGGATGCCAGTAGCCGCACCATCGCTTTTAATAAAGAAATGGGAGGTGGCCAGGCTTTGGCCGTCAGCTTAACCCTCCCTCCCGAAGGCACCACTTACCAGATTACCCGCTGGCAGGTCATCTCCACTAACGATTGGCAGCCAGATAACACTTTACCAGTGATTACCCTGAACTAGAAATGAGATTTTAAATGGATATTTCCCAAATTTTAAACCACGCCACCCAAAATAAGGCCTTGGACATCTTTATCGTCGCCGGACTGCCCTTGACCTACAAGACCAATGGCCGTTTGGTCCAAATCACCCAAACCAAGCTGCTGCCCCAGGATACCGAGGCCCTGATCCGCGGGATTTATCGACTAGCCCAAAACCGGGACTACGAGCAATTCTTTGCAACCGGAGACGATGATTTTTCCTTTTCCTTGGTGGGTATTTCCCGATTTCGGGCCAGTGCTTACAAGCAGCGGGGCTCCGCTGCTGCCGTAGTACGCATCATCAGCTTCCAGCTCCCTGATCCCCAAGCCCTGGGTATTCCCCAGGCCGTTATCTCCCTCACCACCATGGGGAAAGGTCTGGTCCTGATTACCGGTCCAGCCGGCAGCGGCAAATCCACCACTTTGGCCTGTATGATTAACCATATCAACAAAACCCAGCATAAACACATCATCACCCTGGAGGACCCCCTGGAGCATCTTCATAGCCATAAAAAAAGCATTGTGAGCCAGCGTGAAATCAGCAGCGATACAGCGGATTACGTTACCGCCCTGCGTGCCTCCTTAAGACAGAGCCCCGATGTCATCCTCCTGGGGGAGCTCCGGGATTTTGATACCATCGACATCGCCATGACCGCTGCCGAAACCGGCCATCTCATTCTGTCCACCCTTCATACCCTGGGAGCGGCGGATACCATTGACCGGGTGATTGATGTCTTCCCACCCAATCAACAGAACCAGATTGCCGTCCAGCTTTCCATGTGTCTGGGGGCCGTGGTTTCCCAACAACTTATCCCAGATGTAGAGGGACGACTCATTCCTGTATTTGAAATTATGACTCTGAATCCTGGAATTCGAAATATGATCCGGGAAAATAAAATTCATCAGATTGAGGGCATGCTTTACTCCGCCAACCAGGAAAATATGATTTCCATGGATAATAGTCTATTGGGTTTGGTTTCCCAGGGACGCATTACCAAAGCCGTTGCCCTGGATCATGCCACCAATCCGGAAATGCTTCAAAAGAAATTGGGATAAAAAATGCCAGCCAAAGAACAAATCATTCCTTGGCTGGCATTTTCTTTTTTACATTTTATCCCAACAATTCTTTACGCAACTGCCAAAGCGGGGCAAAGGCCCGACGCAACTCCCGATACAGCTGGTAGGTTCGGTCATAAACAGGATAGGATTTGGACTGATAAATCTTATCCAGACGACAACAGGAACGAACCGCATCCTCAAAATCCTCATACAGCCCCAGGCCAACGCCAGCTGCCATCACCGCCCCCCGAGCAGCGAATTCACTACCCTTGGACACGGCCACGGTGGCGCCGTTGACATCGGCTATGATTCGGGGAAGGATGCCGCTGGTGGCCCCTCCGCCGGAAATCAGGATTTTATCAATCCCATTGTACCCTTCCATACAATCCCGTATAGAGAAGGCAATGGATTCGTACACTGCTCGGAGCAGCTGCTCCCGGCTGGTACTATCCGAAATACCAAAGAAGCTGGCCTTGGCATTGGCATTATTAAAGGGCATCCGCTCCCCAGCAGTGGATAAATAGGGATGATACACCACCCCACCGGCACCGGGTTTTGTCATCTCCACCATCTGATCCGCCAGGGCGTAGTCTGGGCGCCCCAGCAGTTCCTTCAGGGCCCAGTCGATATTGGTCATCCCGTTAAGGGTCGACATCACCTCCACCGCCTTGTCCACACAGACATGGGGCAGGAAATGTCGCCAATACCGGGTGGGGTCGCACCCCTCCTTATCGTGGACGATGAGGGAAGCACAGGTTGTCCCTAACACCACAGAGATATTCCCCGCATCGTAAGCACCTACCCCCAGGGATGCGGCCACCACATCCAGCGCCCCCACAAATACCGGAATCCCTGGAAGGAGCCCCATTTTAGCCGCTGCCTCCGGGGTCATATGTCCTCCCACAGAGGATGCTGGCAAAACCCCTGGGAACTTATCCACGGCCTCTGGCAGGCCCAAGACCGTCATAAGCTGGGTGGGTACCCCACCATTGGTAAAACGCAAAAAGGAGGAGCCCCCGTCGGAGAAGTCCGTTAAAATCCGACCGGTCATGCAATACCGTAGCCAGTCCTTAGCAAAAAATACCGCCTTGGTTTGCTGATATAAATGCAAATGGTTCTTTTTAAGCCAACGCAATAACACCAGGGTACTGCCAGATCCTACCGGACAACCAATATTGCGGTGAACCAGCTTTCCTACTCCTGGCGTCTTTTCATTAATAATCCAAGCCTCTTCCTGGGCCCGTCCATCGTTCCACAAAATGGCATTCATCACTGGCCGCCCATCGCCATTGATAGCCCAGAGGCCCTCACCTTGACCCGTAACGGCCACACCAATGACTTCCTCTGCGATGGCCGGTCCCTGGCTCATCAAAAGCGCGACCGCTGTCGCTGTTGACTCCCAGAAATTTTCCATATCCATTTCCTTGCAGTCACCATTCGTGATGATTTCATTGTCTACGGCGATTTTATTGATTTCCTTTCCCTGTAAATCAAAGAGAACGGCTTTCGTCTTGGTGGTCCCACCATCGATTCCGATGAGATATTTCATGGTCTTCTCCTAACTTCCCCAAAAAATTCGAGAGTGTGTTATAATAGTATATCAAATTCTTGAAAAAATTACTAGCAATGTCGAGGAGGAACAATGAAACTCTATTCCTGGAACGTCAATGGCATTCGAGCCGTAGAAAAAAAAGGATTCACCGATTGGGTTATTGAGACCCAGCCCGATGTACTCGGCCTGCAAGAGGTCAAGGCTGATGAAAGTCAGCTCAGCGATGGTCTTTTAAACCTGGAAGGCTACAAAAGTTTCTTCCATTCGGCTGAGCGCAAGGGATACAGCGGCACCGCCGTCTATTACAAGCGTGAACCCCTGTCCATTACCACGGGACTGTCCGACCCTCAATTCAACAGTGAAGGCCGGACCATTATTATGGAATACCCGGAATTTACCTTCTATAATATCTATTTTCCCAATGGCCAGAAAGATGAAGAACGCCTTCAGTTTAAGATGGATTTTTATGAATGCTTCCTTAAGGATGTGAACGCCTTGGTGGCCCAGGGGAAACGGGTCATCGTCTGTGGTGATGTCAATACCGCCCATCGGGAAATCGATCTAAAGAATCCCAAGTCCAACGCCAAGCGATCGGGCTTTCTCCCCATGGAACGGGAATGGATGGATAAATTTTTTGAGGAAGGCTACATCGATACCTACCGTTACTTCCACCCGGATACAGTAAAATACTCCTGGTGGAGCTATCGCTTCAACGCCCGGGCCAACAACGCCGGCTGGCGCATCGATTATTTCTTTGCCTCAGAAAATGCCGCAGACCTGCTGGTGGATGCTGCCATCCATAATGAGGTCACCGGCTCCGACCACTGCCCGGTATCCCTGACCCTTTCCGTCTAAGAGTGGCACGACCCAAGCTAAGATAACCCAGGGCAGGGCGATGATAAAAATACGTGAACAGAGGAGCCCCTGCGGAATGGTATTTTGCCCTATTAGAGTATTAAGAAAGTTAACCTGACATACACCAGATCAAAACCGTAGGTTTTGCGCCCTGACGAATGAGGGGTTTCCCTTTATTCGTCAGCGCCTTGCGGTGCTATCCAAATCTTTGATTTGGGACATAGCACCCATGCAACGCTTGTCCAAGAGCCAAAGGCGATTGGCAACAAGCAACTGCTGGGTCCGTCGTGAATCTTTTTTATCATCGTCCTGACCGTTCTACTCTGTTTAATCAACGCTTCTAAGCGTAATACGCTTTATACCATGTCCAGAACTGGGAAAGCCCGTCCTTTAAACTTGTGGATGGCTTAAACCCAACATCCGCCATCAGATCCGTCACATCAGCGTAGGTCTGATACACGTCCCCGGGCTGCATGGGATAGAACGCCTTTTGGGCTTCTTTTCCGATGCAGTCCTCCAAAATCCCAATGAAATCCAGCAGCTTTTCCGGCTGGTTATTCCCTATATTGTACACCTTGTAACGGACATTGTTTTCATCCGCCTGGGGTGTATGGGGAATCAGCCGGATAATCCCTTCCACAATATCATCGATATAGGTAAAATCCCGGTACATATCCCCATGGTTAAAGACCTTAATGGGCTTATCCGCCAAGATATTCTGGGTAAAGGAGAAATACGCCATGTCCGGCCGGCCGTAGGGGCCGTAGACGGTAAAGAAGCGCAGCCCAGTGGCAGGGATATCGTAGAGCTTGCTGTAGCTGTAAGCTAACAGCTCATTGCTCTTCTTGGTGGCAGCGTACAAGCTCACCGGATGGTCCACGGGGTCCTCCGTGGAAAAGGGGATTTTTTTATTGGCCCCATAAACCGAGCTGGAGGAGGCGTAGATCAAGTGTTTAACAGGATAATGCCGACAGCATTCCAAAATATTGAAAAATCCAATAATATTACTATTGATATAGGCTTCGGGATTTTCGATGGAATACCGCACCCCCGCTTGGGCAGCCAGGTTAATAACAATGTCAAAGCCATAGGTTTTAAAGACGTCTTCCAATGCCGCCTTATCCCCAAGATCACCTTTGATAAAGGTAAAATTATCGTAAGGGGCCAGATTCTTTAACCGACTTTCCTTTAAACTCACTTCATAATAATCATTTAAATTATCGTAGCCGACGATGGTTTCCCCCTGATCAAGCAGCGCCTTACTTAAATGGTAGCCAATGAAGCCCGCCGCCCCGGTAATGAATATCAATCGTTTCTCTTGTGTCATTTTCTATTTTTCCTCCAATTCAACAATTTCTAATGCTTTTAGTATACCATATTATTTCTCTGCAAACCAAGGGGCTTCTAGTCATTGCTCCGGGGCATCCGTCCCATCCCATTATAAATCCGCCGAATTTGGCGGATGGCACTGGTGAAGTCTCCCTGGGGAAGGATAATGTCCGATTCCTCACCCTCTACCCCAAAGGTCAGGCTCCGGGTATAGCCATAATCTGCCTTCAGACGATCCACCATCGCCTGGGGCGTAGCCTGGGCATCCATAATTTTCAAAAGGCTCCGCCCCTCATACACATCATGGGTAACCCGATAGCACAAGCCTTCTTCCTGGGCAGAAAGCGATTCAATGAGGCGATCGATCTGCCTGGGTGTGTCCAGTACGCTGAAATAGAGGATTTCACAACCCTCGATTGGACACCCTTTAATATAATTACGCAGGGGGGACCGGCGTAAATCTTCATAAAATTCTTTCTGGATCTGATTTCTAAATTGATTGTAATAAATCAACAGCACCTTATCCACCATGGCATTGGTGAAAAAAGGGGTGCCTTTATCCGTTAAAAAGGACTGGACCCGCTTGGCCTGCTCCGGTTGGATAGAAAGGGTATAGAGGTAGCGCTTATCCTCAATATCGTAAAGAGCCGCTCCCCCCATGGCAATAACCGGCAGCTTTAGTTTTAAAATACTGAGATCCTCCACAATGCTGGCCGGCGGCTCCTGAGCCACCAAGGATAGGGGTGCTCCTTGAGCCACCAACTGGTTAAGGACCCTCTGGTGAAAGACATTGACCTGTCGATCACCCGTTTTAATAATGCCGTCGTAATCCACAATAAACAGGGCATCCTGACGTCTGTGGTAGGGCAGATGGGTATGGCTGACGACAAAAGCAACGCCAATCCCCAGGAAAGTATCCAGGATACGGAAGAAAATATAGTCTCCCACCGGCACCCCTCCCCTGGACATCACCGCAATGGCTAAATAGACCATACAGGCCAGGGCCGCCGTACTTTCCTTTTTCAGCAGCACCGCCAGGTAGATGGTGAGACAAATCATCCCCGCATTGAGGGCATCCAAAAAATAGGCCCCACCGCCCCATCCCAGTACTGCGGGTTTGACCAACAGCACCACAGCACCGGTAAAGGCCCCAATCAACGTCGCCACCACCCGTTTGATCGCATTATCCTTCTCATTCTCAGCATCGGGCTGAATGCAAATAATAGTGGCCACCAGGACGTAAAAGGGCGATCGCTCAAAAGCAAAGGCTGTAAAGATAATTTCGACAATAAAGACCGCAATGGTCGTTTTGATAATTCGCATGCCGATATGTGGTAGATGTGGCATTGGACCACCTCCTTCTCTCAATCACACATTCCTTTCCCCTGTATATAAAAGGGGATTGCAGGTATTTCTCCCCGCAATCCCCTTATTCTAATCCATTTGGTTTAAACTCTCATTATTTTGCAATAATTTCCCGATTTCCCAAAAAATGCTGGAGCTTCTTGGGCACGTTGATGGACCCATCTGCGTTCTGGCAGTTTTCCAGAATAGCCGCAAAAGTCCTTCCAACCGCCAGGCCTGAACCATTTAAGGTATGGACAAAGCGGGTCTTTTTGGTCATGGGGTCCCGGAAGCGGATATTCGCCCGCCGTGCCTGATAATCCTCAAAATTCGAGCAGGAGGATATTTCCACATAACGGTTGTAGCTGGGCATCCACACTTCGATGTCATAGGTCTTTGCTGAGGAAAATCCTAAGTCCCCAGTGCAAAGCTCCACCACCCGGTAAGGGATTTCTAATGCCTGGAGGATAGCTTCCGCATCGGCGGTTAAGCTTTCCAGCTCATCATAAGAATGATCCGGATGGGCAAATTTCACCATTTCCACTTTATCAAACTGATGGTTACGGATGAGTCCCCTGGTATCCCGTCCGGCAGAACCCGCCTCTTCCCGGAAGCAGGGCGTGTAGGCCGTGAATTTAATGGGAAGGTCCCCGGCATCTAAAATTTCATCCCGGTAGATATTGGTCACCGGAACTTCAGCGGTGGGCACCAGAAAGAAATCTTCCCGTTCTAAATGGAAAGCATCCTCTTCAAACTTCGGCAACTGTCCGGTTCCGGTCATACTGGCCCGATTCACCATAAAGGGAGGGGAAACCTCCGTATAGCCATGGTCCTCGGTGTGCATGTACAGCATGAAATTGATGATGGCCCGTTCCAGCTTAGCGCCCAGTCCTTTGAACATGGAAAAACGGGCTCCGGTAATTTTAGCGGCCCGCTCAAAGTCCAGGATATCTAAGTCTGTTCCTAAATCCCAATGGGCCTTGGGTTCAAAGTCAAATACCCGGGGTTCGCCCCACTTTCGAATTTCCTTGTTCTGACTATCATCTAATCCCACAGCTACCTCTGGGTTGGGCACATTCGGCAGATTGAGCAGCGCCTTACGGATCTCCCCATCAATGATGGCCAGTTGTTCATCATCAGCCTTAATTTTATCCGAGACTTCCTTCATTTCCTGGAAGAGCGGTGTGAGGTCCTTCCCTTCCATTTTCATCTTAGGGATTTCCTTGGAAACCGCGTTTTTCTGGGCTTTTAGCTCCTCAACGCGCCCCAGGATTTCCCGGCGCTTTTCATCCAATTCTAATACAGGTGCAACCGTGTATTCACCACCGCGGCTACAGAGGCCAGCAGTTACAGCTTCGGCATGATCACGAATCCGTTTGATATCTAGCATTTTTCTCTCCTCTAATCACTGTGAGTTCATTTATTTTTTCGATGTTTTTATCATATCACAAAGCCTTGTTTTGTTCCACCAAAAACTCCAGCTGAAGCATGATCCCTCTACCCTTTATGTATCAGAACATAATTTTTTTCCTTAAACCCCTTGATAGTGCTTCTAAATCTCTGTATAATACAGTCATAAACAGTAACTTATAAAGTTACAAATAAAGAATCGAGGTAAATTATTATGAAAGAAACAACTGGCACCAACTACAAAAACCCATTAACGGATGAACGTCAAGAAATCGGGACTGATGAACGTAAGAGTGGTAATTATGTGAATCCCCAGGCCAAGCTCCGTGACACTAAAAAAGATGAAGTTACTAAGAATACTTGTAAATGTGAAATGAACGAAACAGAATAAGCGTCCTCTCCTTTCCCCTTTAGACAGAAAAACCGGCGATCATTGCCGGTTTTTTTTGCCTTTTTAGTAAAGCAGCCTTTTAATGAAGATAACCTGAATACTTAATGAAAGCATATTTTTGCGGTGACGAATTGACAAATTTATTCTCCCTCAATATAATGAAACCGTAACATCCTATTATTCAATGTTACACACTAAGAAAGCGAGGTTGAAAGCCATGAAAGAAAAAGAAGGCGTGCTTTATGATAATCCCTTACTTGAAGAAGAGGAAGAAATCGGAACCGACGATCGCAAAAGTGGAAATTATGTCAATCCCCAAGCTAAGCTTCGGGAGACCAAAACTGAAGAAGTAACAAAGATTACAGAAGAAAGTGTATAATTTAAAAAGGACCATTGATATCCAAGGATATCAATGGTCCTTTTTGATGTTCTTAACCCATTGTCTGGGTGTGGGACGACCGCCGATTGAATTTTAAATCCTCGGGATGCATCTCACGCTCGATATCATGGAAGGCCTGGTAGAGGGCCTCTCCATCACTGTACATTTTAAGCTTGATCCAATAACGTCCCTGAAACAATTTGGCCCCATTGACCCGCAAATAAATACGGGAATTGGCCAAATCCCGGATGTGGAAACCCGTCAGTTCCCCCTTGGGATAACTATGCCGCCGCCCAAAGGCGTGGAATTCCCAGGCTGATCCGGTATCGATAATTTTCTGGGGATAAGCCAGCGCCACCAAGGTGTTAAACAGCGTATAAACTGCCACTACCAGCACCAGGGACAAGAGATCGAACCCCTTGTAAATGACGATATTATCGTACAGGGCAAAGACTGCCAAACATCCCATAAGCACCACATTGGGCAGGATTATTCCGGTGATGTATCGTTTTTTATCATAGGTATAGCTCGGCATGGCTTATCCTCCTTAACCGTTATTTTTTAAACAGCAGAAACGTCTTCCGATTCCATTTCCTTCCGAAGCTTGGCATTTTTCAAGATACGGCTACGGTTCCATAGGGCTAGTCCAAGGGCCAGAACCCCCAGAATAATGGCTCCAAAAATGCTCCCCACAAATTCCATCATCCGCACAATGGACCAGGTTAAAGGATTGGCACCATCACACAGAGAAGAAATAAGCTTAACCCCCTGGGGCATATCAAAGGCAGCCTGCATGGCAGCCTAGGTCTGCAGCGGTGCCAAATTTGTGGAGATCAGAAGACCTACGGTAATGATAATCAGACCAATGATAAAGGTTCTGAAGCCATTCCCCCGACAAATGGGCACGATAAATACCAACATGAAGGGAATAACTGCAAGGTCCGCAAAGGGCATAACCTGGTTACCAGGCAAAATAACTGCAAGTAATAATGTAATGGGGGTTAATAATAATGCTACAGAAAGAGTAACCGGGTGTCCTAAGGCTACAGCAGAGTTCAGACCGATGTAAATTTTATCCCGCTTCGAGAATTTTTTCTGGATGAATTCCTGGGCCGCATCGGACACCGGAATCAGTCCTTCCATCAGCAGGGCCGCCATTTTAGGAATGAGCACCAAACAGGCCCCCATGGTAATGGCCAGGGTCAGATAGGTCTTGTACTCTCCAAAGCCATAGGCCACCATCCCAACGACCAATCCAATGATGGTCCCCACCAGCAGTGGTTCCCCAAAGACGCCCATTTTGTTTTCCAACACCGTAGCATCAATATCAATTTTATTCACACCAGGAATAAAATCAATAATTTTATTCAGCACCCAAGCGATCGGGGCGAAGGCAGCACTGAAGCCATGGGGAATGGAAATCCCCGGCAGTCCGTTGTATTCCTCAAACATGGGGGCAGTCACATCTGCGATAACCATGACGATAATCATATTAATCACAGAGGCAAAGATTCCCCAACCAATGCTCCCGGTAAGAATCGCCACCAGGGAGCCTGTAAAGGCAAAACGCCAGAAATTCCAGATGTCGATATTCACCGTTTCCGTCGTGTTCGTCGCTAGCATCACAATGTTGAGCAACAAACACACCGGGATGATAAAGGCTCCAACCTGGGTTCCAAAGGCAATGGCAGCTGATGCCGGCCAGCCCACATCGATGACATTGAGCTGAAGGCCATAGGTATCCACCATGGCCTGGGTTGCCGGTCCAAGACTATCTCCTAAAAGACCGATAATCAGATTCAAACCAATAAATCCGACACCAACCATGAGTCCGGCCCGTAGGGATTCCCCAAATTTTGCACCTAAAACTAAGGCGAAGACTAAAATGATGATGGGCATCATAACGCTGGCGCCCAAACTGCTTAACGTATTAAAAAAATTAGCAATAAATTCCATGAAACCTCTCCTGTCCTATAATTACATCATGCCAATAAAAAACCATTCTTCCATTAAATCCCTAAAATATCCACAACCTCAGCCATACATTTATCAATACCCACCCCAGAAACAAAGGGCAGACCATTGATATAGGGTGTTTCAAAGTCGTGGTTCTTAAGGACCGTAGTGGAAACCACCAAATCATAATCTTTGGCTTTGGCTTTCATTTCTGCCACCTTGCACTGACCGATGGTGACCTGATCCGCCTTTCCCATTTTTTCCAGTGCACTGCCAATTTTCTTAACTGCCATGGTGGATGTGGCCACACCTGTGCCACAACAAACTAAAATCTTTTTCATAAAAATATCCTCCTTTGGATTTTTATATTTGAGAGAAAATCTCTAATACAGCTTCTTTATTCTTCGCTTGGCGAATCTGGCCCAACAGCTCGCTATTTTGGAAAATCTCCATCAGCTTCTGCAGGGTTTCAATGTGGCCATCCGGCTCATTGGTTGCAATCATAAAGATCATTTCCACCGGTACCGTGGCGGTATCATCCCCCAGGATGACGAAATCCACGGGCTTCTTTAAAATGGCGATCCCCAGTGCCTTATCGGCCACATGAATGGGATCTGCATGGGGGATAGCCACCCCAATGGTTTCGGTGGGGATTCCGGTGGCAAAGTTTTTTTCCCGCTCAAGCACCGCTTCGGTAAAGCTTGCCTTCCCGTAGCCCTGTTTCACAAAATCCTCGGCCATGGTCTTTAGGGCATCAAACTTATCCTCAGCCTCTAAATCCATATAAATCAGTGCTTCCTTTAACATTCCAATACTATTTTCCATTAACCTTGCCTCCTATTGTTCTGTCACAATTCTTAAAAATCGCAAATAATTCCTCTGGGTTTTCAGCATTCCGCAGGGCTTCAGCACGATCCGTCCCGTCAAAGAAATCATAAAATTCACCGATGGCTCCCAGGCATTGGGAATCCACTGCCATGAGCACCACCAACCACACCGGCCGTCCATCCCAATCCACCGGCTCCTTAAGCTTTAGGATGTTTAGCCCCGGCCGATTTACCGCCTCGGGCAGTCCATGGGGGATGGCAATGCCGTCCCGAAAATATGTACTGCTCAGATCCTCCCGTTCAAATACGGTATCCCTAAAAATCGGTGAGACCATTTCTGCTGCCTCCAGACCACTGACTAACTCCTGAATGGCGGCCTTTTTGGTTGACACCCTCTGGGCACAAGCTAGAAAACGGGTTTGCACTAAATCCTTTAGTCCCAGGGACTTTGGGGTTTCCCGCCACCTCTCTAGGCGTTTAGCACTCCCTCCGATAATGGCTCGAACCTTGGTCAAACCTTCCCCGCTGCTTAATTCATTAATATGGACGAAGGGAATACCTGGAACCTGAGGGTTGATGGACCCCACAATCCCCAGGACCTCGTTATTCCGTTTCAAATCCCGGATGGTATCTTCCAGCTGTTTATCAAAAAGGCCCATGGGCATAATCTTATACTGGGTGGCCTCATCCCCCAAAAGGCTCTCAAGGATATCCACAATACGAACCGCCCCACCGTGTCCGGTGATACACACCGTCAGTAGGATTTTCTGCCCTTTGCGTTGGGATTCTGGCTCCAGGGGATTTTTAGACATGGACAACAGCCCGTCAGCAATATCGTCTAAATTTGACTCTGGCAAAATGGCCCGACGCACTGCATCAATGGCCAATACCGTATCGGTCCGGGTAATGGTCCGAGTAGGGATTCCGGTTTTTTCAGTAATAATATCCCCAAAGGAAACCAGGGAACCCATATCCACCAGCAACAGTACCCCCTTCCCCATTTCAGCCTTTTGCACCAAAGCCTGGGTGCGTTCCAGGGCATGCTGGGGCTTTTCATCCAGGGCCATCTCCATGAATTTAGCGTGGTTCACCCCCAGCAGGCGGTTGGCCACAGCGGCCATTCCCTCGGCCACAGATCCATGGGAGGCCACAATAACCCCTACGCAGCCCTCCCGTTCCTCTTCAATCCCCTCGATAATCATCCGCAGGTACATGGTAATGAAGCCCGCCTCATCCTCTGGGAGAGAGACGCCCATTTCCCGCTCAATGATATCCGTAATCTCCAGGGACATCTGGAACTCCTTCACATATTCCTTCTTAATCTTTGCCAGTTGGGGATTAATCAGGGCTTTTCCGCCCCGTACCCGCTCAAAGGTGGCGCTGAGATGAGCTGCCAGAATATAATACAGACCTTCTAAATCCAGTCGATACTTCTTTTCAATATGCTGGATAACCTTATCCACAATTCCGAGGATTTCCAGGCCGAAAATATTGACCAGCTCTTCTTTACTGAGGCGCTTCTTTGAACCATCCACCCGTTTAACAAAGTGAATCAGCTTTTTCTCGATCTCGTTGCCCAGGATATAATTCACGATTTCCTGATTGTCATAGCGGCCATTCAGCTCACCGTAGCGCTCTTCAATAAAAGCATAGATTTCATCCGGCATAATATAGAGATTGCTTTTAATGGAGGAAATGGTCTGAGTGTACCCCGGGGTGATGATAATGGCCTCATGTCCTACAATTTGGTCCATTTCCTCCCGGTAGTACTTCATTTGCAGAAGCCCCCGTTTCGTCGGTGTGGACAAATCGTCCATGGTGAGCTCCATCTCTTCCCGTTCCCCCACGACCACATTCATAAATCCCCGGGCACAGGCCACCTGAATCTCGCTTTTCAACTGCCCCAGATTCCCTGGGCACTCAAAAAGTAAGAGCGACTTTAAGGCATCGTTGGAGACAATAATCGTCCGGCTGATACGCAGGGCCTCCTGTTGAACAAAGATCTTAATGATATCCAGCTTTTCCCGCATGGGTCGCTCTGCCAGAGCAGGCATGGCGATCACCATGGGGATCCGCCGTCTGAAGGTATCTAACAGGGTTAGCTCTGGATTTTCGGTAGTGGCCGCAATAATGGTCAGGCTGGCGCTCCGGTCACTACTGGTTTCCCCCAGTCGCCTGAATTTACCTTTATCGATGAGATAAAACAGCTGTTCCTGGCCCTCGGGGGGCAGTCGATGGACCTCATCCAAAAAGAGAATGCTGCGGTCGGCCTTTTCCACCAGACCTGGCTTATCCTGATTGGCTCCTGTAAAGGCGCCCTTTTTATAGCCGAAGATCTGGGACATGAGCAACTCTGGATTTTCCGCATAATCGGCACAGTTGAATACAATGAATTCCGCATCCTTATCCAAGTAGCCAATATCCCTGGAAAACCGAAACATCGCCGTTGCCAAATCACTTTTTCCTACTCCGGTTTCCCCCAGAATAAGGGTATGCAATCCCCGGGGCGGGTACATCATCGCAGCTTTAGCCTGTTTAATAATTGGCGCCAGACTGCGATCATGGCCTACAAAGGAGTCAAAAGCATCCGCCTTCTTTGGAGGCTCCTTTTTTTCCTTCAGCACCGTACCAGCCATGAGGTTTTTTTGATTTCGCCCACGGCATTGCGGGAGATGATAAAACCAGCCCCATTGAGCCGGGCCGTCAACCCTCGGTCCGAAAGGGTTTCAAAATCCGGCACCTGCTCTGTAATGTACTTTGACACAAAGCCTTTAAGCCGCTCCCGGGAATCCTCAATTCCCAAAGCTTTTCGTGACGTCGTAACCTTTTCGCGCCGGGTATTGAGCTTCTTTGCGATTTGTTCGTCTGTAAAAGGGCAATGCTGATCTTCCAATTCAATAATTGCCCGTAATTTTTCTTCCATTTTACACGCTCCTTAGAACAAGTGGTCGTAGTAGCATACCATACCCATACCCGCATTGCATTGATGGTTGACGTTTCACACCTTTATACTTAAGCAATTTCCGTGCCAACTTTTGGCAGAGTTTGTAATCCCCTATTTTAACCTACATTCCCGTCTTACATCACGAGGAACGACGATGTTGAAACGTCGAAACCCGCATAGAATAAGGAATAAACAGCACTTTGGACTTGAATTGAAGCTCGTTATGTGATATAATGAAAGAAACACGTAACGAGGTGACGGAGATGTCAATTGTCCATCAACACGATAAACGCAGTGGAATCACTTACGTCTATGAATCAACATCCTATTGGGATAAGGAAAAGAAGCAAGGGCGTTCGCATCGAAAGCTTATTGGCCGACTCGATCCTGAAACTGGTGAGGTGGTTGCGACCGATGGCCGTGGCAAACGCCGAGGACAGGCAAAGCAGATGGATGCACCACCACCAGCATCAA
>NZ_FNRK01000058.1 GCF_900107815.1 Eubacterium aggregans
AAAGTGTGTCGAAGCCTTCTATCATAATAATCGGATTGCTTCGCATATCCGCGTTGCCTATGCCAAAGATCCCATTTATCTGCCGGAGCACATGCCGGAAAACCACCGCAAATATCTGAGTTATAATACCGAATCCTTTCTGGAATGGGGTGAAAGTATCGGTGCCTCAACAGTGAGTGCCATAAAAACATTTCTCTCGGCCCATAAAGTTGAACAGCAGGGATATAAAACCTGTGCTTCACTGATGAAACTGGCCGACCGTTATTCAACCGAGCGTCTCGAAGCCGCCTGTAACCGGGCTTTGTCCTATACCCCGAATCCAAGTCTGAAAAATATCTCGACCATTTTAAAGAATGGCCAGGATAAGGCGCAAGCCAAGCCGGCAGTTGCTAAAACAAGCGGACAGTATGGCATTACCCGCGGCGCTTCTTATTTCAAAGGAGGCAGCGATAATGATTAAACAGTCAACCATCGATAAACTTCATGACATCCGTCTCGCCTCCATGGCGGATGCCTTTGAATCACAGTGCAGTAATCATGCCTTTGATGCACTTTCCTTTGAGGATCGTTTTTCAATGCTGGTTGATAAGGAATGGGAGCAAAGACGAAGTACGAAACTGACCAAACTGATCCGTTTTGCCGAATTTCGTCATCCGAATGCCTGCATGGAGGCGATTGAATACCATGCCGACCGAAAACTGGATAAATCACAACTACTGGAACTGTCTACCTGCGGTTATGTTTTCGACAGCCACCATATCATTCTCAAAGGTGCTTCCGGAAATGGCAAAACTTATCTCGCCTGTGCCCTTGGTATTGCGGCCTGCCGTAACTTTATAAAAGTCAAATACGTCAGGCTGCCCGACCTACTCGACGAACTTGCGATCGCTCACGGTGAAGGTACCTATCAGAAGGTCATCAAAGGTTATCAGAAAATCGATCTCCTGATCCTGGATGAATTTCTGCTGTGCCCTCTGGGCAGCGACCAGGCCAGAGAACTGCTGGAGATCATTGAAGCCCGAACCGTCAAAGGCTCAGTTATCTTCTGCACCCAGTTTGAACCACAGGGCTGGTATGAACGGATCGGCACCGAATCAGATGCGACGGTATCCGAAGCCATCATTGACCGCATCATTCATAATGCCCATGAAATCATGATCGATGGCAGGATCTCCATGCGTGAACGTCATGGTTTGAATGCACCTGGTCAGGATTAACCTGATATTAACTTATTAATTGATTGCACTCGGTCCGGAAACAGCGCACTCGTTTTCCGGATAGGGTGATCTCAATCATCGGAAAGCATGCACAATTACATTGGAATACTCAC
>NZ_FNRK01000023.1 GCF_900107815.1 Eubacterium aggregans
CTGCTATCGCAAAGCACTCAAAAAATTTCACGTCAGGCAGAGCATGAACAGGGCTGGTGGTCGTTGCCACGATAACGCCAGATGTGAAAGTATGTGGGCACGGATGAAATCCGAACTGTTGTATGACCGCTATGATACCGAAAAAATGACCATCGAAGAATTGAAGGTCTTAATCTGGAGATATTTCATGAGCTACTGGAATAACAGAAGAATCTGCTCATCGATTGGTGGAGTGCCACCTATAATAAAGAGGCAGCAATATTACCAGTCCTTACAGGATGTTGCATAAGGTCGCTGAATCCTTGAGGGAAATCTGTCAACTATTATTGACAATATCACATCGCTTATGCTCCATAAATCCATGGACATCCTCTGGAGGATATCCCAAAAACAGACCGATTTCATGGGGAAACGCCTCTCTGCACCGAAGCCGATTCACTAATTGGACCACGCATCGGTCCGGGTTATCCACCAGATAACCCCGAGCCTTAAGCAGGGATGCCCTTCGCCCATCTGTAAAATCCTGCTTCAAGCGGTTGGGACGGTACAGATAGAGGAGAGTCCGCCGTTCTGAAAAACGCAGGGGCAAAACCCGGATCCCCTTGGGCACCAATCGTCGATTGAGCTCCCGGATATCCCCCTGGATTTGTTCCCTGGACTGATGAGGGCAGGTAAATAGGCTGCCGGTTTTCATTCCCGCCAGGGTTGGCGCCCCATTACGTACTAAAAGCTTTTCTGTCATTGTCCTTCACCCCTTTTAGTTAGAATATGCTAACATATTGTCGAGTAAAATAGTTAGCTCCTGCTAACTCCTAATGTCATATTCAATTAGCCTGGACTTGTCAATCTATCTGGCCTAGTTTTTTTACATTGAAATAATTATAAAAAAAGAAATAGCCGTACAAGGCGGATTTTCCCTTGTACGGCCATTCCTTCTCTGAATCAACACATGGCTTTAAGCTGGATATCCAGCTTTTCCCCATGCTCCTGACGATCGGCGGTCACAAATTCCAGTACCAGGTATTCGGGGTCTACCGCTTTTATAACCCCCATAAAATCTCCGTCGACCCAGGGCTGGTGAGTATCCATATTATAAACATGTCCCATGGTTTTCCAAAAAAATCCCTGGTCCGACACCGTCTCCCTGGAATAACCCGCCAGCATGGTTTTAACATAGTCCCCGGTCAAGGATTGATGGAGATGAATCCCTTTGATATGATGTTTTAAATCCCCATGCTCCTCCAGCATCGCCTGAACATAGCGGACACTTTGATCCATATCCGACAGCTCGAGATTGGTGTGGAGTAAATGCCCCACATCCAGCATAATCCCCTTATGCTCATAGTGGATCCCATCCAGCAGACGCTTCGTCAGCCAGGGATCCGTCATTTTAAAGCCTGGCCACCATAAATTTTCCACTAAAAAATCGAAGGTATACCCCCCAACGTCCAGAAGCTCATTGATCAGGGTGCAGGCCGTATCAATCACTTCGGCATCCCCATGGGCGAACTGCCGATCCCATGCCTCTACGAAAGACACATCGCTGACATGAAAAACCACGTATTGGGCACCAAGGGCCTCTGCTTCCCACAGCTCACGTTCAAGGCGTTTATAAATGGCCTCACGCCCACTGATTCCACCGTAGAAGGATAACAATGCCTCCTCTGTTCCAAAGTTTTCTAACAACGCTGCCTGGTCATCCTTCCATAAATCCATCCAATATGGAAACATCCGAAGATGAACCCCCACCACATCCTCCCGGGGAATGATCTCTGGAAAGGAATTCTCCATATCCAGCATCAGCTCCAACCCATCCAACCCCCGATCTTTATAAAAACACTGCAAATCCCTTGAATCCGTATATCGCCCGATATCATGCTCAAATACCGTAAAATTCATTAACCGCTTCAATTTAGCCCTCCAAATGGATCACACATCCGCAATAGGGACAGGAATGGGCACTGCTTTTAACCAATTGCCCACAGTCCATGCAAACGGTCAGCGGACCGATGCTTCCCCTTTTAACCGGAATGGGAAAGCCCTTATAGTGGGTGACCCGATCCCCCGGTGAAAAAAACTGTCGCAAATCGTGCTCCAGTACCCCTTTAAAAATAAAGATATTCAACCGCCACTTTTGACGAATAACAAAAACATACTGACAGATCGGAGCGCCCCGGCTATTCTCAATGCTTTGAAGCTTAATCTCCTGTAAAACACCCCTGTAGGTATGATCCTTTTGCTTTTTATTCACAATGCCGTCCTTTGACTCTTCCCGCAAAAAACGGCGTCCTTTCGCTGCTTTTGTCATTTTCTTATCCTCTTTTTCCTAAAAAGCCCCGACATCATTGGCGATGATACGGGGCTTTCGCTTCTTACACTGTTATTTCAATACTACTTTCCTAGACGTGCTTCCGGCGGGCGACGATGATGACGGCACCGGTGGCTGCCAAGAGAACCAAGGCGATGATGCTGCCTGTTACTGTGCTGGTGTCTCCGGTGATCCCGGTTTTGGTATTGCCAGCGGTGGTGGCAATGCTTTGGTTTCCAGCGGTATTGCCGGTGGTTCCGGTGCTACCGCTATTGCCATTGTTCGTCCCCGGTGTGCTGGGAGTGGGATCCACGGGCTCTGTATTGCCGGCCTTTTGGGCCAGAAGGATAAAGTCTGAGAAGCTGCTTACCATAAAGGTAACGGTCTTCTGCTCAGCGTTATAGGTTCCGGTCAGGGTTTCCACTACCTTGCCATCTTTAATATGGGCAATCTTCACCACTGGGTTATCCCCGTAGGCGCTTAAGTCCGCGCTGATGGTGATGGTGATGGATTTATCCAATTCCGAAATGGTATTCCCCTTTAAGTCTTCAACATGGATCTCCAAGGGAAGTACAACTTCCATTCCGGTGTTGGCTTCCTTAGCGAGTTCTTCGCTATCCGTGTTTTCTGCTTTTTTCACCACCAGCTTATAATCGAGATTCAAATCTCCCGTGCTGACGGTGGTGCCATCTACCGTAGTGGGCTGATGGCGTTCTTCTTCTGCCTTTTCTATCGCTGTTTTCAAGCCGTCGATTTCGGTCTTGATTTCTGCCTGGCTGGCAGCATCAAGCTTACCAATGGCAGCCTGGGCAGCATCAACAGCATCTTGAGTCATTTCCTTCTCTGCTTTTTCGATGGCGGCTTTGGCATCGGTCATGACCTGCTGGCGTTCGTCTTCTGTCAGCTGGGCATCGGTTTTGATGGCGTCTATGGCAGTCTTGGCATCAGCCAAAGCCTGAGTAACCCCAGCTTGATCCACTGCTGCGTTGATGGCATTGGTGCCAGCGGTAATGGCTGCGGTTAGCTCCGCTTGCTGGGCTTCCCGATAATCTGCCGGTTTTTTATAGCCGGTCAGATCAGCGATAGCGGCGGTCTTGGCGTCGGCCAGGTCCTTGGCTTCTTCTGCGGTGTACTCGGCGTCTGTCTTTAAGGCATCCAGCTGATCCTCTGCCGCTTTCAGGGCTGCGGCGATATCGGTTTGATTGGCGGCTGCATCAATGGCGGTGTTGCCCGCGGCGATGATCTTTGCCATTTCCTTCTGTTCCGCTGCCCGATAGTTGGCTTGATCTTTATAGCCTGCCAATGCGGTTTTAGCATCGGTCTTGGCTGCTTCCAGCTCTGCTGCGGCTTTGAGTTCCACCATCTTACTGACATCGGCACTGAGCTTGGTCTGATGCGCTTCATCCACCAGGGCCTTTTGGGCGGTGGTGAGGGCATCAAAGGCGGCTTTGGCTTCGGTCAGAGCGGTTTCATCGCTAAGCTGTAAATCTGCGGCTTCCGGCAGGGCATCAATTTTAGCGATGACGGCCTGGGCTGCGGTGGCATCGGCATCCTCTTTAACGGTGACCACGGCGATGGCCTTGGCATACCATTTATAGGTCTTCCCGCCCTCGTAGGTCTGGCTGTTCCCCTTATTAGAGACCAGGTAGGTGCCCGGGGTGTCGAAGGTGACGCTGAGCTGTCCCTTGTCGTCGGTGGTGCCGGCCACATCGGTCCAGGTATTCCCGCCATCATCACTGATCTGCAGGGCTTCTCCGGCCAGGGCGTAGTGCTGGGTGACCCCACCATCTAAATTGGCCTTGACATCCCCTTTAAGGGTGAGGGCCAGGGGTGTGCCCGCGGTGGTTTCCAGCCCCGCCTTCCCGGTCATTTCATTAAAGAACATGAACTGGAGGGATTCGTGGAACTGGTAATCGTGCCCGGTGTTGCACATAAAGAGCTCAGCCTCATCCTGATCCTCAATTAAGATATAGGAGGCCACGGCCCCGATTCCCTTGCTCATCAAGGGGTAGGTGTTATTGACATCATACCGGAAATAATTCCCATCCATACCAAAGAACTGGGTGAAGTACCCATTTTGGGCCTTGGACCCACTGAGGGTCAGGGCTTCCCCACCGATGGTCAGCTTATTCCCGTCGGCCTGATAATACTGTTCTAAGAACCGGATATAGGCGTGGAGGAGGGTGGGCTGGCGCACGATCTTATCGCTGGTGTCTACCCCTGCGGTGCCCTCCTTCCGGGAAAATTGATCCAGCCCGTAATCTGCCAGGTCAAAGTAGCCCACGGTAATGGGGACATGGGCCAGGACGGTGCCCTCGGCATCCTTCCCGGTTACCAGCTTATTGCTGTCCGTCATGGTGATGTACACCGTCTTTTGGGTGGCGGCTTCAATCTGGGCCTTGGTCTTGATGGCATCCAGATCTGCCTTGGCATCCGCTAGGGCGGTGTCGATTCCGGCTTGGTCCGTGGCCCCATTAATGGCTGCCTTCCCCTTTTGGATCGCGGTGGCCCAGCCTTCTAAATCCTCGCTGTAATAATTGGCTGCGTCGGTGTAGCTGCTTAGGGCCGCAATGGCCTGGTCCTTGGCCTGGGACAGGGGATCGCTCTGGCCGACGATAACGGTACAGGAGCTGGCAAAGCCGCCGTCATTGGTCTTGGCGGTAATGGTAGCACCGCCCTTGGCCACAGCCGTCACCTTCCCATTGGTATCCACCGTCGCCACAGCCTCATTGCTGCTTAGCCAGGTAACTGAGGGGTCGGTGGCGTTGTAGGGCTGTACGGTGGCATCTAGTTGCTTGGTTTCCCCCGGGGCCAGGATGGCCGTATCCGGAAGGAGGGTGACGCCGGTGACATCTATCTTTTCCAGGACGGTAAAGGTTAATGTCGGGATATAATTACAATTATACACTGCACTTGGCGGACCAAAAGAAAAGCTATTGGTATCGGTCCGGAACGAATATTTCCCGGGCTTTGTATCGGCCTTAACCGTAAAGGTATATTTCCTGAGATTTTGGATATCCTTTACGGCATTGTAGCCATGCGAATTAGTGACCGGGGTATTCCATGCAGGACCAATACTCATAGAATAGTTCGTAGGTTTTATCGCCTGGATGAATTCTTCTACATTGGCTAAAACCTTATCTGGAATATCAACGGTGACCTCCACCGTATCCCCGGGGTATATTTTTTCGGAGCTTAGGGTCATATCCCACTTTTCCCCGCTATAGGGAAGGACCGTCACCTGGCAGGTGGCGGACACCCCGCTTTCGGCGGTTACCGTCAGGGTAACCGGCGTGTTTCCCGTTACGGCCACAGGATAGATTGTCAGGGCTTTGGGATCAACCCCTAGGGCCATACCCAAAACCACTCCCTCATTGGAAGAGGTGACGGTAATTTTTTCATCATACTTGGTGTGGGGAATCAGATGCCAGGTGGTTCCCATTTCCAGGGTTACTTCCGTATCGCTTAAGGTGATGGTATCATCCGTCACCGTGAGGTTGACCACATAGTCGGTTTTAGAATCGGCCTTGCCGTCGTTGGCCCGGAAGGTCAGGGTCAGGCTGCCGTTTTCCGCCGGGGTGGTGGTGTAGGCCGCCGGGGTGGCTGTAAACTCACCCTCCCCTACCTTGACCTGGTAGGTCAGGGCATCCCCGTCGCCATCGATAAAGATTTTAGACAGGTCCAGGGTATAGGGCGTGCCTGTGGTCCACACTGCCGCCGTGGGGTTATCCACCCCATCGGCCACCACCGGTACCTTATTCTGGCCCGTGGGGTTTTGCCATTCCAAGATGGGGAAGCCGTCGTTCAGCTTGGTGGTGCCGTTATCCGCCACATAGGCATCCCCCAGGCTTTCGGGGAAGTCGGCGGCTTTGAGCTCGTCGGCGGTTTTGGAGGTGGCACCTTTTACAAGGATTGGAATATCTTTGCCATCCAGCATCTTGGGTAAACAGCTATCCAGATAGCAGCAATTCGTTAGTGTAAAGCTCCCTCCATAGTTATCCCCTAAAACACCGCCAATCGCCGGCATTGTCCCGGATTGATAAGCGATTGACTCATAGCTCAGGCTCCCTGCATTATAGCAATTCTCTATCTGGCATTTTCCATAAAAATTAAGACCAATCAACCCGGCGGCACTTGTTCCATTAGCAGAGCTCCAAGACACATGGATTGTACCGTTATTATAGGAATTTTTAATGGTATTGTTTTTAAATGCCTGCCCGACAAGGCCGCCAACGGCCGGTATTGCTTGAGTACCGTTATAAGTATTCAGGCTCGCGCGGCTAAAGCAGTTTGTGATGGTGCTGCCTGTAGCCGTTCCGGTGATCGCTCCGGTCATCGCCCCATCTTGCGTAAGATTTGTATTGCTGATAAAGGATTCCGTTATCCCCAGATTGGTGATGGTCGCCCCATTGATATTAGCAAACAGGCCACAGCTGATATCCTGGGCATCATTGACGTAGAGCCCTTTAATGCAGTGCCCGGTACCATCAAGGGTTCCACTAAAGGCTTTGCCCTCCATTTTTTCGTAATTATCGTCCCACTGAGCTACCCCAATGGGCTTCCAGGTGTTGGCTGGTTTTTGATCCTTTGTCCAGCTGGCCCACTCTGTTGTATCATTGAGCTGGATATCGGCACTTAGCTTAATGGTTTTACCGCTAAAGCTATCCTGGGCGATGCCCGTTGCTGTGCCATTGACAATCTTCATCAGTCCAGCCAGCTGCTCAGGCGTGCTGAGCTCGAAGGTACTGTCCGCCGACTTATACCAGCTGGTATCTGCTGTGCCGTTCCACACTGCCGGGGCTGCCAGCGCTGTTGCTGGAATAAATCCCAGGAACAGCAGCAGTGTAAACAGTATTCCAAGTAATGTTTTTTTATATAGTCTCATTTTTCTTTCCCTGAAAAAAAGATAGTGTGGTTTTAGCCGCACCATCCTTTATTCAATCTTATTGAATCGTAAAAACCTTTTCGCCAACGACATTCGGATTACTGACGCTGGTGGCGCATACCTTAAATTGGGTGACTGTTCCACCCGCTGGCGGTGCATTCTGGGCGACAACATTGCCGTTTTGGTCAACGGTAAAGTAGTAGCCGGAATCTACCTCCCAGGAATTACTGCTGGTATCGTAGAAATAACCGGTCCAGACGACATCCTGATTTGTGGCTTCCGTCGGTGTAATGGCGGCTGTTGCAGTAGTCCGATTATTGCGACTGCTGCTTGCAACCAGATTGGGTTTCCCCATGGTAACCGTAATCCCCGTTACCGCCGTCCCAGTGGTCGATCCACTTAAGTCGATGGACAGATCTGGGAAGGTGGAGAAGCTGCCGTCCCAGGTGCCGGCGTTGAGGTTCGGTTCCCCGGTTTGGGCGTGGATGGCATCCGAGCCCAGGGCATCGCCCCACCACTGGGATTCAATATGGCCAGCCGTTAAATTAAGCTTAGCTTCACCGGTCACATTGCTT
The DNA here is from genome assembly GCF_900107815.1 of Eubacterium aggregans. Classification (GTDB taxonomy): domain Bacteria; phylum Bacillota; class Clostridia; order Eubacteriales; family Eubacteriaceae; genus Eubacterium_O; species Eubacterium_O aggregans. Next base: position 7,769 of record NZ_FNRK01000023.1, read on the forward strand.
TGGATATTGCTGATGGTCATGGTGTTATTGGTGGCCAGGTCATACTGACTGCACAGGCCGTGGGCATCGGTGCCAGTGTAGGTTACAAAGGTGCCGGTGCTGCCCCAGGCGGGAGAATTCCAAGTGGGGTTGTAGATGGTGGCCAGCTTGTACACGGGCATGGTAATGCCGGTAAAGCTGACGGTGGCGGTGTTGCCCGCTGAAATGGGCTGTCCCGGGTTGGTGGCGTTGGCGATGGTGACGTCAATCTTCCGGGCATCGATGATGTAATAGGTGCTCTTGGCTGCTCCGGTGGAATCTGTGGCGCTCACCCCAATGATATTGGAGCGGTTGCCCAGATTGGCGGTGTAGCTGCCATCGGTATTGGCATCGATGACGATGCCGTTACAGGTAACCACGGTGCTGGCTGCATTGGCCGCGGATACCGTAAAGGTCTTATCGACGGTGTTGCCGTCTTTAAAGTAAATGGTGTCGTAGTGGTTATCAATAACACCGCCGGTGCACGCGTCCGTCTGGTCCTTAACAAAATCCGGAATGGACGGAGTGATGGTACCACTTTCATTCACGGTGTAGACGACGTAGCCGGTGTTGACCGAGGAGCATTTACCCCAATTCTTATTGCCATAAGTTTTTCCATCATAGGTTACCTTCACCACGGCCGTTCCACTTGCCAGGGCCTTTACATAGGCCGCTGCCGAGGAATCAGTCGCCGGTGCAGGTGTCACGCTCAAGCTTGTCGATGTCGTGCCTGCGGCTGAATCGCTGCTCAGCCCCACCACATCGGTCCCACTAATCACGGTGTAATGAAAGGTGGGGTACTGCACATCGTTGCTTACCATGTTGCTCTGAACCTGGGGCAGTGCCCAGGGGTGGAGCGCAGCAATCTGATTGGATGAATCCGTGGTGCTTAATGCCTTTTGGGCATAGGGCAGCCAAAGATCATACTGGAAATTATCCCCTGTCAGTGTAGCGTCAATGGTGTCATTGGGTACACCGACGGTGGGGGTATCCCCAATGTAGGTGCCTGTGGCGTGGACGGTGCCCCCGGCCAGCATGGCAAAGAGCCCGAATGCACACAGCAGCAGGGCGATAAGCCCCACATGAATCCTGCTTTTTAAAGCATCCATTTTCAAACCTCCTTCTCTTATTTATATTTGACGCGGCTGCTGCCGCCATCAGTCATAACAAAAGCCCCGTCGGTTTGGCCGACGGGGCTTTTAGGAAGCATGGTATGGATTCATGAACAAAAAGGACCGCCGGAGTACCGGCTGGCTATTCCCAATTCAGACTTAGCGACTGGACGCCACGTTTTTTTCGGTTCTGGAAAACCCAGATCGTCCTTTTTGGTTCACTTTATTTAATTTTGTTGCTGTTTACATTTATGAAGCTATTATATCTTTTTTTCTTTGAGAACGCAAGGTTTTTTTAAGATACATTATTTAGCCTAGCTGTGCTTGCGCTTCCAGATCAAGGCTGCGCCACCCCCAAGGGCAATGACAACTAGTACGGCAGCGGCACCGAGGGCGCTGTTTTCTCTGGCAATCCCGGTGGCGGTGTTCTTGGTGGTGTTAACGCCATTGGCAGTGGTACCGGTTCCCGTGGCTCCTGGTGTGGTTATCTTGGTAGCCATGACCACGAAGTCGGAGAAGCTGTGGGTGATAAAGCTAAGGGTCTTACCCTGAGCATCGTAGGTGGCTTTGATTTTTTCCACGCTGCCATCGTCCTTAATATGGGCGACCCAAACATCATCAGTGTTGTATCCGGTGAGGTCAACGCTTAATACTACCATGATGCCGTCCTTTTCGATGGCGGCCAGCTGTTCAGCACTCAGCTCTTCCTTATTGATGCCGATGCTCAGGGCGAGGATGGCATCTTTTCCGGTCAGGCTGTTCTTCGCCTGGGCGATGCTGTCGGCCTTGACCTCAGCATTTGCACTTAACTTTACGTTAAGGGGCAGAATATTGCCATCCTTATCCTTCAGGGCGACACCGACGGTGCTGCCTTCGGCGGTGGTTACATTACTTTGTACATGCTGTTCTGCATCTGCCTTGGCTAAGGCGTTGTCCATGGTACTTTTGGTGTCCTTTGCCTTTTCCCGAGCAGTAGCACTGATGTTGTTGTAGGCGGTGACGGCCTTGTTATAGGCATCGACGGCACTGGCTTCTTTGGCTTCAATTTGTGCAATGACGGCGTTCATCTGGACAATGATGGAATCGGCTTCGGCCTGGGCTTCCAGATCAACAATTTTGGTTTCGGCCGCCTTTAGGGTGACCAGCTTGGTAACGTAGGTCTTGGCGTTTGCATTCAGGGCGTCGTAGGCGCTGCGGGCGGCGGTGACGGCGTCTTTGTCCGCCAGGGTCAGGGTGCGTTCTGCGGGGAGGGCAGCGATTGCTGCATCCACGGCGGCAGCGGCAGCTTTATCTTCTTCCGCCTGGTACTGAGCTGCGGTTTTGATGCCGTCCATCTCGGTTTTGGCACTGGCCACAGCGGTGTTGATTTTAGCCACGGCAGCGGCTAAATCGTTGTTTTCCACGGTAATGGCATTGACGGTTTGTGTCCATTTGGTGATGGTATCGGCCAGCTGTTTCTGTTCTGATGCCCGGTAGTCGTTTTTATTTTTATAGGTTTCGATGACCTTAACGGCAGCTTCCTGGGCTGTCTTCAGATTTTTGGCTTCTTCGATATCCAACTCGGCATCGGTTTTGATGCCGTCGATGGCCGCTTTAGCCGCCGTTAAGGCGGTGGTCACACCGTCTGTTGTGGTTGCTGCATCAATTTTTGTCTTGCCGTCAGCAATGGCGGCAGCCAATTCTGTTTTCTGGGCATCCCGGTACAGGTCGGCGGATTTGTAGGCTTCCAAATCCCCCTTGGCCGCAGTTTTGGCATCCAGCAGGGTGATTTGGTTTTCTGCGGCTTCCAGCTTGGTGAGGGCATCGGGTGAAACGTAGGTCTTTTGGGTGGCGCTCAGGTCATTGTAGGCCTTGCGTGCGGCCTTAACGGCGGCTTCGCTATCCTTGTCCACGGTGGCGGGAAGGGCGTTGATTTGATCTTCTACGGCTTTAGCTGCTGTGAGGTCGTCGTATTTTGCCCGGGCATCTACCAGGGTTTGATAATTGGTCACCTGGGCTTTGTCTGAGGTGCTGAGGGCCGCATAGTCGGCTTCGGCCTGAGTAATGGCGGCTTCGCTGTTTAGGGTAACCTCTCCGATGGCGTCAATTTCCTTAATGAGGGCCTTCACCGGAGTGGTGCTTTCGATGGCGAAGATATAGCCGCTGTCGTTTTTATAGTATAGGGTTCCGTCAGCTCCGGCGATGACACTGGAGATGCAGTATTGCTGCTTATCCGTATCCGGGGTGTATAAATCCACCTTTTCTGCGGTAGCGCCCGTATCATTGGGCTTGACCTTGATGAGGTTTAAGCCGCCGGGATTGCTGTTATAGGTGCTGTAGAAATACAGGTACCCGGTGTCCTCCAGATAGGCGGTGCTCAGGAGCACCGAGCCCTGAGGATAATCCGTCATGGGGACGGTATAAACCTTAGCCAGGCTGTTGGCGTCACAGCAGAGGAAGAATCCGCCGCCGGCGTTAATGCCGTTGCCCAGTCCAATGTAGACCCGTCCGCCGTAAACGACCGGGGTGGCAGTGGCCTGCTTCGCTACATCGGGATAGTTTTGGGATTTTAAATCCGAAAGCTGACCGCCGCTGTCCACGGTGGCCCGGCAGAGGTAGCCGTTTTTAGTGGTGAAGTAGAGCTTCCCGCCATCGTAAACGACGGTGGAGCGCTGATCCCCCAGACCCGTCAGGGTCAGATCACTCACCACGGCTCCGGTTTTACGGTTGATGGAGAGAAGATGGCTGTCCCCGTCAAAACCACCGGTGGCATCGTCGGTCCCGACGATGATGACATCATCCACCACGACACCGCCGGCCCAATAGAAGCCGCCGGCCTGGGTATGACGCCAGGTAGCTGTTTTTTCTTCCTTGGCATTGGCGGGGTCTTCATCGGAAACGGAAAGACAAACGTAGTTGGCATCCCGGCTTTCGCCATTCCAGAAGCCCGTGTAAATATAACCATCAGCGTAGGCGATGGGGGCGTTGGCCTGGCCGCCTAAGACGTCTTTGTAAATCCACAGGGATTCCAGGGTGGTGGCGTTAAAGGCTTGTATTTCTCCACTGCCCATTTGGACAAAGATCATGCCGTCGGCATAAATCGGATTGGTGATGGCAAATCCCGGTGATGCATCCATGGTGCCCGTGGCTTTAACAGCCCCGGTGCTGCTGTCCAGGCGATAGATGGACGTCCCGGCACAAACGACGATGTCCCCATCCACGATAATCTGACCCGTGGGGGATGCTGCCCAGCCGGTGCCGAGCTTGGCGGTCCAGAGGGTGCTGGCCTGGGCTGCACTGGCTGGGGTTTGGGCTGTGGTAATGCCGTTGTTTTGGGCGTTTCCTCTAAAGTTAGGCCAGGTGGCATCTAGTCCTGTGGGGTCGGCTGCCGCCGCTTTTAAATCGGCGGTGATGGTGCCCCCTTCTACGGGGACACTGCCGGTCTGGGCCACATAGCCGGTCTTAGTGACGGCATAGGTGTAGCTGCCATCGGCGAACAGCCCGGAGAAGCTGCCGTCAGTGTTGGCGGTGACGCTTTTTCCTGCGCTGTCATAGACCTTTGCAATGGCATCCGCCGGGGTGGTTTTAAAGGTGACGGTGCCCACTGGCTTTTTAACCAGATTCAGGGTATAGGTATTGGTAATGGCTTTATCGCCCTGACCTGCGGTCACGGCAATATCCACTTTGTTGGTTCCACTGATATCCACGGTGCTGCTGCTGGACCCGTTGTAGGTCACGGTATAGCCACTGTCCTTGGGGGTTGCACTCAGGGTCAGTGTCTTGGCAGTTTCCGCCACAGCGGCACTATAGGTATTGGTGGTGGATACAAATTTAGTGTCAAAGTTCAGGCTGGTGTCTCCTGCCTTTGCGCTTAAAGCGCTCAGAGTGGGGTTGACATTGACATCCAGGGTGTAGGTTTTCGCCGTGGCCGTGGAACCTTCTGCCGGATTGACGGTGAGGGTAAGGGTGTTTTTCCCTGGGACTAAGCAGTTAGCCCAAGCCGAGCTGCCAGAGGTCCAGGTGATATCCTTTTTCTGGTTATCGGCCTCTCCCCATTTCAGAGTGACCATGGCGCCGCTTTCCAGGGGCTTCGCACGGAAGCGCAGCTGATTTATGCTGTCGGTCTGGGCGGCCAGGGTGTAATTGAGGGTATCCGCACTGAATACTGGTGCTTCGCCGTAGCTGTCGGTGCTGTTTTGCAGCAGGACAGTGCCTCCTTCAGGGGAAGTCCCGGTGTGGACTAAGAGACTGTCCAGACCTTCCTTGGGGGGTTCAGGAATGCTGATGTCAGTAACCACATTGTTCAATATGCTTTCATCCAGTCCAATCAGCACATCTCGGTTTGCTGTAGTATTGTGCTTAGCGAATGCAAAATCGCTGGCTGATAAAGTCACATCTTTTTTTGCTTTCAGATTAACGGTGCATAGAGTATATCCGTTTTCGCCGCTTTCCAGGTAGCGATAAGGCGGTGTGGTCGCACTGGATTTGATTTTAGCGTCACTAGCGGTTCGATCTATGTTGAAGGTATATCCAATCAGGCCATTGGCAGCATCATTCACAAAATAGGTTGAGGATTTTGTGAAGATTCCCGTCCCGTCCTCCTCATCGAAGTATTCAGTACTAATACATTTTCCAAGAGTTGAAGCGATTGGTTCGTATTTGTCCGTATCATACTTCAATACAAATCCAGCTGTGGTGATATTTGTATTCGATACGGCGAATTTGACGGCGACGGTATCCCCCGTCTTGTATTCGTATTGCGTTCCGTCCACGATGAAGCTGGCCTTCGGTGCATTATCTTCTGCAAAGACATTCGCACCGATGACGGCCAGAAGCACCAATAAGACGGAAATGGCAGAGATGAGTTTCTTTTTCATAATTACCTCCTACTATTCATTCAATCCTGTCGTTCCAAAATACTTATTCACAACTGCTAAATCATTGCCGGTGATAAAGCCATCGGCATCCACATCTCCATTCTGACCCGTTTCAACCGTTGTACCAAAATATTTATTAACAACAGCCAAGTCGTTGCCAGTGATGTAGCCATCCCCATCCGCATCCCCGGTGACGGCAGGGGCTTCATCCAGTCGGTTCAGTGCTGCCAGCGCGGTATCCACACTGTCCTGGGTGCTTTCCATATCCTTTAACACGGCTGTGGCCCCGTCGTATTTTTTCTGGTTTTCACCCTGGGCTAGTACATCAGCCTTATTGGCCATACCGTTGATTTCAGCCACCCGCCAGGTCAGGGCGTCCTTATTGGCCGCATTGATTAACGGCACACCGCCCCACTGGGTGTTGTCCGCCCCCAAATCGGCCCCCAGACCATAAAGGGTGTACTGCCAGCGTAGGACATCCCCCTGGGCCAGGGTCGTGCCCGAAGCGCCAACACCGGGAAAGCTATTGTTGATGGCGTACATCCATCCGCTGTTGGTATAATAATCAAATTCCCCCAGCCACTGATCATCGCTACGATCCTTTGGGGAGAGGGGGCCGGTTTTATCTAGAATATACTGGGGCACTCCGCTGATATCCGTATCGCCATCTTTAATAGACGATAGATAAAAGGAATCGGCCACGGTTCCGGTGTTTTCATAATTTCCCGGTCCCAATAAATCTGTAATCACCTGGGCTGTTTTAGTCCCTGCCGGCAGGGTCACCAGGATCGGTTCGATTTTATAGCCCTGGCCCAGGGTGAATTTTTCCATGGTTACACATACGGTAACCGTGTTATTTCCATCCGCCTCCTGGGCGAATGCCACCCGTGCGAATAAGCCCACCGTCAACGTGAGGGCCACCAGTCCACAGGCCAGCCATTTCCATTTTTTCATGTACTGCATCATCCTTTCCACAGTAATCAACACGTATTCCTCCTTCATAACCTTTTAAACACACTTTCAAAAACCATTATTCCATCAATCCGTACTTCAGCTTGATCCGCTCCAGCTTCTCGATCATGGGCTGGGAGAAGATGGACAGGAAGAAGATGGTGGCAATGGCATGGACTAAGTCAAAGGGGAATCCTGTGATCAGGTAGGACAGGATGACGGGCCAGCTCAGGGTGCTGGACCACATGAGCCCCGAGGCCACATTCATAATGGGGCCGTAGATGCACAGGGCCGTCACCCCGCCGAAGATGCACAGGGGTAGCTTGCTGGTGCCCAGCCATCCCCTCTTGAAGCAGATCCCCGCCAAAAATCCGATGATGCCGAAGGCGAACATCTGCCAGGGCGTCCAGGGCCCCTGCCCAAAGAAGAAATTAGACACGAACCCGGTGACCGCCCCCACCAGGAAGCCGGATTCCCCACCGAAGCAGACCCCGGCGATGATGACCAGGGCGAGGACGGGCTTGAACTGGGGGAGCATAAAAAATGCTGCCCGCCCGGCCACGGCGATGGCACAGAGGGTGGCGATGACCACCAGCTCCCGGGCCTGGGGCTTTCGGCCCTCAAAGGAAACCAGAAAGGGGATCATGGTTTCAAGAATAATGGCCATGCTGACGATATAATATTTCCGGTCGCCCCCAAAGCGGATCCCCGCCCAAATGGTCAGGGGAATGGCCACCAGGATCATTGCGGCGCACAGCCAGGTCCGTTTTCCGATGCGGTGGTCTTTGGGGGCGGCTACCGGCGGTCCCGCATCCACATGGGGCTTTAAATACTGGGTGCCGATGACCACGAAGATAAAGCCGATAAAGACACTGGAATAATATTTACTGCTTCCCAGGTAGGTAAAGCATAGCCAAATACCGCCGGCACAGGCCAGTAGGATGGCCGCCCAGACCAATACTATTTTCTGCTTTGTCGGGCGGTTATCCCGAAGGCGTTTACGCACCGGAGGTGCTGCCGGACCAGGATTTCCGGTGGGGGACGTCCCCACTACCTTCAGCACGGCCTGTTGTTCTGCCGTCTTTACAGCGCTATTTTTTCTGTTCGTTGCCACGTCGGTTCCTCCCCTGCGTTTTCCTGGCACAGTCGAATGACATCCTCCGCCGTCACGGCGTTTTTAAACAGATGGCGGCTCATGCGGTTGGCCGAAGTGGTGTAAAAGCTATTGCCGGCAAAAAATTCCCGGGGGCGGCCGGTAGTCACCAGGCTGCCATCGAAGAACAATCCGCACCGATCGGCGAACCGAGCACAAAATTCCACATCGTGGGATACCATGATGATGGTAACCCCCTGGGTTTTTTGCAGCTTTTTCAGAATCATCCCCAGTTCCAGCTTATAGTGATTATCCAGCCCCTTGGTCGGCTCGTCTAAAATCAAAACCTCTGGCTTCATAAGGAGGATTTTAGCCAAGGCCAGGCGCTGCTGCTCCCCGCCGCTTAAGTCATAAGGGTGCCGGGCCAGTAAATCCTCCAAATGAGTGAGTCCAATGACTTCATCCACCCGGGCATCCTTTTCATCAATGGACAGCTTTTTTTCATTGAGCATTTCATATAAATCCAGCTCCACATTCTTTTTAACGAAAAGGCTCTGGGGGTTCTGGGGCATAACCCCTAAAATCTGCTGGTAAAGCACCACCCGGTCGTATTTTTTAAGGGGCGTCCCCTTCAGCTTGATTTTTCCACGATAGGGCTCCCGGATGCCGGAGAGCAGGGAGAGGGTGGTGGATTTGCCGGTGCCGTTGCCCCCCACCATGCAAAACATTTCCCCTTCATAGATGTTGAAGCTCAAACCCCGGACCACATCCGGCAGGTGCCGCTCGTACTTGAACCACACCTCTTTCATGCTGATAAGCGGCTCTTTGCCCTTCTGGGGGAAGGCGGATTCGGGAAGGGGGCTTTCCGCCACAGTATCGATACCAATGGACTGATCCTTTAAGTAGCCATCGATCCATCGCCGTCCTTCCCGGACGGTAATGGGCCAATCCTCCAGATCATCGGCCACCCCGGCGCAGATCTGCATGGGGGCCGGCATGGCCACGAACATATCATGGCCTATGGCTCTTAAGTGGCTGCCCACCCGCCTGGGGGTATCGCAGGCGACGATGCGCCCGCCGTCCATCACTACCGCCCGGTCCGCAGCCGGAAGGACCTCCTCCAGCCGATGCTCGGATAAGACGATGGTGGTCCCCAGATCCCGGTTGAGCTTTTTGATGGTGCCTAAGAAATCTGCCGCGGCGATGGGGTCCAACTGGCTGGTGGGCTCATCCAAAATCAGAAGGCTGGGCTGAAGGGCCATGATGGAGGCCAGGTTAAGGAGCTGCTTCTGCCCCCCGGAAAGTTCGGTCACATTGCGCATGAACCAATCCTGAATGCCAAAGTAAGAGGCCATTTCAGCTACCCGCAGGCGGATGGTTTGGTTATCGTAGCCCAGACTTTCCAGGCCGAAGGCTAGCTCATGCCAAACCTTATCCGTGACAATCTGGTTATCCGGGCTTTGGAGGACATAGCCAATCTGGGCACTTTGGGTACGCTCATCCACTTCTGTGAGGGGCGTTCCATTGAAGATCAGCTGGCCATCCCGGTCCCCATGGGGAGTCAGGACGGTTTTGAAATGGCGCAGCAGGGTGCTCTTCCCACAGCCCGATGCCCCGCAAAGAACGATGAACTCCCCCTGGTCAATACAAAGATTGATGTCATCAAGGGCCAGCTTTTCGGCTTCGGGATAACTGAAGGTCAAATGTTGGATATCGAATAATGCCATGGCTGCTCCTTACTTTCACTGGCAGCTGCATCTTTGGTCAGCTGCTTCCATTTAATGCCCTCTGCCACGTCGACAAAGACCGGCATGAGGCAGAAAGCCAGATAAATCACATAAACGCTGATGGACAGGGGGGTGAAGGCCGAGTATTTAATAACCGGGTTGTAGGAGGCGTAGGCCAAGCCCCCCATCACCCCACCGGTGACGATGAGGAAAAGGACCAGCATAATACTGCCAACCCACTTATCCCGGGTATCAAAGGTGAAAATGGAGAAGCTGCTCCGCCCCTTTAAGCCATAGCCCCGGGCCTTCATGGAATCGGCGGTCTCAATGGCATTTTCCAATGCCCAGGTCACCATAATGGACAGGATGTTAACGGCATTGCGCACCCGCTGCCAGACATTGCCGCTGCCGATATCCCGCCCGATGCACTTTTGCCCCTGGGTGATGACGGATAGCTGGGCCTTGAATTTCGGCACGAAGCGCAGAACCATGGAAAGCACCAGAGAAAGCGCCGGAATCACCCGTCCAAACAGATAGATAAATTTATCCGAGGTCATAATGGTGTTGTAGCAGGCGAACCAAACAATCACCTCGATGAACATGACGGCCATGACCGCCCCATAAACGATGGATTCCAGGGTCATGGGATTGCCCGTGGGCCAATAGCCTAAGATGGTCACCCCGCCGTGGTTGAACAGGGGATTGATAAGGGCCACTAAGAACAGCATGGGCAGCATGCCCACTAGATTAAATTTGAGGGAGCGGGGGGTCCCCAGCAGAACCAGGGAATAAATCACCGCCCCCAGCAATGAGATCACTAAGAACGCCGGGTGGTTGAAAAACATGGAGAACATCAGCACCACCGCGAAGTAAAAGAAATTGATGGCCGGATGATAGGTTGAGAAGGCATCTTCCATGATGTTACCTAGTACCAGGTCTGGCCCAGGTCCCTGCCCAGGTCACAGGTATAATTCCAGGTGATGGCATCCCCTTCTTTGACCAGATATCGGCTGCAGCCGTAGTTGGGGTACCAGCCATTGACCTCGTACATCCACCCGGAGACCTCGCCACAGTCAAATTCATACAGGTTATTAATCCCCTCAATATAATTGGAGCCATAAAGAGGGGTGTAGCTATATTCCATCTGGATGCCCGCATTGCGCATTTCCCGGGCCAGCACATCGTAGACCATTTCCCCTGGATGATAGGCCACCTGCTTATAGACGAAGATGGTGCCATCCTTGGGCTGATAGGGTTCCTTTTCCGGATTGAGGTAAGGATAATACTGGGCTTTCCAGATATTATCGCAGCGTACCTCCAGGGTACAGTATTTAGTGGTGCCTTCATCAATGGTGACATTGGCCGGTTCCACCGGGCCAGGCTGCCCCGAGGGGATTTTATCCAGCTGGGTATTATAGCCGTCCATGGCACCGGTATAACCGGCATCGGCATCGATGGCATTCTGCTTCCTCGCCTTTCCCGCAGCTTTGGCTGCCGCCTTTTCTTCATCGGTCAGCACCACGGTTTCCGTTCCCAGGGTCTCCCCCTCCACCTGGGTGCTGGACACCAGGTAGAACTGTCCTTTGGCCACGGTAAGGCCAAAGTTGACCTGGGTGGTTTCAGTACTATTATCCATTTTAACGGTCCCCACCTTATTAAGGTTCGTACCGTCTAAATTGTACAAGTCGATGCTCTGGCAGTCCCACTTGGTAGGCAGGACCAGCCGCAGGTTATACTTTCCGGGAACCCCGGGGTTATCGGAGAAGTTGAAGCCCTGGACCTGAACGGAGCTGGTGGCCGCCTGGACCTGGGTGGCCGCATCGTTATTCAGCCCCATGGCGATATTGAAGTCCATGGGGGTGGAAATATCCGCGCCATTGAAGGTCCAGACATAATTGACATTATCCACCGTCCCGGGGTAAATATCTGTATTGACCGTATTTTTCAGTTCGTCAAAGAAAGCTTTTTTAATGATTCCGCCTTCTGGATAGGCATACTGTTCCGTTTTCCCCCCGGCATTACTGACAGTGGTTACCGGATTATCGCACCCGGCAAGGGTGCCGGCCATCCCGAACAGGATGAACAGCGACAACAGCACCCCAAAAATCTTTTTCTTTTTCATTTTTACATCCTCCCTCTTTTGTGCTTTGGCCACTTACGGCCTGACCCTACATTTTTAATTTTTTCCGGTGGCGGACCTCAATGGCAATCAAAAGGCCGATACTGTAAAGGACTGCCATAGTCCCCAGGCCAATGGCGAAGGGCGCCGCTCCGGCTTTTACCTTTTGTCCCAGCTCATACCAGAAGGAGGTCAGGGTATCTGTCCCCGTTTTCAGCTTCCCGGTTCCTGTAATATCTACCATGCCAATACCGGATTGCCCTAAGATAAGGCCGTGATCTACGATTTTACCTGATGTTCCCGTGGTGTTTATGCTTTTTCTCGTACTGCTGAAGCTTCCACTGGCGCCGGCATCGCTGATGGCAGACGATCCGGTCCCAATGGACGCCCCCCCTGAACCACCTGGCGTTACCATAGACTTGTTCTCTGAGACATATCCGAAAATACCCGTATCCGACGTTTCAAAGGTCACATAGCGCCGATCCACAGAAATGGTCATATTGGTGGTCTTAGCCACCACCTCATCGCCAATGGTATAGCCATTGACCTTGACACCCGCCAGCATGGATTTACTGGTTTCAGGCACCTCCATCTGAATTTTAATGGGGTCCACTGGGTGATAGGCCGTTGTCAGATCATCTGCCAAAGTATTGGTGAGGGTGATGTCATTGACCTGGAGCAGGTTCTCCCGATTACCCAGACTGCTTTCTATTTTCTTCACGGTTTCTTCATCCAGATTCTCCACGCTCAGTGCCACATACCAGGGCAGATCACTGTAAATGGTGAAAGTTTTGGGGTAAACCCGGCTTCCATCCACATCGGAATAGGTCTGAATGACTCGCTGGTTGATGTTCTTTACGGCTGCCTGGCAGTAAGCCAATTTCTGCTTTTCCGCCGTGGTCAGCAGGGTCTTGTCCAGATAGGCGGCTTCCGCCGGGGTAAGCTGTGCCATGGCCCGACTGACGAAGACGACCGCATCACGATCCGCCGCCTTAAAGGCTCCTGGGGAGGGTAGATTCTGAATCCGTTCCTGTATGCCGGATGGCGTCATCCCCTGGTAAATCTCGTAGGTGGTGGTTAAGGTGTGGGTATGATCCACCGTCACGGATGCCGTCACCGTCGCCCGGGACGCATCGTCTCCCATTCCCATGGCGGCAAGATCCGCGGCACTCAAGGTGCTGGCATGGACGGTGACATTCCCTTCGGCATCGACCTCTGCCGTTTTTTCACTAGTGTGGTTTTCCACGCTCCAGGTGACAGCACTGACATCCGGCATCCCCGTGGAATCGATGCTGGCGGTAAGCTTGACCTTCGATTCTTTATCAGATGAGAAAACGCCTTCCTCCGCATTAAGATACATCCCCATCACCGTCGCCGGTTCGATTTCAATATCCGTCATATCAAAAATCTGGGTTTTATTTTCTGATACCCGCTGATGGCTGATCAGGGCTTCCATCCCCTGGTCCGTAGCCATGGCATCCCGGACGCCGGCGGCGGCACCGCCATTATCCCCTCCTCCTGGCTTAATGTGCATAAAGCCGGCACCATAGGGTGAATCCGCAAGGTAGTATTGGCTCAGCGCATCCACGGTGCTGACGCCGTTTTTAATAAAGCGGCTGTCGGCTTCGGGGTCGATGCCATAGGCAGAAAGTGCCATGACGACCTGGGCCGTGCTTTCGGAATTATTTGTTCCGAAGGTGGCATAGCCCCCGGCGTCATCCCCCTGGGCAACCTGGACCTGGGAAAGGACATTAAAGGCGCGGTCGCAGGCCGCCTTGACGTCGGGCTGATCCTGATAGGGCTCCAGGGCGTAGAGGGCCATAGCCGTCATATCCGGGTCTGCTTTGGTTCCACTCAGGGTCCACCCTCCACCATCAACTTCCCGACCCAGGATATGGTCAATCATGACCTGGCGGGTATTCTGAGTTTTGGCCTCCGGATTGTCCGGTATTTTATAGGCATGGCTGTCTAAAGCGATCAGTGCCCAAATGGGACCGTTGATTCCCTGCTTTTTAACATTGTTGAAATCCGATAAGTAGCTGAGCAGGTTATACCCCGCAACATTGGTGACATCCTTACCGATAGCTGTCAGACCGAGGATAACCCGGGAATACTCCGTATATTTCACCTTGTGGAGGACGCCTTTTTTATCGATTAACGTCTGGCAGACATTATTGTAATAGGTATTGTACAGGTTCTGATTCCCCAATCCTGACCGGGCCAGGACGAGGATGGACCATTCCCCGCCAGTAGTGCCTACCGCAGGCGGGCTTTGTTCAAACCCCGAGAGGATGGCCGCCGCGCTGGTGTTGATCATCCGCTCTATATCATTGGTTCCGGCGCTTTCCCGCAAGGATTTAGCCTGAGCGGCCAACTCAGCCTGTAACGCCCCATTGGATTCCGCCTCCTTTTTTTCTGTTTCTTCCACCTTGTCCTCAGGTTCAGAGATCGGTTCCACCGTGGGCTGAGCCACAGTAGGCTCCATGGCTTCCCCAGCGAAAAGTGCATCTTCCAGGGTGCCGAAAATGGCCCTGGCCTCCTTCCCGCTCAAATCCGTTTTAGAAAGGGCTGCCAGCGCTGTACTGCAGGCTGTATTATTATACGCAACGCTGCGATCCGTCTGGGCGACAAGCTCTAAAATACGATCCACGTCGCCTGCATTTTTAGAGAGCGCCAAATCCTTTTCATCATCAAAAAGACTGTATCGGATTCGAAGAACGTCCCCATCCATTGGGCTGTACTCCCACAGACTCTCCAGACTTTTTCCATTCAGAGTCAGGGCCCAATGTCCCCCTGAGGTGTAAGCCCCACTCCCTAGGGTACCCGCTGCTGCCGTATTACCGGTCGTCGGTAAGGTCGCCGTGGTCAATGCCTGTACGGCTTCCGGTATGGTGATGCTGCCGGTATCCGCTCCGGAAATGGATTGAATCCCACTGCCCTCCAACAACACTTCCCCCTTATTTTCCAGAGCCCTTTCAACAATGGCCGCACCATCTTCTCCTGCATCGAACCCCACAGATATGGGCTCCAGGTAAAATCCCTGTCCCAGACTCTGCCGCTCCACCGTTATAATGGCGGTTCCTCCGCTGCTGGCACCACTTGCCAGGACTCCGGCAATCCCGGAGGACACTAACAAGATCCCCACCAACAGAAGGCACAATACCCGCATACTTCTTTGAAGGATTCCCTTTTTTCCTCCCCATTGGACGTCTTCCATCCTGCACTCCTCTCTCGTCGCTCTTTTTCTTTTGATCATTACTGTCTGCTTCTGTAAAACAAAAGCACCCGTCCATATCTCCCATGGACGGGTGCTTTACGTTTACGCTATGATTTTCCAATAAAACACCCATTTCCAGAAAATGGTGTGGTGGTGACACAGGTCAATCTACTGACTTTACAGTTGGTTTTTACCAGTTGGGATTCCCCATCTTTCTTCCTGTGCGGCTTTATTGGATTTTTATACTATCGGAGCATTGAAAAACACTCTTAACGTTAACTGAAATTATATCTTAAGGCCCTCACCGTGTCAAGGCTCCACTAAAAAACATTCATGCATTAAAGCTCTGTATCCAAGCCCGCTTTTCGGGCTTGTTCATGCTGCCGCCGCCTTGGAATTCGATAGGTGATGCCGTTTTTCTTCAAACGGGCTCCGGTCTGGCGGAAGGTAAAGGACACGCCAACATTATGGCATTGGCGATGCAGATCCAAAAGCCAGTCGAAATCACAGGATCGAGCGGCATTGCCGGACTCACCACCGGCCACCACCCCTTCGATCCGGTTATCCAGCCCCAGCATGGTGATGGGGCCCAGAAGGGGTTCGCAGGCCAGAAATTTATGGGCAATGGGCAAATCTCTGAAAATCGGATAACGGAAATCATACTGTCGCTGATTTTCTATGGTACAGGCCACAGCCACATTGGGCCACCCACCTCCCCAATCAGAGGGCAGCCTGTCTTTAAGGCGAATGATGCGCTTCGTAATGATCATATAATCCAAATCCGGCCGGCTCGCCATCATTTGCCAGATTTCCGGACGCCAGTCATCGGCCTCCTCAATTAAAAAATCGGAGGTCATACAGACATAAACCAGGGTTCCGGAGGGCACTTTATAACGCCCCTTCCGATCCCGGGCAATGATAAGCTGGAAGTTCTTCGTCCGCTCCACACGGGTGGGATCTTTCCCAATGGATTCATCCCGCCGAAACATATAACAATGCGCACAACCCTCCGAGTATTTATGACAGCCATGCCAGGGATTCCAAACCAGCTCTTGCCTCAGTGGCCTCATGTCAGCTCCACCCTTTCTCCAGCACGGCCTTTAAAACACCCTAGGGATGCTGCCGTAAAAACGGTGCCCCAATGAGCAGGATAACGGCAAAGACAATGATATAGCAGGTGACCGCCATTACGCCATGGGCGATGAATGCCGCGGCAATCATGAACAGGCAGCAAATGATGGAGAGACCAGGCATGACGAAACGCTTCATCCAATGCTCGCTTTTCTCCCGGATCATGACCATAATGAAAATGGGGATATACATCCCATAAATAGTGACAATGGGCAGCTCCGAGGAATCAAAGGAAAAGGCTCCGAACCAAGGCTCCGAGGCCAGTTGTGCACCGTAAAAATAAACCAGCCAAAGGCCACAGAACACCAACCCCATCACGGCCGAGTTAACCGGCATGTTTGTTTGACGGTCAACATTGCCAAGCAGCTCCGGCTTCGGCCCGCGATTACGGACAGCCAGACTGTACATCCCTCGGGAACAGGCCATGGTCAGCCCATTGAGGGTTCCTAAGCAGGAGATGATAACAAAGACGAATAAAGCCGTGCCTCCGATGGAAGAGAATAAATTCACAAAGGCTTGCTGGGTACCCTCTGCTCCCATTTCCATCATATCGGCATTGCTGATGCCCCCGGCAATCCCCACATAATATAAAATATACACCACTGCGACGGTAATAGTCCCCAGTACCAGCGCCTTGGGTAAGTTTTTCTTCGGATCCTTAAGCTCCGCATTGATACTGGTGGCGATAATCCACCCTTCGTAGGCAAAAGCCGTGGCCACCACAGCCGCCAAAAATCCACCAGAAGGGCTAATGGAGGTATCCACTACCGTGGTGAAATTAGTCATGGTCATTCCATTGGACAGGCCAACGACCAAACCCACAAGGCCCATCAACAGCAGCGGAATCAATTTGATAATGGTCGTAGAAACTTGGAACTTTCCAGCCAAAATGGGGCCGAGGGTATTTAGAGCAAAGGCCGAAATCAAAAAAACTCCTGAAATCACCATACAGGCCCCGCCCGTAATATCCCATCCCAACAGTACGCAGAGGTACCGCGCCGATACCCAAGCCAGTACCGAGGTCATCGCTGGATAATAAATCGTCGCCATGAACCAGCCCATAAAGTAGCCGTAGCGATCTCCCACAATATTCTCCGCATAATCCAGTGCCCCATTAACAAAAGAATAGCGGGTCGCCAGGGTTGAGAAGGTATAGGCGCAGATGATCATGATCATCCCCCCGACACCCCAGGCCAAAATACCCAGAGGCAAATTACCGCCAGTGGCGTTTAATACCTTCTCCGCTTTAAAGAAGACGCCGCTGCCAATAACGATACCCACCACCAGGCAAATGGCCGTCAAAAGCCCATATTTTTCTTTGAGTTTGTTTTCCACAATGCTTTCCTCTCTCATCTTGAACTACAACTATTATAATGAGTAATTGCCTGAATGACAAGTCTTTAATGCCAAACTGCGTGTTTTAAGCTTTTTCAAGTGCCAGAGGGTCCTGACTGATTTCTAATAAAAACAGATACGGATACTCTTTCTTAATATGCTGCATATGCCGCACCCAATTGATTAAAACCCCACGCATGGCCCGCTCCATATCCTCTCTCAAATGATATTGGTCCATCTCAGAAAGCTTTTCAAAACCTTCCCTTGCCTTCAGCTCATCCTTTAGATGAAACATGGCCCAAAGCATATCCGTAAACTCTTCATGCTCTAAAAGTGCAGGATTTGAGATAATCACCAACATGGACATATTTTTCTCTTCAAAATACGCCTTTAACCGCATCAAACAGTCCGGATGAAGACAAAAAGTAAACCGGCAGTCTTTAATGGACTGAACCGCCCCTCTGAATTCTCGATCCCCCCAATCCTCCTGGATGGACAGACAGGGGTGCAGCACCTCCTTATTGGTAACCGTAGACAGCATATCCCGAAGCAGCTGCATCCCACAATCACTAAAGAAGGTACTGGCAAGCATCTGGGTTTTCTCCAGACGGTCCCTTTTTTCCCGGCTTTCCACCAACTTCCCAACCGCAATGGTCACCACGGCAATCTGAACCGGGAGAAAGGCCCAATCCTGGAGCAGGTAAAAGAAAGTATCCCGGGAATCATGGAAAACAAAGAACTGTACTGCGTAAATAAGGGCAGAAATTCCAAAAAGAATCCCAATAATAATTGGCGTTGTATATTTTTTCATCATCATCCTTTTTTCCTCTGAAATCCCCGCTGGATAGCCTTTACCACCTCCGACACGACGATAACAGAAAGTCCCAATCCAATAATTTTAAGCCACATGGTAAGGGACAGCGGAATGGTCCCATAGAAGATACCACCATACTGGGTGATAATCACCTGAAGCAGAAAGGTCAGTCCAAAGACCAGCAGCATCAGCCGATTGTTAAAGAAATTTTTAAAAATACTCGTCGGCGTCAATTCTCTACTATTAAAAGCATTAAAAAGATGCATCACCACAAAGAGGGTGAACAAAATAGTATACTGCTCCCCAGGTGTTCCCCCCAGAATATTAAAGAGTGCCTGGAGCATAAAGATAATGGACACATAGACCGCATTGGAGGCAATCCGGGTCATCATGCTGCCATTGACAATGCTGGCATCCCGAGGGATGGGGCGGCGGCCCAGAAGATCCTCCCGAATGGGCTCAAGCCCAAGGGTAAGCGCCGGCGGACCATCCATAATGATATTAATCCACAAAAGCTGCAGAGCGGAGAAGGGCGACGCCATCCCCAATAAAATGCTGGTCAGCACGACGATGACCGACGAAAGGTTCACCGTCAGCTGAAATTGGATAAAGCGCTGGAAATTCTCAAAGATTCCCCGGCCCCACTGCACTGCTTTTACAATGGTGGAGAAGGAATCGTCCAATAAAACAATATCGCTGGCTTCCTTGGACACCTCGGTCCCCGTGATGCCCATGGCAATCCCCACGTCCGCCTTTTTAATGGCCGGGGCGTCGTTAATGCCATCGCCGGTGACCGCTACCACATTGCCCAGTTCCTTTAGGGCAGAGACCACCCGCATTTTCACCGTTGGGGTGCTCCGGGCAATCACCCGGATCTGGGGCAGACAGGCCTTTAGCTCGTCCTCGGTTAAATCC
The DNA here is from genome assembly GCF_900107815.1 of Eubacterium aggregans. Lineage (GTDB taxonomy): Bacteria > Bacillota > Clostridia > Eubacteriales > Eubacteriaceae > Eubacterium_O > Eubacterium_O aggregans. The sequence continues at coordinate 27,057 of NZ_FNRK01000023.1, forward strand.
TCCAGGCTGACAGCTTCTACCACCTGTTCCCCGTCCTTTAAAATACCCAGCTCCTCGGCAATGGCCTGAGCCGTCAGACTATTATCTCCCGTGAGCATTTTCAGCTCAATCCCCGCGGCCCGGCAACGGGCCACAGATTCATACACATCTCCCCTCAGTGGATCAGCGATGGCCACAAAGCCATCGAAAACCATATCCGATTCGATGGAAGCCCGTCTTTCCTCCAGGGCAGTGATGGGCATTTCCTGGGTCAATGGGCGATGGCAAAAAGCCAATACCCGTTTAGCCTTACGCTCAAAGCCCGCCATTGCGGCTTCAATCTGGGCTTTGTAATCCGCATTCATGGGCTCATTGACCCCATCCACCTCCACAAAGGCACATTGGGATAAAATTTTCTCTGGACTTCCCTTCGAATAAGCCATAAAACCCTGGTCTACTTCAATAATGGTGGTCATATTTTTGGTCTCAGAAGAGAAGGGGAACACAAAGGAAACCGTGGCATCCTTTCGGATAGCATCGTAGGTTTTTCGAGGGAGGGTGGCATCGGTGCCTTCACCGCCATTGTATTTTTCATAGGCGGTAATCAGTGCACACTCCGTGGGATTCCCGATAAAGCGTACCGTCTCCCCGTCCATTTCAATGTCCGCAGTACTATTTAAGATGAAATTCTCAATCAAATGAACATCATTAATTTCCGAGGCCGGTATCCGGCGCTGGCAAACGCCCTCTGGCCAGTCTTCGGAGCTGACACAGGCCCGGCCACAATTATTTTTATGGGAGGCGATGACCATATCCGTCACTGTCATGCGATTTTCTGTGAGTGTCCCGGTTTTATCGGAGCAGATTACATTGATACAGCCAATGGTTTCACAGGCAATGAGCTTTTTTACCAGGGCATTCTGTCTGGCCATCTTTATGATGTTGAGGGATAGGGATACCGCCACAATGGTGGGCAGTCCCTCAGGGACCGCTGCGACAATGAGGACAATGCTGGTAATAAAGGCCTCTGATACCGTGTCCAGATTAAAGGTGCCACTTGATAAAAAGATAATACACTGAATGGTAAAAACGATGGCTGCTGCCGTCGCCCCCAGAATGGTGATGAGCTTGCCCAGGCGGTCCAGCTTTTCCTGAAGAGGGGTCTTGCCATCCCCTTCCACTGAGAGCTCCCGGGCGATGCTGCCAAATTCCGTGGCGTCTCCCACAGCGGTCACCACCGCAACACCACTCCCCCCGGTGACGAAGCAGCCGGAGTACAGCATGTTGACCCGCTCCGCCACCGGAGTCTTGGGATTATCGAAAATCAGATTTCCATCTTTTTTAACAGGGTTACTCTCTCCAGTGAGGGAGGACTCATCCACCCGCAGCTCCTGGGTTTCCAGAAGTCTGGCATCCGCGGAAATCATATCTCCAGTGGCGATCTCCATGATATCTCCCACTACCAGCTCCTTCTGGCTGATGAGGGTGATACCGCCCCCTCGAAGGACCTTGACCTGGACGTCTTCATTAATTTTGTTCAGGGCATCAAAGGCCTTTTCTGAACGGCCTTCCATGATGACCGTTACCCCCACCGCTAAAAAAATAGCCGCAAAGATACCGACACATTCAATAAACTCGGTTTCTCCCCCTGTGAATAAACGGATGAAATTCACCCCCAGGGTAATGGCTGCGGCGGTGAGGAGCATGATGATCATGGGCTCTGTGGTCGCATCCCAAATTTTCTTCCAAACCGATTTTGCCTTTGCCTTCGTAAAGGTGTTGGCGCCATTCACTGCCCGGCTCTCCTCTGCCTCCTCTGGCGTCAAGCCTCTGCCGGGATCAACACCCAATCTAGACAATACTGCTTTGGCACTCTCTCTAAATGCTTGCATTTTTCCTCCTCTTACTGTGCTCTATCTACCACGAAGTAACACTCGTTCCGCAACTTGATTGTCTCAGTTTAAATCAGCTCCACTGATTTCTCCAGTCCAAGCACTGCTTGGCCTTCAAGCGGCACCCCTCTTCGTCGTGCCTTTCAGCTGCGCTTTGTAAAAGCAGAAACACTGAGCACCTTATAAAAGCAAGCTTTTAACAGCACTCACTATTCCCACTTTTATACTTCTGTTAGCAAACGCGAAAAAAAAGAAGAGACCTTTGGCGAAAGATATACTTATCCTCTGCCAAAAGTCTCGTTACCATTCAGGTCCTAAAGCCAGGCCGATGGCCAGTCTGTTGACTTTAGTGTTTTAACTACTCCCTTTTGTCCCTCTATTGTAATTGAAGGACTTTCGGGTGTCAAGAAAAAATCCTTGGGATGTTTTAAATTCCCATTCCCATAAACATGCCAATAAAGTATGGGATGAGCCAGATCAGCCAGACGAAGAGGCTGAATTTATGGAAGGCCTCTTGTTGGTGGGCATTGCCTTTACGCAACGTCCAGGTGGCCCAAATAGCGTGGAAGAGCATCAGTGCAATGGCCAGGGCTCCGGTCACCCCATGAATGGCCAGCTCGGTGGAGCTCATCCCTCCGCCGCCAGTTCTGGAAATGACCGACATCAGGGTTGTCCCGGTGGTGTCGCACACCAGGCCCATCCAAAAAATGACCACATGCCATTTTAACAAGCGTTTTTCCCGCCGCTCTCCAAATACACCAATAGTGTAAAAAACCAATGCCAGGGTAATGGCAATAATTGCAAAAATTAATTTACTATCCATATCTACTTTAACCAATCCTTTCATGCAAACTCTCTTTTAAGTGTAACGCTATTGGTATGACCTGTAAACGGCTGAAGCAGAACTTTAATTGAGTTTAAGACTTCTCCTGACTTTACTTGTATTTAACATAACCAGCCTTTTGGTTTTAACAAAGCTTTTATACAATAAATCCATCGTAAAATGATAAATAAAAGGAGAAAACATTTATTATGAAAAAAGCATTTACCATCCTCTGTGTGACATTATTAATGGCTGTCACCTTAGCCGGTTGTGGCGGCGGATCTGCCAGTGGCGGAAGCATTACTGTCATCTCTCGTGAGGATGGCTCCGGTACCCGGGGCGCCTTCATCGAATTGTTTGGTATTGAAGAAAAGGACTCTGCCGGTAATAAAGTTGATAAGACCATCGATTCTGCGGATATCACCAACAGTACCTCCGTTATGCTGACCAGCGTTTCAGGCAATACTGATGCCATCGGATATGTCTCCCTGGGCTCTCTCAACGATACCGTCAAAGCTTTGAAAATCGACGGAGCTGAAGCCACTGCTGCAAACATCGACAACGGTAGCTACAAGATTTCCCGTCCTTTTAACATCATTACTAAAGAGGGTTTATCCGATGTCTCCAAGGATTTTGTGGATTACATTCTTTCAGCTGACGGCCAGGCCATCGTTGAAGAAACAGGCTATATCAAGGCATCCACCAATGGCGCTTATGCCGGAACCAAGCCTGCCGGTAAGATTACTGTCGCGGGTTCCTCCTCTGTCACTCCAGTGATGGAAAAATTGAAAGAAGCTTACCTGAAGGTTAACCCTAACGCCGAAATCGAAGTCCAGCAAAGTGACTCCACCACAGGTGTCAACAGCACTGTTGATGGCATCTGCGATATCGGCATGGCATCCCGTGGGTTAAAGGACAGTGAAAAATCCAAGGGTGTCACGGCAACGGTCATCGCCACCGATGGGATTGCGGTTATCATCAATAAAGACAATAGCGTTGATAACCTCACGGTCAACCAGGTTAAGGATATCTACACCGGTAACATTACGACCTGGGATGAAGTAGCCCCCGCAAACTAAAGCCCTTCCCCATTGGTATGCTCCCTCTTCGGAGGGGGCCTTCTTTGTAAATTTGATATTGGAGACATTTTATCGATGAAAGAATTGAGAGAAAATTTCATGAAGGGCGTGTTCATCGCCGCCGCCTGTGTTTCCATCCTTGCCGTAATAATGATCTGCTTGTTCCTCTTTGTCAATGGCATTCCCGCCATTGCGAAGATTGGGCTCTTCAATTTCCTTTTCGGCGAGGTCTGGAAGCCAAGCAATAACCTCTATGGTATCCTCCCCATGATTCTGGGCTCTATTTACGTCACCGCTGGAGCCATTGTCATCGGGGTCCCCATCGGTTTGTTAACTGCCATCTTCATGGCCCGCTTCTGCCCCCCGGGGCTTTATAAGCTTTTAAAACCCTCAGTGGACTTGCTGGCCGGTATTCCTTCTGTGGTCTACGGCTTTTTTGGATTGATGGTCTTCGTCCCGATGATCCGAGGGATTTTTGGCGGTTCTGGCACTAGTATGCTGGCTGCCTGCCTGATTCTGGGTATTATGATTCTTCCTACCATCATCAGTGTCAGTGAATCCGCGCTGCGGGCGGTGCCGAACAGCTACTACGAAGGGGCACTGGCACTGGGTGCTACCCATGAGCGTTCTGTCTTTTTTACTGTTGTACCGGCCGCCAAATCCGGTATTTTAGCCGGAGTAATCCTTGGTGTTGGTCGGGCCATCGGAGAAACCATGGCCGTTATTATGATTGCAGGGAATCAGGCTGCAATGCCGAGGGGCCTGCTAAAAGGTGTTCGCACCCTAACGGCAAATATTGTTTTGGAGATGGGCTACGCCGCTGACCTCCATCGAGAAGCCCTGATTGCAACAGCCGTGGTGCTTTTTGTGTTCATCCTGATTATTAATTTGTGCTTCTCCATCTTAAAAAGGAGGACTGACGCATGACCCAATCAAGTAAAATACAGGCTAAGGTATTAAAGGGTCTGGTTTGGTTTGGTGCCATCATGACCATTGGCATTCTGGCCTTTCTGGTATTATACATCCTAATTATGGGGGTTCCCAATCTCTCTTTGGATTTATTTGCTTTTAAGTATACCACCGAGAATGTTTCCCTCTTCCCGGCCCTGGTCAATACCATTATCATGATTGCCGTTACCCTGATTATCGCCGTTCCCCTTGGAATTGGCTCTGCCATCTTCTTAGAAGAATATGCCAAACGTGGCAATCCCCTGGTCAAGCTTGTGGCCATTACCACAGAAACCCTCTCGGGTATTCCCTCCATCGTCTATGGAATCTTTGGGATGCTCTTCTTTGTCACAACCCTGGGCTGGGGCTATTCCATGCTGGCGGGGTCTTGTACCCTGGCTATTATGATTTTGCCCCTGATTATGCGTACCACCCAAGAAGCTTTAAAAGCCGTGCCGGACACTTACCGGGAGGGGAGCTTTGGCCTGGGAGCCGGACGGCTGCGGACCGTATTTCGTATTATCTTACCGGCCGCCTCTCCGGGGATCTTTGCCGGAATCGTGTTGGCCGTCGGTCGAATCGTTGGGGAAACCGCAGCGCTGATTTACACAGCGGGTACCGTGGCCCAGATCCCCCCGAACCTCATGGGCTCTGGACGGACCCTGGCCATCCATATGTATGCGCTATGGAGCGAAGGGCTAAACACCGGACAATCCTATGCAACGGCAGTGGTGCTCCTCGTCATCGTCATCCTGCTGAATTTACTATCAGAGAAAATCGCTCAAAAAATCGCCAGTGGCGGTAACTAATTGGAGAAAAATATGGATAAAATCGTAACCCAAAACCTCAATTTATTTTACGGTGATTTCCACGCCTTAAAGGATATTAACCTGCAGCTTCCGGAAAATCAAATCACCGCCTTAATCGGCCCGTCGGGCTGTGGAAAATCAACCTACTTGAAAACCCTCAACCGGATGAACGATCTGATCGAGGGGTGTAAGATCACCGGGGACATTACCCTAGACGGTGAGGATATTTATAAGGGGATGGATGTCAACCTCCTGCGCAAGCGGGTGGGGATGGTCTTTCAAAAGCCCAATCCCTTCCCCATGAGTGTCTATGATAACATCGCCTATGGACCCCGAACCCATGGCATCAAAAACAAAGCGCAGCTCGACGATATTGTGGAAAAATCCCTTCGAGGGGCTGCCATTTGGGGTGAGCTTAAAGACCGCCTTAAGAAAAGCGCCCTGGGTTTATCTGGTGGCCAACAGCAGCGGCTTTGCATTGCCAGGGCCTTAGCCGTGGAACCGGAGGTCCTTCTCATGGATGAACCGACCTCGGCACTTGACCCTATTTCAACAGCAAAGATTGAAGACCTTGCCATTGAACTGAAAGAAAAGTATACTATCATTATCGTCACCCACTCCATGCAGCAGGCTACTCGGATTTCAGACCGTACCGCCTTCTTCCTGCTCGGAGAGGTGATCGAGTATAACGAGACGGAGGTTCTCTTCTCCACCCCCGTTCATAAGAAAACCGAAGATTATATTACAGGGAGGTTCGGATGATGCGTAATCGATTTGATGAACAATTAGAAAAACTAAACAATGATTTAATTACCATGGGTAGCCTGTGTGAAACGGCCATTGCCCGGGCCTGCAAGGCCCTTACTAAAAACGATGCCGCCATGGCCAAGGAAGCCATCCTTGCCGATGATGAAATCGACCAGATGGAACAGGATATTGAAGACCTCTGCCTTCGACTCCTCCTCCAGCAACAGCCTGTTGCCAGGGATCTGCGTCTGATTTCCTCCGCCCTTAAAATGATTACCGATATGGAACGCATCGGTGACCAGGCTGCAGATATTGCTGAAATCGTCAGCTCCTCTAACCTCAGCCACTATGCAGAAATTATCCCCATTCCAGAGATGGCTAAAGCGACCATTGCCATGGTAACCGATAGTATTGACGCCTATGTCAAACGGGATTTAGAAATGGCCAAAGGTGTCCTTATTGCAGATGATGTGGTGGACTCCTATTTCATCAAAATTCGGGATGACCTCATTGAACTTATCGCAGGAAATAAAACCATGGGAGCCCAGGCCTTGGATATTCTTATGATTGTCAAATACTTAGAACGTATTGGTGACCATGCCACTAATATTGCTGGGTGGGTGGTCTTTTCCATCACTGGCGAACATGGAGAGGTCCCCATTGCCACCGAGAGGTCCTAACCATGATTTATATTGTGGAGGATGATGCCGGTATCCGCGAACTGGTAATGTATACCCTGCAAAATTCCGGCTATAGGGTCTGTGGCTTCGAACAAGGTGACGGACTGTTTTCCACCTTGTCCGATCCTTTTCCTGAGCTCATCCTGTTGGATATCATGCTCCCTGGTGAAGATGGTATCCAAATTCTTAAAAAATTACGACAAGACGAACGGACAAAGGCAATCCCGATTATCATGCTCACAGCAAAAAGCGCTGAGTACGATAAGGTCATCGGCTTAGACAATGGTGCCGACGACTATGTGACCAAGCCCTTTGGTATGATGGAGTTGCTCTCCCGTATTAAAGCGGTGCTTCGCAGAAGCACCCCCCAGCCGGAAAGCCAGATTCTCTCCTATAAAAACATCCTCATTGACGAACGGGCCCACCAAGCGACTGTAGACGGTACCCCCGTGGATCTGACACTAAAAGAATACAATCTTCTTAACCTGCTGATGCATAATATCGGCACGGTACTCACCCGGGATATGCTCCTTTCTAAAATATGGGGCTACGATTTTGACGGTGAAACCCGTACGGTGGATGTCCATATCCGGACACTGAGACAGAAATTAGGCGAGGAGCACCCCATCATCGAAACCGTTCGTGGCGTCGGCTACCGCATAGGAGGCCACACATGAAAAAACGAATCTCCGGCAGTATCTTCTTTACTGCTCTGTTAACCTTAATCTTAACCTCTGGGCTCATCATCCCAGTTTTATACAGCAGCTTTGTTAGTGAAACCCGCCAAGCTTTAGAAACCGAGTCGGGCTACCTGGTACAGGCTATGAAAACCCTGGATGATGTCACCTATTTAAAAAGCGTAGGCAAAGACAGCAACACTCGCCTTACCCTGATTTCTCCAGACGGTACTGTTCTCTACGACAGCAATGCCTTTGAGAGCCAAATGGAAAACCATGGCAACCGACCAGAGGTCGAAGCGGCCCTGGAAACGGGAAAGGGCTCCGACAGCCGTTTGTCAAAAACCCTGGATGAATCCACCTATTATTATGCCACGAAACTGGACAGTGGCAATATTCTTCGGCTGGCCATCACCACCCGGAGTACCCTTGGTGTCTTTGGAAGCTCGGCATCCCTCTTAGCATTCCTGCTGGTGGCTGTGATGATCGCTGCCCTTTGGGTTGGCCATTCTATCAGCAAAGCCATCCTCATGCCCATTAACCATCTGGACCTCGACCATCCTTTGGAGAACGACACCTACGAGGAGCTTTCACCCCTTTTGCTGCGGCTGGACCGCCAGCGGCAGCGGATTAATGAACAAATGCAGGCCCTTTCAGACAAGCAGCGAGAATTCGATCAAATTACTGAAAGTATGGGGGATGGCCTGGCTATCTTCGGCAGCAACGGCCATGTTCTTTCCCTCAATCGCAGTGCCAAGGCCTTCTTTGAAGGCGGAATTTACAATGGCACTTACTTGGAGCTCTGTCGGGAAAATCCCTTTGTTAGTCTTATTGAAACAGTCCTCCAGGGCGAAAAGGCCAATATCCGCATGAAGCGAAACAACCGCTTCTATGAGCTGTCCGCCAGTCCGGTGGATGCCGGGGATGGCAGCCATGCGGTGGTTCTGTTCATCGCCGATGTCACCGAACGGGAAAACATTGAAAAGATGCGCCGAGAATTTTCTGCCAATGTATCCCACGAGCTGAAAACCCCACTCACTTCTATTCTAGGCTATTCTGAAATTATGGAAAGTGGCCTGGCCAAGCCCGAGGATATTAATCGTTTTGCTGGCCAAATTCATTTTGAAGCCAGCCGTCTCCTCACCCTGATTCAAGACATCATCCGACTATCCAGCCTGGATGAATCCGATATGAGTGAAGCCTTTGAACCCATCGATCTTTACCAATTGTGTAAAAACGTCCGGGATAGCCTCCAAAAGAAAGCCGATAAGCACCATGTCGCCCTTACCCTTACGGGGGCACCAGTTACCATTAATGGGATTGCGCCAACCCTCTACGAAATGGTCTTTAACCTCTGCGACAATGCCATTGCCTACAACCAGGATGGTGGCACAGTGGAAATCCACGTTGGCATGGATTATAACCATCCCGTCATTTGGGTTAAGGATACTGGCATTGGTATCCCCGAAGAGCATTTGGCCCGGATTTTCGAACGCTTCTATCGGGTGGATAAAAGCCATTCCAAGGAAACCGGCGGAACGGGTCTGGGGCTTTCTATTGTCAAACACGGCGCTATGATCCACCACGCTGAGGTTGAGGTAGACAGTACCCCAGGTGAAGGCAGTACCTTTACGATTACCTTCAGCTAAAAGAAAAAATGCCATGGCACCTTTTAGGATGCCATGGCATTTTTCATTTCACCTTATTTGTAGCCGGAATGCTGTTTGCTCTTTTATTCTAAGTGACCTTTAGATAAATTACAAGATGTGGCAGGTTTTGTGGGCAGGGTTTCCACATTTACCTGAAATTTTTAATGACCAGGCCGTACCATTGTGCTAAAATACAACTCATAAGAATGGAAATGAAAGGAAAATAAATTATGAGTCTATTTGCCAATTTTTGCAGCTCAACCCAGCGGAGACCATGGCTCTCATTGATGCCTATTATGCCACCCTCCATGGCGAGGTCTGTTATGCCCAGCATCAAAGTATTCTCTCCTTTATTAACTCCTTTAATCGATCGACCACGCCCCTTGACTGTCCCTGGTCCCCCAGCGTCTCCATGGTGACTGATGAGTGTCAGTTCACCACGCTGGACACCCCGACGGCACTCACTGCAGCGCTCTTTCGTGTCGTTTCCGAATCCGTAAAAATAGAGGACGGTAGTCTGGAGCTGGTAACCCAGCCCGATTGTACCAGTCTATATAACATCATCGATCAGCTGGATATCCACAGGAAACTTTTAATGACCCATTTAATCTGCCTGGACAATACCAATGGCAGTGCCTCATCCTCAACCTACAATATCAATTGTTTGAAACAATCCCTGGCATTACTGTCCCGTCACCGCGGCTATCGAGCCTTTTACTACTACGATGATGTCCCGGCCCATTTCAGCCCCTACACCCTCTATCCCTGCTTAGTCCTTGGCCGCCAGGGTGCTGTTTTATTCGATGCCCAATGCACCTCTGGATTTTTCATCCAAACCCAGGATGCCCTCAACCAGCTCCGGGCCTACACCCAGCGTCTAAAGGGACACTGTATCCCGATGTACCAGCAGTGCTACGATATTATAGAAGAAATGGCGGTTTATTCCAATATCCTCAATGAACCTTGCTGTGTCATTGAAGCAATACCCTGCATCTTACCCTTTGTAACAGAAGATATCCTAGAGCGCACCATTTGCAATCCCTTCCCCCAGCGGGAGGCCCTTATCCAATTGTTTTTAGATTACACCGGTAAGCAGCGGGAAAAGGTTCTTAAAACCAACTCCTTGTTAACCAGCTTCACCCCCCAGGGGTTGGATTATTTTGTGGAAACCGGCCGAACGCCAGAGATCCCCGATGATTTTTATCAGCCCCTCCCCCCTGCAGACCGCCGCTATCTTCTGGAGCAGGTCCTCATTCAGGTAAAAACGGGGCGTTCCCGGATTCTAAAGATAGATAAGGTCCATCTTGATCCAAACCTTGTTATCACCACCATGGAGCATCATTTGCTCATGACCTTTCATTCCAATATTCCTGGGGATAAATCCATTGTGACAGCTTATTTGGATGAGCCCCATCTCGCCCAGGCCTTTGCTACTTTCTGGGAAAACTTAGAGGACTACCACTGCCTTTACGATCTTCCAGAATCCATCGCCATGGTTGAAGAACGAATTGCACGGCTAAAGTCAAGCATCCTGTAAGGAGATGGTCACACGACCTCAATCCCCAAGAGACGCATCAGCCCCGCCGCCTGGAAGGGATCGAGCCGGGCGCCCCGCAGCTCACCCAGGGTATCTGAAACCTGGATACCCTCGATGGTGCTGCTTGTTAAATCCAATCCCTTTAATGGCGTTTTAAAAAATGCCGTTTGTGTAAAATCACACGTCAAGGCCTCCAAATCCCTTAGTCGGCTCTGGGTGATAAAAGCCCCGGTAAAATCCACCTCCTCCCAGTGAGCCCATCGCCACTGGGAGCCATCAAAATCCGTATATTTCATATTATTATCCGCCAATAGGATGTTTTTGAAAACCCCTTGGCTAAAGCTGCTCCCCAATGCTTTACAGCCCTTCCATTCACATTGGCTAAAGTAGGCATCTTCAAATCGGCTGCCCGAAAAATCGCAATTCCGAAAGCTGACATTTTTAAAACTGCTTTTTTTAAAGGAACACTCCAACAGGCGACAATTCTCAAAACGTGCATTTTCAACATTTAATTCTGAAAAATCCTGTTCCGATCCCAGGATCCCTTTGATCACACAGTCCCCCAGGCATTCTTCCTGGGCAAGAACCTCATCCACCCGCTTTTTAAAATCGATCAGTACCTCCAAATCATCCCTTAGGTCCACGGCTTCAATTTTTTTCATGGTCGCTCCTCCCTCTTCGTGTCCTTTATTCTACGGCTTATCCCTCCTACGGTCAAGGAAAGCTTAATAAAAACGGTGGACGTTGACAATAACTATGGTCTATCGTATAACTTCGGCTTTGACCGTTAAGGAAAAAAGACCATCGAGGGCAAGCCCGACAGTCTTCTTTATTTCAGAATAGGGAGATGTTAATACCCATTTAATGAGCCCCGTGCTTTTTAAAGTTTTTTCATAATCTCTTTAAGGAAATACAGAATAGCACAAACACTAATCGTGATGGGTAAATCATAAAACAAAGTCGCTGGATAACCAATAATACGAATTACAAAAGTGCCAATGATGGGTATTAGTAATAGTAAGTATAGTAAATCGTAATTTTTTTCTTTCATAGGTATCTCTTTCTTCAATCATGATTTTTTAGAACTTTATTGATGACATCCACCCCATTAAAAGGTGATGCGAAGTCAATGGAAAACGGCCCAAAAGAAAGGGTATAAGCCCAATTTACTGGATTGTGAACATATGTAACAATTACATCTGGTGATCCAAGATTCGAATCTCGCCTTGCGCATATGCTACCCATGCCAAAAGTTTCTGCAGAATGAATTGGATAAGTTGCTCCATTAAAATCAAGCTTTGATGGATTCGTATAATAACGTTCCTGACCAAGTGCGGATATAGTAGTAAATGATGGTGTGGTAAGAATGTTCCATCTATTAAAATCAATTAGAAATGAAAAAGAATCATGTGCAGTATCTGGATTTAACTGTGGATTGGTCCATTCGTAGTATGGTCTAATATAAGTTCTCAAAAAATTATTACTGACGTGAAATGTGGATACACCAAATTTCAAATTGGAGTGTTATCATAAAAGTACAGTCAAAACGACAAGGAAATGATAAAATAAAGAAAACAGAGAGGACTGTACACCCAAATGGCAAAAAAATACACACCCGAATTCAGAGCAGAGGCTGTCAAGCTATCTCAAGAAATTGGCGCACGGCCAGCATCTGAACGCCTCAACATCAATCTTGATACAATGTATACCTGGATTAGCAAGGCGAAGCATCATCAAAGCGAAGTTGATGCCTTAATCCAGAAAAAAGGTGGTACGGTCGCCCTGGCCGATGAAAACAATCAACTAAGGCGTAGACTTCGGGAACGTGAAGAAGAAATCGAAATTCTTCAGGATGCC
>NZ_FNRK01000057.1 GCF_900107815.1 Eubacterium aggregans
AGTATCCGCCATCATCCTTAGCACTGCGGTGAAGCTAATAGCGGCCTGACCCCGAGGGAGCGATAGAGTTCTTCCTGTTTCTTTAGAACCTCGCCCTGCACGGGTGCTTTCCCGGGCTCGAGGTAGCATTCGATGACATCAAGCTCATCCAGTACTTCATGGAGTGTATACTTTGAAAAGAGATCCGCCGTTTCCATCCTTTTCTTGATGGACGAGAGGAAGATGAGTGCGATGAATTCAACAAACAGCTTCCCTTCCAGGGCGCTTTCTGAGGATGTTAGGGCTCTGCGCATATTCAAACGGTCTTTTAAATCACCAAAGGCTTTTTCAACAACATCCCTGGTTCTGTAAAGTTGCAATGCGGCGACAGGATCTTTGATGTCGTTGCTGATAAGGGTGAAGAAGCCGTAGCGTTCCCGGGCCTGGTTGATTGCCTCCTGGTTGTAATCAAGGGTGATGCCTTTCTTCGGTGTCTCTTTGATGATGAAGTACTTTTTATAATGCTTTTCATGTTCCAGAACCCGATGGCCCGATAGGATTTCCTGTTTGTAGGCGTCCATCTTTTTATTGAAGATCAATGCATCGTTCGCCTGTTTTTCGGCATGGTAATAAAGATGCAGGTACAGCCGTCGACTACTTTTAAGGGTATCCCCCTTATTAGGACGCTTATGTTCATACTCCCACTGGATGGTTTTGGTGAAGACATATAATTCTAGTTCACCGTTATAGTTGGCATACTGATCCTTATCTCCGCCGATGTCATGGATGAATGTTTTGGCGTAGGACAGTGCGGTGGAGGTCCCGATTAAAAACTTCAGATGGTCTTTGTACAGGGCATTGATATTATCCTTGCTGTAAAATCCCCGATCCATGCAGAGCTTGATCTTGCCATAGCCCGGGGTGTCCAGTTCCCGGATCATCTCCTTCATGGTTTTGACATCCGGGACATTCCCGGCGATTTTCCGGTAATAGAAGGGTAGTCCCGATTCTTCACCGAACAACAGGGCGAGGTTGAATTGTGGCAGCTTATCATCCTCTTTGTTTTTGCCATATTTGACCTGTTTCAGGCTTTCGGAATAGCTGGAAATCGATGTCGTATCGTAGGCCCAGTACTCGTCTTCCATCCGTCGCTTTGCTTGAAGTCGGAAGAATCGGGCTTTATCCTCTTCGGTGATACACTGGAAGAGTTCCGTGCTGCGTTGGCTGGGGATATCTTGTCCGTCGGGATGGCGGTGAAGCTTTGCCCATTTTTTAAAACGGAACAGAGGGTTATTATCTTCAAGAATGAGGTAGTAGGCAATGGACAGAATCTGCTTATAGGTATTAGGAAAACAGGTTTTGAGATCTGCTGTAATCCCGGTTTCTTCCCCGATTCGATCGAAGAGATAGGTGGCACCATTGAAGACTCGTTCCCTGCGATCGGATGGAACAGGCCCTTTTTTTGATGCTGGTGGTGGTGCATCCATCTGCTTTGCCTGTCCTCGGCGTTTGCCACGGCCATCGGTCGCAACCACCTCACCAGTTTCAGGATCGAGTCGGCCAATAAGCTTTCGATGCGAACGCCCTTGCTTCTTTTCCTTATCCCAATAGGATGTTGATTCATAGACGTAAGTGATTCCACTGCGTTTATCGTGTTGATGGACAATTGACATCTCCGTCACCTCGTTACGTGTTTCTTTCATTATATCACATAACGAGCTTCAATTCAAGTCCAAAGTGCTGTTTATTCCTTATTCTATGCGGGTTTCGACGTTTCAACATCGTCGTTCCTCGTGATGTAAGACGGGAATGTAGG
>NZ_FNRK01000032.1 GCF_900107815.1 Eubacterium aggregans
ATAATCATCGTCGGATTTACAGCACCAACGATGGTCTCCCGCCGCTCTCTAAGCGGGCACTTTACCACTGTACTGTTGCTGCATAATTCTCCTTGCCGATGGGACTAAACTTTTATTGACAATTCCATACATACTTCAAACGAAAGGTCTTTATTTGCTGTCTGTATTCTGAAGGCTCTAAGGAATCAATCTTGAACAACAAAAACAGGTTATATGAAAGCATCATCATTTGAAATACCGCTTCATTTGCCCAAAATGATTTAAGTAAAAGATGACCCACCGCCATGTCGTATTTGGCTTCTTTAATATAATTCTCAGCATTGCCACGTTTTTCATAGGATATAACTACTTTTTCAGAAAGCAATGTAGTGTTTGTCACAAAGAAAAAGTATTCGTACTCAGAGCCTTCTAAAAGTGATATTTGTGCTCTTTCTTTTTCTGGTTTCAGTACGCGAGACACAACAAACCTTCTGTCTTTCTCCCAGTTATCTAATTTTGTAAACAGTTCTGTAGTTTCTCTGCCTTCTTCACCTTTAACGAATACAACCGATGAATTCGTTGCTTGGGATGCAAGCGTAGAATAACTTTTGGCTTTAATTAAATATTTGCAACCAAGAGATTCTATCGTTTCAATAATTTTTTCATCAAAGTAGCCACTATCCATTCGAAATAAAATCTCTAAATCATCTGTTTTGATGTTGGCTACTATTTCTTTGATCATTTCAGATGCACCGTTAGCTGTGTAAGTATTGCCACTTCTTACAAATCCGGTGACGTAGGCTTTTAATTCGTTGCAAAATGCAAACTGGATATTGTAGCATCGGTTTCCTAGTTTCTTGGGATTATATCCTTTTGATGCACCTTCTTGATGACCTTCTACGTTGATTACACTACTATCAATATCAATCGTAATGGATGTCAATTTACTTTTAGTGAGCAGTTTTTTAAAGACTTTAAAATTAATGTCTCTAAACATTTGTGTTGTCTTAAAGGTGAAGTTTCCTAAAAACCGTGACACTGTTTCAGGTTCTTTTACGGAAATATCAAATTCATTAACGAGTGGATCATTTTGAAGGATCTTTAGACGTTCTAGCTTGTCTATACCAATAAAGTGACCACAGATCATCGTCTTTATATGATTCATCTTGATTTTATTTGTGGAGTCATTATCAAATACGAGGTCATTTTCAACTAGATCAAAAATCTCATTACTTTTTGCGTTCTCAAGGAGAAGAAAAAGACCTGCATTTGATGTTAGATTCTTAGCTGTGAAATCAATTTTATTAATCATAATTTAAACCCCTTTTTCTGCTTTTGTTACTATTATTGTACCATATATCGACTCATAAAAGCTGATAATTCAACACATTTTTGAGCATTTTTCTTTCACCCAATGGGTGAAAGCTGAATTTTGAAGGAACGTATATTTATCAATGCTTTGAGGGTGGTTTATAAAGTACTGACGTAGAATCTCAGTTGTAGATGGCCACCGGGGTAACGGTAAGGCCGACCACATCATTACCCCCGCCACTGGTGAAGGTGAGGGTGTCACTTTGAGTCTTGGTGTTCTGGAAGCTATGGGTATAGGCCGCTGAACCATCCAGACTGAAACCCATACTCCCACCGGTCCCCAAAAATCCCACTCCGCCACCAAAGGTATAGCCTAACCCCAGGCCGATATTCCCGGAATTTCCAGTGCCGCTGCCGTTGCTCACGGTCAGGGAATAGCTGGTGGCTCCCCGGGCGTTACCGGCGGTGCCGTAGTCCAATTCACTCCAATAGGGCGTAGAGAGCATGACGCTTTCCACCGAAGGACTGGACCAGCCCACATTTTTTCCAGTATACCGGGTATATACTGTATCGTCATCCACGTTGATCGCACAGAAAGTCAGGAGGGTGCCGTTGTCATCCTCATCCTGGCTGTCCACATACCGGGGGTTGGTGACTTCTTGGATCAGGTCACCGTTCTTCCCATAGACCCAGGCGATATCGATATCCGCCCAGTCACTATTACTAAAGGAATTGCGGCTATCGGTGCCGGAGACCACCAAGGTTTGCTCAGTCATCCGGCTGTCCTCCACGAAGGATGCTGTGACGGCCTTGCTGATGTAGGGGGCATAAGCCCGAATATAATCCAGACCATTGTCATTTTTAATCTCCTGAACCTCTTCCCCAAAATCGTAATCCTCCTTCTCATTACAGGTCAGTTTTCCGTTTTTGATGATTTCATTGGCCGTAGCGCCGCTGGCCCCGGAGAAATGATAGTATACCCCTTCACAAAACAGGGTATCCCCACTTTGCTCCGAATTATACCGGGCAGCGGTGAGGGCTACTGGAGCGTTCATTTTATCCTCGCTAACCACTAGCTCGTTGGCATGGAGATTTTTCGGTTTACTCCAGGCTAATTCATAGCCACTGCCGTTGTAGAGTACCACGTTGACTAGATTTTCGCTTTTACTGATGCTGCCCTTGGTGTCATAGTTTTTATAGCCATAGTTTTTATTTCCGGCCACTACCAGCTCATCGGTGCCGTCACCGTTTAAATCGGCATTGGTGGTGGATGGGAATTTAAAGCGGTATTCGTTATTGTTCACCACCAGGTCGTTATTGAACCGGCGGCTGGTGTTGCCGTTCTGGCAGCTGTAAATGGCCAGGGCGCTGCTGTCACAGTATTCGTTCCCATCGTCATAAGGTAAGGAAACACTAATGGCCAGATCATCCTGCCCGGACATGGATGTTGTGGTGAGCTGCACGATGGGGCGTTCGAGATCTCCCTCCATACCGTCAAATTTAAAGCGATTCCCGATATCCCCGATGCGAATGGAATAGTTTTCCTGCTTTAGTTCATAGGCACTGCCATTGGCCTTGGGCTGGAAGAAAATGATCTGACCCCCGCTATTGTCGAGGGCATGAACCGCCACCTCATAATAGTCATCTCCGTCAAAATCCCCCACGGCCATGGCGGTTAGTCCTTCCGCCTGCTTCACCTCGATATCCCCCACCCAGTTGTCATCATCCAGTTTTACATTGTACGCCTTGTGATCGCTCATGGTGTACTTACCGTCATCCCCCAAAGTCCAGGCATTGACCATCTGGTAGCTGTCATCCTCATAAAACCAGCCATCTTCCAAACAGTATAGGGTATCTTCAATGATGATATCCCGGGTGCTGGCATTGGTTTCAGAGATTTTACCCGGACGCAGGGCGATGGTGTTTTTGCACTGGGTGTACATATCATCACTATTATCCGCATCATAGTAACCCTGAATTTTACCGATGGTATTTTTTGCCATGTTGTTTAAATTCAGGGTATTGGAATCGGCCGTGGATGCATTCTCCATAATCTGGAAGCTGCCGATATAGTCATCCTTATCGTCATTCTTATTCATCTGCCCCACAAAAAGCTCTGAAAGGGTATTGGCGGTATAGCCCTCCAGGGGATTTGAGGTGTCCTCTGCGGAAAAAGCCGCCGGGTCCTTTAGACTGCCAAAACCCAGGGCGGCATACTGATTGTCACTCATATAGTTTTCCTTGGTCACCGCCGTGGTGTTGCCCTCTGCCCGAGCCACCAGGCCACAAAGGCTAAAGACAATGGTAATCATCACAACGGCCAGGACCAGCCCCATGATTATTCGAATCCTTTGTTGTTTCATAAATCCTCCATTTCGTCGGTTCCGTCCATCTTCATCGATTTTATACTGTATTGTATCCTTAAAAAACGGAAGCGTCATCAACCGAAAGGTTGATTTTGGACATAAAAAATCCCGCTTCCTTAGAAACGGGAATGACACTAAAACCATTTATGTCGTTTAAAAATAACAAAACATCCAGCGCAAACGGCGATGCTTAAGACGATGACGTAGAGATAGCCGTGGGCCCAATTGAATTCCGGGATATTAAAATTCATGCCATACCACCCTACGATAAGGGATAAGGGCAGAAAAATAGCGGTGATAACCGTAAAGATTTTCATGGTCTGGTTCTGATCGATATCGATCTTTGCCTGGTAAGCCTCCCGGACCTGGGTGACAAACTCCCTGAGATCCACCACGAATTGCAGCAAATAGCGCAGGTATTGCCCCAGAGCATGGAAGTGCCGCCTGACACCCTCGGGAATAACCCCGATTTGGTCCTCGGCCAGGCGATCGATAATCAGACCTAGCTGGTCGTAGTAGCGCTTTCGCGTGAGGAGCGCCTTTCGAAAGTCCGCAATCCGCGACAGTTCCGAGTGGGCCGCCCCGTTATTGGTCAAAAGCTGAATCTCCAGGTTATTAATTTTTTCCTCCATCGTCTCCAGGTGATCCACATCCTCTTCGGTGAGCTCGGTAAAAAACATAGCAAGCACCCAAAAGGCGTCATGGTCACCACTGAGGGGCTTCAATCCCCCCAGGATGGCCCGGCTCCGTTTATCCGCCCCGTAGTAACGCAGGGTATCCCCATCACAATAAATACTCTGGCGTTCCGTCATCCCGGACATTTTACTGCCCTTGGGATTAAACGCCAGGAAATATCCTTGATTCCCCACCGGGAGACAAAAATGCCGTCGTTTCCGCTGATGGATATAAACCGTCTCACCCAAAAGGGCTTCCAGGGTCTCATCCCCTTGAGACGGCAAGATCTCAATTACAGACATGGCAAACCTTCCCGATCCGACACCAAACGCAGCACCCGACAGGGATTGCCCGCAGCCACTACCCCCTCGGGAATATCCGAAACCACGACGGACCCTGCGCCAATGACGCTGCCAGCCCCAATGGTGATGCCCCCCAGCACGGTACAGCCGGCGCCAATCCACACGCTTTCCCCAATGGTAATGGGCCTGGCGTAGGCCAGGCCAGCATTGCGCTCTGTGGCCGATACGGGGTAGGTGGTACAGGCCAGACAGCACCCCGGACCAATAAAGGCATCCACTCCAATGGTAATGGGTGCAGAATCCAGCATCACACAATTAAAATGGATGATTGCCCGCCCTAAAATATGGATATTAAAGCCAAAATCGCATCGGAAATCCGGCTCGATGAGGGCCCGGGGTCCGGCAGTTCCTAAAAGGGATTTTAAAATGGCCTGACGCTTTTCCCCTTCGTCCGGGCCGGTCTGATTGTACTCCTGGATGAGTGCCTTAGCACCCCATTGAAGCTTTCGTATTTCCGGATCCAGTGCATTATAAAGTCGTCCTGCCTGCATTTTTTCCTGTTCCGTCATTGCGATTCCTCCGTCTTCTTAGTGCTGCTTTCGCCCCGATGCTGTGGGAATTCCCATCCCCTCCCGATATTTAGCCACCGTCCTTCTGGCGATGACAATCCCCCGCTCTGCCAAAGCATCTGTCAGCTTCTGATCACTCAGGGGCTTCATGGGGTTTTCCCCATCAATGAGTTCCCGAAGCATGGTACAAATGCCATCTGAGGATACCGCGGTATTCCCAGTGGTGTACCCCCGTTTAAAAAAATCTTTGAGGGCAAAAATGCCCTTGGGGGTCTGGATATACTTCCCCCGAACCGCCCGGCTGACGGTGGACTCGTGGACATCCGCCTGCTCCGCCACCTCTGCCAGGGTCAAAGGCAATAGATGCTCACAGCGGCTTAAGAAATAATCCTCCTGGACCTCCCCAATGACGGTGATGATCCGTCTAATGGTCTCCCGACGTTTATCGATATTTTTCACCAGGGCCAGGGCCTTGTCCAAATTGCTTTTGATGTATTCCCGGGTTCCGGCATCACAGGAATCCCGGTTGGTCAACAGTCTTCGATAGACCCGATTAATGGTCAGCCGCGGTGCACTGATATCATTAATATGGACCAATAGCTTGCCGTCCACCCACTCGATACTCCCATCAGGTACCACGTACTCCAGGGCTTCCTGGGGATCAAAAAGGCAGCCCGGCCTGGGATTCAATTCTTTGAGCTGCATCTTAAAAGCCGCGATGGCGGCTTCATCTAACCCAGTGGCTGCCGCCACTTTTTTAAAATGATTGTTGGCGATGTCCAAAAGATAGCCCCCTAAAAGCATTTGACGGGTGGGGGTGAGGAGTCCCAGCTCCCTTAGCTGAATGGCCAGGCATTCCCCAATATTTCGGGCACCCACCCCTGGAGGGTCAAAGGTTTGGATGGTCTGGATGGCATCCTCCACCTGATGGTTGGTCACCCCCAGGATCTGGGCGGCCGCTTCCTGATCCACAAAGAGATAGCCATCCCCATCAATACAATCGATGAGGTGCAGACAAATCTCATTCCGTTTAGCGTCTGCACTGGTCCCGCTGGTTTTGAGCTGAAACTTGAGGTGGGCATGCAAATCCATTCCACCATAACGAATCCGCTCGAAATCAAAGCCGGATTCGTCAGAATCGGCCAGGCCACCCCCCTTGGCATAGCTGGGCTCATAGCCATCCTGAAAGTAGTCCTCCCACTCAATCTGATCGGCACTTTCCGCTCGTTCTTCCGTCTGGGCTTCATTTTGTTCAATGTTCTCAGTGGTGGCGTCGTCCTGCTCCAAAAGGGGATTGCTCAGCAGGGCCTGGTCGATGTGCTGCTTCAGCTCCATGCAGGTCATCTGTAGGATTTCGATGGATTCCCGCATTTGCTGGGTGAGGACGAGCTTTTGGCTCTGTTCCATGGACAGCGCACCCTTATGTTCTAATTTATTCATCTTCGGTCTCCCTACTCTTTCTGCTTTCAGTATATCAAATTTTCTGCCTTTTAAAAAGTGTAAATACGAGTGGTCATAATCTACGGACATTTTTCTTCATTTTGTTTCTATTTTGCGGACTATTGTTTGAAGAATTTCACATAACCCCCTCAAAGTGTTTACATTCCAGGACAAAGGCGGTATAATATCATCATGCCTTAAGGCAAATTTCAGTATGTAAATTGAAGGGGGATTCTGAAGATGAAGAAAATCTCATTGTTCTTAGTTGTGGCTTTACTTGCCGCAACCTTGTTCGCTGGCTGCGGAGGCGGTGGCGAATCGACCTCTGGTACCGGCAATACCGTTGAGGGTGATACCATTAAAATTGGTGTTTTCCAACCGACCACTGGTGAAAACGGCGGTGGCGGGATGCAGGAAGTCCTGGGTGTGCGTTATGCCAACACCGTCAAGCCCACCATCGACATCGGTGGCAAGACCTATAAAATTGAATTAGTCGAAGTGGATAATCAGTCCGATAAGGCTGCTGCCGTCACCGCTGCCCAGTCCTTAATCAGCCAGGGTGTCGTAGCAGTATCCGGCTCTTACGGCTCTGCGGTTTCCATCGCTGCCGGTGAAACCTTTAAGAATGCCAAGGTTCCTGCCGTGGCGTGCTCCGCAACCAACCCACAGGTTACCTTAGGCAATGATTATTATTTCCGGATTGCCTTCCTGGATCCCTTCCAGGGTACCGTTATGGCTAACTACGCCATCGATTCCGGCTATAAGAAAGCCGCTGTTATCTCCCAAAATGGGGATGACTACTCCACCGGTCTGGCTGGCTACTTCAAACAGGCCTTCCAGGATCTCGGCGGTGAAATTGTGGCAGATGAAACCTATCAGACCAACGAATCGGATTTCAATGCCATCCTGACCAAAATTAAATCCGCTAATCCAGAATGTATCTTTACCCCATCCTCCATTAATACAGCAACCCTTATTCTGCCACAGATTAAGGCCAACGGTATTACTGCAAAGGTCATGGCTGGAGATACCTGGGAAAACGCAGCCATCATTTCCAAGGATAGTGTCGGCATTGCCCTGTCTACCTTCTTTGACGAAAATGATACCAGCAACCCTGTGGCAACGGATTTCGTTACTGGCTTTAAAGCTTACTTGAATTCCGATCCTAAGAATATTGCGTCAAACGCCAACACCGACACGGTTGCGGCGGTTTCTGCTCTAAGCTACGATTCCTACATGGCAATCTACGAAGCTCTGGGTAAAGTGGATGCCACGAACGGCATTACCTCTGAAGCCATTCAGGCTGCCCTGAAGAATGTGGATACCCAAGGGGTCACCGGTAAGATTGTCTTTGATGAAAACGGGGATGCCATTAAGGATACCGCTTTTATTAAAACCGTCACCGATAATTCCCTGGCTTCCAAGACCTTTGAATTCGTCAAGACTCAAACCGTCAAGGATAACCAAAAATAGGGATTTAAAAGCAGCGTACAACCCGTGGGGGGCGACTTAACGCCACCCCACTTTTTTTACTTCGGTTAGGAGGATTACAGCTTGTGACTACCGCGTCGTTCTTGTCTTATTGTCTGGCCGGGATTTCCATCGGGGGGATTTATGCCCTCATCGCCATTGGGTATACCATGGTCTATGGGATTCTGCGCCTGATCAACTTCGCCCATGGAGATATCTTCATGATGGCGGCTTATTTTATGATTTTCGCTATGGTGGATTTCGCCTTGCCCTGGTATGTTTCCATGGTCATTATGATTGTGGCGACCGTAATTTTAGGGGTGGTCATTGAGAAGGTGGCCTACAAACCCCTTCGGGAGGCTCCCCGGATGTCCATTATGATTTCCGCCATTGGGGTTTCCTATCTCTTACAAAATGTGGCAACCTATTTCTTTTCAGCCCTGCCTAAGCAATACCCGGATATCCCCATTTTAAACCAAACCATTACTCTGGGAGAGGTTTCCACCTCCATTGCAACCTTTATCACCCCAATCATCACCTTGATTTTTGTTATTCTTCTGATGCTCCTTATTAAATACACCAAGATTGGGATGGCCATGCGGGCAGTTTCTAAGGATTTTGAAACCGCCAAGCTCATGGGGGTCCAGATTAATACCGTCATTACCATGACCTTCGTCATCGGATGCTTTTTGGCGGCTGTGGGTTCCATGCTTTACTTTACCCCAAGACCGTCCGTTTTCCCCATGGCAGGCTCTCTGCCTGGGCTTAAATGCTTTATCGCCGCAGTGTTTGGCGGCATCGGCAGTATTCCTGGGGCCGTTGTAGGGGGCTTCGTCATTGGCTTGTGCGAAACCTTCATTAAAGCAGCAGGCTATTCAGAATTCAGTGATGTCTTTACCTTTGCCCTCCTCATTGTGGTGTTGATGTTTAAACCCACGGGGCTCTTTGGTGAGACCATGGAAGAGAAGGTGTAACCCATGAAAAAGCTCTCTAAAAAAACCAAAACCATCGCCTCGGTGGTGGCACTGGCCCTTCTCTCTCTCCTCCTGGTGGTCATCGACCAGACGACGGCCTCGACGGATATGCTCCGGACGGTCCTCCAGCTTTCTGCCATTTACGCCCTGGCCACCCTGTCCATGAACCTCTTAAATGGCTTTACGGGCCTTTTTTCCCTGGGGCAAGCGGGTTTTATGGCGATCGGTGCTTACCTCTACGCCATTTTAACCATTCCGGTTTCAGCAAAACCCGGGGTGTATTATCTCTACGGTGTGGCTGATGCCATTGCTAATATCCAGCTGTCCCCCATTTTAGCCATCGTCCTGGCAGGTGCCTTTGCCGCACTGCTGGCAGCCATTATCGGGGCGCCGGTTCTGCGTTTAAAAAGTGACTATTTCGCCATTGCCACCCTGGGCTTTGCGGAAATCGTCCGGATCCTGGTGGCCAGCTCCCTGTTTAACCAGATTACCAATGGCTCCCTGGGGCTAAAGGCTATTCCGGGCTACGACCAATTCTTACCCGGCATCATCCCGCCCTTTTATGTACCCTTTATCGTGGTGGCCATCTGCATTGTGGTCATCGTCCTGCTCATCAATAGCTCCTACGGCCGGGCCTTTAAGGCCATCCGGGAGGATGAAATCGCGGCGGAAGCTATGGGGATTGGACTGGCCAAAACCAAGCTGATGGCCTTTGTATCCAGCTCCTTTTTTGCCGGTATTGCCGGGGCACTCCTGGCCATGTTCCTGGGTGCTGTCACCTCCACCACCTTTACGGTCATGCTAACCTACAACATTCTGCTGATCATGGTTATCGGCGGTATGGGCAGTATCACCGGCAGTATCCTGGCGGCCTTCCTGGTGACCTTTGCCAAGGAATGGTGGCTGCGCTTCCTGGATGTTCCCATGACCATTGGCACCTTCCAGGTGCCCTTCCTGCGGACAGGCTTCCGCATGGTGGTCTTCTCCATCCTTCTTATGGTGGTGGTGCTCTTCTGGCGCCGGGGCATTATGGGACAGAATGAGTTCTCCTGGGATGCCATTTACAATTGGGGCCTTGCCTTAAAGAACAAGATTACCGGCAAGAAACCCGCCGATCCCGCAACAGGAGGTACTGACCATGAGTAACGAAACGATTCTTAGGGTGGCGGATGCCACCATGCAATTTGGGGGCGTTGTCGCCCTGGATAACCTGAATCTGAGCGTGGAAAAGGGACAAATCGTGGGTCTTATTGGCCCCAATGGTGCCGGAAAAACCACGGCCTTCAACGTCATTACCGGAGTTTATCCCCCCACCAACGGACAGATTTATTTTGAGGATAACCTGGTAGTGGAGGACCATCCCCGGGGGAAGATGAAGAAGCTGTACACCGGTCAGAATAATGGCAAGTATACCACTACCAAACGGTTAACCCCGGATAAGATTACCAAGCTGGGCATTGCCCGGACCTTCCAAAATATCCGCCTGTTTAAAAGCCTGACGGTCTTTGATAATGTCCTTATTGCCAAGCATATGCGCATGAAGGGAAATATCTTTAGCGATACCTTCCGGATTAACCGCAAGGAAGAACAGCGAATGAAAGAAGAAGTCACGGAGCTGTTACGCATCGTCGGCCTCTTGGACAACAAGGACGATATCGCCTCATCCCTTCCCTATGGGAAGCAGCGCCATCTGGAAATTGCAAGAGCCCTGGCTACCGAGCCCAAGCTCCTCCTTCTGGATGAACCCGCTGCCGGGATGAATCCCCAGGAAACCGATGAACTGATGCACTTTGTGGCGAAGATTCGGGATGATTTTGATTTATCCATTCTCATGATTGAGCATCATATGCAGTTTATCATGGGGATTTGTGAGAATATTTACGTGTTGGATTACGGCATTCTTATTGCCCAGGGGAATCCAGAGGAAGTGCAGAACAACCCCCGGGTTATTGAGGCGTATTTAGGAAAGGGCGAGGATTAATGCTAAAGATCGAAGACTTACATGTATATTACGGTGGCATCCACGCCCTGGATGGCGTGAGCCTGGAGGTCCCGGACCGCCAAATCATTTCCTTAATCGGCGCCAATGGTGCGGGAAAAAGCACAACCCTGAAAACCATTATGGGCCTGGTGCCTTCCAGTGAGGGCACCATCGCCTTTGACGGAATGGATATTACCAAGTTCCAAACCCGGGATATTGTAAAAGAAGGGATTGTCCTCTGCCCCGAGGGCCGACGGGTTTTCCCGGACCTCACCGTGGCGGAAAATCTGGCCATGGGGGCTTATCTGAGAAAGGATAAGGCGGGCATCCAGAAGGATAAGGAGTGGGTGTACACCCTCTTCCCAAGGCTTCTGGAGCGGGAGTGGCAGACCGCAGGCACCCTTTCCGGAGGGGAACAGCAGATGCTGGCTGTTGGCCGGGCCCTCATGAGCCGTCCCAAGCTTCTGATGATGGATGAGCCCTCCCTGGGACTGGCCCCCCTCATCATTAAGGATATTTTCTCCATCATTAAGGAGATTAATGCCGCCGGGGTGAACGTGCTCCTTATTGAGCAGAACGCCAAGGCCGCCCTGGAAATTGCGGATTACGCCTACGTCCTGGAGACGGGCCGGATTACCCTATCGGGTACCGGCGCCGAGCTTCTGGCCAGCGAATCGGTGAAGAAGGCGTATTTGGGGGAATAGAATTACAGGAAATAAAAAAACAGAGACTTACCGCTGTGTTGGGCGGTAGGGCTCTGTTTTTGGGTTTGGGGATGGTGGTTGGGCGGTGGGGGGAGGTCTCTGCAAGCGACGGCGAGCTGGACATATACTTTCACTTCGTCTGCTTGCGGATTCGGACATGGAGTGTTACCGAAAGTGCAAACACTTTCGAACACTCGCAAGTCCGCCCCGATGCAGACTTACGTGAAAGATATGTCCATCCCGCCTTTGGTAGTGGAACCGCCGCTTAACCTCTTAGTAGTGCCGCTATTTGAGCTTCATTCTCACTTCCCAAAGCTATCTCAGAATTGTCCCACCAGATATTCCCAGGGATGGCTGATGGAAAACAGCTACTGCACTCTTCGTTCGTCCCAGCAAACTCAGGCTGTCCGGGGATGGTGTGCCTGGCGCGCGATATCGGAGCGCACAGCCATAGGCTGGTCGATCCGCTTGAGCCGACAGATACACCAGCCACAGACAGCCGCCCCATTGCCACAAACCGTCACGGACGAACTACCGGAACCACCACTCCCTCACCCAATCTGCCGCACAACCTCCCCCAGGCTCAGCCCGGTTTCCTGGGCAACGCGCCGCAGGTCCTCATACTCTGGGGTTTCCCGGTGGATGTCCTGGTAATCGCAGATTTTATAGGTCACCTCCCCCAGGGGGGTCTGACGTTTTTCAAACCGGCGGGCCATACAGAGACGCTCTGCTTCGTACTTTCGAATCCCGATGGTGGTCGTTTCGGTAAGGAGGATGTGCTCAAGCTTGACCACATCGGCCGCGTTGGCCAGCACGGTGATACGGATACCCGGGCGGTTTTTCTTCATCTGGATGGGGGTGTAGAACACATCCAGTGCTCCGGCCCCAAGGAGCCGCTCCATGGCGTAGCCTGCCATTTCTCCGGTCATATCATCCACATTGGTGTCGATCACCGTCACCCGATCATCGGACGCCCCGGTGGTGTGTCCCTTAAAAATCCGCAGGGCGTTGAGAATGCCGAAGTCCCGGCCGCCAAAGCCATAGCCGATGGCATCCACCGCAAAGGCAGGACGATCGGCCTGATAGGTGGCCAGCTCGGCTAAAATAGCGACTCCCGTAGGGGTGGCCGCTTCCCCATTAATATGCTTCCCATAGGTGGCAAAATCCGATCCCGCCAAAATTTCCGCCGTAGCCGGGGCTGGAACTGGGAGGATGCCATGGGCACAGCGCACGGTGCCACTGCCCACATTGACCGCCGATCCCCAGGTGAGCTCTGCCCCCAGGGCGTGGTGACAGATGGCGGAACCCACAATATCCACAATGGAATCCACCGCACCCACCTCGTGGAAATGGACCTCCTCCACAGGTACCTGGTGGACCTTGGCTTCAGCCTGGGCTACCCGGGCGAAGATGGCCAGGGCCGTATCCTTTACCACCCCATCCAAGGTAGAGCCTTCAATCAGGGCCACAATATCCTTGTAGCTGCGGTGGTGATGGTGGTGAGCGGCACCTTCATCGTATCCCGGGGCCGGATCTCCATGAGCATGGCTGTGGTGGCCGTGTTCCCCATCATGGTGATGCCCTGCTGCATCCACTAAGATTACGTGACAGCGGGTCCCGGCAATGCCATAGCGGCTGGTTTTTTCTACCTCGATGCGGTAGCCTGAGACTCCCAGCTTGTCAAGCTCTGCCTTCAAAAAATCCGGGGAAATCCCTAAATCCAGATAGGCCCCCAGCACCATATCCCCGCTGATTCCCGAGGTACATTCAATATAAAGGGTCTTTTTCATTACGCCTCCTCCGCCAACTTGTTGATTTTAGACGCCATGCAGGCGGCACCAAAGCCATTGTCAATATTCACTACCCCTACTCCGCTGGCGCAGGAGGTGAGCATCCCCAGAAGAGCCGAGACCCCTCCAAAGCTGGCACCATAGCCAATGCTGGTGGGTACGGCGATGACGGGCTTATCCG
Source organism: Eubacterium aggregans (assembly GCF_900107815.1). Taxonomy (GTDB): domain Bacteria; phylum Bacillota; class Clostridia; order Eubacteriales; family Eubacteriaceae; genus Eubacterium_O; species Eubacterium_O aggregans. The sequence goes on from NZ_FNRK01000032.1 coordinate 13,743, forward strand.
TCAGTCCCCCCACCACCGAGGCCAGGGCCCCTTCCATACCGGCTACCACAATGAGAACCCGGGCCTGGTTAATGACCGTCACCTTATCCAAAAGACGGTGGATGCCCGCCACCCCCACATCGTAGAGGCGCTCAACGCTGTTCCCCAAAACCTGGGCCGTCACAGCGGCCTCCTCGGCCACGGGAATGTCCGATGTCCCGGCTGAAACCACTAAGATCTTTCCAGTGGTGGCCTCGTAGGGCTTTCGACGGACCACCACGCTCCGGGCTTCCTCATAGTACACCGCATCAGCCGTAATGGTCAGAATGGCCTCGTAAACCTCCCGACTGGCCCGGGAAGCCAGGATATTCCCATCGGTTTTCTCCAGAAGATTGGCCACGATTCCCTGGATTTGGGTCAGGGTTTTCCCCGGGCTGTAAATCACCTCAGGGAAGCCCTTGCGCAGCTCCCGATGGTGGTCCACCTTGGCATAACCCAGGTCATCGTAGGGTAAGGTCTTTAAATCGGCCACGGCGCCCTCTATGGAAAGCTCTCCGGACTTAACCTGGCCCAACAGCTCCTTTAGATGTTGTTCATTCATCCTGTGCCTCCTCTTTCTCCCCTTGGGCCCGATTCATCTTACCACAGCCATAGCCCTCTAAATCCAGGGTGATTTGTCGCACCCCCAGGGCCTTAAACCCTTCAATCAGAGCCTGGCGGGCCCCCATGATTTTTCCAAAATCCTCGGGCGGGCATTCAATTTTAACCAAATCTCCCAAAAGTCGCAGGCGGTATTGCCCAAGACCCAGGGCCTTTAGCTGCTCTTCCCCTGCCTCCACCAGAGCCAGGGCTTCTGGGGTAATGGGCGTGTCCGTTGGAATCCGAGTGGCCAGGCAGGCCATAGAGGGTTTATCCGCCGTGGGCAGGCCATAATAGGCAGAAATTCCCCGAATATCTGCCTTGGTCATGTCTGCCAGTACAAAGGGGCTAAGGACCTGCATTTCCTCCAGGGCCGCAATGCCCGGACGGTAATCCTTCCCGTCATCCAGATTGGAGCCATCCACAATGGTGGTGATTCCCTCGGCAAGGGCACGATTTTTAATGGCGGTAAAGATTTCTTTTTTGCAAAAGTAACACCGCCGGGGTCCATTTTCCACAAAGGGTTCGAAGCTGCACACATCCACCGGAATGGTGATGAGCTTTGCCCCCAGGCTTTTGGCCAGGGCCTGGGCCTCGGTGAATTCACTCCGGGGCAGCATCGCCCCATCGGCCGTGATGGCAATGCAATCCTCCCCCAGGACCTCCTGGGCCACCCGAAGCAATAGGGCGCTGTCCACCCCTCCGGAATAGGCCACACAAAGGGGACCATGGCTTGCCAGGATACCCTTTAGCGTTTCAAGTTTGTGTTGTAAGTCATTTTTCATTAAAACCTTCCGTTCCGAATTGAATTCATGTACCCTTCTATTTTAGTCGATAATTAGCCAGCACTCAAGTTATCCCATTATTTATTCCCTTTTCTTAGGGCAAGATAATATCGTGTCCAGGACCTCAGGGTCAAATCAATGGGCATTCCCTCAGGTTCCAGGGATTCACCGGTCTTTTTCTCTAGACGCCAATGAAGGTCTGCCATGGCCAGGGAATCCCCGCCTAAATCCAGGACAAAATGACTGTTCGGAGTAATGGATGCCAAGGGGATGCCTAAAACCTGAGACCATAATACCGCCATTTCAGCTTCATCCTCGGTGAGGGCCTCCCCTTGGGCATTCCCGAGGGTAAAAAGAGCCTGGGCATAATCCCCTTGCTCCAACCCAAAGGACAGGGCCAGGCGATCGATTTTGCCCGAGGCGGTTACTGGAAGCCGGGACAGGCAGACCCCATAGCTGGGGCTCAGATGCCAATAACCGGCCAGGCGTTTAGCCGCCCCCCGAATCTGATCCTCTGAGCCGGTTCCAAACAGGACAAGCTGAGGCTGTGTTTCCCCGGTCAGGATACCCTGGGCAACCACGACTGCCTCATCCTCTCCGGAAGCAGTCCGCTCCAAATCGGTCACCAGGTATTTTTTGCCATTGTGGATGATGATGTTCTTGCACCGTCCAAAAATAGTCAGCCATCCCCTGCGAAACCAGCCTAAATCCCCAGTGTCAAAACTGCCATCGGCCATTACCCCCGAGTGTGCTTTGGCATCACAGGGATAGTATCCCTTCATCACATTGGAACCCCGGATTATCACATGGCCCAAGTGCTCTTCAGGGAGGGCCCTTCCCTCATCATCCCGTATTTCCACGATATTACAAGCATCCAGAACCCCCACAGATACCCGAATCAGGGCATCCTCTTCGGGCTCGCAAAAGAATATCCGATCCCCCACCCTCAGATGATCGTTTAAAAAGGCATCCACCCGCAGGGGCGTCCTCACCGGGGTATAGGCCACGCCCATGGTCGTTTCACTGAGGCCATAGGCTGGGCTCAGGGTACAGGATCGAAATCCCAGGGGCGCCAGCCGTGCCTCCAAATCCCACAAGGGCTTCGGCGATATATCCTCCCCCCCCACAAAGCAAATGTGCATGGCAGACAAATCCGCATCCTCCGGTAGCTCTGCCTGAAGCAGGGCCTCTACCCCGAAGAGGGGCAGGCCGGAAATGGTGGCCTGGAAAGCACTGGCCTCCCGAACCCAGATGGCGGGATCCCTCAGAAAGCAGGCCGGATGGATGAGGAGCTGGGGAAAGCCATTAACCAGAGGGACCAGATGGTTCGCGATAAACCCAAAGCAATGGGACAGGGGGAGCCAGCTAATGTAGCGCTCGGTGACCCCAGACCGCACCACGACACTGCTGGCGATGCCCCCCTCCAAGAGATTCTTTAGGGTCAAGACGGCGGCTCTGGGGGCACTGGTCGTCCCCGAGGTAAATTGAAGCATCCCCGGATCGTCGTCCTGCCCGGTTACCACCTGACACGGACCCTCCCGGGTGAGGGCCCGCAGGGGCAGGACCCTTTTCCCCGATGCTCCGGCACTATCCTCACGATCAGTAATCACCCAAGGTGCCTCCAGACTTTCCAGGGCTTTTTCAAAAATGGCCTGGGATGCCGCATCCCGGGGGATGGCCAAAACAGCCGGTATATAACCGCCAAGAATGGCCCCCCACAGGCTGGTGATGGTCTGCCGAATGCTGCGGCACTGAAGGACCAGCGGGGCCCCCACCGGGATTCCCTGAGCCTGGTATCCTCCAAGCAAAACCTTAGCATCCGCCACCAAATCACTGTAGGTCATGGCGGTGCGTTTCCCGTCCATCTCAATAATGTGAATGGGGCCGGTATTGCCCTGTAAGCGTAAAAAAACGTCCTGGATATTCATGGGGATTTTTGTCTCTACTTTCCTTATAACACTATACAACTTGGATGGGCCAAAGGGTAAACTCTCTATCAGCGTCGGCGGGATGGACATATGCTTTCACTCCGTCTGCTTGCGGATTCGGACATGGAGTGTTACCGAAAGTGCTACACACTTTCGAACACTCGCAAGTCCGCCCCGATGCAGACTTACGTGAAAGATATGTCCATCCCGCCTTTGGTTTATGGATACCGCCGCGGCAGCAATGCGGATTCCCGCTTCGTCCCAGAAAACTGAGGCTGTCCGTGAATTGTATACCAGTCATTGCGACTTTGAGGTGAACAGCCGCTAAATCATCGTATACCCTCCATCCACCGTCAGCACCTGACCCACCACATAATCACTTTCCGGAGAACTTAGGAAGGAAACTGCCCCCAGAAGATCCTCGGGCTTGCCCAAACGACCTGCCGGAGTCACGCGGATGTGCTCATCCAAGGCGTATTGAGGGAAGTTACTCTTGGCCATATCCGTCACCACCACCCCTGGGGCCAGGGCATTCACCTGGATTCCCAGTTTGGCGGCCTCCCGGGCCAGGGCCTTGGTAAAGGCAATCACCCCACCTTTGGCGGCGGAATAATGGGTGAAGCCAAAGCCGCCCACCCGACCGGCAATGGAGGCCACATTAACGATTTTACCGGATTTCTGTTCTTCCATCACTGCGTAAACGGCATGGGTAACCAGGAAAGTCCCGTTTAAATCAATGTCGATAACGGCCTTCCAATCCTTGAAGGTCATGGCCGAGAAAATCTTCACCGGGAAAATACCGGCATTGTTAATGAGGACATCGATACGCCCGTACTTGGCCATAACCCCATCCACCATAGCCGCAACAGAAGCCTCATCCGTAATATTGCATCCCAGGGCCAGGGCATCTCCGGACAGCCCAGAAGCCGCGGCCACTGCCGCCCCCTCATCGATATCTGCAATAACCACCGAAGCCCCTAATCCATCCAGGTACTCCGCCATGGTATAGCCAATCCCCCGGGCCGATCCCGTGATGATAATCACCTGGCCGGCGTGCTTACCCGCCATCTTAAAAGGCCTCCATTTCACCGATGGTCTGACCCACCGCCACCCGATCCTTCTCCTCTGCCAAAAGGGCCGTGATGGTCCCTGCGGCCGGTGCCTCAATATAGGCCGAAATTTTATCCGTGGCGATTTCAGCAATATTCTGACCCGCCTCAACGGATTCCCCAGGTCCCACCAGCCATTGGCGTAATTTTATATCCTCTGCACCCTCTGCAAACTTTGGTACAATAATTGCTGTTTTCATGATAACTCCTCCTGGATTCTGCCCACTGGCAGATCCTCCAATGCGGCTGCTCTGGCCGTTCTTCCAAAAATACGACAGAATTCTTTTACATACTGATCCCGGACCTGGGCCAAGGTTAGCCTCACCCCCAGGCGTGCCATGGAAATTACGCCTCGATCCCGAATCCCACAGGGAATAATGGCCCTAAAATGGGCCAGGTCTGGTGCCACATTGATGGCCATGCCATGGGCACAGATGCCATGGGATATTTCCAACCCCAGGGCGCCGATTTTAGCCAACTCCCCGGTTCCGGGGTCCGTCACCCACACCCCGGATAGTCCCCGGATTCTTGTTGCTCCAATACCAAAGGCCGCCAGGGTATCCATGGCCACCTGCTCCAAAAGGCGAACAAAGGCCACGGCCCCCGGAGCATAATCCTCGAAGGCCACGATGGCTGAAATAACCAACTGTCCCGGGCCATGATAGCTCACATCCCCACCCCGGCTCACTGCCACCACGTCAAAGCCCTGGGCCCGGTATTCCTCCCGGCTGTGGAGTAAATTTTCTTCATGGGCATCCCGACCGAGGGTTATGGTGGGTGGGTTCTCCTGGAACAACAAAATATCCGGGATGACCCCCGTCACCCGATGGCGGTGGAGGGTCCCCTGGATGGCAAAAGCCTCTTTGTAATCCACCTTACCCAGATCGATCCAATATATCTCCTTCTCCATACTAATCCTCGTCCAAATGGTATTGGCTGATTTTACGGTACAGGGTACTTCTGGAAATTCCCAGAAAGGCTGCCGCTTTCTTTTTATCCCCCAGACGTCGGATGGCCTCCCGGATGGCCTGCATTTCCAGAGCCTTTAAATCCGGGGGTACCGCCCCTGCAACCGTCGGCCCTTCAGAAACAGGCATCATGACCGCACCGACACGAGTCTGCTGGGGCAAGTAATCGGATATGAAATAATCGTCAATGCGATTCTTCTCTGTAAAGTAAATCGCCTGTTCAATGGCATGGCGAAACTGACGGACATTCCCCGGCCAGTCGTAGCCCTCAAGGACCCGGATCGTAGAAGGCAATAGCGGAGCGATGGTCTTCCCAAACTTTTCTGATAGTTCCTTCATAAAGGCCTCGGCTAAAATTGGGATGTCCCCGGGACGATCCTTTAGGGCCGGAATCTTAATCTCCAGTACGTTAAGCCGATAGTACAAATCCTGGCGGAAGCGTTTTTCCTTAACCGCCTCCAGCAAATTCTGGTTGGTGGCCGCAATTACCCGAAGGTTCACCGGGATGTCCTTCGTTCCGCCAATGCGCTGGACATAGCGCTCCTGGAGTACCCGCAGCAGCACCGTCTGGGTATTCATGGGCATCTCCCCAATTTCGTCCAGAAAGATGGTTCCCCCTTCGGCCAGCTCAAACTTCCCCTTCCGCCCATGGCGGCTGGCCCCGGTGAAGGATCCCTCCTCGTAGCCAAAAAGAATGCTCTCCATGAGATTCTCGGGGATGGCCGCACAATTCACCGCCACAAAGGGCTGATCACTTTGATGGGCATTATGCACCGCCTGGGCAAACATTTCCTTCCCTGTGCCACTATCCCCCAGGAGGAGAATGGTGGAATCGCCACTGGAGGCCACCTTGGCCAAATGGACGGATCGGAGAAGGCTTGAGCTTTCCCCCAGGATATCATCAAAGGTAAACCGGGTACCCTTACGCACATCCCGTTTGACCGGAGCCTTGTGTTTTAAGTCTTTTAAGGTAGCAACGACCCCGGCCACATCGCCGTTATCATGTCTTATCAGGCGCTGATTCACTAGGCAGTTAATACTGCCCGTCCCGGTAACCAGCTTTTTCTCCCGGGTGATCGACTGAAACTTTCCTGTCCCATCCACCAGAATATTCTCGCCCTCCATAATATCTAAAATATTCTTCCCATAGGAATCAAAGGTGGTGGTGTTTAAAATCTTGGCACCATCGGAGTTAATTCCGATGATCTTCCCATTGACATCCACTGCCACTACCCCCTTATCCATGGATTCCATCACCGCCTTGAGGTAATGGTTGGTGAGGTCCAGCTGGCGGTTGGACTCCGCAATGCACAGCTGGCGGGTAATGGCCTTGGTGGCGGCTACCACCATCCCCAGGGTGTGGGGGAAGCTGAATTCCTTTGGTCCAGACATATCCAGCACCCCCAGTAATTGCCCTTGGGCATCAAAAATAGGGGATGCTGAGCAGGTGAGGCCATGGTAGCATTTAAAATAATGCTCCTCTCCAATGACCTGAATGGGCTGGGCCGTGGTAATGGCCAGCCCCGTTGCATTGGTTCCTGCCCGCTTCTCGTTCCAGATACTGCCCTGGACTAAGTTCCTTGTAAAGGCCTCCTCCAGTATTTCCGGATCACAAATCAGCTCCAGCACCACCCCATCCACATCGGTTAAGGTGGTGGAAAACCCAGAGCCCGCCACAAATTCCTGAAGTTCCATCATAAAGGGGATGCTCTCATCCAGAAGATTCCGATTTTTCCGGACCCGTTCCTGGAAATCCTCCTCGGACACCACCGGCGTTCGGTTCAGTGCCAGGGGGTCAAGCCCCAATGCCCCGCAACGCTTCCAGGAAGCGCTGATATCAGGCCGGAGGGTTTCCGAAAGAACCCCCTCCTCATAATACCTGCGCCAATCCCTGTACAGCCTTTCGAAATCAGGCATAAATACCATGATGGACCTCCTTGCCACAAACTCCCGGGACGGGGCAGCTCTCTTAGCCGCCCCATCCTCATCCATTACAAAAAATCAATCGATATCCTGTCCAGCGGCCATCTTCTGCAAATCTGTATTGAGTTTGGAGAAAATATAAACTGGTGCACATCCGGGATAATAAACCACCTTCTTGGCTTTTTTCGCCCCTTCCCGGACGGCATCCGCTGTTTCAAATTTTTCCCAGCAATCCCCACAGACAAACACTGTTTTATCCACGCAAATTTCTGGATCAAAGGAGGGAACGCCACCGGCGATGACCACGACTTCCCCCCGTTCTTTTAAGAACTTATCCATGTTGATGCCGCTGATGGCAAAGCTGTCCAGGGCCCCCCGAACATTGACATAGCAGCCATCACAGGTCTGCTGCATACAGCAGGTCAATCCATTGTACATCCCGATGGGATCGCCATTGGGGCGCTTAAAATGCTTCATGACAGAGGCGACGGGTTCTCCCAAAACCTCTATATTATCCAGGTTAATCTCACCTAGGCCATCCGTCCCGGCACAGCGCACCGCAGGAATTTCCATGGGATCGAATCCCATAATCGAACAGGCGACGGCATCCACCGATGGGGTGCTGCGTCCCGCCACAATCAAGTCCATTTCAATGGCGGTTCCCGCATGGGGGCCCTGGCCTTCCATGCCGATAACCGCGTCAACAATGGTCAGATCTGCCTGGCGAATTTTCAGACAATCCGCCATCTTTTGACCCAAATCAATGCGATGACAGCCTTGCTGCTGGCCACTGGGATGACAGTTCGGAATAATCCCATTCCAATTCTTAATCCCCAGGGTTACCGTTCCGGCCAAGTGGACCTTCATCTTAGGCAGATTGATGACCACATCCGCGTCCAGGAAGGGCTTAAAAACCGTAGCATGCTTAAAGACCTTGGCCCCGGGAACCTCCATGGGGACCACTTCCTTTTCATCAAAGTAAATCACCTCGTCCGCACCGCCGAGGCGGGCGGCTTCCTCCATCCCCGATTCGGCAAAGGCGGGTTTTGCCCGTCCGACGTGCATTCCCAGAGAAGGATTATCCCCCACGACAACCTTGCCAGCTTTAGAATTTTCCTTTACATAGGATACCACCGCCTCGATGGTCCGGGGATCCACCACTGCAAAGCTTTCCGGCGGTGCCTGAAAGGCCAGATTGGGCTTAATCAAAACATAATCCCCTTCCTTGATGATTTCATCAAGGGAGCCGACAGACAGCTCGATGGCCTTCCCCACCGCCGCCTTGATCTTTTTAATATCCTCTTCCACCCGAACATACTTGCCGGCCAAGAACTGGTCATTCCCCTCCGGTCTCTCCACTTTAACGACAGCGACTTTTGGTTTACTCATCATATTGCTCCTTTTGGTATCCCTACCGGTTATTCCCAGCGGGCTGGGTACCTTATATTAAAGCAAGAGCCATGCCAATCATCTTTATGGTGTGTAAACCTTTATTTCTGGCCTTATTATAGCATCTTATCCTTGGGTGTATCATAATGACACACAGATGTGTGCCACTTTGTGTCCCATTTTCGGTCACAGGAAACACTGTTAAAGCAATCCTTTGCTTCCCCTTAAATCCATTCCTTCTTCCCTTAAGTTTGGGACATGCTACAGAATACCGGGCTATACTAAAGCCAATCAAACCCATCATAAGGAGGTTCGTTATGTTAAACCATGAGCGCGTCCGAGTTGTTCAATATGGCTGTGGAAAAATGGCAAAGGTCATTATCCGCTATCTCTACGAAAAGGGAGCCGAAATCGTTGGTGCCATTGATGTCAATCCCGATGTTGTCGGGATGGATGTTGGAATTTTTGCCGGATTGGATATGGAATTGGGCGTCACCATCCAGGATGATGCCGAAGCGGTGTTGGATCATTGTGATGCCAATATCGCCGTCGTTACCCTCTTTAGCTTTGTGGAGGATTGTTTCCCCCATTTTCAAGCCTGCCTCTCCCGGGGGATCAATGTCATTTCGACCTGCGAAGAGCTCACGGATTCCTGGAGTACGGCCAGTCCCCTGACCAACACACTGGATCGCCTGGCAAAGGACAATTTCTGCACCTTGACAGGCAGTGGGATGGAGGATATCTTTTGGATTAATCTCATCGGGTGTGTGGCCGGTGGTGTTCAAAACATTACCCGAATTGAAGGTGCTGTCAGCTATAATGTGGAGGAATACGGCTTGGCTCTGGCCAAGGCCCATGGGGTGGATTTGAGCCCTGAGGCTTTCGAAGAAACGCTGGCCCACCCCGATGTGCTGGAGCCTTCTTATGTGTGGAATTCCAATGAAGCCCTGTGCCGTTTGATGGGCTGGACCATCAAATCCCAAAATCAAAAATGTGTGCCTTATTATCACCACTCCCCCATTCTTTCCCAGACCATGGGCAAAACCATTGAGCCTGGCCGTGTCATTGGGATGGGTGCGGTGGTTACCACCGAAACCTTCCAGGGACCAGTCATTGAAACCTCTTGTATTGGGAAGGTCTACGGACCGGATGATGGTGATTTGTGCGATTGGAAGATTATCGGTGAGCCCGATACTACTTTCTCTGTGGCTAAGCCCGCCACGGTTGAGCATACCTGTGCCACCATCGTCAATCGTATTCCCACAGTAATCAATGCCCAGCCTGGATACGTCACCGTCGATCAGCTGGATCGCCTGCGGTATTTGAGTTATCCCATGGGGCTTTATGTTGATCCGTGGAATTAGAAAATAAGAAACGACCTACTCTGTTCTCTGTTTAGAAGGAGGGTCGTTTCTTGCTTTTTTAACGGTAATATTTAATGGTAGTAATTGAGTGAATGTTCTTTTGTTAATCGCTTCTAGCTATTTAATCTACTCCCTTTCGTGAGAAATTCCACTGATGGGCGCGCCAACCCTATTGACAGATTGGCAATTTCTATCCATACCCCTCAATGCAGGGTGGCGCGCCGACGCCAGCTGCCTGTGCCCGATGATCACCCACTTTCAATCCACACCCCTCAGCGAGGGGCGACTTAAAGGCACTAACTGCTGACTTCAAATCTGATTATTTCAATCCACACCCCTTAGTGAGGGGCGACAACAAGCTTAACACTGCACAACACCAGCGAGGGATTTCAATCCACACCCCTCAGCGAGGGGCGACGTTTCGCCAGGGGGTGGGGTTCCATGTCTTCGGGAGATTTCAATCCACACCCCTCAACGAGGGGCGACTATCCCACAAGGGCTTTTTCAGACCATTCAGGTATTTCAATCCACACCCCTCAACGAGGGGCGACCA
>NZ_FNRK01000024.1 GCF_900107815.1 Eubacterium aggregans
TGTACATTATGCTATTTACATATTAAAAGGATATTTAATCCGTGACGATAGCGTGGAGGGTACACCTGTTCCCATACCGAACACAGAAGTTAAGCTCCACAGCGCCGAAAGTACTTGCTGGGTAACTGGCTGGGAGGATAGGACGTTGCGGATTTTTTAATTTTTTGATAAATTTTGAAAAGAGGATTTACCGTTGCTGGTAAATCCTCTTTTTCCATTATTACTTTTTAATACGAATAAAGCGTAGAAGCTTAGAAAATGCAATTGGTAGTGTAATCTTTTGTTCCAAATCAGTCCAGGATACAAAAACCGTATTATCCTGGTATTGACCTTGAGGCTCTCCCACCTGTACACCAGTGAGATGAAAACCATAGATGGACATATCCCAGATGATGTGGGAGAAAACGTGTTTCTCTTTTCCCAACAGCTGGGCAGGCGGAAGAATTGAAAAGCACTCCTCGAGGTAGTTGGTAATAGAATCTCCGGGCACCGCGTTGGCTTCACAAATTGGGAAGCTCCACAGCCCTGATAACAACCCTGAATTAGGCCGCTTGAGAATATAAATACCCTCCGCATCATATAGAAGTGCGACCTCCATGGGCAGGCGCTTTTGCTTGATTTTTTTTGTTTTTACAGGGACTTGCTCTGTTGTACCAGAAGCAAAGGCAGAACAAGCCTCTCGAACGGGACAAAGTAAACAGGAGGGGGCTTTGGGCGTACAAATCAGGGCCCCTAACTCCATTAACCCTTCATTAAAATCACCGGGGTGAATGGGTAAAGCCGCATCAACCCACTGGGTTACTTTTTTCTTTGTAGGACCTTGGGCAATATCATCCTTCCAATTATTAAAACGTGTAATTACCCGCAGGACATTGCCATCCACCGCTGAGACCTGAAGTCCAAGGGCAATGCTGGCAATGGCACCACCAGTATAAGGTCCCACACCGGGTAATGCCAGAATCTCTTCGTAGTCGCCAGGGAACCGACCATGATGTTCTTTCATAATTTGCTTTGCCGCTTTATGGAGATTTTTGGCTCGTGAATAATAGCCTAAACCTTCCCAGGCTTTAAGAACATCGCTTTCTTCAGCCGCAGCCAGTGTGGACACATCGGGGAACTTCTGGATGAATTGCTTATAGTAGGGAATCAAGGTATCAATTTGAGTTTGCTGGGCCATGATTTCTGAGATCCAAATGGAATAAGGATCTTTGGTCTTCCGAAAGGGAAGATCACGTTTGTTTTCTTGAAACCAATGGACTAAATTACTTGCGAATTGTTGCTTTCTCTCCATTTATCCTCCGTTTGTTACAATTTTGATACAGATTTATTGACAATTTCGATATATTTTGTTACAATAATACAGGAAATGAAAATCCGATGATAATCTTTTAGAAAGGTGTTTATATGGATAAAATTAAACAAACGGCAGGTCTAGCTGTAGGGGCGATTCGAAGACATCGGAAAGAAGCAATCACACTTTTTTCCCTCTTTCTTTTCGTCGTTGCAATGGGGCTGACCTGCGCCTTTAATGTAACAAAAAATATTCAAATTAATGTGGACTCTAAAGAGAAGGCTGCCATCGGGTCGGTCCAAACAAAGACTGTTTCTGCAGCGCTAATGACCCCTATTGAGGAGATCCTTCAGAGCGAAGGAGTCAACATTACTGATGATTATACCGTAGATACAGACTTAAGTAAATTGGCTAAAGATGTTGATGTGGTAAATGTCACTAAAAACGTTAAGGGAACGGTTATTGCAGATGGCAAGTCCGTTGATTTTGATTCGACAGCCAAGACGGTGGGGGATCTTCTGGACGAGCTAAGCCTGAACGTGGACGAAAACGATGAAGTCACACCCGCAAAAAATGATGTGTTGACCACCGATGTCAGTCAAATCAGCGTGGCACGTATTGAGGTGAAGACAGAGGCCCGGGAAGATCAAATTCCCTTTGGGATTGAAGAAACGGTGAACGATCAACTAGGGACAGATGTGCAGAATATTACCACGCCTGGAGTAAATGGACTGGAAAATGTGGTGGATCAGGTGACCTACCGCGATGGGCAGGAGGTTGCCCGTAATACTCTTGCGAAGGTTACGCTGAAAGCGCCAGTAAACCAAATTGTTGAAGTTGGAACCAAGCTTCCTGGTGGCGGTAATTTATCCACAGGAAATAGAACTGAGGATCCAGGCAGTAATATGGATCTCATCAGTGCGGTTGTCGCCCAAGAGGGAGGACATACCTATGAAGGGGCGCTGGCCGTTATCTCCTGTATGATGAACCGTGCCGATGTTGGCAGCTGGGGTGGTGGCGATGTCATCAGTGTGATCAAGGCGCCAGGCCAGTTTGCAGCATACTTAGATGGTGACTATTCCAAATATATGGGAGCCGCTTTACCAGAGGTCCGTCAGGCCGTTACAGACTGCATGGTCGGTGGGAAGAGAAGCCACAATTATTTAAGTTTTAGAAGCTATCAGACCAGTGGATCAGTACAAATTGCTGGTGGAAACTGGTACTTCAATGAAAAGTAATTAATACTTATCCAAGAAACCTGTAGAAATACAGGTTTTTTTGATGCTTTAGGCATTTGTTTCACATTTAAAGCAATCCTTAGGGTATAATAAAAATATTAATTAATGCAATGCACAAAGGAGTTGTCATTTCGATTTATGATTTCATTCAATAAACCGCCCTTTCTTGGGACTGAATTTAAGTATATTAAAGAAGCCATCGACAATAAACAGATTAGTGGGGATGGTGCATTTACCAAGCGCTGTAGTCAGTGGTTTGAAAACCAGCTGGGAGGAAGTCCAGTATTGTTGACAACCTCTTGTACCCACGCCTTGGAAATGGCCGCATTGTTGTTGAATATCAAACCCGGGGATGAGGTCATTATGCCTGCCTACACCTTCGTTTCTACGGCCAATGCCTTTGTTCTGCGTGGGGCGCAGGTCGTTTTTGTAGATATTCGTCCGGATACCCTTAATCTTGATGAAACCTTGATTGAAGATGCCATTACGGATAAGACCGTTGCCATTGTTCCAGTACATTATGCTGGTGTTGCTTGCGAGATGGATACAATCAATGCCATTGCGAAAAAACATGGACTAAAGGTGGTGGAGGATGCCGCCCAGGGAGTCATGGCTTTCTATAAGGGGAAGCCACTGGGAACACTGGGGGATTTAGGATGTTTTAGCTTCCATGAAACGAAGAATTACAGCATGGGAGAAGGTGGCGCCCTGGTGATGGGATCACCGGATTATGTGGAAACCGCAGAAATCATCCGGGAAAAGGGGACAAATCGGAGTCGCTTTTTCCGGGGGGAAATCGATAAATACACCTGGGTGGAAACCGGCTCCTCCTATTTACCCAGCGATATGAATGCGGCCTATTTGTGGGCCCAGCTTCAGGAGGCCCAGGCCATTAACGGGGATCGCCTGAACAGCTGGAACTATTATCACGAGGCTTTGGCACCCTTGTCGGAAGCGGGTAAGATTACCCTTCCGACCATTCCAAAGGAGTGTACCCACAATGCCCATATGTTCTATATCAAGGCCGCGGATTTAGAAGAACGAACGGCACTGATGGCCCATATGAAGGCAGCAGGGGTCCAGGCGATTTTCCATTATATTCCCTTGCACACGGCCCCGGAAGGGCGTCGGGTTGGACGCTTTCATGGGGAGGATCGCTTTACCACGGTGGAAAGTGAACGCATATTGCGGCTGCCCATGTACTATGGCCTGGGGGAAAAGGATCAGGATCAGGTGGTGGATGCGGTTAAGGCCTTTTATCGTTAATGGAGGGGACCTTATGAAGCAGAAAATTGCAATTATTGGAGCCAGTGCCTTTCAGAATCCTTTGATTTTAAAGGCAAAGGAAAAGGGATATGAAACCCATGTGTTCGCCTGGAAGGCTGGGGATGTGGGGGAACGCACAGCAGATGTTTTTTATGACGTCAGCATTACCGAAAAGGATGAAATTCTGGAAATCTGTCAAAGAGAGGGGATTTCTGGGATCTGCTCCATCGGTTCGGATTTGGCGTGTCTTGCCGTGAGCTATGTGGCTGAAAAAATGGGGCTGACGGCCAATTCAATTCAATGCTCAGAAATCAGCACCAATAAGTATAAAATGCGCCAGGCCTTTTTGACAGGAAACGACCCCATTCCAGGTTTTATGGCGGGGGATGAATCAACCCAGGCTGGGGAGGTATCCCTTCGTTATCCTCTGATTGTAAAACCGACGGATCGTTCGGGAAGCCGTGGGGTTACCCGGGTGGAGACACCAGAGGCGCTTAAACCGGCCATTGAAGCAGCATTACAGGATTCTTTTGAAAAAAAAGTCATGATTGAGGAGTATATCGGGGGTCAGGAGTATAGTGTGGAGTGTGTTTCCTGGGAGGGAAAGCATTCTTTCCTGGCCCTTACCCAGAAATGGACAACAGGGAGCCCTCATTTCATCGAGACGGGTCATTATCAGCCCGCCGAAGTGTCTGAAGAATGTCTGAAGGCCATCCGTGTGGTCGTTTTCCATGCCCTGGATTCATTGGGCATTCGTTATGGGGCCTCCCATTCTGAAATTAAGGTGATGGATGGGGATATCCGGATCATCGAAATTGGCGGGCGTATGGGGGGAGACTGTATTGGCTCCCATCTTGTGCCGGTGTCTACGGGAATGGATTTTGTGGGAATGGCGGTGGATATCGCCTGTGGCCAGGCACCGGATTTCACCTTGAAAAGAAAACCAGAACCTGTAGCCATCCGTTTTATCTTTGGAGAAAAGGATAAGGCACAGTATGCTGCCTTAAAGGCCACCCGGCCCCAGGATATCCTAATAACTGATTTTGAAAATGTGGCGGTGGGCAGCGACGTGGTGACGGACAGCTCTAACCGACATGGCTTTTATATTTATCGTGGTGATTGGAGGATTTGATGCCAAAAAAAGAAAAAATATCCTTTGTGATTCCTTGTTATCGCTCGGAACAGACTATCACAGCTGTTGTGAAGGATATTAAAGATACGGTGAGAACACGACCTGAATACGATTATGAAATCATCCTGGTGAATGATGGATCTCCAGATGATACTTACAGTGTTTTACAACAAATTGCGGCAGCGAATCCCGAGGTTGTCGTCGTTAATCTGATGCGTAATTTTGGCCAGGCCTCTGCCATTATGGCGGGATACCACGAAGTTACCGGGGATTTGGTCATCAATCTGGATGATGACGGCCAGACAGACCCCAAGCAAATGTTTACTCTGGTGGATCAGCTAAAAGAGGGTTATGATGTGGTTTATGCCTTATACAATAATAAGCAGCATAGCTGGTTTCGTAATTTTGGGTCGAAGATTAATGATATCATGGCGGATCATCTCATTGGTAAGCCCCGCAATTTGGTGTTTACCAGTTATTTTTGTGCCATCCGAAAGGTCATTGATGAGGTGGTGAAGTATGATAAGCCCTACCCCTATGTGGATGGTCTGGTGATCCGGGTCACACGGAATGTATCCTCTGCTCCTATTCACCATAAATCAAGGGAAGCGGGAGAATCCGGCTACACCTTTGGAAAACTCATTTCCCTATGGTTAGATGGGTTTACGGCCTTTTCGGTTAAACCCCTGCGTATTGCCACAATTTTAGGCTTTGTAGTTGCACTATTGGGGTTTATTTATGGGATTTATACCATTGTGATGCAATTTGTCAATCCCAGCGAAATTAGCGGTTGGCCCTCACTGATTTCTGCAGTGGTCTTTTTGGGTGGGGTCAATATGGTGCTTCTGGGCCTGGTGGGTGAGTACGTTGGCCGGGTTTATATCAGTATGAATAATGCACCGCAGTTTATTGTGCGCAATGTCATTACCCAGGAGGTACGCTATGAACGCGATCAAGGCTAAGGATTTCCTCTTTTTGCACGGACTCTTATTCGTCTATTCGTTAAGCGCGGTGTGCTCTAAAATGGCAGCGGGTTTTGACTTCCTTTCAACCGGTTTTATTTTATATTATGGCTTGGTGTTGGTCATTTTAGTTGTTTATGCACTGCTGTGGCAGCAAGTGCTCAGGCGAATGCCCCTGACTGTCGCCTTTGCCAATAAAGCGGTGGTTATTATTTGGGGAATCGTCTGGGGTATGCTTTTGTTTGGGGAAACCCTGCGTCCAGGGATGGTGGTCGGTGCGATTGTCATTATTGCGGGGATTTATCTGGTGGTGACCGATGATGCATGAAATGTGGCCTTTTATTCTGATTTTCCTGATTTCGGTGCTAGTCTCATCTATTTCTCAGATCGTTTTAAAAATCAGTGCCAATAAGGAATACGACAGTTTAATCCGGGAGTATCTGAATGTCCGGGTCATTCTGGCCTATGGCCTTTTCTTTGGTTCCACCCTTTTGACCACCTATGCCTACCGCGGGGTACCCCTTTCCCTGGGGCCTGTCATTGAATGCACAGGTTATGTTTACGTGGCCGTACTGGGGGCCATGGTTTTAAAAGAGAAATTTTCGAAAAAGAAGGTTATTGGCAATGTTTTAATCGTATTGGGGATTTTGGTGTATGCGTTATGGTAGGAAAGGTATTTTTAAGCATTCTAACATTGCTGCTGTTTATAGCGGTTTTGTGGAAGGTCGTTCCAGCCATCATGACAACTGGCAATGTGGTCTTTGATGTATGGTTAGGATTAGCCACTATTACTTTTCTTACTTTTTGGATTGCTATGATTCTACGGAGGGACCCCAATGACCCAAATCACTAGGTTTTGTAAAAATTATTCTCTGGAGATCCTCTTTATCCTCTTTATCTTTACAATTTATATGTGCTGGGCCATTCTCATCCCCTACAATCAGGCGCCAGATGAGCAAATGCGATATCTGATTCCCAAGTTTATTTTTAAACATGGCACCTTGCCTTTGGGGGATAATCCCGAAATTGTAAATCGGACCTGGGGGCAATCTTATGCCTATCAGCCCATTCTAGCCTATCAAATTGCCGCTGTTGGCATGAAAATTGGCGCTTTCTTTGGAATGCCGGAAAATAGTCTGTATCTGTCTGCCCGGGTGTGCAATGTCTTATTCGGGACAGGGACGGCAATTCTGGCCCTGGCCATTGGATGCCGGGCTTTTCCTGGAAAATATAAATTCCTTTTCCCGGTTTTGCTCTGTCTTTGGCCGGAGGTTATCTTTATCAATGCCTATGTGAATAATGATGCCCTTGCCTTTTTCTCGGCAACGCTTATTTTTTATGCCTGGATTCTGGGGCATCAGCGCGAGTGGGACCTAAAAAGCTGTATTGTTCTTGCCCTTGGGTTATCCCTTTGCTTTTTATCCTATTACAATGCCTATGGATTCATTTTTTGTTCGGCTTTTTTATACGCCGCCGAGTATTATCTGAATCGGAAAAGATGGTCGCTCAAAAGATTCCTGGGCTATGGATTGATGATTGTCGGAATCTGTGCGGTTTTGGCCGGCTGGTGGTTTGTCCGCAGTGCCATTCTTTATGACGGAGACTTTTTGGGGCTTGCAGCCAGTAATGCTTTGGCCGAGAAGCTGGCCCAGCCCGCCTTTAAGCCATCAACCCATATGACCCCACAAAATCAGGGGTATTCCTTATTACAGATGTTGATTGGTCCCATTACGCTTGGTGGTCATCTATCAAGGGGGTGGCTGTTTAATAGTGTTATCAGTATTATTGGTGTTTTCGGAAACGCGAGCATTGCGATGTCGATAGTGTCCTATCTACTCATGGGGGGGATGGTCCTGGGCGGATTGATTTGTGCTTTTTTTTGTTGGTGGTTCACCAAGCGCAAGGTAATGGTGAGTTATGATTGGATCTGGGGGATAGCATTATTTCTGGCAATCCTGATCCCTGTATCCATTGGAATATACTACTCTTACACCAGTGATTATCAGCCCCAAGGGCGTTATATTATTACTCTGCTGATTCCACTGCTCTATCTGATTACTTGGGGATACATTTGGTTTCAGGAATGGATTAATGAGAAATCGATGTTTTTACGAAAGCATTGTCAGGTGCCAGTACAAGAAGGTCTGATGGGGATGGTGTCCTGTGTATCTTTTGTGGCATTGTGTGGCACACTGTTTAATTATTATCATGGATAAGGAATAGAAAATTTTAGATTACCTCTTGTGTATTGTATACAATAATTGTTATACTTATAAGAAGATATTAAGATTGGAGTGGAGAACAATGGAAATAAAGGTTATCAAAACAGAGAATCCGAAAAAAAAGCCCGATGAAGGGAACCTTCCCTTTGGAACATGCTTTACGGATCATATGTTTACAATGGAGTATACCGAAGGCCTGGGGTGGCACGACGCTCAAATCCTTCCCTATGGCCCTATCGCCCTTGAACCGGCCTGTAGTGTGTTTCACTATGCTCAGGAAGTCTTTGAGGGGCTAAAGGCCTATAAAACAGAGGATGGCAGCATTCAATTATTTCGCCCGACAGAAAATCTGGCGCGGATGAATCGGTCAAACGAACGGATGTGTATCCCTCAGATTGATGAGGCCTTTGTGTTGGATGCCCTGAAGCAGCTCGTTGCGCTGGAACAGGATTGGATCCCGACGGCACCTGGGACGTCCTTGTATATTCGCCCCTTTGTCTTTGCTACAGATCCCTATATTGGGGTACGTGTAAGTCAGACTTATAAATTCTTTATCATCCTATGTCCTGTGGGAGCTTACTACGAAACGGGCCTGAAGCCGGCGATGATGCATATTGAAAAGGTTTATGCCAGAACCGTGGTTGGTGGTACGGGAGAAGCTAAATGCGGGGGGAATTACGCTGGCAGCCTAGCTGCCAGTGCTAAAGCCCATGAAGCAGGCTACGAAGAAACACTGTGGCTGGACGGCGCGACCCGCCAGAATATTGAAGAGGTGGGATCGTGTAATGTGATGTTTAAAATTGATGGAAAATTTGTGACTCCAAAACTGACGGGCACTATTCTTCCAGGGATTACCCGCAAAAGCATCATTGAGCTTCTTAAAAGCTGGGGAGAAACTGTTGAGGAACGGATCATTTCCATTAAAGAGTTTGTCGAATTGTACCATCAGGGTAAGGTAGAGGAAGTTTTCGGCATGGGAACTGCGGCCGTAGTATCACCCATTGGCAGATTAAACTATGAGGGTGAAGATATGATTTTCAACAATGACGAAATTGGAGAATCGGCTCAAAAAATCTACGATACCCTCTGTGGGATTCAACGTGGCACCGAGGACGATACCTTTGGATGGATTGTTAAAGTTTGCTAAATCAACTAAAAAATGATTGATGTGAAAAAGCTATTGACAGGGGCGAAAGCCCCTGTTATAATAAATATCGCGTCACATCGAGAGGTACCGAAGCGGTCATAACGGGGCGGTCTTGAAAACCGTTAGGGTGCAAGCCCACGTGGGTTCGAATCCCACCCTCTCGGCCAGAATTTGTATGAGATTTCTAATAGGACAAATGCTGAGTTGTGAGGTCCAGATTAATTGGATTCGACCCCAGTGTGGGTCTGAGCCGTGAAGAAAACAATTGTGAATTGTTTTTAGGCGAATCCGTGAGGCGTATCAGCCGAAACGGGGTGATTACCGAAGGTAAGCACAATCCCACCCTCTCGGCCAGATTTCCTTTGACCGATATTATGGAATCTGTTATAATAAAGAAACAAGATGAACCATTCGAAATAGCAAGAATGGGGATTGTATTGATGGAGAAGTACTCAAGTGGCTATAAGAGGTGCCCCTGCTAAGGGTATAGGCCGTTAACGCGGTGCGTGGGTTCAAATCCCACCTTCTCCGCCATCGCCTTAAACACTGGGTTTCAATTGAATTGAAGCTCAGTTTTTTTATGCAAGAGACTCTCAATAAAAAACGAATTTATTAGAGAGAAAAAAGATGATTAGATAAAATAGAAAAATTATCACACGAAGCGCAGAAGGTAGGACTCTGTGCTTTTTTATTGTTCAGAAGCATTTTAATTGAAATGTGAGGGATAACAACGATTAGGTGTCATTCAATGAAAACGCTTGACTAAAAGAGAAAATTGTTTTACACTTTCCTTAAGTTACAGGAGTATTTAAAGGGGAATGAAATGGAAAAGAAAATATGGCAGTCCAATCTGACTAAAAATCCAAAGGATGCAGATGATTATTATATCAAGCGTGTGGATGCCATTATAGAAAATGCCGTGTATCGAAGGGCTTCAGACATCCATCTGGAGCCCTTTTCTGTTGATCGGATGCGGATTCGATACCGTATCGATGGAAAATTATGTGTAGTAGAAGAAGAGCCGTATCAATTTTTTGATAGATTGATTACGCGTATAAAGATCCTTTCAAAGTTGAATATTACGGAGTCTCGTTTACCCCAGGACGGTGCATTTCAGCACTGCTTTGGGGAGAAGCGGATTGATATTCGCGTCTCTACGATGCCAACAGAATATGGTGAAAACCTTGTTTTGCGCCTTTTGGGGTGTATGGACGGTCTGAATACACTTTCGGGGATTGGAATGCTGGGGGAGGATCAGCAGAGGTTACAGCGGATGCTGACTCATCAGTCTGGCCTCATTCTCTTCAATGGGATGACGGGGAGTGGGAAGACAACCACCTTATACGCGGTAATGTCACAGCTTAATGATTCGGGCGTTCATATGTTATCTATTGAAGATCCTGTGGAGATGAATATCCCGGGGGTTACTCAAATCCCGGTTAATCCGGAAATCGGCTTGACAATTCACGAAGTCCTTAAGTCGGTACTGCGTCAGGACCCGGATATTATTTGTGTTGGGGAGATTCGGGATGATGCTGTAGCCATGACTGCGGTGCGGGCAGCCTTAACGGGGCATTTGGTGCTGGCGACACTCCATACCATGGATGCTTGGTCCTCCCGGGAACGGTTACTTGATATGGGGGTTCCAGAGTATTTAATTCGGGCAGTGCTTCGGGGAGCGGTGTCCCAGCGCCTTTTAAGACGGCTGTGTCCTCACTGTAAGGAGGCCTATTTGGCATCAGAAAAGGAGTGCCACTACCTCAAGGGGAAAGGACCCTTGTCTTTGTATCGGGCAAAGGGGTGTGCGTGCTGTGGAGGGTCAGGCTATTTGGGACGCATTGGGATTTTTGAATTGCTGGTAATTGATCCGAGTTTTTGGAAGATTGGAGAAGACTGTCAAGGAGGTGTACCTGGGGGACAAGGCATCCTTCGAAAGGCGGCCCGATCATTGATTATTCAAGGAGTCACCTCCCTGGAAGAGGGGGTGCGTTGCATTGCCGGATGAAGGGTATGCGAAGGTCTTTTGGTCCCACACCTCTTCTCGTGCCCTTGGGCTTTTTTGTCAGCAGCTACAAATGCTTTTAGGAGCCGGGATTGTACCGGTGGATGCCTTTAACATACTGGCAGCAGAACGGAGGGGCCGCCAATTAGGAGAAGATGCAAGGCAGGTAGCAGATAGAATACGCCAGGGAAATAGTTTGTCCGCCAGTGTGGCCTTTAGCCCCAAAAGCTTTCCGCCACTAGTTACAAATATGCTAAAGGCAGCAGAGCGTGGCGGTGGTTTAGATCGTGTTTTACAGGGGCTGACCGATTATTATGATAACCAGGCGGACCTCAAAAGCCGATTAATTCAGGCGTTGATTTATCCTATTATTGTCATTGTTGTAGCAGTGGCGGTGGGGGTTTTTCTGCTGACTACTGTTTTCCCGGCGATTATCGGGACGATTGTCTCACTGGATGGGGAGGTCCCGACACCAACCCGAATGCTTCTGGGGATGAGTGAATTTGTCTCCGGGGGATGGCCTGTTTTAATCTTATTAATGGGCGCTTTAGTGGGTGGCATCCTTGCCGCTCGTCACCACGAAGGTTTTGGGTTTTGGTGGGATCGATGGGTGCTTAAGCTTCCTGTTATCGGGCGGCTGATCTATTATATGCAGGGTCTTCGGTTGGCAGAGTCCCTTGGGATTCTCTTAGGTAATGGGGTGGATATGTTAAGCAGCCTGGATACAGTGGGAGAGGTCCTGACCAATCGTCTTTTTAAAGCAGAGATCCAAGGGGTTAAGGAAAAGGTTCGACGGGGGTATTCCCTGGGGCAATGTTTTGATGAATCCTCACTGTTTAGGGGAGCTCTCTGTCAAATGGTGGCAGTGGGGGAACGCGCGGGTACTCTGGAGGAATCCCTTTATCGGGCGGCAGATTATTATACACAGGAGTCCAAACGCTGGATGAAGAATTTATCCACGGCGTTAGAGCCCGCCCTTATTTTATGCGTCGGGCTAATGGTGATGTTTTTTGCGGTTTCACTCATGGCTCCGATTTATCAGGTGTATGAAGGCTACTTGGAGTTCATGTAAACAAGTGGTGTGTTCATAAATCAACAGGTAGGAGGGAATATAATGAAAAGTGTTCAAGGTGTTTTAAGGGAAAAGGGTGGATTCACCCTGGCCGAATTGGTGGTTGTACTGGCCATTATTGGGCTGTTGGCCGGGATTGCGGTACCGGTTTACAGCAAGGCCCTAGGCGCTGCTCAGCAGAAAACGGATGAAACCAATGCCGCCATGGTGGAAAGTGCGGTACAGGTGTATGTGGCGGATACGGGGATGATGCCAAGTGTCGCAGCTACAAGTGGGACAAAAGAGGCTTTTGATGAAGTGGTGACAGTGTTATCAGGGGTTGGGTACTTAAATGTGTCCTCTATTACGTCGAAGAACAATAATGTTTTTGAATATAATAGCACAACGGGGAAAGTAAGCGTCAAAGTTGTTGTAGCACCAACTCCGACCTGATGCAAATGAGGTATAACAACTGCTTTGGCTATACCCTCTCAGAAGTCATCGTCACCCTATCCATCCTATCCCTTTTAACGATCGGGACGGTGGGGGTAGGCATGGGGGCATGGAAGCATCTTGAAGATCAGCAGTTTGAGGCGGAGTGTGAGTTGTTACTCAAAGAAATATTAGCCACTAAAGAGATGGGGATGATGTCTGGAGATGGAAAAGGGGCGGCGGTTACGCTATATGCGAATAAAGTATATTTAGGCACCTATGAAAATGGGATGTTTATGCAGCGATCAAAGGTCTTTAAACATCTGACTATAAAAGTAGCCGATGCGGTTAAAATTGTCTTTACTCCCGATGGTACCAACAGTATCTCCAATTCCTATTGGCTCAAGGGAAATGGAGGACAAAGCCGTTATCTGGTGGTGCAGCCTGGTGGCGGAAGGATATATTTGTCTGATGAAAAGCCAAGGTAGGAAGGGGAGTACTTTAGTAGAGGCAGTGGTCGCCTTAGGGATTTTATGCTGTGTCATAACGGTACTATTAGCGTTCACGGGGGTACTGCTGGCCGGACGACGGGCAGGCCAAACCGTGATCCAGGAGGGAATTCAGCTCAACACCATTCGGGATGAGTCAGCCAAGGCCCTCCAGGAGCTAGGCACTGGCGATGAAGCGGTCATTATTACCACCATTGGAACGGTGGTTGGCCGATATCCACCCTGGATCTATCGGGTAGAAGGGGTCGATCGCGGACTTGTCACCGTCGTATTTATCTACCCCCATGAGGGAGGGGAGCACTGTTATCGTGGGAAAATATTCATCGATTAGACGGCGGAAAGACAGCTCCGGATTTACCCTGGTGGAGCTAATGGTCAGCCTGGCCGTCATTGCAATGGTGATGTTCCTTGTGCTGTCTACCCTGGCATTTTTTAATCAGATTTCCTCGGGACTACGATACGATGCAGAGGAGGAGGCTACCTTTCGCCGAATTCATCTGGTTGTTCAAAAACAAATTGAGCGATCGGATGTCCTTTATACAAAGGGGGGACAGGTTTACCTGATGGATTTGGAGAATCCTACCCTGTATATGGATTATTATCGGCACGACTCCACCAGTGGGACACTCTACCGCTGCAAGGTCCACCGAAATAATCTGGTCGATATCGGTCCAGGTCAATATAGCCAGCTAGCCCGGGATGTGGTCGATTTTACGTTGAAAGCACAAACAGATGAGACGGGAGAATTTGATGGAATCATTGCAATGCATTTGGTTTTGAAACAGGGTGGAAAGGAGCAGGATTATGATGCGGCCTTTACGTATCCTGGGGGAGAAAAGGCCATCCTTCGAAAAGAATGAGGCTGGATATGTTCTGGTGTTGGTGCTGGTAATCCTTGCCTTGGTGATGGGAACTGGTGTTATTTTATTGACCAGAATGCAGTTGGATTTAAAGGACGGCATCGCCTATCAGGAATATCAGTACTGTATTTTTCTCGGAAAAAGTGCGGCAGAGGAATGCCGATGGGCTTTAGCGACGGACCCCAATTACCATGGAACGGATGGACTACAATCCGGTGAGGAAGGATCAACCTACCGCATCCTAGTCCAACAAAATTCCGAAACCCAACGTGGCCTTATTCTGGAGTGTCGTTACGGCCGATACCAGCGCTATTATACAGGAATAGCAGAAATTGACAGAAATACTGGTCAAATCAACAATTTTTCGCTACAATTAAAATATTAATTGATGAATCGAGGAGACCAGAATGAGTAAGAGTAAGGTATATTTTACAGATTTGCGTACCCATGGCGGGACAACCCTGCTGCAAAAGCTGGAAAAGCTGGTTAAAAAAGCGGGATTGATGGAAATGGATTTTGAAAACCGCTTTACGGCCATTAAAATTCATTTTGGGGAACCGGGGAACGTGGCTTATCTTCGCCCAAATTTCTCCCGGGTGATTGTGGATATGGTTCGGGAAGCAGGGGGAAAGCCATTTTTGACAGACTGCAACACCCTCTATGTCGGCCGTCGGAAGGATGCCTTGGAGCATTTGGATGCGGCCTATGAAAATGGCTATAATCCCTTTGCCACCCATTGCCAGATGATCATTGCCGATGGACTAAAAGGAACGGATGATGTGGAGGTCCCCGTGGATGGGGAATACGTCAACAAAGCCAAAATTGGCCGGGCCATCATGGATGCAGATATCCTGATCTCCATGACCCATTTCAAGGGCCACGAGAACACGGGCTTTGGCGGCACCATTAAAAATATCGGAATGGGCTCAGGCTCCCGACGGGGTAAAATGGAAATGCACGCGGCCGGAAAGCCGTCGGTACTGTCTAAACGTTGCCGGGATTGCAAGGTCTGCGGTAAAATTTGCGCCTTTGGAGCCATCCGCTATGACAATGGGAGTGCCGCCATCAACCACGATGTCTGTGTGGGCTGTGGGCGATGCATGGGGGTCTGTGCCTTCGATGCCATTGTGTCGCCTTATGATGAAAGTTTTGACATCCTCAACAGAAAAATGGCAGAGTACACCCTGGCCGTCGTGAAGGATCGCCCCCAATTCCACATCAGCTTCGTCATGGATGTTTCTCCCTTCTGTGATTGCCATGCCGAAAATGATTTACCAATTATTCAGGATGTGGGAATCTTTGCATCCACAGACCCCGTGGCTCTGGACCAGGCCTGTGCTGATGCCTGTAATGCGGCACCGGTCATCTCTGGGAGCTATTTAGATGACCAGCTAAAGGGGCATAACCACGGACATGATGCCACCGGTGATCGATTCTGTGCCACCCATCCAGATACTGATTGGCGAGTATGCCTGTCCCATGGGGAGAAAATTGGTCTGGGAAGTCAAAGTTATGAGCTTATTACGGTGAAATGATGAAGGTGATTAAAAAAGATACCTTTGCACTCTGCGTTCCCATTACACCGAGGAATGCTGGAGAGCTGATGGCGCAAGTCCAGGCGGCTAGCGCCGCTGAACCCGACTTTATTGAATGGCGTCGGGATTATTTTGAACCGATTGCTCTCAATGAAGAACAGGAATTATTGTCAAAAATAAAAGAGATACGGGGAGGGGTGGGGTTGATTTATACCTACCGCAGCCCCTTAGAAGGGGGTATCGCCCAGGTTGAGGAAGCCCATCGGCTGACCTATATTTTAGGATGTATTGCCTGTGATGGAGCAGATTATATTGATGTTGAGCTGGATAGCTCTGCGGCCTTTAAGGCAGGGGTGAAAAAAGCCCTGGTTGAGAAAGAATGTGGCCTGATTTTATCCCAGCATCACTTTGACGAATGTGTATCAGAGGAAGCCATTGAAGCGATTTTCAGCGATATGATACAGGATGGGGCTGACATTCTGAAGCTGGCCATGATGCCAAAAACTCAAAAGGATGTCCGACAGGCGATAGCAGCTATTATTCGGGCAGGAACCTTCCACGATGTACCCATCATCAGTATATTAATGGGGATGGTGGGGGGAATAACCCGGATACTCCCAGACTATACCGGAGGATCTCTTAGCTTTGCCACCGTGGTGGACTCCACAGCACCTGGTCAATTATCGGTGTCAGAGGTACGCCGTATGCGTAAATCCATGGGCATTAATGTGTAGCATCATGAATGGCAACCGTAAAAAAATAAGATTTAGGGATTGAAATCCGAAATCACGTATGCTATTATTATGTTCGTAGCGTAAAGCATACGTATTTCGCCGAAGTGATGGAATTGGCAGACGTGACGGACTCAAAATCCGTTGGTAGCAATACCGTGTGGGTTCGAGTCCCACCTTCGGCACCATGCTAAAAATGAATGAAAGCCCCTGACCATGCGGTCGTAGGGGCTTTTCTTTTTGTCTGCCACCGGATATAATACCTCTGCGAGTGATTTGAAGGATGGCGGGCTTTTCTGCCTCAATCGGGTTAAGATGGGGGTGATACGATGACAGGATACAAAGGTTTAATGCTTGTGCTGACCTTCGGTGGCCTCATGGTATTGCTTCTATTGTTTCATAAAGATGATAATTAAGGCACTAAAAAAGCGACCCTCTCTCCTGATACGGTTGGGTAGCTTTATATATAAACCAGAGGCAGTACCGCCAAAGGCAGTCCGCTTTTTTCTACCCACACTTATACAACGTGACAAATAACTTTACAAGCCCTTGGTAGCTGTGTCAAGGTTGTCCGGGGATTTTTATCTTAAGGATGGTCCATAATGTGTTTTTCAGGCGATTCCTGTGGGACGGATTAGAGCCAGGAATAAATTGGATCGTTTTTGTACATGGCGGGACGAAAAAAACAAAAATGCAGAAAAATTAAGGGTAAAATTTTGTTGTTTTATTTTGGGGCAGAACGAATTAATGACCTAAAAACCCCTTAAAATCAAGGCGTAAAGGCGAAGTTAAGATAAAAATAATTCGTATTGTTTTTTGTGGGCAGGTCTTGTATTATACAAATGAATGAGATATAATGGCATTGTCCCGGTGGGAACAAAATTGAACAGGCCTTTCACCTGAGGATGGGAAGTGGATGATCAGTGGAAGAAAATTTAAAAATTAGTAAAGATCTCGTGGATTTGCAGCGATTGGTCGTGCCTGAAATCGGTGCATTAATCGAGATGCGGTACAACATCCTGTCAACCATCAAGAGTGAGGAACCCATCGGTCGGCGGAATTTAGCTTTTGTTCTCGATATGAGCGAGCGTCAGGTACGCAACGAAATAGAGTTTCTCCAAAACCAGAAGCTCTTAAATGTAGAGCGTCAAGGCGTCGTCCTTACGGATCTTGGGAAAAAGATTATTCTTCAGCTAAAACGAATGTTATACACGTATAATGGTTTGGAGCAGCTGGAGCATGAGCTGGAAAAAAAACTTCATCTTAAAAAAGTTGTCGTATCTCCTGGAGATATGGATATGAATTATCAGGTCCTTAAATTTATGGGACGTTCAGCCGCCCAATACATTCTGTCTATTCTGAAGTACAGAGATACCTTGGCACTTACTGGCGGAGCCAGTGCGGCCGTGGTGGCTGAGCAGATGAAGGAATCCATTTATCCGGATGTCTATGTTATTCCAGCCCGGGGCGGTATTGGAAAGAGCCACTCTACCCAAGCCAATAATGTCGTCGCCGAAATGGGGCTTAAGCTCCATGCCAACTACGAGCTCCTCCATCTGCCGGATAATATTGATAATCGGCTGCTGGACGCACTAAAGGACTATCCGGAAATCAAGCGTGTGTTTGATAAGATGAACGAGATTGATGTTTTTGTCTTTGGGATTGGTCGGGCGGACGTATTAGCCGATTGGCGAAACCTGAAATTAAAAGAAAAACAACGAATACTGGATATGGGTGCTGTGGGAGAGGCCTTTGGGCATTATTTCGATGTCAATGGCAAGGTTATTTCGCCATCCAGCTCCATTGGAATCAGTATCGAAAACTATAAACGTATCCCCCACGCCATTGCAGTGGCGGGTGGCGTGTCCAAGGCAGATGCCATTATCGGCGTCAGCCGAGTTAAGCCGAACATGGTGTTAATGACGGATGAAAGTGCCGCAAAGGAAATCATCCGAAAATTATAAATGAAGCATTTTATGAATTGTGTTTTCAAAGTATTCTATTTTTAAGGAGGCAGATAAAATGTCTGTAAAAGTTGCAATTAATGGTTTTGGTAGAATTGGTCGTTTAGCATTTAGACAAATGTTTGGTGCTGAAGGATATGATGTCGTTGCAATCAATGATTTAACCAGCCCTAGAATGTTAGCACACCTGCTGAAATATGACTCTGCACAAGGAACCTACGCTTTAGCAAGCACTGTTGAAGCGAAAGAAGATTCCATCGTTGTCGATGGTAAGGAAATCAAAATCTACGCTCAGAAGAATCCCGCTGATTTACCTTGGGGTGAATTAGATGTTGATGTCGTTCTGGAATGTACCGGTTTCTTTGCATCAAAAGAAAAAGCATCCGCTCACCTGGAAGCTGGTGCCAAGAAGGTCGTCATTTCCGCACCTGCCGGCAACGATCTGCCCACTGTTGTTTTCGGTGTTAATGAAGATGTCCTAACTGCTGATGACACCGTCATCTCAGCTGCATCCTGCACCACCAACTGCTTAGCACCGATGGCTAATGCACTGAATAAATTAGCAAAGATTAAAAAAGGCTACATGACCACCATCCATGCATACACCGGTGATCAGATGACCCTTGATGGCCCTCATCCAAAGGGTGATTTAAGAAGAGCCCGTGCAGCGGCTGTTAACATTGTCCCCAACACCACTGGTGCCGCTAAGGCCATTGGTCTGGTTATTCCGGAATTAAACGGCGTGTTAGACGGCTGTGCACAGCGTGTGCCCGTTCCCACTGGTTCCTTAACCCAGTTAGTTGCTGTCGTTGAAGGCACTGTAACGGCTGATGCGGTCAACGCTGCAATGAAGGCTGCTTCTGACGCTTCCTTCGGATACACTGAAGATGAACTGGTATCCTCAGATATCGTCGGCATTACCTTCGGTTCTTTATTCGATGGAACACAGACAACCACCATGGACATGGGCGATGGCACCACTTTAGTCAAGGCTGTTTCCTGGTACGATAATGAAAACTCCTACACCAGTCAGATGGTGCGTACCATTAAATACTTTGCTGAATTAGCATAATTTAGACAGATTAATAGCACCAAATCTGCCCACCGGCGGATTTAACCGGGGGCTCCTTTGGAGCCCCTTTATTACTTTAAAAGCCCCAGAAATAAGAAAGAGGTTACTTAAATATGAAGAAAACAGTAAAAGATATCGACTTAAAGGGTAAAAAAGTTCTGATGCGTGCTGATTTCAATGTGCCCTTCAACGAGGCCATGGAAATCACCGATGATACCAGAATCCAGGCAGCATTGCCCACCATCAAATATATTTTAGATCAAGGGGCATCTCTGATCCTCATGTCCCATTTGGGACGCCCTAAAAATGAGCCCGATCCTAAGTTTTCCCTGGAGCCAGTAGCAAAGCGTTTATCAGAAGTGCTGGGTAAGCAGGTTATTTTTAGTGATGACGGAGAAGTCGTTGGTGAAGTGACCAAGGAAGCCGCGGCAAAGCTGCAGCCCGGTCAAATTTTACTGCTCCAGAACACCCGCTTCAGACCAGAGGAAAAGAAAAACGATGCCGCCTTTGCAAAGGAACTGGCCAGCCTGGCCGATGTCTTTGTGGATGATGCTTTTGGTTCCTGTCACCGTGCCCATGCATCCACAGCTGGAGTTGCCGATTATCTTCCGGCAGTATCGGGCTTCCTCATTCAGAAGGAATTAGACTTTATCGGTGGGGCTTTAGAAGATCCCAAGCGTCCCTTTGTGGCTATCCTCGGAGGGTCCAAGGTATCCGATAAAATTGGCGTGATCAATAATCTTCTGGAAAAGGTGGATACCCTCATCATTGGTGGTGGGATGGCCTTTACCTTCTTAAAGGCACAGGGGTATGAAATTGGAACCTCCTTATTAGAAGAAGACAAGGTGGAATTAGCTAAAGAGCTGATCCGAAAGGCCGAAGGCCGTGGCGTGAAGCTCCTGTTGCCAGTGGATGTTGTGGTTGCACCGAAATTTGCAGCTGATGCGCCTGCCACCAATGTTAAAGCCGATGCCATCCCCGCAGATCAGATGGGCCTGGATATCGGGGTGGAAACCCAGAAAATCTTTGCCGATGCCATTGTTGATGCCGCTACCGTCATTTGGAACGGCCCAATGGGTGTATTTGAATTCCCGGCATTTGCCAAGGGAACCATTGCAGTGGCTCAGGCCATGGCCGATTCCAATGCCATTACCATCATTGGCGGCGGAGACTCTGCAGCCGCAGTGAAGCAGCTCGGCTTTGAAGCGGGTATGAGCCATATTTCCACCGGTGGTGGTGCCTCCCTGGAATTCATGGAAGGTAAGGTTCTCCCTGGAATTGCCGTTCTGGAAGATAAATAATCAGTTTTTATATATAGGAGAGAAAAAAATGTCAAGAAGACCAATTATTGCAGGTAACTGGAAGATGAACAAGGATATAACAGGTGCCAAGGCGTTAATCGAAGAATTAAAGCCTTTGGTGGCTGGTGCAGAGGCAGAAGTCGTTTTTTGCCCGCCTTATGTAGATCTGCCGGAAGCGGTTGCACTGACCGAGGGAACGAATATCGGCATCGGCGCCCAGAATATGCACTATGCTGAAAATGGTGCCTACACCGGTGAAATCGCCGGTGAAATGCTGACTGCCATCGGGGTGAAGTATGTAGTTATCGGCCATTCCGAACGCCGTGAATACTACAACGAAACGGATGAAGCTGTGAATAAAAAGGCCATCAAGGCTTTGGAACTGGGTCTTGTTCCCATCGTTTGCTGTGGTGAAACCCTGGATGAACGGGAAGGCGGACAGGCTGAAGCCAAGGTCGTGGGTCAGATTGAAAAGGGTCTTGTCGATATTGACGATATCACCAAGGTGGTTGTCGCTTACGAACCCATTTGGGCCATTGGCACTGGCAAAACCGCCAGCAAAGAAGAAGCGGACGAAGCTTGTGGCTGGGTCCGAAAGACCATTGCGAAAATGTATGGTGAAGACGCTGCAGAATCGGTTCGTGTTCAGTACGGTGGGAGCGTGAAGCCTGCCAACGCTGCAGAACTCATGGCCATGCCCAATATTGATGGTGCATTAGTCGGCGGTGCAAGCTTAACCGCAGACTTCTCCAAAATTGTCAAATATTAATTTAAAATCAATTCAAAGTAATTGAATTGATGGAACGATTAGCGTATAATTGAAAAAAAGAGTGCGGGGGATTGGCTCTGCACTCTTTTCATTAGAACGGTACCGATTGTCGATGATGGCAATCATTAAAGAATTAAGAAAAGGAGTATTATGAGAGGAAATTTAACAACGCTCATTATTTTAGATGGTTTCGGCTATACTCAAAATACTGAAGGGAATGCGGTGCTGGAAGCACCAACCCCTCATTTGGATGCGTTTTATGACAACAATCCCCACACCTTTATCGGTGCTTCCGGTATGGAGGTTGGGTTACCTGATGGGCAAATGGGAAATTCCGAGGTTGGGCATCTGAATCTGGGGGCTGGCCGGATTGTGTATCAGGAACTTACCCGCATTACCAAATCCATTGAGGATGGGGATTTTTTTGAAAATGAAGCTTTTTTAGCTGGAATTAAGAATTGTAAGGAACACGATTCTGCGCTTCATCTCATGGGGCTGGTATCCGATGGTGGTGTCCATAGCCATCTGAATCACCTCTTTGCACTGCTGGAGCTGGCAAAGAAAGAGGGCCTCACAAAGGTCTATGTTCATTGCTTCATGGATGGTCGGGATACGGCACCTATGAGTGGTGCGGCCTTCATTGCCGCTCTGGAAGCCAAAATGGCAGAGCTTGGTGTTGGTGAGATTGCTACCATTGATGGCCGTTACTATGCTATGGATCGCGATAATCGCTGGGAACGGGTTCAGAAGGCCTACGATGCCCTGGTCCTTGGAGAAGGGGATACCGCCAGTACCTCTGCGGTCTGTATGGAGAAATCCTATGCCGACGGCGTGACCGACGAATTCGTCCTGCCCTGTGTTATTGCTCCGGAAAAAGATAAAACGATCAAAGCTAATGATACCCTGATCTTTTTTAATTTCCGCCCAGACCGCGCCAGGGAGCTGACCCGAACCTTCATCGATGCCGATTTTGATGGCTTTGAACGAGGAAAGGGCTTCTTCCCAGTATTTATGATCAGCATGACCCAGTATGATGCCAGTTTTGAAGGGGTTGAAATAGCCTTCAAGCCCCAAACCATTGATAATACCCTGGGTGAATATCTGAGCAAGAATGGGGTACCCCAGCTGCGTATTGCGGAAACGGAAAAATATGCCCATGTGACCTATTTCTTTAACGGCGGTGTCGAAAAGCAGTATGAAGGGGAAGAACGGACACTGGTGCCATCCCCCAAGGTGGCTACTTATGATCTTCAGCCGGAAATGAGTGCCTACGAAGTAACGGATAAGGTGCTGGAAGCCATTGATTCCGATGCCTTTAAAGCCATTATCCTCAATTTTGCAAATTGCGATATGGTGGGACATACTGGTGTGATTCCCGCGGCGGAAAAAGCAGTGGAAGCTGTGGATACCTGTGCCGCTAAGGTAATCGATGCTGTTTTGGCAAAGGGGGGCAATGTGATTTTGACAGCCGACCATGGCAATGCAGAAAAAATGGTGGATTATGAAACGAAGGAGCCTTGGACGGCCCACACAACTAATCCCGTTGAATGTGTCATTGCTGGCCTGGGGGATGTTACCTTACGGGATGGGGGGCGTTTAGCAGACATTGCTCCGACAATTTTAGACCTGCTGGACATGCCTGTTCCCGCGGAAATGACCGGAAAAACGTTGATTGAGAAGTAGATCTAAGACTGTGGATGAAACTCGATTACACATCAAAAATGCACTGAAAAATTACATTTTCAGTGCATTTTTATATTGAAAAGCCAATGTTCCTGTGATAAAATAACAATCACGGTTAAAACGGAGGTGAGATAATGAAAACATTTTTAATCGTTCTGCTAATTATATCAAGTTTTGCACTGATCATTAGTATTGTACTGTCACCGGCTAAATCAGCAGGGATGGGTACCATCGAAGGTGGTGCGGAAACATTATTCGGCAGGAAGAAAGCAAAGGGCATCTACGCCATTTTGGAAAAGGTGACCATTGGTTCAGCAATTGTATTTATGATATCCGCTTTCATTTACTCACTTTTTGCTTAATCGAGAAATTTTTATTCCGTAAAGGGGGAAAAAAATCAGATGAATTTATGGATAGCTCCTGTTG
The DNA here is from genome assembly GCF_900107815.1 of Eubacterium aggregans. Lineage (GTDB taxonomy): Bacteria > Bacillota > Clostridia > Eubacteriales > Eubacteriaceae > Eubacterium_O > Eubacterium_O aggregans. The sequence goes on from NZ_FNRK01000024.1 coordinate 23,594, forward strand.
TGGGAGTTGTAGCTTTATTGGTAGCGCTTTTTTATGCCAATCGGGTCAACAAAGTTGAAGTTGGAACCGAACGCATGAAAGAAATTGCTTCCTTCATCCACGAAGGAGCAATGGCCTTCCTGACCCGCGAATATAAGATGCTCGTTGTATTCGTCGCTGTTTTATTTGTCGTTTTATGTGTCACACCAGGCTTAGGCTGGCAGACTGCCGTCGCCTTTTTAGTTGGTGCGATTTTCTCTGTTCTGGCTGGTTTCTTTGGAATGCAGGTTGCAACCCGTGCCAATGTCAGAACTGCCAATGCTGCTCAGAAGGATGGCATGAACAAAGCCCTGGCAACCGCTTTTTCCGGTGGTGCCGTTATGGGGATGTGTGTCGTCGGCCTTGGCCTTTTCGGCCTGAGTGTCGTGTATATGATTTTCCAGAGTACTGCCATTATCACTGGTTTCGGTTTAGGGGCTTCCTCCATCGCGCTTTTTGGTCGTGTGGGTGGTGGGATCTACACCAAAGCAGCTGATGTCGGGGCTGACCTGGTGGGTAAGGTTGAAGCCGGTATTCCGGAGGATGACCCCCGTAACCCTGCTGTTATCGCTGATAACGTTGGGGACAACGTTGGGGATGTCGCGGGTATGGGCGCTGACCTCTTTGAATCCTACGTGGGCTCCATCATCTCTGCCATGACCCTGGGCGTTGTACTCCTGGGTGGCACCGACGGGGTGCTCTTCCCAATGTTCATTGCTGCCATCGGGATTGTTGCTTCTATTATTGGGACCTTCTTCGTTCGCGGTAAAGAAGGTGGAAACCCTCAGAAAGCCCTCAACATGGGGACTTATGTGTCTGGGATTATCCTCATCATCGCTGCTTACTTCCTTTCAACCTATATGTTAGGCAGCATTTATCCATTTGTAACCATCGTGGCTGGTTTAGTGGTTGGTTTAGCCATCGGCCAGCTGACCGAATATTACACATCTGAAAAATACAAGCCAGTTCAGCATATTGCCCAGCAATCTGAAACGGGCTCTGCAACGACTATTATTTCTGGTTTAGCCGTTGGGATGCGCTCCACTGCCTTCCCGGTACTGTGTATTGCTTTAGCAATTTTCCTGGCCTACTGGGCAGGGAATATGTTCATGGCTGATGGTGGTCTCTTTGGGATTGCTATGGCAGCTGTTGGGATGCTCTCTACTTGTGGGATGACCATTGCGGTTGACGCTTATGGCCCCATTGCTGATAACGCTGGTGGGATTGCTGAAATGTCTGAATTGCCAGAAAGCGTTCGTGAAATTACTGACCAGTTGGATGCCGTGGGGAATACCACTGCTGCCATTGGTAAAGGTTTTGCCATCGGTTCTGCTGCATTAACGGCATTGGCACTCTTTGCCTCCTATGCACAGGCTGTCAGCCTGAGTAACATCAGCCTTTTGGATCCAATGGTTATCATTGGCTTACTCATCGGTGGGATGCTGCCCTTCCTGTTCTCTGCAATGACCATGGAAGCTGTGGGCGATGCTGCCAACGATATGATTGAAGAAGTTCGTCGCCAGTTCAAAGCCATTCCTGGGATTATGGAAGGAACGGCAAAGCCTGACTACAAGAGCTGTGTGGATATTTCCACCGGTGCTGCCCTGAAAAAGATGATCATGCCTGGGGTTATGGCGATTGTAGCTCCTTTAGCCGTTGGGATTCTCTTAGGACCTGAAGCTTTAGGTGGCTTATTGGCTGGCTCCCTGGTTACTGGTGTCGTTTTAGCCGTTATGATGGCCAACTCCGGTGGTGCCTGGGATAACGCTAAAAAGTACATCGAATCTGGTGTGCATGGTGGTAAGGGCTCTGATGCCCATAAGGCTGCTGTTGTTGGGGATACCGTTGGTGACCCCTTCAAGGATACTTCCGGACCGTCTATCAACATTTTAATCAAGCTGATGACCATCGTTTCTCTGGTATTCGCACCACTGTTCATCAATTTATTCTCTTAAGAATACCAAGCTGTAGCCTTCGGGTTACAGCTTTTTTCATTTTTTGGCTTAAACGCATTATAATATAAAGGGCATATGGTATAATAATAATCTTAAAAGTAAACTCATAAGGAGCAAGCATTCTTATGGATAAGAATGGGATCAATCATGCAAAAAACCTTTTTTGATATGAATTTTGAAAATACCGTTGAGGACAACGCTCCCCTGGCGGTGCGAATGCGTCCCCGGACCCTGGATGATTTTGTCGGTCAGCAGCAAATCATCGGAAAGGGAAAACTGCTTTACCGATTAATTATGGCCGATAAGCTATCTTCCGTGGTGTTCTACGGCCCTCCGGGGACAGGAAAAACCACCCTGGCCCAGATCATCGCCAAGCATACCAAGGCAGCCTTTTTTGAATTGAACGCGGTTACCTCGGGCAAGAAAGAAATCGTCGAGGTGTTGGATAAGGCAAAGGATAATCTGGGGATCTATGGCCGAAAGACCATTTTATTTATCGATGAAATCCATCGCTTTAACAAGGCTCAGCAGGACGCGCTGCTGCCCAGTGTGGAGCAGGGACTGGTCACCCTAATTGGGGCCACCACAGAGAATCCCTATTTTGAAATCAATTCCCCCCTGCTGTCCCGGTCCACGGTGTTTGAGTTTAAAAAGCTGTCGGTCGAGGATATCATTTCCCTGCTTCGCCGGGCCATTACCAACGTGGAATACGGCTACGGGCGCATGAAGGTGTCGGTGGAGGAGGATGCACTGCTGCATCTGACCAATGCCTCTGGGGGCGATGTGCGCAAGGCCTTGGGGGCCCTTGAACTTGGGGTTCTCACTGCGGATAAGGATGAATCCGGGACTATCCACATCGATTTGGAGACAGCCCAGGAGTGTATCCAGGTCCGGGCAATACAGTACGATAAGAAGGGCGATAATCATTACGATACCATTTCGGCCTTTATTAAAAGCCTTCGGGGCTCAGACCCTGATGCCGCACTTTTTTGGCTGGCAAAAATGCTGGGAGCCGGGGAAGATCCAAAGTTTATTGCCCGGCGTCTGGTGATTTCTGCATCGGAGGATGTGGGAAATGCCAATCCCATGGCTCTTCTTGTGGCGACGGCAGCAGCCCGGGCCGTGGAAATGATCGGCCTGCCTGAGGCCAGAATCAATTTGGCCCAGGCGGCCACCTATATAGCGGCCTCGCCAAAGAGCAATGCCAGCTATATCGGCTTGGATGCCGCAGCCCAGGCAGCCCGCCATCAATCGGATGGTGAGGTGCCCATGCATCTCCGGGACAGTCATTACTCCGGAAGCGAAAAGCTGGGCCGGGGGATTAACTACAAATATCCCCACGATTACCCGGGGCACTATACGCCCCAGCAATACCTGCCCACCGATCTGTTGGGCACCCATTTTTATAATCCCACGGATTTGGGAGATGAAGCCCGGATCCGTGCTTACTTAGAAAGCCTGGATGATTCGCATCACGAAAATTAATCTATTTGGAGGATACGTTGAAAAAGAATGAAATAATCCACGGGTTCCGTTTGGACCGTGAAGAAGAGATAAGGGAAGTGGGTGGAACCGCCCGGATTTTTACCCATGTGCAAACCGGGGCGGTGCTGATTTATATATCCAACAGTGACGATAATAAGGTGTTCCAAATTGGGTTTAAAACCCCATCGGGAGACAGCACCGGGGTGGCGCACATTATGGAGCATTCCGTTTTGTGCGGCTCAAAAAAGTACCCGGTAAAGGAACCCTTTGTGGAGCTGGCCAAGGGCTCCCTGAACACCTTTCTCAATGCCATGACTTATCCGGATAAAACCGTCTATCCCATTGCCAGCACCAATGAGAAGGATTTCATGAATCTCATGGATGTGTATTTGGATGCGGTCTTTAACCCCGCTATTTATGACAGTCCCCGGACTTTTATGCAGGAGGGCTGGCATTATCATATTGAAAACCCAGAGGACCCCATCACCTACAATGGGGTGGTTTATAATGAGATGAAAGGAGTCTATTCCAGCCCTGAGGAAATTCTCCACTACGAGCTGTTCAAGGCTCTTTATCCCGATACCATTTACAGTGGGGAGTCCGGGGGACATCCGGATTGTATCCCCCATTTAAGCTACGAGGATTTTAAGGCCTTCCACCAGACCTTCTACCATCCCTCCAATGCCTACATCTATCTGTACGGGGATGGGGATGTGGAAGAACATCTGAAATATCTGGATGAGGAATACCTTTCCAAATACAAAAAACAGGTAGTGGATAACCACATTCCAACCCAGCCACCTTTTAAAGAGATGGTTCGGACAGAGGCTCTTTACCCCATTGCCGCAGAAGAAGAGGGGGCGGATAAGGACTATCTGGCCATCGGGTTCGTCATGGATGCGGCCACTGCCTTCGACGATCTTTTAGCCATGGACATCCTCGGACATATCCTCCTGGGACATAATGGTGCACCCCTTAAAAAGGCACTGCTCCAGCTGGATATTTGCAAAGAAGTGGACTATTCCTTTGCCAGCTCCATGAAGCAGCCTTATTTTGCCATTGTCTTAAAAAACACGGATAAATCCCAGGGGAATCTTTTTGTAAAAACAGTGAGGGAAACCCTGGAAGCCCTGGTGAAGGAGGGACTCAATCCCAGGGATGTGGAGGCGGGGATTAATAGCGCCGAATTTACCTTGAAGGAAGGGGAATTCGGAACCTACCCCAGGGGTCTGATGTACGGCCTGGAGATGATGGAAACCTGGCTCTATGGCTGTGATCCCTTGTCCCATCTTAAATATACCGAGGTGGTGGAGCGCCTGCGCCAGAGCAGCTTAAACCGGGGATTTGAAGGCATGATCAGCCGGTATCTGCTGATGAACGAGCATCAGGCATTGGTAGCCATTACCCCGGACCCTGAGCTTTCTGAGCGCAATGAGCAAGCCATGGCCAGGGAGTTGGCAGAGCTAAAGGCAAGCCTCAATGAAGAGGAGCTTGGACGTTTAGTTAAGGCATCCCAGGATCTTTTAGAGCATCAGAATGCCGAGGATTCCCCAGAAGCCCTTGCCACCATTCCCAAGCTGGGCATTGATGAAATCAAGTCAGAGGCCCGGAAGATTGTCCTAGAGGAGGAAACCTACGAAGGGGTCCCCTTGCTTTGGCATCCGGGAGAAACCAACGGAATCGTCTATATTAAGCTGATCTTTGATATTCACAGCATTCCCCAGGAGGATTTGAAGTACCTGTCGGTACTCAATAAATTCCTGAGCCACCTCGGAACAGCGGATTATACAGAGGATGCCCTTAACCAGGAAATTGAGATTTATACCGGGGGGATTGCCACCAGTATTGAGACCTTTGACAGCACCAAGGGCTTGGGTGAGTACGCGGCAAAGTTTACCATCAAAGGAAAGGCAACCGCCCCCAATGTGCCGAAGCTGATGGCTCTAATGGAAAATATCAGCCTGGCAACCCGCTTTGACGACTACAAGCTGATGTCCGATATTATTGGAGAAATCCGGATGTCCAAGGAGCAGCGCTTCCTGACCGCAGGGCACGTCATCAGCACCCAGCGCCTTCAATCCTATTACTCCCAGTCCGCCCGCCTCTTTGAGGAAATCGGCGGCATCGAGTTCTACCATTTTCTGGCGGAACTGGACGATCACTTCAAGGCAGAAGCCCAGGGGCTGTCGGCCAAGCTGTCCACCATTATGGAGCAGCTCTTTAATCGGACCCAGGTTACCATCAGTCTAACCTGTGAGGAAAAACATAAGGACCAGGCCTTAAAGGCGGTGGGAACCTACCTCGGGGCCCTTCGGGATGCCCCGGCAGAATTGTACGATTATCACTTCCCGGTGGCTATTCAAAACGAGGGTTTTAAAACCGCAGCTAAGGTTCAATATGTCTCCAAGGGCTTTAATATCCGGAGCCTGGGCTACGATTATAGCGGCAGCATGCTGGTGCTGAAGTCTGTTCTGTCCATGGATTATCTATGGAATAAGGTACGGGTTCAAGGCGGTGCCTATGGGGCATCCTTTGGAGTGAATAAATCCGGGGAGCTTTACTTTGCCTCTTATCGGGATCCCAATATTGGAAAAACCTTCGATGCCTATAACGGCGCCTGGGAGTATATTGCATCCCTGGATATCTCGAACCGGGAAATGGAAAAATATATTATTGGTACCATCAGTGGGCGGGACACGCCTTTATCGGCAGCCCTATGGGCAGATGCCTGTGATACCATGTATTTCAACCAAACGGGTCAGGAGGACCTTCAGCAGGAACGGGATGAAATTTTAGCGACAACAAAGGAGGAGTTGCGTCATTTTAGCGAAATGGTCAAATCAGCCATGGATGAAGAAATCCTCTGTGTTATTGGTGGAGAAGAAATGGTCGAGGCCAATGCGCAGTATTTCAATGAGGTAAAATATATTAAATGATTAAACGACAAAATCGGGTGGCAATGGCCACCCTCCTGCTTTTTTTAATCCTTTTTATATCGACGGGGAGTGTTCTGGCGGCAATGCCCAGTTTCGGCTCTGGTGAAGGGGTTTATCTTTTAGATCCCGATACCGGGGATGCCTTTGCCAAGCAAAATGAAGATTCCAGGTACAATCCGGCCAGCACCACAAAGCTGATGACCGCTTTAGTGGCCATGGATTATATTAACAATCGGCTGAGTGAAGGGGTTACGGTGGGGGAAGAAATCACCCAAATCGATGCCGATAGCAGCGTCGCAGATTTGGCTGTGGGGGATACCTACACCTGGGAGCAGCTTCTATACGGACTGCTTTTACCATCGGGGAATGATGCTGCCATGACCATAGCCGTCAACATAGGGCGTTTGGCCCAAAACGACCCGGCCCTGGAGACGAATGCCGCCTTGGATGTTTTCGTTGGATTAATGAATAAAAAGGCAGGGGATTTAGGATTGACGAAAACACATTTTGCCAATCCCCACGGATTGGTGGATGCCAATCACTATACCACGCCCAAGGAAATGGCACAAATTGCAGGGGCGGCCTTTGGGGTTTCGACCATTAATACAGTGGCCAGCACCCCCTCCTATACCTGTGTAAGCGGCAATGGACAGGCCCATGAATGGGAGAATAGTAATATTCTGATTCATCAAACCGTTTCAGAAATCAGTAGCAGCCAGGTAGCGGCCATGAACTTGACCGGAACAGAGAATCCCTACTATAACCCCAATGCAAAAGGGGGGAAAACAGGATACGATGAAGCCGCTGGCCGCTGTTTAGTCTTTTCAGGACAAAGTGGGGAAATGCACTTGGTTGGCGTGATCTTTAAAGCCAGTGACCAAAGGGGGATTTATTCCCAGGCCGATGGGGCACTGGACACCGCATTGAAGGATTATTCCCATATCCTTTGGAGTGATGGGCAAAGCCCCTATGTGAAAACCATGGTGAGCTTTGCCAGTATTTTAGATGGTTTTAGCATCAGCGCATCCACCAAGGGTGAAGCGGCATCCACAGTACTGACCACCGCAAAGGATAGTTATTCGGTCCAGGTAAAGTGGGACAGCAGCTTGCTTTCGGAAAAGGGCAACCATGTCCGGATTTTGGCCCCCATTACCGAGGGCCAGCAAATTGGAACCCTGGATGTCTATTCGGGCAGCACCTATATCAAAGGGATTCCCCTTTACACAGACCGGGCCATGTCACCCCTGGGGTGGGTGGATTATCTGATCATGGGCGGCGTTCTCCTGCTGGTGGTCCTTCTCATTGTCGTGCTGGTCCGTCATCGTCGTAAGAAGTGGAACCAGGCTGTGTACAATATGCGGCGTGCAGAGGCAGGGTACCACTTCGAGGGAATAAAGGAAGCTGAGATGGAAGCCCCCAAGGAACCACCTGTAGAGGATGAAGGGCTGGCACCGTTGCCAAAATCCTTTTTGGACATGGAAGCAGCAGAATCCGAGGGTCGGCCATCCATGCCATTGAGGGCCCGTTTGGGTGGCAAGACCCGCTATCGATTAAAGCGTATTCGGAGGAAATAAGATGGAGCATCATATGGAAATTCTGGCGCCGGCTGGCGATGTTCAGGGTGTCATTGCCGCCATTAATGGCGGTGCAGATGCCGTCTATTTCGGAGGGAAGCATTTCAACGCTCGACAACGGGCAGATAATTTTGATGAACAGGAAATGGTGGAGATGGTTGATTTATGCCATCGCCATGGACTGAAGGTGTATATCACCCTCAATATTCTCGTTAAGGACAGCGAGTGGCCCAGGATGCTTGAGTACCTGGCTTTTCTGGATGCCCTTTCTCCAGACGGTATTATCGTCCAGGATCCGGGATTAATGCTGATCCTCAGGGAGTATTACCCGGATTTGCCCCTTCAAACCAGCACCCAGGGCTCCGTCTATGGCACAGAAGGGACCCTGTTCTTCCAGGAGCTTGGCTTCAAGCGGGTGGTCCTTCCCCGGGAAATAACTCTCCCGGAGGTTCGCCGCATTCGCCAGAATGTGTCGGTTGAGCTAAAGGTATTCTGTCACGGAGCGCTGTGTTATGCCTATTCGGGACAATGCCTCTTTAGCAGCCTGGTGGGGGGACGCAGTGGAAACCGGGGACTCTGTGCCCAGCCCTGCCGAAAGCCCTATACCCTTTGGGATGATGGGAACCATCGGATTAAGCAGGGCTATCTGATGAGTATGAAGGACCTGAACACCCGGGCACATCTTTTGGAGCTGGCAGAAGCCGGGGTGAATTCCCTTAAGATTGAAGGGCGCATGAAAAGCCCTGAGTATATTTATGCGGCATCCCGTGCTTATCAGGATGCGGCCTCTGGTCGTGGGGATACCATTGACGGACAGACCCTTGCCCAGGTCTTTAACCGCGGTTTTACCACGGGGTGGATCATGGAAAATTCGGAGAATCTGAACCCTGAAATGGGGAAAAACCGAGGAACCCCAGTGGGGGTGGTTAAAAAAGTCCGGGGGCGGACGGCTATTATTACCCTATTGCCCGAGGAAACCCTTCATCTTGGCGATGGCTTAGCCTTTGGCGAGGATGGGCGCATTGGTCAAAAAATCACCCGGATGGAAACCGGTGGGGGCACCGCCAGACTACCCATCCCAAGGGGTGTGGTGGATGGCATGCCCGTCTTTCGGACCCTGGACGCCCGGTTGATGGCAGGCCTTCGGGAGAAGGCTCTGGCCAAGCTATCCGAGGAGAAAATCCCGCTCCGCTTATCCCTGACCCTTGCCGATGAAAAACCCATCCAGGTGGAAGTCCTGGCCCGGGGAGAGATCCATCACCTGGAGATTGATATCCTCCCCAGTCTGGCCCAAAGCCGGCCATTGGATAAAGAGATCATGACAGAGCAGCTTTCAAAGCTGGGGGATACCGAGTATTTTCTCGCAGAGCTTACCCTTCAAATGGCACCGGATTTGTTTTTACCCAAAAGCAGCTTAAATGCCCTGCGCCGCAGCATTATCGAGGAGATCGACGCCACAAAACCAGTAGAAGCGCCCCTTACCGAAGGGCCTGTTTTAGAGATGAGGAAGATCCTCCCGGAAATAAAATCCGTGAAGCGCGAACCGCGCCTTTCTCTGTCACTCACTCAGCTTAGCCAGCTGGAGGCGGTTTTGAATCTGGGGGTGGATGAAATCGTCCTGCCCTACGAAGCCTTTGAAACGGCAGAGGCCATGGCAAAGGCTATTTGCCGGGTGGATGCCTGTGGAAAGGCGGCGCGCCTGGCGCTGCCCAAGGTGATGCACGATAGAGTGACGGATAAAATCAAATCCCAGCTGGACCTTCTAAAGGGATTACCCTTAGAAGGGGTACTCGTGCGTAATTACGAGGCACTCCATTTGTTAAGGGATTCGGGCCTTTCCCTGGAAGCGGACAGCAGCCTCCACATCTTTAATCGGATGGGGGCTGAGGCATTGTACTGCTGGGGGTGCCGCTCCGGAGTCATCTCCCCAGAGCTGGATGGCCGGGCGGTAGAGGCCATTGCCCGGGGAACCCGGTTAGACTGTACCCTCACGGTTTATGGCCGTCAGGAGATGATGATCAGTGCCAATTGCCTCCTGGATTGTGGGCATAAGCATTGTGACGAATGTACCGAGGGACGCCTCTTTTACTTAGAGGATAGCCGTGGAATGCGTTTTCCCCTGCGCCGGGATGCCCTTGGCATGACCCATATTTACAATGGGGATAAATTGTTTTTAAAAAAAGAACTGATGAACGCCCCCCATCTGGCCACCTGGCGGATCGAGGTGCTGGATGAAGGCATTGCCGAATTAGAAAGTGTGGTGGCGTCCTACCGCAGTGGCTTTGGAGACGATGCTCCAAATCCTGGGGACTACTACACTGGGCGTTATACAAAGGGGAACTTTAAAAGAGGAGTCGAATAATACAGAATGAATGAAAGAAGCTTGAAGGTTCTGGAATATCCTAAAATCATCACCGCCTTACAGGAAAATTGCATTACCCAGGGCGGAAAAATGATGGCAAAGGCCCTGGTGCCCATGACCCATATAGGGGTGGTGCAGCAGAGCTTGGATTTGACCGAAGAAGCCGTTGGTATGGTGCTTCGAAACGGTCGGCCGCCACTGGCGGAGCTGGCTGATACGGACGATTATGTCCATCGCGCGGCCATTGGAGCCATGCTGTCCATGGGAGAGCTCTTACGTATTGCCTCCCTCCTGCGTGTGGCCCGGGATATGGACAATTACTATTATACCGATACACAGATGGATGCGCTGGTGGGGTTGAAGGCTTTATTTGAAGCCCTGGACCCCTGTGAAATGTTAGAATCGGAAATCAGCCGGAAAATCCTAACCGAGGATAAAATGGCAGACAATGCCTCCCAGGAGCTGTCCCGGATTCGCCGGGAGATCCTTGTTAAAAACGGTCGAATTACGGAAAAACTCAATGGGATTATTTCCTCAACCGCCAATGAGAAATACCTCCAGGAACGGCTGATCACCATTCGCAATAACCGTTATGTGGTTCCGGTAAAACAGGAATATCGGAATATGATCCCTGGGGTCGTATTGGATAAATCCGCCAGTGGGGCGACCCTGTTTATCGAGCCTCTATCGGTGGTGGAACTCAACAACGATTTAAAGGAGCTGGCCATTGAAGAGGAAAAGGAAATGGTCCGGATTTTAAAACTCCTTTCCCAAAAGGTGGCCATGATGCAGGCCGTTCTCACCGAGGACCACGCTGTGCTCACGGAGTTGGACTTTATCTATGCCAAGGCAAAGTATGCCCTGGCCATTGGCGGCGAACGGGTGTCTGTGGCGGAGGATGGGGAATACCGCCTGCTCCGGGCCCGTCACCCCCTGCTGGACCCTAAAAAGGCCGTGGCCTCGGATATCGTTTTGGATGAGGCCATCCATACCATGATTATCACAGGCCCCAACACCGGGGGAAAGACCGTTACTCTGAAAACCATGGGGCTCTTAAGCCTGATGGTGCAGTCAGGCTTATTTATCCCGGTACGGGAGGGCAGCAGCCTGCGTCTCTTCCAGGAGGTTTATGCGGACATCGGGGACGAGCAGAGCATTGAGCAAAGCCTATCTACCTTCTCCTCCCATATGACCAATATCGTCAGTATTATGAAAACCGCCGATGCCAAGTCCCTGGTGCTCTTTGATGAGCTGGGGGCAGGAACAGACCCCACCGAGGGGGCAGCCCTGGCCATTGCCATTTTGGACACCCTGCACCAGCGGGGGGGCCTGACAGCCGCTACCACCCATTACAGTGAGCTGAAGGAATACGCCCTGGTCACACCGGGGATTACCAATGCCTCGGTGGAGTTTGATGTGGCCACCCTGCGGCCTACCTATCGCCTGCTCATTGGCGTTCCGGGGAAATCCAACGCCTTTCAAATTGCCAGCCGTCTGGGCCTCGAGGATGACATCATCGAGGCCGCTCGGAGTACTATCGAGGTCGGCTCCATTCAGTTTGAAGAAACCCTGGAAAAATTGGAAGAAAATCGCCATCGGGTAGAAGCTGAAGCCCGGGAGATGCGGCTGCTCCGGGAGGAAGCCGAAGCCTTGAGAGTTAAAGCCCAGAAGGAACAGGAATCTGCCAGGCGCCAGAGCGAGGCTCTATTAACCCAGGCCCGGGAGGAATCCGCCCGGATTGTCGCAGAAACTAAGGAAAAAACCGATGAAATTTATAAGGAGATTCGGTATATCCAGGAAAACACAGAGGCCGGTCTGGGAGATAATAAGAAGCTGGAGGCCCTGCGCAAGGGCATTTCTGACCAGGAGAAGGGGCTTTATGCCACCTATAAGAAAAAGGTAAAGAGCGAGAAAAAGAAAAAACCGGCTCGGGCGGTGTCGATCCCAATTGAGAAGGGAACCCCGGTCCATATCTACAGCCTGCACCAAGACGGTGAGGTTCTGGAAATCCTTAAAAAGGAGAAGAAGTATTTTGTCCAGGTGGGCATGCTGAAGATGAAGATTAACATGGACGATGCCGTGGCCATCCAGAAGGAAGCCCCAAAGACCGTGAGGCGGCAAAAACCCATTACTTCAGCAGATCGCCATGCTATGGAAACCCGTCTGGATTTACGGGGGCGTAACGGAGAAGAATCCTTATTCCTGGTGGAAAAAATGATTTCCGATGCCCTGGTTTCCGGGACCCATCAGTTAGTTATTCTCCACGGTAAGGGGACAGGGAAGCTGCGTCAGGTCATTCAGGCTTACTTAAAGGACAATCCCCATGTGGAGGATTTCCGGATGGGGGCCCCCCATGAAGGGGGAGACGGGGTGACCATTGTTACTCTTTAAATGGTCCTTTAGAGGCGTACCCTCTTGAGTTTCCGTAAAATGTAATTTTTAAAAAATATAACTTCTCCAAAAGTACCAATCTGTCTTTTTTTTGAAAAATAAAAGGACAATACTTCGAATAGAGTCACCGAAACAAGCCCCGTGGGAACCGGACTTTAAGAGAAATATTATGTTATCTATTTATGCAATCAGCTTAAAGCAAAGTTGACGGTATGCAGGACGTTTTGTTCTGAACCAAAGCCTGACACCTTCTTTTGCATACGACAGTATACCAGAGATACCTTTCGCTAATCGGTAATAGCAGAATTGAACTTTTTCCTTTATAGGAGCTGCTGTCTGTATGATTGAAACTTTTAGGGCATTTGTTTCTGCTTTCATTGAAACCAGCGCAAGAAATGCCATA
>NZ_FNRK01000046.1 GCF_900107815.1 Eubacterium aggregans
ATTGATTGCACTCGGTCCGGAAACAGCGCACTCGTTTTCCGGATAGGGTGATCTCAATCATCGGAAAGCATGCACAATTACATTGGAATACTCACCTAAAACATTTATTCCCTCTTTATTATTGTAATTCAGCATGTCTGTCAAACCTTCATAAACCCTATGTGTTAGCATAGTTGTCATAAGGAATTAAAAAGTGTATAGTATAAAAAACGCAAGGAGAAACCTTATGTCAAAATACAGTCAAACCCTCAAAGACAAGATGCTGAATGAAATGATGCCACCCAAAAATAAATCTGTCGCTGAATTAGCCAAAGAGCATGGCCTGTCAGAGCAGACGCTTTATAAATGGAAACGTCAAGCCAAGGAAAAAGGAATGGTGATTCCTAAAACGAATACCAGCTCAGAGAACTGGGATCCTAAAGATAAATTTCATGTGGTTCTTGAAACCGCCACGTTAAATGAAATTGAACTCGCCGAGTACTGCCGGAGCAGAGGTCTTTACGTCGAGCAGATCACGGCCTGGCGGGATGCCTGTATGCAGGCAAATGGCGGAGTGGCACAGGAAACCGCCACCCTGCAACGCCATTTAAGAGACAAAGACAAAGCCTATAAACAGCTGCAAAAGGAACTCAACCGTAAAGAAAAAGCTTTGGCTGAAACAGCCGCATTGTTGGTTCTTCAAAAAAAGTGCCGAGCGATCTGGGGGGAACCCGAGGACGAATGATCCTTCCTGCCGATCGCACCATTGCCGTCACCCTCATCCTGGAAGCCGTTACCGCTGGCGCAATGGAGGAAAAAGCCTGTCGGATTATGGGGATTAGTCAACGCACCTTATTCCGCTGGAAAAAACGCCCGGAAGACCAGCGCCCCCATGCCAAACGACCGGTACCCCAAAATAAGTTAACCCGTGAAGAAAAGCAAGTGATCCTGGTTCATATGAACAGCGACCGTTTTAAAAGCCAGCCACCCAGCCAAATGGTGCCACAACTGGCTGATGAAGGGATTTACCTGGCCTCCGAGTCAACGATCTACCGTATTTTAAAAGAAGTGAAGCAACAAAACCATTGCGGTCGTAGTGAAAAGCCCATCAAACGGATGGCAACCACCCATTGTGCTACTGGACCGAATCAAGTATGGATGTGGGACATAACCTGGTTGAAAGGCCCCATTTCCGGACAATTCTTCTATCTTTATCTGATTTTGGATCTTTACAGCCGTAAGATTGTTGGCTGGGAAATCTGGCCAGTGGAATCCGCCGAGCATGCCAGTACCCTGATGCGAAAAACCTGCTTATCTGAAAAACATACCGGACAGGCGCCATTGGTGCTTCATTCAGACAATGGCAGTCCCATGAAAGGCGCAACCCTTTTGGAAACACTGTATCAATTGGGAATTACCGGCTCCCGAAGCCGACCCCGTGTCAGTAATGATAATGCCTATGCCGAATCGATTTTCAGAACCTGCAAGTATCGCCCGGATTACCCCTACAAAGGGTTTTTGGACATCAGTGAAGCCAGACAATGGGTATTGAAATTCACCCACTGGTACAATTATGAACATCATCACAGCGGTCTTAATTTCCTGACGCCTAATCAACGACATACCGGCATGGATGCCGTTATTTTTCAAAACCGGCAACGCGTTTATGAACAAGCCAAGGAAAAAAATCCGAATCGTTGGACACGGCAGTGTCGGAAATGGGAACTTGATGCCAAAGTTTTTCTTAATCCGGTAAAAACAGAAGAGCAGGATTTAATGGATATTTCGACCGCATAAGTTTGCAATATGTATAGTGAAAAAGTTGTAAAATGATGACAACTATCTTGACAAACACCGTGGCGGAGAAGGTCATATTCAAAAAAACAACACGCTTTAAAATTGTTTCTAAGTAAGTCCCATGTTTCACTCGCTAAAAAAGTTTATAAAAGCAATGCCCCTCTGCCCCTAAAATCTAACCATATTCCTTCTCAATTTAGCATGAATAAATAAACATGCTAAATGAATTGATCAAAACAGGAAAAAAAGCAAAATTTCCGAAGAATTCAGGCATCATATTTTAAATACCGATGCCTTTTCTCCGTATAATTATTTAAATTACATTTCTTTATTTTTTATAGAATGGAAGCAGTGTTGAATCTATAGCTGGAGCGTCTGATCCTTTGGGAACCACAACAATTTTAATGGCTTCTAATCGATAGCCAAATCCTTCAGTTCCTGCACTTTCGCCATTTTTTCCCCAACCAAGCCAGCCATAGTTTTGTGCATGAACTTGATAATAGATGTCATACTTGTCAGCATCCGCTCCGGTGAGACTTATTTGAATGGCTTCCAACCGTAGGGATTGACCAAAGGTTCCACTCAGTTCTTCGTTACTCTTAACATCTTGCCAGCCAATATTTTCAACGTGAGTTTTATATTCTACACCGATGTCATAGCCTTGACTATCCACATTAATTTCTATACCTTCTAAACGTAAGGCTTTCCCACTCGTACCGCTATTTCTCCTTCGTTCTTCCACCCTTGCCAACCGACATTCTGGACATGGGTTTGGTAAGTTGTTCCAATACTTTTTACTGGTTCATTAACAGTCACAGCGCAAGTGGCTGTCTTGTTGCCATCTGCTGTTGTGACGGTGATGGTTGCTATTCCTGCCTTAATGGCTGTTACTTTCCCAGTAGCATCGACAATGGCTATCTCTTCTTTATCACTATTCCAAATGACTGCTTTGTTTGCGGCATTCTCTGGGGACACAGTAGTAATCAAGTTGAAATCTTCACCGATTGCTACTGTTTTTGCTGTTTCGCTTATGATGATACCAGTGACATTTTAAAAACCAGATTTTCATTCTAATATCAAATAGAGAGCGCTAATCATCAAGGATTAATTCCTCTTATATGTATCTTGCAGCGTTATTTCTAAAGTCTGACCTATCGAATGCTCTTAGCCATCATCTTATGATGCTCACCAATCACTCATACAATATTTTTACTTCGTGGATATTCTCCAAACTTAATCGCTTCTCCACCTAACCATTTAGTAAAACAATAGGTTCAGGACCATTTTTCTCCAATTAAAAAGGCCACCTTAAAGGTGACCTCAATGTTATCTGTATGAACAACAACTCTGTGTATGAATTTATTAATGAACCGCCGAATTTCAGGTATTTTCTGACATACGAATGACCGCATTCACATTCAACATGCCACTGCAAATTAGTTTTTTGTATTAAGGCATCTGGATTTTTTATTCTGTTAATTTAACATTACGCACAGATATCACATTTTATTCAGTCATTTTTTTCTCATCTAATAATAATTATCTGCGTACTTGTCAAGTTAGTTTATCGATAGTATCATTGTATCAGGTAGCAAAAATGTATTGCTTCCATATTTAAACGAAAGGATTGATGACTGCAGTATTAACTTTTAAAAAGGAACTTTTACAAATTAACTATCAGAAAGAAGGGTTAAAATGGTTTTTGTTGCATGTGCCATTCTGGCAGAGGAAATAAAGTGTGCCATGAAAGAACTGGGAATACAAGATGAGGTCATTTTTATTGATCCAGCCTTGCATGTTGATGATAAGCTATTAGAAGCAGCATTGATTGAAAAATTAAATGAAGCTCAAAGCAGAAATGATAAAATCGGACTGTTAATTGGTACAAGGTGCCATCCCCAGATGATGGAAATCGCGAAAAAATATGGGGCGACAATAGCCCCAAAAACAAACTGTTCGGACCTTCTACTCGGGGATAAAATGAAAGAGCTGGATTCAGAGTGTAACAGTTTTTACATTTCAAATGGATGGCTTAAGAATTGGCGAAATATTTTTGTTGATGGGTTGAAATGGGATGCCTGCGATGCCCGTCAGAATTTTGGATCATATGAAAGAATAGTCCTTGTGGATACTGGAATTGGTGAAGTTTCGGATGAAGATCAATTTGACTTTTTTGAGTATACGCAAGTACCGATTGAACCATATGAAACATCGCTTGATCATTTCAAAGCACAAATCATGTCTTTAAACAAAGAATAAAATACACTCACCAATATAAAAAATCTCATTTTCAAAACATAGAAAACGAGATTTTTTTAATCTGGAATCGTAATAACATTTTTTCAATGTGCTTATGGTTATTTTATCGTATGTACTTGAGCTCCCCAATATGCGAGTTGCTTAAGAATCGGCATCAAGTCACGACAATTGTCAGTCACTGAATATTCGACCCGCACTGGCATTTCCATAAATTGTTCACGGAATATAAGGCCCTCTTCTTCCAGCTCCTTTAATGAACTTACCAACATAGTATTTGTTATGCCTCTAATCTTGCGTTTCAGCTCATTAAATCGTGTTGTACCGTCCTGAAAAAGAGCACATAAAATGGGTATCTTCCATTTTCCGCCAATTTGACTTAATGCACTTCCTAACGGACAACAGTCCATACACGGACAATTGTCTTTGCACGGGCTGTTATCTTGATCGCTTTTAATAGTCATTTTTTTCGCACCTACTCATAATATTCTGCGTACTTGAAATATCAAAATTTCTGTAGTATTATTATACCAGGTAGTAAAAACAAAGTAAAGACTATCTAAAAAATATTAAGGAGATGGCGAAATGGTTATTAGTAAAGAAATAAAAGCAGTTATTGAGGACTCAGCCTTCCTCACACTTGTCACAGTGGGTGCAGATGGCACTCCACACCCAATTATTGCAGGCAAAGGTGAAGTTATCGATGATACAGTAGTCTTCGGCATTTATAAAATGGAAATAACACAGAAGAATTTGGCGACTAACATAAATGCATGGGTTGTTGGAGCCACAATGAATGATAGTCCTGAAGGTTATCGTCTCACCGGCACAGCTGCAGTAAAAGATAAACAGCTTATTTTCACCCCGACAAAAGTAGATGCTCTGATATAAGCCATCTATGCAAACTATAAACGTTATATGCACCTTATAATCTAATATCATGAAGAAATCCCTGCATGTCAAAAATTAAGCGACTCCTGCTTTCTCTTAGTTTTAACATGTAGGGATATTTTAATTTATTGTGCTGTTGGTAATAAAACGACCTCTATATACATTAAGACAATATCAATAATGCCTAAATGAGTATTCCAATGTAATTGTGCGCCATTTCCGATAATCCAGAGCAGGTGTTTCCAATATTTCACAGCACCCTTTTCCGGAGCCAGTGCAGTTGC
>NZ_FNRK01000006.1 GCF_900107815.1 Eubacterium aggregans
GGATATAAAACACCTCAGCAAATGGAGGATGAAGCTATTCGGGTGGCATAAAAAAGTTCAACTTTTTGTGTCCAATGTATTGACATAGGTCCAATGTGAGAATAAGTTGTCACCCATAATCATACAACATCAAAGCGATACATTCATTTTTTACTTGACGATTGTCATTCCGTGGATTATAGTCGAAAGAATAGATTATTTACTGATGAGGAGGACATTTAATGACAGCAGCACTGGAAATAAAAAATTTAAAGAAAACATATGCATCGGGGGTCATAGCACTGCGCGGCATCGATTTGATTGTAGAGGAAGGGGATTTTTATGCACTTCTTGGCCCCAATGGTGCTGGAAAATCGACGACTATAGGGATTGTGACCTCCTTGGTCAACAAAACATCTGGGACAGTGAAGGTATTCGGCTATGATCTTGATTCAAATCTGGTCCAGGCCAAGCAACAGATCGGCTTAGTTCCCCAAGAATTTAATTTTAACCCCTTTGAAACCGTTGAGCAAATCGTCGTTAATCAAGCGGGTTATTATGGTGTTCCCCACAAGGAGGCACTGCGCCGCAGTGAAAAATATTTAAACCAATTAGATTTATGGGAGAAACGTAATGAGCGAGCACGGATGCTTTCAGGTGGGATGAAGCGGCGCTTGATGATTGCCAGAGCCCTCATGCATGAGCCACGCCTACTCATTTTAGACGAACCAACCGCTGGTGTCGATATTGAGCTGAGACGGGAAATGTGGGATTTTTTGAGAGAATTGAATACAGGTGGGACGACGATTATCCTGACCACTCACTACCTGGAAGAAGCGGAAATGCTCTGCCGCAATATTGGTATTATCCAATCCGGAGAATTAATTGAAAACACCAGCATGAAGAATCTTTTATCAAAATTACAATTTGAAACCTTTATCTTTGATTTGGAGCCTTCTCCTTCTGATCAAATTCCCCGGATTACCGGGTACAAAAGCATCCTTAAGGACAATCGAACCCTTGTTGTTGAAGTTCAGCGGGATCAAGGTGTCAATACAATTTTCAATCAACTCACTAAGCAGGGTATCAAAGTGGTCTCGATGCGTAATAAATCCAACCGTTTGGAAGAACTTTTTTTGAAAATTACCGATGGAAAACGTCACTCGGAGGAAGAACATGTTTAATCTTTATTTTACAGCGCTGAAACGCCTGGCCGCTAAAGAAACCCATCGCTATCTGCGGATCTGGATTCAGACCCTGGTACCGCCGGTTATTACCACCTCCCTTTACTTTGTTATTTTTGGCAACCTGATCGGTGGTCGAATTGGAGAAATGGGTGGCTTTTCTTACATGGAGTTTATTGTGCCTGGACTCATTATGATGTCCGTCATCACAAGTTCTTATTCCAATGTCGCCTCATCCTTCTTTTCACAAAAGTTCCAAAAGAACATTGAAGAACTCCTTGTTTCACCGGTTCCAACACAGGTTATTATTCTTGGCTTTGTCATTGGAGGACTGGGGCGAAGCGTCTTGGTTGGTACCCTCGTTACCATCATTTCTTTATTCTTTGTGCCACTCCACGTCTATTCCTGGTTCATTGTTATCGTCACCTTGCTGATGACCGCCATTTTATTCTCATTGGCGGGGTTATTAAATGGTATCTTTGCTAAATCCTTTGACGATGTATCGATTGTGCCGACCTTTGTGTTACAGCCCCTTACCTATCTCGGCGGTGTATTTTACTCCATTGCAATGCTGCCACCAGTCTGGCAGGCTGTTTCCAAAATTAATCCCATCGTCTATATGATTTCGGGCTTCCGATTCGGTTTTCTGGGTGTAACGGATGTCCCGATTCTGTGGTCCCTGGGCATCCTTATTCTTTTTATAACCGTCCTTTATGCCATCTGCTGGTCTTTAATTGAAAAAGGGGTTGGCTTAAGAAGCTAACACCTTTTTAAAGGACAATGCATATAAAACTATAAGATGTTTTACAAATTCCTGTGCTACAATAAAAAAACTAAATAAAGGGATAACACAGGAGGTATGATTTGACTCTGGAAAAAACTGCAAAGCGACAAGGCGTTTGGTACGCCATTTATGAGTGTATCTGGATTTTTGCCCTGGGTGGTTTCTTAGGCGTTATTGTTGAAACATCCTATTGTTTTTTAGTCCAGGGCATTATTGAGAATCGTTCGGGACTCATCTATGGAATGTTTAATCCTGTTTATGGATTTGGTGCGGTCCTGATCACTTTATTCCTAAAACCATTGATGCATAAGAAGTGGGTATGGGTTTTTCTCCTATCCATGGTTATTGGTTCGGCCTTTGAATTTTGTTGTAGCTTTGTCCAACAAGAGCTCACTGGGACTGTTTCCTGGGTGTACACAAATCAGCCTTTCAATATTCTCGGACGGACAAGCCTGGGCTTTGCCATTGCCTGGGGAGCATTGGGCGTATTGTTTATTAAAGAAATCTATCCTTTGCTCCATCGATTTATCTTAATGATTCCCCGCCGACTGGGTGTAGTATTGGCTTGCTTTTTTGTTGTTTTTATTTCTTTGGACATGGCATTATCTGCCGTGGCCGTTCAGTGCTGGAATCAGCGGGAGCGAGGAATCCCAATTACCACCTCCATCCAAATTGAAATGAACAAGCGTTACCCGGATTCCGTTATGAAAGTGGACTATCCTAATATCACCCATATAGATACTGGAAAGGTGTCCTTAACAGATTAGGCCCCATGCTTCATATCTTCAAGTTGCCACGTCATCTTAACAGAACGGGCAACTTTTTAATTTTTTGTTTGCAATCGGGGCTTTAAAGAATCTCCCGTCCCTTCAATCGATATGCCCGAAGTAAAAGACCGACATAGAGAACACCGAAGAGAAGTGCGCTGATTTGAAATGCCAAGCGAATCCCTAAAATGGTTTCCCAGGATATTCCACTTCCGTAGATAAAGGGAAAAGCCACCACGAAGGATATCCCCACAGCACAGAGATAGATGCTGATAAAAATATTGCGATAGCCGACAATCCGGGGATGGGTACAGGTATTTTGAAAGAAATATCCCAGTGCCAGCATCAAAAAAGGAACCATTGGAAAATAATGGTATAAAAACGTATCCCGCGTAATAAATATCCAGGGGATTAACTGGCTGAAATAGGCCGCGGCAATGACGATTCCAGCATCATCCAGCCGACGAATGCCCCGCCATAGGGCGTAGAAAGAACCTACAAGCCCAAAGCCCCACACTATAGGGTTTCCCGTCGCATAAAGGTAGATATTAGCCGGTGCTGGTTCAAAATAATAAAACACGGGTTTTAGTGCAAGGAACCATGTCCACCAATGGGAGGAGTAGGGATGGTTGTAATTTGTCGATGTCCCGGTATGATAGCTTAACATCTGTTTAGCGTGTTCGATGGCGACTGTATAAAAATCGCTGCGTCCAAGGGTCTGGGCATAGGGAATATAGCTCAGGCCATAAACTAAGCATGGAATCATAATAAAGCAAAGGATACACCAGGTACACTCATAGAGTATAGCGCGCCTTTCTATCCCCCAGGCGAATCGAATTCGCTGGAAGAGCCAGAAAAAATAAAGCAGTGCCAAGCCCGCAGCGGCGTACAAGCCGGACCATTTGGTGCCGATGGCACAGCCAGCACAGACCCCTGATAAAAGTAAAAAGAGGTAGCGTCGCCACAAGCACTGGCTATTGTGATAAAAGACCATGAAGGCATACATTCCTAAAATAAAAAGTACCAAAAAGGCATCCAGTGTCCCTATCCGCGTTTGGGTATAGTGCATAAAATCCAGCGCCAGGAGTAAAGTAACCATTCCCGCCCACTTTGGGGATTTTAAAAGGGATCGTCCGAAAAAGTAAAGCAATGGCAGCATCAAAATCCCAGAAAACACCTGCATAAACCGAAAACCGAAGGGATTCCGTCCCCATAAATCCATTCCCAAACCAATGATCAAACGACCCACAGGGGGATGATCCATTTCTGCCACCGATAAGCCATCCTGCATTTCCAGGGCAGAAGAAGGAAAGTAGCTTTCATCAAAATAAGCACTATTCATTCGATTGCTATCCCGGGAGATGGTTTGTGGTTCATCCAAAACCAAGCCTCCATTTGGACTGAGGGCCTTTGTCGGGATTAACTTTCCCTCTTGATTATAAAACCCGATTTCTGCTAAAACAAGCCGATTCGAGGCGGCGTGCTTGTCAACTCGGATGTACCGCGTATCACCACTACAGGATAAGGGATAATCATACCAGATCATGGCTGCCGTATAATCCTTTGAATCATCATCGGTATCAAAAGCTACCGACCAATCCATCTGATTGGAGGAAGCCGAGATGGTGATGTCAATATACTTGGTAGAGCTATTGACCGGACAATACAGAGCCACGGAAGCAGGGGCTTCTGCCACCTCAAAATACAATGGACCGCTTTGATTATCGATAACCGCATAGGTTTCAGGTGCTGTAGGATCCCCCAGATTGTAAAATGCGACGATACCGTATAAGATAATCACAACGGCTAGAAAAAGCCATTCCCTCCAATGCATTTTCCGTGTGTAGTCCCTCATTGTCTCTTCTCCCTTCTGACTTGACGCTCCATGAACATCCCTCCCAGGATTACTGCAGAAGTAATGCTGAGTACCACGGACCAGCGACGAAGGGGTGTCCCAATGAACTGAAGGGTCCCCTTCCCCGTCTCATTGGAATTGATTTCCAGAAACCCCGAGGAATCCTTACGCGTCTCAACTTTACGTCCCTCGATTTGTACCGAATAGCCCGGATAATAAATAATCGGCAGGGACTGCCACCCGGTTTGGGTAATGGTGAATTTTTTGGAATAGGCATCTGTCTCTGTCCCCCATTGATCGGATACCAGATGTTCAAGTAACTCACCATAGACCATTTCCTTTGGCAAATATTCACACCCTGCCGGAAAAGAGGGATAGGGATTATCCGAAGCCGTTCCCCTGACGGAATAAATCGTGGTGGTATTCCAAAAGAACAGGGCAGTGAGGACCGCGAGGCAGAAAATAGTGCAAATCACATTTCTCCCTTTGTGCAAATGATAAAGACACTCCCCTGAAAAAAAGCAAAATATCCCACTAGCCAATCCATAAAAACGCCAGGGAAACTGCAAATTTTGGAAATAGGGTACCAGGATTCCCCAGGGGAATAAGGTGGTCGCCATCCATAAGCTAAAGAAGCCACAAAAGAGGACCTGGGTTTCGAAGCACCAGCGACGCCTCTGAGTGAATCCCAGAATTCCCATGATCACCAGGATGACCCCAACTCCAGATGGCGGGACATTTTCTCTACCAAAATGCTCCACGGGCAGAGAAAGAATGGCGTCTACAGGTGATGCCGCCCAGTTTGCCACTGAGCCCAAAAGCCCGGTATCTCCCCAAATCGGATTAAGCCAAAGTTGTTCTAGCATCGGAAGGGTGAAAAAAGCAGTGATTAAGAAAGTGACTCCTGCTGCTTTAAGAAGCGCCAGAAATCGGGAGGGTTCTTCTATAAATCGACGGATCCTTAACAAAAAGATGGCCAGGCAGAATATAGCCATAATAAGGGCTGAAAGCACATGGCTTAAAATGACCCCTGAAAATCCCAGGGTCAGCATTCCCCAATGCCTATTTTTCTCGCAAATCTCCCAAAGCCCAGCAATAATCAAAGGGATGAAGGCCATCGCCGTCAATTCACCAACGGCACAGCGATAGTATAGATTTGTCGTATGGTAGGAGCAAAGTAAATAAAAGCATGCTGAAATTAGCGGAATCCACGGTTGGTTGGGGTAAACACGCCCAACACTATAAAACATAATGATCCCAGTGGCAATATTGACCATGACAAAATACAATTTAAGGGCGGTTGCCCCAGAGCACCCCCAAAGGGTAAAAGCCGCTGGAATGGATAAAAAGAAATCCGGATAGAATAACCCGGCGCCGTAGCCATATTCCTTAAAATATTCCGCATAAACCCCTGGATAAAAGACACCCTGGGAAAAAGCATTAGAGAGTGCCTGAATTCGGCTCAAATGGAAACTTGCATCGTGCCCAAAGGGAATCCCCGAATGGAAGATCAATGGAAAAAGGCTGATAAGAACCCCTAAACCTAAAAGGGTTCCGATCAGCCATGGAGGTGGTTCCTTCACCTGCTTTATGAACCAAGGCATGCCTACACCAGGTGCAATGCCTGCATCATGGCCGGCAGAGCCCCTTCAAAGTCTACTCCTTCTCTGGGATTTGTTCCCCGGGCCACGGTACGACAAATACAATTCTGGGTTAATCTCACGGCTAAATCAACGGAATCCTCCAATGAAAAACCCTTGATCAATCCTGACACTAAAAAGCTGGCAAAGACATCACCAGTCCCGTGGAACTGACCTGGTATTCTTTCCTCCAGGGCATAATGAATACACCCTGATGCGGCATCATAGCTGGCGGCTCCCAGATGGGCCTCCTCAAAGAAAACACCGGTTAAAACCACCTTCTTCGGTCCCATCTCAGATAATCTTTTTAAATAGCTCTCAATCATCTCTTTGGTATAGGGCCCCTCTGTGTATTCCTCGCCAAGGAGGAGGGTCGCTTCGGTCATATTTGGGATGAGGACATCCGCCCTTCGACAAAGGGATGCCATGGCATCGACCATGGAGTCGTCAAAAACAGAATATAATACCCCATTATCAGCCATCGCCGGATCGACACAAACCAAAGTCTCCGTATCGGCTAATTTCTCGATAAAACGGATAATTAAATCGGTCTGTCGTGGCGAACCTAGAAAGCCGGTGTAAATCGCCTTAAAATGAAGACCAAGGGTTGCCCAATG
Organism: Eubacterium aggregans; assembly: GCF_900107815.1. Taxonomy (GTDB): domain Bacteria; phylum Bacillota; class Clostridia; order Eubacteriales; family Eubacteriaceae; genus Eubacterium_O; species Eubacterium_O aggregans. The sequence continues at coordinate 6,827 of NZ_FNRK01000006.1, forward strand.
GTCCGTAAATGCCACAAGATCATCGGTTAAATCGCGATAAGTAAAGCCAGAAAACCCGCCGGTGTGGGTCGAAAGAACCGCCGTGGGCACACAGCTGCCTTCAATACCAGCCGCGGAAAGAATGGGCAGCGCAACTGTTGTCGAGCATTTCCCAAACCCTGAAATATCGTGAACAATGGCCACCCGGTCCAAAGGCCCGGATAGCTTTGTAAGATCAGAATTCATTTTTAAATCCATACGCACTCCTTCTTAACTCTCTACCATTCAATATCATCCACAGGGGTGGGTGTTGGATTCAGATACATATCCTGAACCTTACCATTCTTCATGGTAATCACCCGATCAGCCATGGGTGTAATAGCCTGATTGTGAGTAATGAGGGCAACCGTCATTTTTTCTCTGCGGCAGGTATCCTGGAGCAGCTTTAAAATGGTTTTTCCGGTATTGTAGTCCAGTGCCCCCGTTGGCTCATCACAGAGGAGGAGCTTCGGCCGTTTGGCTAAGGCCCGGGCAATGGCTACCCGCTGCTGTTCCCCACCGGAAAGCTGAGAGGGAAAATTATCCAAGCGATCCGCCAGCCCCACCTTTGCCAATGTTTCAGCAGGGTCCATGGGATTCTGACAGATCTGGGTGGCCAATTCGACATTTTCAATGGTTGTCAGATTTTGAACCAAATTATAAAATTGGAAAACAAACCCTGTATCGTACCGTCTATAGGTGGCTAGCTCCCTGTCCGTCAGACAGGCCAGTTCCTTGCCCCCAACATAAATCTCACCCTCATCACAGCGGTCCATCCCCCCCAGGATGTTCAGCACCGTTGTCTTCCCTGCCCCGCTGGGCCCAACGACAATGGCGAATTCTCCCGCATCAATTCCAAAGGTGATCCCATTGGCCGCATTGATGGTCACTTCTCCCATTTTATAACGTTTATAAACATTCTTAAACTCGACAAAGTGTGCCATGTGGGACCACTCCTTTCCGATCACAATGCTTCGATCACATCAGCAGCCTGATCAAACCAAGTGCCGTCGTAGTCTTCGATGTTTCCGGCATCGACCTTTTTGGCAATTTCCGGATCGATGGGAACCTTTGCTAAAACTGGGATATGGTTTGCTGCGGCAATTTCATCAATTTTGCTATCCCCAAAGATATGATAAATGTCATCACAATTGGGACATTTAAAATAGCTCATATTTTCGACGATTCCTAAAACCGGAACATTCATCATCTGAGCCATGACCAGCGCTTTCTCAACAATCATGGAAACCAATTCCTGGGGAGAAGTTACGATAATGATTCCATCGATAGGAAGGGACTGAAATACCGTCAGGGGGACATCTCCCGTTCCCGGAGGCATATCTACAAATAAATACTCCTTATGGTCCCAGATCACATCGCTCCAAAACTGTTTGACTGCCCCAGCAATGACGGGGCCCCGCCACACCACAGGGTCTGTTTCATTTTCTAGGAGGAGATTCATCGACATGACATCAATTCCTGTTTTCGTCCGGACAGGATAAATCCCATTTTCTGAACCAATGGCTTTTTCGGTGAGCCCAAAGGCTTTTGGAATAGAAGGACCTGTAATATCAGCATCTAGGATTCCAACCTCCGCCCCGCGACGACGCATGGTGACCGCCATCTCAGAAGTAACAAGGGACTTCCCAACTCCCCCTTTACCACTGACAACACCGATGACCCTTTTGACCTGACTCATGGGGTGGGGTGCCACCGAAAAATCTGTTTCCTGACGGTCCCCACAATCCGACCCACAGGTATTGCAATCATGTGTACATTGTTCTTCGCTCATTTCAACCTCGTTTTCTTAAAATTCGATATTATGATTTATTTGGTAATCTCAACCCATCCCACTGCCCCGGAGCATTCCCAAAGTTCATCCAGGGTCATGGGTACCATGCTGTTGGCATCGCCAGCTGCCGGATAAACCAGTCCATAGCGTTTCAGACTATTGTCTAAGTACACTGCAGTGTGCTCCTTGGAAACGGCAAAGGGGCAAACTCCGCCAACCTCATGGCCCGTGTATGCTTCGACCTCGTCGGGCTTACACATCTTTGCCCGTAGACTAAAGGCCTCCTTGAATTTTTGGTTATCCACCCGGGCATCACCAGACATCACAACAAGGATACAGCCCTCGCCATTTCTAAAGGTCAGGGATTTTGCAATTTGATCAGGCGCCACATGGATGGCCTCTGCCGCCAGCTGAACGGTTGCCGTGGATTCCGTTAAGATCAGGACGTCTCCATCCTTTCCAAAACGGCTTAAGTATTGTTTTACTTTCTCGACTGACATGTCTCCTCCTTAATTTCTGTATTGGCTTCATTCTCTTCCAGGGAATCCTCCGCTTCTTCTGCTTCCTGAACCGAGACATCATCCATATCATCAGCCGCGCTATTGGAAGCACCAGCAACCACAGAACCCACAAAACAAGCCGTGGTGAAGATACTGGCAATGGCAATCGTAATGGCCACTAAGCGGCTATAAAACAGGCCATCAGCCCGCACAGGCACAATATCACCGAATCCAATGGTCGAAAACGCAACAAAAAGATAATAGATCAAGTCCAAAGCATCGATAGGCTGCCCTGAGGTACTGATGTAATACCCTGGGTTATTGGACCAGCAACTAAATACCATCAAGTACAAAATCGTCAGTACGCAAACCATTAACACACCCATTCCCTTGAGAATTCCAAGGGCGTCTTTTTTCTTCTTTTTGAAGCGACTGGGCCGTACCAGGACCATGGGGTTAATAATGGCACGAACCATGACTAGAAAGCATAGGGCAAGTGCCGCCAATAAACCGCCAAGGGTCAAGGGAAGGCTTGGATGTTCAATAAAGGATGAGAAGGAAACAAAGCAATGGCCTAATATTAAATAAAAGACCACATCCACACAACGGCCCACCAGGCCATCTTTAAAATGATCCAGACCCACGAATAAACGTTTGGTAAAGTACATAATCCCCATAAAGCTAACGGTAAAACAGGCTAAAGCTAACAGCTCACCACTTCCAACCGCTCCGGAGGATAAACTCGTCCCCAACAGAATAATAAGCAGAATTGTATTTACCGTTAAAACCCCATGGCGATCGTAATAAATAACCAATTTCCACAAGACTCTTTTAAAACGGGGAATGGGTTTGCCTGTTTTTCGATTCTCTTTAAACTCCAGAAGGAGCTTTTTTCGATTAACATACAAAAAAAGTTCAAATAAAAAAAGGCATAGTACAAATAAGTCATAAAAAAAGATGATCGTATCACCACTCATTAAGGCTAGTGCTTCTTTTTCCATTAGTCTGACTCTCCTTGTTGCTGGGCAATTAATTCGAGCTTTTTAAAACGGGACAGTTTTTTAATCGCCGCTTCACGGCTAAGGGCATCCCCTTTTTCATTAAAAACTTCATAGTACTCCAGGATAACAGGCAAACGATTTTTAGTATATTTTGCGCCATTGCCCTGATTATGAGTCCTTATCCGGCGATGAAGATCGGTGGTCCACCCCGTATACAGGGTATCATCGGCACAACGAAGGATATAGACGAAATGTTTTCCCATTGACACCCCCAATTTCCAGTTTATTTCATTATACACAATGGAGCTTTCTCTGTCCAATAATTGTCACTTTTTCCGGAACTTTGCTCAGAATGATCACAAGAAGAAATCAATAAAAGCAACTGAATCATCTCTATAAAAAATGATCAGTTGCTCTTCTTGTGATGATTTTGTCGATTATTGGTCCTGCTTTAGCATCATTTCCTTAACCTTCATCAAGCGGGTGATGTTGCCCTGCTCATTTTCCGCAAGCTTCATCGTAATGTATTTGATGGTGGTCTGCATTTCCGGGATCATGACATGCTCAAGGGCATTCACACGGCGCCGGGTTTTTTCAATTTCATCAGCCAAAAGATTACAGGTTTTTTCTACCTCGGCCAATTCAATCAATAAAGGTAGCAGCTCTGCAACATCAAGTACAGATTGATCCAGCTCTCCTGAAGAGAAGGCAAACCCATAGGGTAAATCTGCTGTTTCATGGTAAGAGCTGTAGCGGATTGTCGGAACATCACAATTCATGATATTTTGGGTTCCAACCTGGATTTCAGCCTGTCTGGCGGGGCACAAAAGTGCTTCTGCTACAGCATCCGAGCCCATCCGCGCACTGGCTACGGAAAATTGAGCCATTGCCGCTGCAAGCTTTTCATCAATCTCTTCCCTCAACGCCTTGTTCCGTCGGATATATCCCATGAACTGACGGACCATTTCGTCCCGTTTATCCTTAAGGAGCTTGTGACCGCGTACTGCAGTCTTCAAACGCTTTTTCAGGCGTGTGAGCTCCATTCTTGTCGGATTCACACGAATAGCCATGGCCTATTCCTCCTCTTCTACAAGGGTTGGACAATAAGCATCGATATACTCGTCTTTAATACGTTTCAGCTCGGTTCGGGGCAGAATGGATAACAATTCCCAACCGATGGCCAGTGTTTCTTCAATGCTACGATTCGTTTCAAAACCCTGGGAAATATAGACTTCTTCGAACTCTGTAGCGAAACGCGCATAGACCTTATCCACATCAGATAACGCCGCATCCCCAAGGATAACAGCCAACTCCTTGGCATCCTTTCCACGGGCATAGGCCGAGAACAATTGGTTCATCGTATCTGCATGGTCCCGACGGGTCTTCCCGTCCCCGATTCCCTTATCCTTCAAACGGCTTAGGGAGGGCAGCACATCGATGGGCGGTGTAATGCCCCGGCGATATAAATCCCGGGACAAAATAATCTGCCCTTCTGTGATATAGCCCGTAAGGTCTGGGATTGGATGGGTTTTATCATCCTCGGGCATGGTCAAAATCGGAATCTGGGTGATGGAGCCCTTCTTCCCACGGATACGGCCTGCCCGTTCGTAAAGGGTAGCCAGGTCCGTATACAGGTACCCTGGATAACCACGGCGGCCAGGAACTTCTTTCCGGGCTGCGGACACCTCACGGAGGGCTTCCGCATAATTGGTGATATCGGTCATAATAACCAGAACCTGCATATCTAATTCATAGGCCAAATACTCCGCACAGGTAATGGCCATACGGGGTGTCGAAATACGTTCTACCGCCGGGTCATTGGCGTAGTTCATAAAGAGGACAGCCCGTTCGATGGCTCCGGTACGGCGGAAATCTTTCACAAAATAATCGGCTTCTTCAAAGGTAATCCCAATGGCGGCGAAGACGACAGCAAAGCCTTCATCATTGTCTAAAACCTTTGCCTGCCGCGCAATTTGAGCCGCCAGCTGGGCATGGGGCAGACCAGAGCCGGAGAAAACCGGTAACTTTTGCCCACGTACCAGGGTGTTCAAACCGTCAATAGCGGAAACCCCTGTTTGGATAAATTCTGCCGGGTAGTCCCTGGCCACAGGATTCATGGGCGAGCCATTGATATCCATTCGCTTTTCAGGGATGATGGCGGGACCACCGTCCTTAGGACGGCCCATGCCATCGAAAACGCGGCCAAGCATATCCTTACTGACGCCCAACTCCATGCCATGGCCTTCAAAACGAACCTTTGAGTCGGAAATCCGAAGTCCCTGGGAGCTTTCAAAAAGCTGAACCATGGCCTTATCGCCATCGACCTCCAGAACCTTACCGATGCGCTTTTCACCATCAGCCTGTTGGATTTCGACGAGCTCATCGTATTTAATCCCTTCGACCTCATCCACCAGCATCAGAGGGCCGACGACTTCTTGTATGGTTTTATATTCTTTATTCAGCGTCATCGTAGTCCTCCATCAGCACATTAAATTCATTGGCCAACTCTTGTTCAATTTCTACAAAGCGGGTTTCCTTTTGATCCTCTGGAACGTATTTCATTCTAGCAATGGCTTCTCTCACCGACATAGAAATAATCTTATCAAAGGGCACATCCATTTCCAAAGCCTGCTGCCCCTTTTGGTACCAGGTCAAAATCATTCTCAGCATATCGTACTGCTTTGCCAGTGAGGAATAGGTGTCGATATCATCAAAGGCCGATTGATGCAGATAATCTTCCCGAATGGACTGGGTACACTCCAAGGTTAAACGGTCTTTAAAGCTCAGGGCATCCACCCCGACCAAACGGACGATTTCTTCTAATTCGGATTCCTCCTGAAGCAGCTTCATGGTCAACTGCACCTGGGCAGACCAATCTGTGGCCACTACATCATCGAAGAATGTGTTTAAGCGATCACTGTACAAGCTATAGCTCTGCAGCCAGTCGATGGCCGGGAAATGACGCTTGTACGCCAGACTGGCCGATAAGCTCCAAAACACCTTTACGATTCGAAGGGTCGCTTGGGAAACCGGCTCTGAAATATCCCCACCTGGCGGTGAAACCGCCCCAATAGCGGTGATGGCACCATAGCGTTCATCACTACCCAGGCAGCGGACAAAACCAGCCCGTTCGTAAAACTCTGCCAAACGTGAGCTAAGATACGCAGGATACCCTTCTTCTCCAGGCATTTCTTCCAGCCGCCCGGACATTTCGCGTAAGGCTTCAGCCCAACGGGAGGTGGAATCCGCCATAATAGCAACCTTATAGCCCATATCTCTAAAATACTCGGCAATGGTAATCCCAGTATAAATCGACGCTTCACGGGCTGCCACCGGCATATCCGAGGTATTAGCAATGAGGACGGTCCGCTTCATTAGAGACATCCCCGTCCGTGGATCGTGGAGTTCCGGGAACTCCATAAGCACGTCGGTCATTTCATTGCCACGCTCGCCACATCCGATATAAACGATGATATCCGCATCGGCCCACTTAGCCAGCTGATGCTGGACAACGGTTTTCCCGGAGCCAAAAGGTCCTGGAATGGCGGCAATTCCCCCCTTAGCGATGGGGAATAGCGTATCGATGACACGTTGACCCGTAACCATCGGTTCATCGGGAGCCAGCTTTTCCTGATAAGGGCGTCCACGACGGACTGGCCAACTTCGAAGCATCTGAATGATATGCTCCTTCCCATCCACCGTTTCAATTTTAGCAATGGGTTCTACAATGGTCGCTTCTCCATCAAAAATCCAGGTGATTTTACCCTCGATTTTTGCAGGCACCATGATTTTCTGGAGAACAGCAGGTGTTTCCTGTACGGTTCCCAGGACATCTCCGGGTAAAACCATATCCCCTTCCTTAACCGATGGGACAAATGGCCATTTCTTTTCCCGGTTTAGCTTGGGAACATCGACCCCTCTGGCAATCCGGTCTCCAGCGGCTTCATAAATGGCCGTTAATGGACGCTGGATCCCATCGAAGATTCCTTCGATGATACCCGGTGCCAACTCAACAGAAAGCGCTTCACCCGTCTGATAAACGGGCTCTCCTGGTCCAAGGCCTGCCGTTTCTTCATAGACCTGTATTGAGGCACGGTCGCCCCTCAGTTCAATGACCTCACCAATCAAGCGTTTCTCACTAACCCGAACCACATCGTACATCTGGACATCAGACATGCCCTTTGCGACGATGAGGGGGCCAGCAACCTTGACGATGGTGCCAACACTTTTTTCCAATGGTTTTTCACTGGGCGAAATCATGTGTTATCCACCCCTTTCTTTTATAAAATATCTGCGCCAATAGCTTTTTCAATGTTATCCTGAATCCCTTTCATCCCAACGCCTTCCGAGCCAAAACGACTGGGAATGGGTATAATGGCAGGATAGGGCTCTGTCTTGTATAGATTAATGGTATCCTCGGCCTGGGCAGCTGCCGTCTCGGTGATGTAAATCACCGGAAAGCCCTCCCGGGACAAACGATGAATCGCTTTTTCAATGGTAAGGGGGTCATCGGCATAAACCGTATGAAAACCCAATGCCTGAAAAATCATAACGGAATCCCGATCTCCGATGACAGCGACCTTTCCTTTATGTTGGTGTTCACTCATTTAAATCACCCCCAGCTGGGAAAGCGGCACTTTGATACCCGCACGTTTAGCGGCAAAAAGTATCCGTAAAGCTCGCCCTTCGTTAAGCTTACTCAAAAGATAATTAATAATGGGACCAATGCCAAAGGAATCCATTCTGGCATTATGGATAATGGAAAGCGCGGCATTTTCAAGGCCTTGTTCCAGATTGGTGATATCTTTATCTTGCGCGAAATCATCAAGGCGTTCCTTGATGAGGGTACTATACTCACCAGTGGCCAGTTGTGCTGAAAGCTGCTCTGGTGCCAGCCCCAGGGCATCCAACAGCGTCTTTTCATCAAGGTTCCCCCCGTTTAACAACAGAGGCTTTGCCTTAGACTGTTCCCAACTTAAGATATTGCATCGGACAATCGTCAGTATATTGGTAAACGTAATTTTGGCATTAAAATATTTTGACAATAAGTCATTCTTCTTTTTTTCCAAAACTTCCAAAATTTCAGCATAGACGCCATCGTCAATGATTGCGCTGAGGACCCGGGGATCCTCCTGATTTTCAGCTTTACGCATCGCTTGAGCTAATGCCTCTGGAATGGCATCGTAATTGCCTGAATCAATGCTCTTATCCAACAAATCGAGGGAAATACTTCCTCCGCCAAGCAAAAGCTCTGGCGATGCCTTCCGATTCAGTATCCCTTTTAAAATCACCTTGATATTATGTCCATCCGTCGGCAAAAGGAATAAATCCGAAAGCTCGGGTTCTGGGCAGATTTCCGCAATCAAAGTCCGTGCATCGGTGATTTCTGTCCCGATTAGGGCTTCGAGGTCCTGTTTATCCTCAGAATCAGCACCATAGCCCGCTTCCTCCAAAATCTTCATGCCCTCTGGAATATCTGCTTCACTCAGGCGCTGCCATTGTGTCGCATCCAGAAGGGTATCCTCCAGGGCTTTAATGCGCCCGACGGCGAAAAGATAATCTGCTGCCATGCTACACCTCCGCAGGGAACAAGATATCAGCAGCCTCCCGCTCATAGGTAATCCGTGCATCATCAATTAACCGGTCAAAGGAACCATTAACATCAAAGCGCTCTCCAACGAGGCGTACGCCTGCTTTAAAGGGAGCATCATCCTCACTCAAGGTGAGCTCTCCAGGAAGTCCCTTGGCCTTAAGCGCTGTATTGAGACGCGTCAGCATACCATTGGCACCCATATATCGCTCCCGGTCTTTCTGGGGAACCTGCAGTTGTTCCTGTCCAGTGGAAGCCCCATCCAAAACGATTCGTGTAATCAGCTTTTCCCAGGCTTCGCCACTAAGAGCATCCAGAGCCATACGTGCATGCTTAAAGGTTTCATCCAAAATACTTTGTTTAACCAATAAATGCTTTTTACGGTTTTCCAGTCGGGTCATCAAATCACTACGGCGTTGGATTTCAGCAATGTTCTTCTTACTGGCTTCTTCCATGTCGGCTAAGGCGACCCCTGTTTGTTCATCAATGGCGGCAATGAGTGTCTGCGCTTTATCCTGTGCTTCCTGTCGGATCGTTTTCGCATCATTTTCTGCGTTTTCAATGATTTTTGCTACTATTTTATCTGAAGCCATATCAGACACGTCCTTTCAAAGGAATTTACTAAACGGTAATTCCGAAAAGCAGCAGGATGGAGACGAGTAATGCCAGAATGGCGTAGGTTTCAACCAAAGCGGTCATGGTAATACCCTTTGCAGAAGCAGAAGGATCCTTACCGGTCATATGGATTGAGGCAGCAGCTGTCCGCCCCTGATAAATTCCAGACCACCACCCGACAATGGCGATGGGAAGTCCTGCACAAAAGAAAGCCAATCCCTGTTCAATGGAAAGGTTCGCTGGAGACCCGGAAAGAACGCCAGTCTGTACCATAATCAGAACAGAGACAAGGAATCCATAAATCCCCTGGGTACCTGGAAGGGCCTGGAGCACCAACAGTTTCCCGAATAATTCTGGCTTCTCTGCACAAACACCTGCAGCCGCTTTACCGGCACACTGCACCCCGTTGGCTGAGCCAATCCCTGCAAAAGCAGCGCAAACAGCGGCACCACAAATTGCGATAATTAATCCTGTAGTCATTGTTTTTTCCTCCTAAAATTTAAGATTCAGAATTCTCTCCATCAATCACATCAATGTACTTGGATTGAATGGATAAGGGTTTGAAGGCGTAACCCCCGCCTTCATAGAACTTATTGAAAAACTCAATATATTGCAGACGGCTATCATGGACATAGGCCGATAATAAGCTCATGGCCAGATTAAAGGAATGCCCCACTAAATAAATGAGTATTGCAAAAATGAAACCAATGACACTGCCACTGACCATGCCAGCTAAAAGGTTCATAACCATACCGATAACACCGGTTGCCAAACTGAGTGCCAGAATACGGGAGTAGGATAGAATATCGCTCATATAGCTGCTGATATCGTACAATCCTAAAAGCCCTCCAGTGATCTTGCCAACAATCCCAGGCTTCTCGCGACCAGCAGTACAAAGGATCACAACAGCGCCACCAATGGCCATCCACATTCCTGCGGTTTTCAGCGGTTCTAAAAACATAAACCCGAGTCCCACAATTAAAACCATCCAGCTCACTTGGTCAAAAATTGCGTCCATCCATCTTCCAGCCTTTACCTCCTCGGCGATCTTTATTCCCATACCTGAGAAAATATGGAGGACCCCGACAATCAAGGTAACAATCAGCATATTGATGGGGTTATCCAGAGGAGCAAAGAGAATAGGATTCCAGGTTTCACCAAAATAGCTCCCAAAGAGTATACCAAAAATAATCGTCGGGAAGCTGCCATAAAAGAGGACATTAATCAATCGGCCAAAATCTCCCTGGGGCTTCTTGATCTTCTTAAAGGCGTAGAAGAGGATCGCCATCACGACCCCATAGCCCACATCTCCCATCATCATCCCAAAGATGATCCAATACCACAATCCGGCAATGGGTGCTGGGTCAATGGTACCAGGCTTCGGCAATGAAAACATATCCGTAATCGTTTCGAATTGGGATAGGAAATGGCTGTTCTTTGTCACTGTTGGCGGTTCTTCGTCATCCCCAGGATCCGTATAGGATAAATCATAAAACTCAGTTACGGATTCCACCGCTTTCTTGACGACCTCCAGCTTATCACTTCGGACCCAGGCCATAATTTGGATGGTTTCTAAGGTTTCACTGCCCTTGACCTGCTTGCGCTCGGATTGTGCATCGTACTGGGCAGACAGGAGTTCGAGCTTTTCCCGCTCGGGAAAGAGCTTTCGGACCTGGTCGTCGATACCGGCCATTTCCTGTTCCGCCACTTTAATGGCATCGTCATTCCTATCGTATACGGCCTTGGTCAGGCCGACCACCCTTGGGGGGCTGCCTTCTACAAATCCCATGGCTTTAAGGGCATCCAGGGTATCTGCCTCGTCCTTACGATAAAGAGAGATCAGGGATGCAAGTCCCTCCTGGGCAACATCCATACGAATAAAATCTCCACCAGCATCTTCAACTAAACGGACGGCTTCCTCCAAAACCGGCATGGGTACATAGCCGGTGTGAAAGGCTACGCTAGCCGTTCCTGGAAGACTTTCTACTGGAATGGGTAAACTCAGCCATGGTAAAAGCTGGGTATTTTGTGCTTTTAAGGCGGCGATTTTCCCGTGGAGCTCACCCATCTGAGTGTTTAACACTTCTAATTGGGCCGCTAAATCGGCTCCCTGGGGATTTTGGGAGAAAAAGGTCTGGGAATCAACGTTGGGACGCTCTTCAAAAAACTTGCTTTTTTCTCGATATTTCTCTAAAAAAGCAAGCATTGCCTTGGATTGCTGGGCCTTCAAATCCGAGGCATCATTATCCCCGCCTGCTTGCTCAGCATCATCCGGCTCGATCACCATGAATTCGCCAGTGCGCTGAAGGCTTTTTAATAAACTTTCTTTGTTCTCCTTCAGGGCGATCAGCCGCGCTTTTTTCATCGGAACGATCATTGGTCCACAATCCTTTCCAGAACAAAAGATACCGTATCGGCCAGTCGTTTTCGGGCGTCTTCGGCAAACTTCTGATCCTGATCGTCCTGCTTCCTCAGGGAGTCATCCATTGAGAGTCGTGCCTTGACCCTTGCTTCTTCCGCCAACTTTTCCTGATCCGACCGACATGCATCCAGGGCATGCTTTTGTTTGGACAAAGCATTTTGCTCCATTGTCCGTAACATTTCGCGAGACTCCACCCGAGCATCATTTCTAATTTGTGTCGCACGTGCTTCTGCCTCAGCGATGGTATCAAGAATTGACATTATCTTTCACCGCCTTTCTTTTTTTTATTGCGAGAAAATTATCAGTAAAATGATAATTTTTTCTCTCATGTTATCACAATACCACGGAATAAATTCTTTTGCAAGCGTTTTTTTACACTTTTTGTAAACATTTGTATGTCTTTGTCATATAAAAAGAATTCTTTTGTATTCTACCCTTACTCTATATAAATAAGAAGAAAAAAGATGGTTGAATGCTGATGAAACTCTCACATCGGATCATTTTAAACATCTAGGCATTTTCTTTTAAGCTATCCATTTTAATAATTTTGTTGCAATATGACAAGGGAGATATTCAAATTATATAGTGTTATGCTTTGGTTATTATTTAGTTTAATCGCAAAAGAAGCCAATCATTATCAAACAATTGGCTTCTCATTTATTTCAGGCATGACGCAATAATCGCCATTGCCTCATCAATTTCTTCCCTGGTGATAATCAGCGGTGGTACAAACCGGAGGACATTGGGTCCGGCACCCAATAATAAAAGTCCACGATCCAAGGCTTCAGCAACAATATCACCGACTGGGATGGATAATTCCATACCTAGCATCAGACCGATGCCACGGACCTCAAGAATCTCTGAATGCGCTGCTTTCAGACCCTCAATCTTTTCCTTAAGATAGGCACCCTTTTGGACAATATCGTTAAGGAATTCGGGCTGGTTAACGGTCTTTAGAACGTAGCTTGCTGCCGCAGTCGCCAGGGGATTTCCCCCAAAGGTGGAGGCATGGGTACCCGGCACAAAATACTGGGTAATGTGTTCCTTCCCAATAATGCCGCCCATGGGTACCCCACCGGCAACGCCTTTTGCAAAACTGACAATGTCTGGAACCACATTGTAATATTGATAGGCAAAGAGATGCCCCGTACGGCCGATTCCGCATTGCACTTCATCAAAAATAAGGACGATGTTTTCTGAATCACATAAGCTGCGGACCGCCTTTAAATACTCAGGGTCTGCCGGATAAATCCCGCCCTCTCCCTGGATGGGCTCTATGAGAATAGCACAGGTTGCCGGAGTAATGGCTGCCTCCAGAGCCTCTAAATCATTGAAGGGCACATGCTTAATGGCCGGCATAAGGGGATCCAGGTCTTTTTGATATTTGGGCTGTCCCGTGGCGGTGATGGCGGCATAGGTACGGCCGTGGAAGGAATGATCCATGGCGATAATTTCAACCGCATCTTCTGATTTTTCGTGCTTGGCATAAATACGGGCCAGCTTCATCGCCCCTTCATTAGCCTCAGCACCACTATTACAGAAAAAAACCTTATCCAGTCCGCTGCCCTTTACCAATAGTTTTGCGGCTGTTACCTGGGGCTCCGTCCAATACAGATTGGATACATGAATGATTTTTTTGGCCTGTTCAGCAATGGTCTCACACAACCCGGCATGATTATATCCCAGGGCATTGACGGCAATCCCCCCCACAAAATCCAAATATTTTTTTCCTTCGACATCCGTAAGCACACAGCCTTCCCCACTTTCAAAAGCCACCGGGAAACGGCTGTAAGTCGGCATGATATACTTCTCAGCCTGTTCGACCAGTTGTTCTGTCTTCGTCATGGCAACCTCCTATAACGATTCGTATTTTGGTAATGCTTTGCGGATCATAGTTCCGCAGCCCGCTGCTGTAAATAATTCCAGAAGTAAGGAGTGTTCGATTTTACCGTCTAATATATGAACAGAATTAACACCCGATAAAATGGCATCCACAGCATTCTCTACCTTGGGGATCATCCCACCGGAGATAACACCCTCTTCAATGAGTGGCTTGACCTGATCAATGGCCAGACGTCTAATAATGGAATCCGGGTCACCAGGATCGACGTATACGCCGTCGGTATCTGTCAGGTAAACCAATTTTTCAGCCTTCAGCTCTTTGGCGATGGCATAAGCAACGTGGTCAGCATTAATATTATAGCTCTGTCCATCCTTATCGCTGCCAATGGGTGCAATGACCGGGATATAATCGCTTTTTAAAAGGGTGTATAAAATATCACTCTTTACCTTTGTAATTTCACCCACAAAACCGATATCTAAATCATTGACAAATTTTTTCTTAACCTTGAGCAAGCCACCATCTTTTCCTGAAATCCCAACAGCTGTGATGTCCCGATCCTCCAGCATCTGTACGATTTCCTTATTAATCCGCCCCGAAAGCACCATTTCTGCCACTTCAATCACATTTTCGGTGGTTACCCGAAGCCCATCGATAAATTCGGTATGGACATCCAGCTTATCAAGAAATGCGGAAATGTCCTTTCCCCCACCATGGACAATAATGGGGCGCAGGCCCACCAGCTTCATAAGTGCGATGTCGTTCATAACCGACTTTTTAATATTTTGATCGTACATAAAGCTGCCGCCGTATTTAATTACAACGGTTTTTTTTCGAAACTGCTTAATATAAGGTAACGCCTCGATAAGGGTATTGGCCCGATCGATGTACTTTTCCATGTCTTGTATACTCATTTTTCCCAACTTTCATTGTTTTCTTACATTGATTATATCACAGATCCCAGGTTGCCAGCTTTGTTAGGTCCGATAATCCCCATTAATCTTAACATAATCATAGGTAAGGTCACAGCCCCAGGCCGTTGCCTGGGCATCTCCCTGGCCCATTTCTACCTGGATTTGCAGTTCTTTTTCCTCTAGTATTACTTTGGCATAGGCCTCATCAAAGAGGATAGGGGTCCCATGATCTAAAAGTTTAATCCGTCCTCCCTTGCTTTCAAAGCAGACGCTTACCGTCATAGGGTCAAAAATGGCCCCAGATGCCCCCAACGAGGATAAGATCCGTCCCCAATTGGCATCCTCTCCAAAAATGGCGGTTTTAACTAAGCTCGATTGGATGACTGCTTTTGCCAGGATTCGGGCATCCCCTTCCCCTTGAGCACCGCTAACGATGGTTTCAATAAATTTAGTGGCTCCTTCCCCATCCTTTACGATGGCCTTCGCCAGGGTTTCATTCACCTGGTACAGGGCATCATAGAAGGTGATGTAGGCTTCGCTGCCGAAATCTCCCAGGGTCAGCTCTTTGTTGCCTGCTAATCCATTGGCCAGGACCGCCAGAGTATCATTGGTACTCATATCGCCATCCACAGACATCATATTGTAGGTGTCCTTGGTAATGGAAGAAACCATGGCCTGCAGGCAATCCGGAGCAATCTTGGCGTCCGTTGTGACATAAGCCAGCATGGTAGCCATATTGGGGCAAATCATTCCAGAGCCCTTGGCCATCCCACCGATACGCACGGTTTTACCATCGATCTCAATTTCAAGGGCACAGGTCTTGGGGACCGTGTCCGTCGTTAAAATCGCCCGTGCCGATTGATCCGCTCCACAGACATCGGCAGTTAACGCTGCGATCAAGCCATCGACACCCTTTGTGATTTTTTCAATGGGTAATGGCACCCCAATAACCCCTGTGGAAGAAACCAAGACCATTTCTTTGTCAATCCCTAATCCACTGGCGACTTTTATGGCAGTATTTTGAACATCTGCCATTCCCTGTTCCCCGGTACAGGCATTGGCGTTACCGCTGTTAGCCACAATAGCCTGGGTCCAGGGATTTGCTTTAACAATTTCATTATCCCACAGAACAGGGGCAGCCTTCACCATATTTTGGGTTGTTACCAGAGCGGTTGCTGCTGGCACTATGCTGTAAACCATGGCCATATCCAATGCCCCATTTTTTTTAATGCCGGCGGCAATACCACTGGCTTTAAACCCTTGGGGTGCCAATACGCCGCCATCTATTTCTTTTTTCACGATTACTTACTCCTTTTTTACTGTGGTAATCATCCTGGAAAGTCAGGAATAAAGTCAATTCCCATTTCTTCTGGCAAGTCAAATAATAAGTTCATATTCTGAACCGCCTGGCCCGCAGCACCCTTCATTAGATTATCGATGGCTCCGACAACGATGACCCGATGGGTTCTCGGATCGACGGTCAATCCGATGTCACAATAATTGGAGCCCTTTACCCAACGGGTTTCAGGTAGCTCTCCCCCATCATAAATTCTTACAAAGGATTCCTCCGAATAAAAATCTCGATAAGCCGCTAATAGCTCTTCTACACGCTTATCTTCCTTTAAACGTGCATAACACACCGCCAGAATTCCCCGATTCATAGGGGTCAGGTGGGGCGTAAAGGATAAAGTCAACCGATCACCACCAAGGAATCCGAGCTCTTGTTCGATTTCTGGTGTATGGCGATGGGTTCCTACCTTATAGGCCTTAATACTCTCATTACACTCACAGTATAGATTGCCAATATTAAGTCCCCGACCAGCTCCCGTTACGCCAGATTTAGCGTCGATAATGATAGAATCAATCTCCACAAGGTGGTGCTGGATGAGTGGGGCCAGGCTCAAAATACTGCAGGTCGTGTAACAGCCCGGATTGGCAATCAGACGAGCACCTCGAATCTCATCCCGGTGTAGCTCCGGCAATCCATAAACGGCCTCCTGAAGCAGCCCCTCATTTCCATGCTCAACCTGGTACCAGCTTTCATAGGTTTCCTTATCCTTTAGGCGAAAATCAGCCCCTAAATCGACAATACGACACTTCTTCAAGATCTCTTCATTAACCTGTACCGAGGCAATGCCATGGGGTAAGGCTAAAAAAATTACATCGGCCATTTCAGCCAATTGCTCTAAGGGAACATTCTCACAGGATAATTCTGAGATCCCCTGAAAATTATGATAAACCTTTTTAAAGGGTTCATTTGTATAAGATCTCGATCCAATGGACACCACATCGACTTCCGGGTGCCGGTATAATATTCGCAGTAACTCTTGTCCGGCATAACCGGTGCCACCAACGACTGCAGCTTTTATCATATTCAATCACTCCTTGGATAATTATTAATGCATTCGCGTCCCAAAACGAAACAACTGTACTTATTTTAAAGACATTTCTACCATAAAGGCCTGAGTCCTTGGACTATTGTGCTATTATACCCCTGTTGATTTGAATATTCAAGCACATTTTATGAATATTTATTCTGTTTTTCGGATATTTTATCATTTAGGCCTTGATTTTGAGGATTCTATATTGTATAATCATTCACAGTTAAAAGAATATAATCTCGAAGGAGGCAATATAATGTCACAAAAGAAAGTAATTTTAGCCTATTCTGGTGGATTAGATACCACCACTATCATCCCATGGCTCAAGGAAACCTACGATTATGAAGTTATCTGTGTGTGTGTTGATGTCGGACAAGGGAAGGAAACCGATGGTTTAGAAGAGCGGGCCAAGGATTCCGGCGCCAGTAAATGCTATATTATCGATGTCGCCGATGAATTTGTTGAAGACTACTGCTGGCCAGCACTGAAGGCCGATGCCGTTTATGAAAAGAAATATCTCCTGGGTACTTCTTTAGCCCGCCCCCTTATTGCCAAGGTTTTGGTGGATATCGCCCATAAGGAAGGTGCGGAAGCCATCTGTCATGGTGCCACTGGTAAAGGGAATGACCAGGTCCGTTTTGAACTGGGTATCGGCGCCTTGGATCCCCAGCTCAAAATCATTGCCCCCTGGCGAATCTGGGATTTGCAATCCCGTGAAGATTGTATGGACTTCTGCATCGAGCATGACATCAAGGTCAGTATGAGCCACGATCAGAGCTATAGCCGGGATACAAATATCCTCCACATGAGCCACGAAGGCCTGGAGCTGGAAGACCCTTCCCTGGAACCCAACTATGCCCATCTCCTCCGTCTAACCAACACCCTTGAAAACGCACCGGAGGAAGGCGAAGAAATTGAAATCGAATTTATTAAGGGTGAGCCCGTTAAAATTAACGGACAAGCCATGAGCCCCCGGGAAATCCTTGAAACCTGTAATAAAATCGGCGGAAAGCACGCCATTGGGGTCGTGGACTTAATTGAAAACCGTGTGGTTGGGATGAAGTCCCGTGGGATTTATGAAACCCCCGGCGGCACCATTCTCTACAATGCCCATGAAGAGCTGGAGCATATGTGTCTGGATCGTGAAACCTTTGCCTTTAAACAGCAGGCAGCGGTTAAATTTGCAGAAATCACCTATAACGGCCAGTGGTTCACACCCTTGCGGGAAGCCTTATCTGCCTTTATGGACGAAACCCAAAAAACCGTCACTGGTGTGGTGAAGCTACATCTGTATAAAGGAAATATGGTCCTGCATTCCGTTTCTTCCCCCTATTCACTCTACAATGCAGAAATTGCCAGCTTTACCACCGGGGATTTATACGACCATAAGGATGCAGAAGGCTTTATCCATCTCTTTGGCCTGCCACTGAAGGTCCGTGCCCTCATGCGCATGAGCCACGATGAAAAAGCGGCTAAAGGAGAAACCGATGTCTAAGAAAATGTGGGGTGGCCGTTTCCAAAAGGGAACCGATACCTTAACAGACGATTTCAACTCCTCCATCCGCTTTGATAAACGTCTCTTTCGTGAGGATATTACGGGGAGCGTGGCTCATGCGAAAATGCTTGGAAAACAGCGGATCATCCCGCAGGAGGATGCGGATTTAATCGTTCAGACCCTCGGGGAAATCCTGTCAGATATTGATGACGGGAAGGTAACCTTTACCGTTGATATGGAGGATATCCATATGAATGTAGAGGCCATCCTAACTGAGCGCATCGGTGATGTAGGTAAAAAACTCCATACCGGCCGCAGCCGAAATGATCAGGTCGCCACTGATATGCGGATGTATGTTAAAAACATTTGTGCTGACCTCAAGGAGTCTATCCGTCACTTTGCCAATAGCCTGCTGGACTTAGCCGCTAAGAATACCGAAACCATTATGCCGGGCTACACCCATCTCCAACGGGCCCAGCCCATTACCTTCGCCCACCACCTCATGGCCTATGTGGAAATGATGAAGCGCGATATCAAACGCTTTGAACAAGCTTCTGATATGGCCAATAGTCTTCCCCTTGGTGCCGGTGCCCTGGCAACCACTACCTACCCCCTGGACCGTTACTACGTATCCCAGGAGCTGGGATTTGGGGGAATTTGTCTCAATAGCCTGGATGCTGTTTCAGATCGGGATTTTTGTTTGGATTTCCTCCAGGCCGTTTCCGTCCTTATGATGCATCTCAGCCGATTGTCCGAGGAAATTATTCTGTGGTGCTCCTCTGAATTTGGTTTTGTCACCCTGGATGATGCCTTCTCCACAGGGTCTTCCATTATGCCCCAGAAAAAGAATCCGGATATTCCGGAGCTGGTTCGGGGGAAAACCGGACGGGTTTATGGGGACCTTATGTCCCTCTTGTCTACAATGAAGAGCCTGCCTCTGGCCTACAATAAAGATATGCAGGAGGATAAGGAGCCCGTATTCGATGCCTATGATACCGCGGAAATCTGCTTGACGACAATGACCAAGCTCATCGATACCTTGAAGGTCAATGCGGAGCCCATGCGCAAGGCAGCAGCTGGCGGTTTTAGTAATGCCACGGACGCTGCGGATTGGCTTGTCAAACAGGGTGTGCCCTTCCGGGACGCCCATTCCATTATTGGCAAATTGGTGTTCTATGCCCTGGAACAGGGTAAAGCCTTGGATGAACTGACTCTGGACGAATACCAATCCATTAGTCCAGTCTTTGATTCTTCCATCTATGAAGCCATCGATTTGAAAACCTGTGTCAATCAACGGGATATCATTGGTGGTCCTGCGGTCGATACCGTTAAACGTGCCATTGATATTAATCGGGGATTGCTCCGAAAATAGAAGGATTGTTTAAGCCACCATTATGGTGGCTTTTTTCAAAAACTGCAAATGCCGACCCGTCACATTATATGTAACCAGTCGGCATCAGCAATGTTGTTCAATTACCATTTCCTTGGGACTCACCCCTTTCAATCCTTACCATAAAAGCTTATGACAAACGAGACTTTATTGGTTGTGGCGACGCTTCGTTCCTCATCCCTTTTCAAATCATGTGGGTTATCATTAAAGTACGGGGAAGGCTCTTGCCTTTTATCCACCGCATCATCCTTATCTTTTACTAAGCCGATGATATGAACGCGGTACCACTTCTTTTATTTGCCTATAGTATAGCACCATCAGACTCTTTTGTAAAGCCTTTTCATTCGATTTTAATTCTAAAATTCATGAAATAAAGCGGCCAAAAATTGACTAAGACCTGCTTCTCTCAACTGACGAAGCAGGTCTTAGCGTTCAGATTCAGGTTTCATGTCTTTTGGACTCACCCCTTTCGAATCTTACATTATCAAAGTCGAATTCTCATCCTTTACAGAAGCGCCAAAATCTTCTTTGTTCTCATCCCTTACTGCTTACGCTTTCATCGAATATAAACTCCTTGTATTTAAGAACGCTTAAGTCTCTATACGCTATAAGTCGTCTGCTTAAATAACCATTCGCTTACTCCCATAAGGTTCAGGCTTCTAACATGTTTATCAACCTGATAACAGCAACCTCACCAATGTGTGTAATACATTTTCTTCTTTACAACCATTTGGTTGGTTTCTCACCTGTTATCATTCTCTGTAAAGATGTTTCTCCTTTGATTTGACTATAGTATAGCACGTTTTCATCGTATTGTAAAGCATAATCATTTAATTTAAGGATTTTATAATTAAGTTTTTTTATAAAAAGCGCCCCATCTTGGCATTGATATTTTTATGATTTCAGCCTATAATAGAATTAGATTTGAAATATTATTATCAGTATTAAAAAAAGATTATTAGGAGGCTGATATGTCTACAACACCACATAATATCGCACACCCCGGTGATATCGCTAAAACGGTTTTAATGCCTGGAGATCCTCTCCGCGCACGTTTTATTGCCGAGAATTATTTGGATAATCCACGGCTTTTCAATAATGTCCGTGGGATGTTAGGCTATACTGGTCTCTACAAAGGGCATTCTATTTCTGTTATGGGTTCTGGTATGGGGTTACCCTCCATGGGCATCTATTCTTATGAGCTTTTTAATTTTTATGGGGTGGATAATATCGTCCGCATTGGCAGTGCTGGCAGCTACACTGAAGAAATTCCTTTATACTCCATGGTACTGGTCGATTCCTGCTGGAGCGAATCCACCTATGCTAAAGCACAGTCTGGTGATGACTCCCCCATTCAGTATCCTGATAAAGAACTTAACGACATTCTATCACAAACAGCCGATCGCTTAAATATTGACATTTTCCGCGGCCCCATCCATTCCTCCGATATTTTTTACAACGCTCCCGGTTATGGTGATTTCTCTGCCATCCGTGAAGCCCATGGATGTATCGGTGTGGAAATGGAAAGCTTCTCCCTCTTCCATAATGCCAAACTTTCTGAAAAGAAAGCGGCTTCCCTGCTGACGGTGAGTGATAGTATGCTGACCATGGAATCCCTAGATGCCTTGGAACGAGAAAAGGCCTTTACCAAGATGTTCCACCTAGCCTTAGAAAGCGCCATAGCCTTTCACTAAAAAATAAATGCCATACCCCACAATTTTCTTCTGTGTGGGGTATGGCATTTTTTATCAATGCTTTTAGAAATCATCGTCGAGCAGCTGCTGCATGGATTTATGTAACCCAACTGTGGCATCAACGGTAAGCTCTAAATTCGCAAAATCATTCAGTGCCGTCATAACGAGGAGTGGCTTCACACATTTTTGGTCGATATACACCACGGCTAAATCAAATCCCAAGGTATCTCTCTGTTTTCCAGTATAAGATAGAGACTGGATAAAGGGACGAATATCTACTTCCTGCATGCGTCCCCTTTTATTGCGTTTTTCAATCAAAATGGTTTCTTGATCCATGAAGCGAGCAATGGACTCCTGGTAAAGGGCATCTGATTTTTCATTCTCCACGCCATAAAAGGTAATGTGATAACGGGCATTGCTCAGGCTGGCACTTAAGGAAGGTGTTCCTGGCCGGATAATCCAGGCTTCGGTAATGGCGATACCCATGGGTAGGATGGCATTCATCTCCTTTATAAAGGCCTTTGGTTCCATCTCTTCTGAAAGCCCGATATCCCCATACTCCGCATCGGAGGTCAATCCCAGAGCCATCGCTCCTGAAAAGGCCAGCTTAGGGTGTGGATTAAAACCGCTGGAATAAGCCATGGGGATTTCTGCCCGGCGAAAGGCCCGCTGAAATAATCGCTGCTGGTCTAAATGGGAAATGAGACGCAGGGTCTCCCCACGTTTAAATTTAAATCTCATGGTTGCCATGGCACTGCCATCCTTTCTCAAAGCTCTGGATTCCACATCCACCACAGCCACTGCGACAGTCAGTGGTCAGGGATTCTGCCATTGCTTTATCCCATTCCCGTCGTAGGAAGTCCTTTGTCACACCCATATCGATGAAATCCCAAGGCAGCACTTCCCCAAAATCTCGGGTTCTCAGGGCGTAATCATCCCCATCGATCCCCGCTTGGGCAAAGGCCTGCTGCCATTTTTCTTCGCTAAAATATTCATGCCAGCCATCAAACTTACAGCCAAGTTGATAAGCATTGTACAGCACCTCTCCCAGCTTACGATCTCCTCTGGCAAAAATGGCTTCGTAGTAGCTGGTGGCGGCATCATGCCAGTTGTATTGGATTTTTCGACTCTTAATGGCATCCTTAAGCAGCTGCTGCTTTTCTCTAAAGGTTCCCTGGGTTTCCTGGCCCATCCACTGAAAGGGGGTGTGGGGTTTAGGCACAAAACAGGAAGAGCTCAGAACAATTTTAACCGCCTTATTCCGCTGGTCCTTATCCACAGCGTAGTACTGCTCCAACACCTTTTCTGCCAAATCAGCGATGCCGGTCACATCTTCAGTGGTTTCTGTAGGAAGTCCCATCATGAAGTAAAGTTTGATATGCCCCCAGCCCTTTTGAAAAGCGTTGGACACCGTTCCCATGAGGTCCTCTTCTGTCACCCCTTTATTGATCACATCGCGCATACGCTGGGTTCCAGCCTCTGGTGCCAGGGTAATCCCGCTTTTTCTGATTTTTTGGATTTCCTCTAACATATCAATGCTCAGGGAATCAATACGCAGGGAGGGCAGGGAGACACCGATTCGTTTTTCCTGATAACGCTCCACCAAATCGTGGATCAGGGTCTCAATCTGGGTATAATCCCCAGAACTCAAAGAGGACAGGGCAATTTCCTCATAGCCGGTGTTCTCCAAAATTTTCTGAATATCAGACTCGATACAGTCCAGAGATTTTTCCCGTACCGGACGATAGATCATTCCAGCCTGACAGAAGCGGCAGCCCCGGCCACAGCCCCGAAAGATTTCTGCGGTCACCCGATCGTGGATGGTCTCAGTAAAGGGTACGATGACCTGTTCCGGGAAGTACACCTTCTCAATATCCTTAATAAAGCGCTTTTTGATCTGGACCGGTTCGCCGCTTTCTTTCCAAATCAATCTGCCATCCTCGGCCTGGGTACACAGTCTTGGGATATAAATCCCCTGAATCTGAGCAGCCTCCTTGAAAAAGCGTTGACGATCATCCCGGTTATGACGATAGCACTTAAGGAGATCGAGAATCACCTCTTCCCCTTCACCGATGACGAAAAGGTCGATAAAGTCTGCCAGGGGCTCTGGATTACAGGCACAAGGGCCCCCTGCCAGAATAATCGGCGCATCCTCACCCCGTTCTTCGGAACGCAGAGGGATACCCGCTAAATCCAGCATATTTAAAATATTGGTAAAGCTCATTTCATATTGGAGGGTAAAGCCCACCATATCAAAATCCATAAGGGGATCTGCACTTTCCAGGGCAAAGAGTGGAAGGTTTCGAGTTCGAAGCTGTTCCTCCATATCCGGCCAGGGTGCAAATACCCGCTCACAGGCGATATCCTTCTGATCGTTGAGAAGGGCGTACAGAATCTTCAGGCCCAGGTGGGACATCCCCACCTCGTACACATCGGGAAAGGCAAAGGCGAATCGGATGGTGTCTGCAGTCAATTCCTTGTGGACCGACCCGATTTCATTGCCTTGATAAGTTACTGGTTTTTTGACCAGGGGTAAAATCTTTCGTTCTAATTGTTCTTTATTCATAATTCCTCAATCTTTGCGTTTTTTAGCTTGTCAATTTTACCCTATCCATGGCTTAAAGTCAATGAAGGCTCTTCGCAGAATCCAGTTCTCCAGCCCATTCAAACCCCTTTTTCGCCATGATCACCGCAATGATTTCATTAATAATGGCCGCAGCGGCGATGGTTCCTGAAATAATGGTAGCGCACTCTGGGGCTTTACTTGAAAGCATGGAGGCTGCAATACCGGTAAAGACCAAGGATACACCGGAATGGGGCAGCAAGGTAAATCCAAGATATTTTTGTACCGTTATAGGCATGTGGGTCGCCTTTGCCCCCATCCTTGCCCCAAAGTATTTACCAAAGGCCCTTGCGGCAATGTAAATAAAGGTAAAGAACCCCGCTCCAAGTATGGCATGATAATCCAGGGGTGCCCCCAGGTTGATAATGACGACAAGCATCGAAATTCCCAAAATTGGATTAAAGTCCTCCGTTACGTCTTCAACCTCCTCCTTGGAAATCACATTGGAAAAAGCGGCAGAAAAAGCCATTCCCATGAGCATAAAATTAAGGAGGGGTGAGGGCATAAGATACGTGTTACACAGGATACCAATTACCGATGTGAGAATGATGCCCAAGATTAACGTGATGATGACACTGCCCTTCGATGTGGTTTTCTTAAGCACAAAACCCGTTGGGATACCAATGGCTGCGCCGATAATCAAGGGTAAAAAAATCATGACTGGTACAAAGTATAACGGCATTCCTCCTCCAGACAGGCCCCGTGCCACCATGGCGATGGTTGTAAAAAACACGATAACGCCAACGATATCATCCAGTGCTGCCATTGGGATGAGGGTTTTTGTAACAGCACCATCGGTTTTAAATTCACGAACAATAGATAACGCCGGAGCAGGCGCTGTCGCCAGTGCAATACCGCCAAACACAAAAGCTAGATACAATGGAATATTTAGCATACTAAAGACAAGGACAAAGCAAGCCGTTACCACCCCAAATGTCATTATGGACTGGGACAGTGTCGTGATGATCAATGCCTTTCCGTATTTCTTAATCTCCCCCCACACCAGCTCCGTACCAATCATTAATCCCACACAGCATTCTAAAACATGGATGATTGTATTGTACCAGGGCGCATCCATTAAAGCTTGGGGCAAAAGGTTTAAGGCACAGGGACCTAACACCATTCCACCGATGAGCCAGCCTAAAATTGCTGGTAATTTCAGCTTAGATACGGCTTTTCCACATAAATAAGAACCCAAAATCGTCAGAACCCATCGCATAATGAGGAATAAAAGATGCATTATTTGTTTTTCCTTTCTGCAATACCATATAATATAAGATCAATTGTTTTCGCCAAAAAATTTTCACGCATTCCAGCGACAGAAGATAAGTTCCCTTCTTTTATATCAAGGCTTTCAAAATAAGCGTTAAACATAAGCTGGATTAAGGAAAAATGTTTCATAGCCTCTTCCGCAGAAATATCTTCCCTTAAATCCAGACGATGCAGCAGCACATTAAAATAATCGTGGTTAAACTGATTGAAAGGACTTTTTGCACCTTCGATTTCCTTATACAAATGCTGCGGGCAATGCAGCATCGTCTCAAAAATGATATTTGCTTTCATGGGGAATGCTTCAAAAAAACCCCATCGGGCAGACATATAGGCCTGCAGACTATATTCTGAATCTGAACCTTTTAAGCAAACAAGCAAGGCGTCATAACATTCTTTAACACAAGCAATGTATAGTTCATCACGATTTTTAAAATTATGGTACAGCAGGCCTTTGGGAATCCCTGTATTGCAAATGCTATTGACAGAGGCACCTTTATAGCCATTTTTCCCAAATTCCCGGATTGCCGCTTCTATAATCTTTTTTTTACTCATTGCCGTTCGTTGTTCTTTTTTCAAAAAATCACCTCTTATCTATTATAGACCACATAGTCTATAATGAGGTTTATCAGACCATTTGTCAAGACATAAAAGAAAACTCTCCACCTAAAAAGAAAATCCCTACTTTAGTTTTTCTTAAGTCTATGATAGAATTAAAAGGCAATTTTAGTATTCATGTAGAGGAGGAATTATATGGAAACAATCGATGTTGGACTTTTGTCTTTGGTTCCACCGATTATTGCCATCGTTTTGGCCCTGTGCACCAAAGAAGTCATCTCTTCTTTGATCATCGGGATCCTTTCCGGTGGCCTGATTTATGCTTTAAATACCGGAGGGGGCATCGTCGAAATGAGTGCGATTTCCTTTGGTGCTATGGCTGAAACCGTTGGGAGTCCAGGTAAATTTAATATTATTTTATTTCTGGCACTCCTTGGTGCCCTAGTATGTGTTGTCACCAAAGCCGGTGGCTCCCGTGCTTATGGTAACTGGGCATCAACTAAGATTAAAAACAAGAAGCTAGCCCAGCTGGCCACCAGCTTTTTAGGGGTTTTAATCTTTATTGATGACTATTTTAACTGCTTGACAGTCGGTACCGTCATGAAGCCCGTTACGGATAAATACAATGTATCCCGTGCAAAGCTGGCCTATATCATCGATGCAACTGCTGCTCCAGTCTGTATTATTGCCCCCATTTCCAGTTGGGCAGCTGCCGTGGGTTCGACCCTTTACGAAACCGGGGCCTTCTCCAACGAATTGTCGGCATTCTTTGCCACCATTCCTTATAACCTGTATGCCATTTTGTCCATCATTATGGTTATTGTGTTATCGGTGACCAATCTGGAATTCGGTCCCATGGCAAAAGCAGAATGGAGGGCAGAGCATACCGGGGATTTAGGCGCTATTGACTCAGATCCCGAAGAGGAAGCCGCGATTTCCAATAAGGGAACGGTTTGGGATTTGGTAATCCCCATCGGTGCATTAATTGTCTTCTCCATCTTAGCCATGCTCTTTAACGGTGGTTATTGGTCTGAGGGCCTTTCCCTGAGTGAAGCTTTTGGGAATTGTGATGCTTCTGCTGCATTAGTCCTTGGTGGATTTTGGGCTATTGTGGTCACCTTCCTGCTGTTCATTCCCCGTAAGCTGATTTCCTTCCGGGAATTCATGGATGGCATTGGGGACGGCGTAAAAAGCATGGTACCAGCCTTTATTATCCTGACTTTGGCCTGGACCATTGGGTTCATGTGCCAGGATTATCTGGGAACTGGCGTTTATGTTGGCCATTTGGTTGAATCCAGCAATCTACCCATGGAAATGATTCCAGCCATTGTCTTTTTAGTGGCTGCAGGCTTATCCTTCTCCATTGGGACAGCCTGGGGAACCTTTGGTATTTTTATTCCCATCGTGGTGTTCATCTGCCAGGCCTCTGCTCCAGAGCTTATGGTTGTCACCTTATCCGCCACCCTGGCTGGTTCTGTTTTTGGGGATCATTGCTCCCCCATCTCAGATACTACCATCCTGTCATCAACCGGTGCCGGCTGTAACCATATGGAACACGTCTCCACCCAGATTCCCTATGCCATTACTGTGGCAATCTGTTGCTTCATTGGTTATATCATTGCAGGGTTCTCCTACGGAAATATCCTGCTGACTCTGGGCTCTGGTATCCTGTTGCTGGCTGCCGCCCTCATTATACTCCATCGATTTTCCCAGAAGAAGTTAAACGCTCCTGAAGGTTGATGGAATGCTTTTTGAGTAATGATTAATAAAAAATCCTAAAGTCGTGAAATCCGACTTTAGGATTTTTTTGTTCTCTATGAATTTAATACTGGCTCCAAAAGAAGGGTTAACTCTTCGTCGATACGCTCTTCTGGCATTTTAAGGACAGGGAGGGTGAGACACATCCCACTAAGAAAATGGGCAAGATGCCTACCCCATTGGGCAGGATCTATCTCTTTAAACGCTCCGGTCCCAATTCCGTAGCTTAGAAGCTCTCGGAGCATTTCTGCCATATCATCAAACTGCCATCGCCTTATGACCTGCTCCTCTTCATTCTCCTGGAAAAATTCGTAGGTGGCCAAGGTTAAGGTCGGCGTATCCCCCAATATGGAGGCCTTGTGCTTTTCGATGTAATCCACAAGGATATCTCTGGGGTCCTCCTGCTGATCCAAAGCTATCATAACTGCTTCCTGGCTTTCCACAGCCTCCTGGCGAAACACCTCTAGGAAAATCTCTTTGGTGGAGCTAAAGTACAGATACAGGCCCCCTCGGCTAATACCACAGGCCGTCACGATATCCTTCATGGTCACCCGAGAGTAGCCCTTTTTCATAAAGACTTTCCGAGCCTGGGTTAAGATAAAGGCCCGCTTTTTTTCTGATTTTGAATAAGCCAAATCCATTCCTCCCACCTTGTTTAAACTGACACCTATGTCATAATTATACTTTTTTTGGGAGATGGCGTCAAGGAATGGCATAAAACACACATGTCGAGCTTTCAGATTCCTCTCAGATTTCTACCAATCTCATCCATTCCCCTTATTCATCTTCCTAATATCCGCAACGATTAAAAAAAGAGCGTGCGCTAAGCGCTCCGCTCCGTAAGAAAAGACTGCTTTCGTCTCCGGACTATACCCGGACAATTTCTGCATCGGCGATGGCTTTTTCAATCATGGGGCCGGCGATTTTCTCCATTTCGATTTCGGATTTTTCGATCATCTCCCGCTTCGGCTTTGTTTCTGGATGCTTGGGCACAAAGATGGTACAGCAATCCTCGTAAGGTAAAATAGAGGTCTCAAAGGTTCCAATACGTTGGGCAATTTCAACGATTTCCTGTTTGTCCATACCAATTAAGGGGCGCAGAACCGGCATATCCACCACCGCGTTGGTTGCCCCTAGGCCTTCCTGGGTCTGACTAGCCACCTGACCCAGGCTTTCACCGGTGATCAGGGATTTGGCACCGTTTTTCCGGGCGATTTCCTGGGCAATGCGCATCATATACCGCCGGATGATGATAGTGGTTTGGCGCTCGGGGCAAACTTCGACGATTTTTGTCTGGATTTCCGTAAATGGGACAACATAGACATCCATACGCCCCACGTACTTCGCCACAATCCGACCTAAGTCAATCACCTTTTCCTTGGCTCGATCACTGGTAAAGGGAAAGCTATGGAAGTACACACAAATGGGCTGAATGCCCCGCTTCGCCATCATATAGCCCGCTACAGGGCTGTCGATACCTCCAGATAGCAAGAGGGCACTTTTACCAGAGCATCCCACCGGCAGTCCCCCACCACAGGGAATGAATTGGCTGTAGATATAGGTTTCCTCCCGAACCTCCACCCAGAGATTCATATCCGGGTTTGTCATATCGACACTAATTCCGGTGCCATCTAGGGC
The DNA here is from genome assembly GCF_900107815.1 of Eubacterium aggregans. Taxonomy (GTDB): domain Bacteria; phylum Bacillota; class Clostridia; order Eubacteriales; family Eubacteriaceae; genus Eubacterium_O; species Eubacterium_O aggregans. Next base: position 36,325 of record NZ_FNRK01000006.1, read on the forward strand.
TTTTAAAATGACAGCTCCCATATGACGGCCAATATCCGGAGATTTCATGGGAAAGCGCTTATCACTACGCTTCGCGGTGACCCGGAAGGTTTTGAAGGTCCGGGCCCGAGCTTCTTCCTCCACGGCCGTCTCAATGGTTTCTAGCACACTCTCCACCACCACTGCTGGGCTGATGGATACAATCCCAAAGACCTTCTGCACAGATTCCAGGGCATCCTGGAACTGTCCATCATCCACATCGATAATAATGCGCCCCTGAACCTTTTTAACGACAACGCTATCGAGGTAGCGCAGGGTATTCCGAATATTCTTAACCAATAAATCAATAAAATAATTCCGATTCAGGCCTTTTAAACTGATTTCGCCGTAGCGGACTAAAATTACATGCTTTGCCATTATTCCTCACTATTTCTTTTTAAAATTCATCCATTTTTGCAGTTTAGCGGCTTCCTCTGCGATCACAGCAGCCCCTTCCCGGACCTCGGTCTCCGTCGTCAAAACGGAAAAGCTGATACGAATGGTGCCCTCGGCCAAATCCATGGGAAGGTGGATGGCCTTAAGCACCGATTGCTTTTCCTTTTTATGGGAGGAGCAGGCAGAGCCAGTGGACACATACACGCCCCTGGCTTCCAGACTGTGGAGCAGCACCTCCCCCCGAATCCCTGGGATGGAGGCACTGAGCACATAGGGGCTTCCCTGGGGGTCCCCATTAAAACGAATACCTTCTATGCCATTTAGTGCTTCCAGCATAATGGCTTTGTACGCTGCCATGCGCCCGTGGAGGCCCTGGGGGTCCTCCTCCATCACAGTGATGGCCTCATCAAAGCCTAAAATGGCTGGGGTGTTCTCCGTTCCGGAGCGCAATCCCCCTTCCTGGCCACCACCGAGTAAAAGAGGTTTGATACGCAGTCCTCCTTTAAGGTAGATGGCTCCAATTCCCTTGGGCCCGCAGATTTTATGGCCACACAGGGTAACCGCATCCAGTTTACAGGCTGCCACATCCAATGGCTCCTTCATGTAGCCCTGGACATAATCGGTATGGAAAACACAGTCGGGATTGGCACCTTTTATGATCGATCCAATCTTTTTAAGATCCTGGATGGTCCCAATTTCATTATTCACACCGATGATACTGACCAGGATGGTCCGGTGATCTACCGCCGCCTCCAATGCCGCTAAATCGACGTGTCCCTGGGAATCCACCGGTAACCACACAACATCAACCCCGTGCTCCTCGTAGAGCTTGAAAACATCCTTAACGGCGGGATGCTCGATGGTTGTGGTGACAATACGGGCTGTCTTGAGCACATCCGGCCGTTTGATTTCCACCAGGCCCTTGATAATGGTATTATCCCCCTCCGTTCCCCCGGAAGTAAAGATAATTTCCTCAGATGCGGCTCCCAGCGTCTTTGCAATATGGGACCGGGCTCCTTCAATTTGCTTTTCCATATCGATGCCCAGATTGTACAGTGCCGAAGGATTGGCATAGCCGGATTCCAGGGCCTGGCACATCCGTGCGATCACCCGTGGATGCGGACAGGTCGTCGCCGCGTTATCTAAATAAATTTTTTTCACATTTTTCCTTTCAGATGCTTTACTTTAACCTTAAAAAAATATAAGATTAAACTATATTATTCTTTAAAAGATAATTTTGCAATTGCAATTAATCCCTGATTCGCATACTATTAAATAATAACATATTCTTTGGATAATTGAAGAGGTTCTGATGAATAAATATAAAAAACTCCGTAAAGAAATCAACATCTCCCAGGCCCAGCTGGCAGAAATGCTGGGTGTTTCCCAAACTGCGGTGAGCCAATGGGAAACGGATAAGAATTATCCGGATGTGAACACCCTCAAGACCCTGGCAGAAATTTTCTGCGTTTCCACAGATTATCTTTTAGGTATGGATGCCAGCCGGATTCGAGAGGTCAACGAGGTGGTGGTTTACACCCGTATTCCCGCTGGAGTGGATTGGGGAAACAATATCGATCGGGATGGTACCGAGGAGATTCCCGGGCGGCTTCTCGCCAAGGGGCGGGACTATGTGGGTTATAAAATTGTCGACAAGAACCTGTCCCCCATTTTTGAAGAGGGCGATGTGCTCATCATCGAACTAACCGACCATTGTGAAAACGGTGATCTCGCTATGGTCCAGGTCAGTGGCTATGATGCCCAGGTTCGCTATGTTTTCCATACGACACAGGGCATTTTGATCCAATCCGTGGTGGCGGGACACCAGGATATGTTCTTTCCCACGGCCCATAAAGAAAAGCCCCGGATCATTGGGGTGATCCGGGAGCTCAGGCGACTATTTGGATAGCTTATCAATGAGGGTACGAATGATTTGACCCGGTGATGCCTTCGGGTCCTTTTTAAGGATTTCCCGGATTTCCTCACCGACGTAATATTCTAAATCATCCGCTGTTAAATCGTAGCCATCATCGACCGCTAATTCAGCCAGTTTTTTAAAGAGCTTCTTTCGCTTTTCACCCAATCGGGTTTCTTCACTCTTGCCATCATGGATAACATTGGTGACAAAATCATCCATCATTCCTGAAAATAATTTAACGAGGGTTTCCTTCTTCTCTCCATGATTTAGGGAACGCTCTTTTTCTTTTACCTGCTCTTTAACGATTTTTCGTCAGTCTCAATAATTTCTTCCAAAATACTTTCTTCTGGATTTTCCGGCAGGGTCGCAACAACGGGAAAGCCCTCTCCCATCATCATTGGATCTGTCAATAAATAGCTACCTGATTCGATAAGCGTTTCATTGTACCGCTCTAATTCATCGTGATCCTTTTTGATTTGTTCAAAAAATTTTTTAACACTATCCTTGCCCATCATGATACCTCCATCTAATAATTAAGGAAGTATCGATTTTTAACCTGCTTCCTTTTTAGGATTTTGCAGATAGTATACCAATACTCCCTTAAATCATTACATATTCAATTGCACGATGGCTTTAACTGTTGATTTTAACAATACGGTCTTCTTTTACCACGGCACCCGTTGGACATTTTTCCACGCAAGCACCACACTGAGTACATAAATCGTAATTAATATGAGCCAGATTATCGGTAACAGTAATCGCACCCGTTTCACAGACTTTGGTACACGCCTTACACCCGATACACCCGCAGGTACAAGCCGTTCGAACGATTTTCCCCTTGGCCGTTGACCGACAGTCCACATGGATGACCTGGTCGTAGGGTATCAGGTTAATCAGGTTTTTCGGGCAAGCCGCAATACACTTTCCACAGGCCGTACAGGCATCGGGGTCGACGATGGGCAGGCCTTTGTCTCCCATGGTCAGTGCTCCAAATTGACAGGCTTCCACACAAGAACCCATTCCCATACAGCCAAATCGACACTCTTTGGGGCCGCCACTGGCAATCATGGCTTCCCGACAGTTTTTAATGCCGTAATAATCGGCCCGGGTAGGGGCATGCTCGCAATCACCATTACAGTGAACACAGGCAATTTGAGGATCGGTATTCCCCACACTTTCACCCATAATTTCCCCAACTTCCACCGCTGTTGATGGTCCGCCCACCGGGCAGGCATTGGCTGGTGCATCGCCTTTGACGATAGCCTCTGCCAAAGCATCACAGCCGGGATAGCCACAGCCACCGCAATTGGCACCAGGCAGAGCCGCCCGGACCAGGGGTATCCGTTCATCTTTTTTGACCTCAAACACCTTGGAGGCAATGGCAAGACCTGCACCAAAGATCAGGCCCATGCCACCGAGGACCAGGACCGGGATTAATAAGTCGTTTAACATATCCTTTTCCTCCCTATATCATTCCTGAGAATCCCAGAAACGCAATGGCCATGAGGCCAGCCGTCACCAAAGCAATGGGGAATCCCTCAAAGCACCTGGGGATATCCGATAGTTCCAGACGTTCCCGGACACCGGCAAAAAGCACGATGGCCAAGGTAAAGCCCACAGCCCCAGAAAAACCATTGACAATGGTTTCTAAAAAGTTGTAATTACTCTGGATATTTAAAAGAGCCACCCCAAGCACTGCACAGTTGGTGGTAATCAGGGGCAGATAAACCCCCAGGGCCTGATAAAGTACCGGGCTCACTTTCTGGATAACCATTTCCACCAGCTGTACCAGAGCCGCAATAACCAAGATGAATGCGATAGTCTGAAGGTATACCAGATTAAGGGGAACCAAAATGGCATACTGCACCATATAGGTAATAGCGGAGGCCAGGGTCATAACAAAGGTAACGGCCACACCCATGCCGATGGCGGTTTCAATCTGTTTTGAAACCCCCAGGAATGGGCAAATCCCCAAAAAACGGGAGAAGATATAGTTATTAACGAAGATGCCGCTAACGACGATGATTAGAAGATTCATGAGAGCGCATCCTCCTTACTTTCTTTTTTCTTTTCAACACTTTCTGTTATTTTATTGATTAAGGCGATACACAGGCCCAGGGTTAAAAATGCCCCAGGCGGCAAGATCATCAGGATAACCGGTTCAAAGCTGGCACCAAAGAGGCTGATTCCGAAAATGGAACCTGCACCAAGGATTTCCCGGATCGCACCTAAAACGGTTAAAGACATGGTAAAGCCTAACCCCATGCCAATGCCGTCGAACATGGAGTCTAACACACCATTGGTAAAGGCAAAGGCTTCCGCCCGGCCAAGGATAATACAGTTAACCACGATGAGGGAGATGTAAATCCCCAGAGCGGCATACAGCGCCGGAACGAAGGCTTCCATGAGCATCCCGACGATGGTAACAAAGGATGCAATAATCACAATAAAAGCCGGAATCCGGATATTATCGGGAATCACCTTTCTCAGTGCAGAGATAACCACATTAGATCCAATAAGCACCACCATGGTCGCCAACCCCATTCCCAGACCATTGATGGCCGACGTAGTCACGGCCAAGGTTGGGCACATACCGAGGAGCAAACGGAAGGTCGGATTTTCTTTAATTAACCCATTGGTGAGGTTTTGTAAATGTTTCATTATTTTTGTCCTCCTGCAATTGCTTTGTAAATCTGGGTGGAGGTATTGACACCAAGGGTTACCGCTTTGGAAGTAATGGTGGCTCCTGTAATGGCATTAATCTGATTCCCTGAGGCTCCGCCGCCTTTAACCACCGCGATTTCCTGGGTAGCGTCCAGTCCCTTGTACTGGTCCTGGAAGGTTGTTTCCGTGGCACGGGCACCCAGACCAGCGGTTTCATCATTGCTTAAGATGGTGATGCCGGTCACCTGACCATCTGTAGAAATACCTGTAAGTGTTTCCACCTCACCACCATAGCCCTTGGGCACTGTCTTAACGGTGTAACCCACCAGCTGGTTATCCTTATATCCAGCATAAACCTCAGCTACAATATTGGCATTATCACCAACAGCTTCCTTAGCAATATCTTCAACACCTGGAACCGCTTCAAAATCTACCGCCTCTGGCAACACCATCTGCCGGGCTTCAATATTCTTTTCTTCTGTCTGCTTGGCAATGGCATCCTTTGTCACAGAATTGGTAAGGGCCAATAGAAGGGCCGCCACTGCTGTGATGATAAAGAGGATGAGCGCCAGCCGTCCGACAGTTTTCCAGTCAATCTGGACTTTTGTTTTATCTGACATTATGCCGTTACCTCCTCTTTTTGTTTATCTTTCTTTGCCTTCACCTTCTTTTGCACACCGTAAATAGCCGGCTTCATGTAGCGATCCAAGAGTGGTGCCACAATATTCATGAGAAGGATGGAATAGGACACCCCTTCAGGATATCCGCCAACCATTCGGATGATCATGGTTAAAAGACCACAGCCAACAGCATAGATGATTTGACCCACGGGCGAGCTGGGAGAAGTGGTATAATCCGTTGCCATAAAGAAGGCTCCAAGGATTAGCCCCCCAGAACAAAGCATAACAAGGGGGTCCTGGCCAAAAGGAATAGATAAAACCGCAACCGTTGCCAGGTAAACCACTGGAATCCGCCAGCTGATAATGCCCCGGGCAATGAGGTAAACCCCGCCAATAAGCAGAGCCAAAGCTGAGATTTCACCAATACAACCATAGACACCATTGGTCCCAAGAAATAAGTCAAGGGTGCTGGGCATCATGGATAGATCCCCGGCTTCCTTCAAAATACCCAGGGGAGTGGCCATGGTTACCGTATCCGTCGTCGGGATATAGGCCGTTCCGGTCATCCGTGTCGGCCAAGAGGCTAACAAAAATGCCCGAGCCGCCAGGGCCGGATTCATGAAATTATGTCCAAGCCCCCCAAATATCTGCTTCACGATGACAATGGCAAAGGCAGAACCGATAATGGCCATCCACCAGGTGGCATTCACCGGAAGGTTGAAGGCCAAGAGGATTCCAGTCACCACTGCACTCCAGTCCTTTATGGTAATGGGCTTTTTCATAATCTTTTGACACAGAGCCTCGCAGACAACACAGCTGGCAACACAAATAGCCACCAGCAGCAGGGCTTTCACGCCAAAAACATACCCCGCCATAGCCAAGGCCGGCAGCAGGGCGATGACGACATTCTGCATAATGCTCTGGGTGCTTTCCTTGCTCCGAATATGGGGGGATGAGGATACCGTCAGTTTAAGTTCCATTTTATTATTCACAGTAGCCTCCTAATTTTTCTTTCGAGCAGCCATAATCTGGCGCTTGGCAACCCGGATGTCCGATACAAGAGTCCGTTTAGCAGGACAAGTATAGGCACAGCTGCCACATTCTATACAATCCAGAGCGTGGTAGACCTCACATTTTTCCCAGGACTCCTTTAAAGAATAAGCGGATAGATATAAAGGCTGTAAATGAATGGGACAAACGGAAGCACATTTTCCGCAGCGGATACAATTGCTGGGCTCACTGATAGAGGCCGCTTCATGGCTTAAACAAAGGATACCGGAAGTTCCCTTCATCACCGGAACATCTGTCTGAAAAAGGGTTACCCCCATCATGGGACCGCCGGAGATTACCTTTTCAGGTTTCCTTTCAAAGCCACCGCATTGATCGATGACGTCTTGGTACATGGCCCCAATGCGAACCTCCATGGTCCGGGCATCCTTCACGGCATCACCGGTACAAGTGAGCAGACGTTTATACAAAGGCATTCCCGTTTCAAAGGTTTCTGCAATCTGGGCTGCCGTTCCCACATTGAGGACCACGACACCGGCATCAGCCGGTAATCCACCTGAGGGGACTTCTCTTCCTGTAACCGCCGTAATGAGCTGTTTTTCGGCCCCTTGGGGGTATTTGGTGGCAAGTTCAATAACGGTAATACTGCCATCCTCTGACACTGCCTCCCTCAACTTCCTTATGGCTTCTGGCTTATTGGCTTCAACGCCGATATAACCCGTCGTAACCCCCACCGCCCTCATGGCGATACGCAGCCCCTCCACCACCTTCTGTGGTTTCAGGTTCATTAAATGATCGTCTGCCGTCAGGTAAGGCTCACATTCCGCGCCATTTAAAATGAGGGTATCCACCTGCTTGTCCGGAGGAATACTCAGCTTGACATGGGTTGGAAAGGTGGCGCCGCCCATACCGACGATCCCAGCATCATGAATGATGTCAATGATTGCCTTGGGCTCGTAATTCTCGAAATCTCCATAGGGCGTGATCTCCGGACAGGGGGTATCCAGTCCGTCAGACTCAATAACCACAGACATGACATTGTCCCCATTGGGATGAGGGCGTTCCTCCACGGAGATAACCTTCCCTGAAACGCTGGAATGGATTGGGGCGGAAACAAAGCCATTGGCCTCCCCGACTTTCTGGCCGAGGGTCACGGCTTCTCCTTTTTTGACTACCGGAGTACAGGGTGCTCCAATGTGTAACGCCATTGGAATGACCACCATTTCCGGTACCCTTGCGACCTTTGCAGAGACATCCGCGGTCCGCTCTTTATTGTAAGACGGATGGATTCCTCCTCTAAAGGTCCTTTTCTTTTCTGCTGTTGACAAGATAAACACCTCTTACTCAAATTTTGAATTATATTTTATCACAATTTGTCAATTAAATATAGTAATTCTTTACATAGAAATAAAATCAGCCAGAAATTCATCGCCACTGATAAATTTCTGGCTATTCTTTTGTAACACTTTCCGTTCTAGTCGAAAGATGTTAAAAACGCACGGTAAGCTTTATAGGTCATATACACATCAGCCTTAGAGGTTAGCTCGAAGGGAGCGTGCATACTGAGGACTGGTGTCCCACAGTCTACTACATCCATTCCGTATTGGGCTAAAATCCAGGCGATAGTCCCACCGCCGCCCAAATCAACCCGGCCAAGCTCCCCGGTCTGCCAGACGACATCTCCGCCATCAAAACAGCGTCTGATCTTTCCGAGGAATTCAGCATTGGCATCATTACAGCCTGATTTTCCCCGGGCCCCGCCATATTTGTTGACAGCGACACCTTTCCCTGCAAAGGTGGCATTTTTGAGATCGTGAGTTCCTGTAAAATTGGGATCGTAGGCCGCAGTGACATCTGCCGATAAGAAGTCAGAGTGCTCCAGACAGCGCCGCAGGGTAAGGGCGATATCCCCATCCCCTTTAATGTGGATGAGCTCAGCGACCTGGTTTTCAAAAAACTTCGACTGCATACCGGTGCTGCCATAGCTTCCGATTTCTTCTTTATCCGCTAAAAGAACACACAGGGTTCGTTCTGGGATATGCTGGTCATTATAATCCAGGATGGCCTGGGCTGCACTATAGGCGCACACCCGATCATCCTGGCCGTAGGCCCCCACAAAGCTGCGATCAAATCCGATATCCCGGGCGGCACCCGCCGGTACGGCCTCTAACTCCGCACTGGTAAAGTCCTCTTCTGTAATACCGTAGTGTTCATTCAGATATTTGAGGATATTGAGCTTGACCGGGTCCTTAATCTCAGCATCATTTAGTGGAATGCTGCCGATTAAAAGATTTAAACCCTCTCCCGCAATGGCGTCACTCAGTTTTTTCTGGGATTGCTCTTGAGCCAGATGGGGCAGCAAATCGGTAATACAGAAAACCGGATCCTCATCCTTTTCCCCAATGGAAATATTGACTAGCTCCCCGTCCTTCTTGGCAATGGTGCCGTGGAGGGCCAAGGGAATGGTCACCCATTGGTATTTTTTAATCCCGCCATAATAATGGGTTTTAAAATAAGCCATATCATTTTCTTCATATAGAGGAGTCGGTTTTAAATCTAATCGGGGGGCGTCAATATGGGCACCGATAATGGCCATCCCTTGTTCAAGGGGTGCCTTTCCCACAATAAAGAGACTGACCGTCTTGCGTCGGTTCAAAATATAAATCCGATCCCCGGGCTCGACCTTTCCTTTTTCAGAAATATAATAATCCAGGGGCTTAAACCCTTTCTTTTCCGCTAACATGACGGTAAATGCAGCACAAAGCCTTTCGGTTTTAGAAACCCCGAGAAATGCTTTATAGCCTTCACAAAAATGGAAAGCAGCCGATTGCTCGCCTTCATCCATGTGGTTCCATGCTAAGTCTTTTTTCTGACACAGAGCATCCGATAAAGCCTGATATTCTGTCTTTTGATCATCCATGGGCTTTCTCCTTTTAGTTTGAATGGTTTTATTTTCTATTTTACCCTTAATTGGTCAAAGGCTCAAGGACTATTCTAATCCTTTGGGGTGAATTAAGGGGTTGCCATCTTGTTCCTATCCTCCATTTATGTTAGACTAACTTCCAAAGCAGAAGGGAGATTACTGATGAAAAAAGAACGACTTGTTGTATTGGGAACGGGAAATGCCATGGTGACACGATGCTATAATACCTGCTTCGCCATCCGGCAGGGTAAGGAATATATCTTAGTGGATGGCGGAGGGGGTAATGGCATCCTGCGCCAGCTGGAACGGGCAAGAATTCCAGCAGAGCACATTCACCACCTTATCGTCACCCATGGACATACCGACCACGTACTAGGGGTTATCTGGATCATCCGAAAAATTTCTGCAATGATGCACGCAGAAGAGTACACTGGCACCCTAAAAATTTACTGTTACGCCGAATTGGCGGATATGATCCGGGCTATAGCCCATATGACCCTGACCCCTAAGCTGACGGACCAATTTGATTCCCGTATTCAGTTTGTAAAGGTAGAGGACGGTGAAAAGCATCAGCTCCTTGATTCTACTGTTACTTTTTTTGATATTCATTCCACTAAAATGAAGCAGTTCGGCTTTACCCTGGATCTGGTTTCCGGGAAAAAACTGACCTGCCTTGGAGATGAACCTTTTAATCCTCTATGTGAAAAATATCTTCTGGGCACTCACTTTCTGTTGTGTGAAGCCTTCTGCTTATATAAAGACCGGGAAATCTTTCACCCCTATGAGAAGCATCACAGCACGGTTAAAGATGCCGCAGCCCTTGCCGAGAGATACCACATTCCCCACCTGGTACTTTGGCATACCGAGGATAAAACTCTGGATACCCGGAAAACGCGGTATACCAAGGAGGGGAAAAAGGTCTACACCGGAGATCTGCACGTGCCGGATGATTTGGAGGTCATAAAGCTTGTGTGAAGGGGCGTTCGTCCGCCCCTATACCTCTATGCCCCCTTCACCCCTTCTACAACAATCCAGTCCTCGCCATCCTGTAAATGGATGGTGGTCGTGGCCATGCCCACCCGCTCAAAGAGGGCTTTGAATTCCGGGATGGTGAGGTTATTCATCTCGTATTTAGCCGTATTTTCCAGCTGCTTTTCAGAGAGGCCCTCTTTCATGTACATTTCTGCAATGAGGAGAAGCCGCCCCCCGGGAGCCATGACCCGCAGAACTTCCTTTAAATCGGATTCTAAATCCGGCCAGAAGAAGTAGCTCTCCACTGAAATAACCTTATTAAAGGTTTCGTCACTATAGGGCATGCTGGAAACACTGCCGTGGTGGATTTCCATCTGGCCGCCTTGGACAACATCCTGATTCAGACGGGTGGATTCTTCCACAGAGACCTCCGAATAGTCGATGCCCACATAATGGGCTTCGGGCTGACGGTTCGCCATCTTCTGAAGGGCTGCCCCACCCCCACAACCAATATCCAGTACCGTATCACCGGGGTGCAAATCTAAAAAATCTAGAGCCCAGTCCGTCATGGGACTGTGACTCTCATTCATCCGCTTAATCATTTCCTTACCGGCTTCGCCCTCGGGCTTCCGGGGATTTCCCATTTCAGTCACTGATTTTTCCTCCTGGGCCAGCTCTGTGGCCAATTTGTCGGATAAATTGGCCACATGGGCCTTTTCATCCTCTGTATATTCTGATTCAGCCTTCAGACCCGGGATGATCGCCGAAATATCCACCTCTTTTTTAAGGGGACGTTCATTCCCCTGGTCATCCACTAAGCGGACATTGTCCAGCTGGGTCTTAAAATTGGAACGGATACTTTCAATATAGGCCGCCCGGAGAGCTTTTTGTTCCACTTGCTCCGCCTCTGTCAGGCCCTCACTTTTCTTTTTTTTCGCCAGGGCATTAATCCGGGCGATTTGTTCATTAGTTACCATAAAAGCCTCCTAATCTAAGGTAATGATTCCTGCGTCCTTCAGACGTTGCAGGGTCAGTATCAGGCCAAGCTTCCCGTGGAAATGGGTCAGCCCACCTTGAAAATAAACAATATAGGGTTCCCGCATGGGGGCATCGGCGGAAAGTTCAATGGAGGACCCTTGGATAAAGGCTCCGGCTGCCATAATAACCGGGCACTGATACCCGGGCATCTCCCAGGGAATGGGTGTGACGAAAGCATCTACAGGAGCCGCCTCCTGAGTGGCCTGGCAAAAGACCTCTACACCTGCAGCCGTACCCATTTTGATACTCTGGATAATATCACTGCGATAATCCTCTGGTCCAGGACAGACGGCAAAGCCCAGCTTTTCATAAACCGCCGCCATGAGAACGGCACTTTGCAGGGCCTGGGCCACCACTGTGGGAGCTAGAAAGAACCCCTGCAAAAGGGTTCGGTTAATGGTCCCTGTAGCGCCAGTTTCCTTGGCGACCCCAGGGGCTGCCAGACGACAGGCCGCCATATAGACGTATTCCTTTTTTCCCACCACGTACCCGCCCGTGGGGGCAATCCCACCCCCAGGATTTTTAATGAGGGAACCGGCCATCAGGTCCGCGCCAACAGAAACTGGCTCGGCATCATCTAAAAATTCACCATAGCAATTGTCCACAAAAGCGACTACATCTGGCTTAATCTCCTTGGCAAAGGCAATGGCAGCTTGGATATCTGCCAGGGTAAGGGCCTTTCTCCAGCTGTAGCCTGTGGAGCGCTGGAGGTAAACCATTTTCGTCTTATCTGTTATGGCGGCACGAATTCCATCGTAATCCACCTGGCCATCCTTTAAATCAACCTGTTTATAGGATATGCCAAAATCCTTAAGGGTACCATTGCCATTATCGCCTTCCTCATATCCGATGACGGTCCGGATGGTGTCGTAGGGAGCGCCGGTGATGGCTAAAATTTCATCCCCCGGGCGCAGCACGCCGTAAAGACAGAGGGAAATGGCATGGGTCCCCGAGGAGATATGCGGCCGCACCAGGGCATCCTCTGCCCCAAAAACATCGGCATAAATGGCCTCGACGATTTCCCGTCCGACGTCGTCGTAGCCGTAGCCTGTGGCCGGATGGAAGTGACGATCGGACAAACCGGCCCGCTGCATGGCGCGAATCACCCGGTATTGATGCATTTCTGCCCGCTCCATCAGAGTATCCAGCTGGGGCTTAATGTCTGCGCCGATACGCTCCACCAGATCCATCACCTGGGGGGATATATGGTATTCTTCTTGTAAAAAGGTGTTTTTATCCATCAATTTCCTTCTTTAATCGTTTTATAATACATGGCCATCTGATCAGCCAGAGCCTCTGGTCCACCAATCGCCTGGAAATCAAACCATTTAATCCGGGCATCCTTCCTGAACCAGGTAAGCTGGCGTTTAGCAAAATGCCGTGTATCCCGCTTTAGGATACGGATGGTTTCCTCTAAATCCTGTTCTCCCCGGAGATAGGGAAAGAGCTCCTTGTAGCCGATAGCCTTTAAGGAGGTTAGTTCTGGCCCATAGCCAGCATCCAACAGGGCTTGGACTTCTTCTAAAAGACCCTGGGCAAACATCTGATCGACCCGTTCATTAATTCGGTCGTACAGCTCTCCCCGCTCCCAGTGGATACCGGTCATCACATAGTCATAGGTGGCCGGGATACTCCTGGCCTCAGCATCCCATTCTGATTTTGTTCGTCCTGTGACTCGGTAGATTTCCAGGGCGCGGATTACCCGCTTGACATTATTGGGATGCATCCCCGCTGCGGTATCCGGGTCTACCGCCATCAGCTCCCGATAGAGTCCCTCTGGCCCGTGCTCTTGGGCTCGGTCTTCTAAGAGCTGGCGGACTCCATCATCCCGATCCTGGGCCGTAAAATCCCAGGGCAGGGTGAGGCCATTGATATACAGACCGGTTCCTCCAAGGACAATGGGGACCTTTCCCCGACTGTGAATATCCTGAATACACGCTGTGGCATCCTCTACGAAGTGGGCCACGCTGTAGGGTTTATCCGGAGGGACAAAATCCATCAAATGATGGGGCACTCCTGCCATTTCCTCAGGGGTTGGCTTAGCCGTTCCAATGGACATCTGCTGATAAATCTGCATGGAGTCCGCCGAAACGATTTCACCATCCAGTTTTTTAGCCAGGGCCACGCCTGTGGCTGTCTTCCCCGAGGCTGTAGGACCCACCACCACTAATATTTTTTCTTTTTCCATTTAAACCACCCGCTTAAAGAGTTTTTCCAATTCATAACGGCGCACCTTAAAAATGATGGGGCGCCCATGGGGACAGGTAAAAGGATTCTCCAGACCTTCAAGCTTAGCGAGCAGGCTTTTGATTTCATTAAAGCCCAAGATCTGATTCCCTTTCACCGCTGCCTTACAGGACATGGTAATGATCCTCTTGATCTGATTATCCCTTTGTGCTTCCGCATCGTACAGAGCGGCATCTAAAAAGGCGGTAACCAGTGCCGGTTCCTGGGGCTCACCCAGGATGATGGGCACAGACCGGACCATCAGGGCATCTTCTCCAAAGACATCACAATCAAAGCCATAGTGCCTAAGGGGCTCGGCTAGAGTCTCAAAATTTGCCGTCACCCGGGGCTTCACCGCGATGGATTGAGGCACTAACATGGCCTGAGCCGGAAAGGTCTCTGCCCGCTTAAAGCGCCTGCTCAGCTCCTCGTACATAAAGGCTTCATGGGCCGCATGTTGATCGATGAGAATGGCTTCCTCCCCCTGCTCCAACAAAATGAAGGTGAAAAAGAGCTGTCCCACCACCCGGGCATTGGAAAAGTCCACCCGTCTTGTAATGGGAGCCCCTTCCCCTTTTCCAGGGTCTGCTGGCAGTGAGCTAAAGGCTGGGATAGCCTCAGCTACCTGGTTGTGCTCAACCCATTCCTCATAGGCGCTTTCCGGGGCTTTTTCAATCTCTTTTACAAAAACCGAGGGCCTCTCTGGAATCAACCGTTGCTGTTTCTCAGTAGACTCAGCTTCAACCCTCCCCAGAGAAACATCCCTGGGCTCTGATGGGAAATCACCCGAAGCCTCTTCCCCTGAGATGGTCTCTAAAATCGGCCCCCCTTCCTCGGAGGCGCTTAAATCAATGGCCAAGTTTTGGCGATGAAGAGCATCCCGAATTCCCTGTTTAAACAGCAGGTGAACCAGACTTTGGTTTAAAATAGCAATTTCAGTCTTAGCCGGGTGGATATTCACATCCAACATCCGTCCCGGCAGGGTCATGAAAATAATCCCAACCGGATGACGGTGCTGCATGACATAGCCCTCGTAAGCTGCCTCAAAGGCCGCCATTAGCCCTTTATTTTTAACGTATCGCCCGTTGATAAAGATAATTTGTAAATCCCGGGTGCTTCGGGTGGCGCTTAAGTCCCCAATATAGCCCGTCAGCCCCATGGGGGTATTCTCCTCATCCAAGGGGACCAGGCCAGCAAAGAATCCCCGGCCCAGGGTTCCCTCAATGGCATCCTGGAGGCGCCCACTACCCGTGGTCGCAAACTGACGCTTCCCCTCGATAATAGTGGTAAAGGCAATTTCCGGATGGCTGAGGGCCAGCTTTTCCATGACATCCTGGATGGCCATAGCCTCTGCCTGGGCCTTCCCCAAATGCTTTCTTCTGGCTGGAACATTGTAAAATAAATCTGAAACGGCCAGCACCGTTCCCCGATCATGGCCACAGACCCGTTGATTGATAAACGCACCGCCTTCAAAGGTGGTCTGACTGCCCACCTCTTCCTCTAAAAAGCGGGTGGTCACACAGACCTTCGACACCGCCATAATGCTGGACAGCGCCTCTCCCCGAAACCCCAGGGTCTCCACATCCTCTAAATCATCGATGGTGAGGAGCTTACTGGTGGCATGGCGCTCAAAGGCCAGGGGGACCTCGTTATAGGGAATCCCACAGCCATCGTCCGACACCACCATCCGGTCCTTTCCGCCCCCCTCGACGGTAACCGTAATGCGCTTGGCACCCGCATCAATGGCATTCTCCACCAGCTCCTTAATGACCGATACCGGGCGAACAATCACTTCACCTGCCGCTATTTTATTAATGGTTTCCGAGCTCAGCATTTTAATACGCATATCGGTCCTCCTCTCTCTACTCCTTCAGCCGCTTATTCAAGCGGTGAAGCGCCATCATGGCCTCCATGGGAGTCATTTCGTTAATATCCAATTCTCGGATATCCGATAGAACCTCTAGCTCTTCCGGAGACACTTCGGGCTCTGTGGCCACGGCCATATTAAAGATATTCACCTGGTCATCGGCGAAGGGTGGAGCCTCTGCTGCTGCCATATCACTAATATAAGTATCCTCCCCTGCCTCCAGATGTTTGAGAATCGCCTGGGCCCGATGGGTCACCTTCCGGGGGAAACCTGCCAGCTTAGCCACCTCAATTCCATAGCTTTGGTCCGCACTCCCCGGCTTAATCTTACGCAGGAAAACGACCCCCTGGGCTGTCTCCTTCACCCCAATGCTATAGTTGACAATCCCAGGCTTTAGGGATTCCAGTTCTGTCAGCTCATGGTAATGGGTGGCAAAAAGGGTTTTAGCCCCAATGGTCTCGGCATCCCAGAGATACTCTACCACAGCCCAGGCGATGGAAATCCCATCGAAGGTACTGGTTCCCCGGCCGATTTCATCCAAAATCACCAGGCTCTTAGCCGTGGCATTCTTTAAAATATTGGAGACCTCCGTCATTTCAACCATAAAGGTACTCTGGCCTGTGGCCAGATCGTCCGAGGCCCCAACCCGTGTAAAGATACGATCCGTAATACCCATGGTAGCGGCATCCGCCGGGACGAAGGACCCGATCTGGGCCATGAGGGTAATGATGGCAACCTGTCGGATATAGGTGGACTTCCCAGCCATATTCGGGCCGGTAATCAGCATGACCCGCATATCCTCCCCATCTAGAAGGCAATCATTGGTAATGTAGGCGTCGGAGCCAATGAGGGCTTCCACCACGGGGTGTCTTCCCGCGATGATCTCCATAGGGCCCTCCTCTTTAAGAATCGGGCACACATAGTGGTTTTGAAGGGCGACCACCGCCAGAGCGTACAGGGTATCACAGAAGGCAATATCCCTGGCCCGGCCCTGGATTCTGGCAATCTGAGAAAGTAGCTTGTCCCGAATCTCGGTAAATACCTGATACTCTAACTGGGCCAGCTTTTCCTCTGCCCCCAGGATTCGGGTTTCCATCTCCTTAAGCTCCGGTGTAAAATACCGCTCGGCATTGGCCAGGGTCTGCTTACGGATATAGGTTTCCGGTACCTGGTCCAGATTGGTTTTGGTGACTTCAATAAAGTAACCAAAAATCCGATTGTACTTCACCTTGAGGGATTTTATCCCCGTGGCTTCCCGTTCCTTAATCTCTAAATCCCGGATCCAATCCTTGCCCTTATCTCCTGCCTCCCGATAACTGTCAATTTCTGGATGATACCCCGTCTTAATGACATTACCATCCTTGATAACCAAGGGGGCATCGGGATTGATGGCCGCATCGATGAGGGTGTGGATATCCTCAAGGAGATCCCCCTGGGTAAATAACCCCTTCCACTGGGGTGCATCTATGGTGGCAAAGCATTCCCCCAGCTGTCCCAGAGCTTCGATGGACTGCCCCAGGGACAGCATATCCTTCGGGCTAACGCTGCCAAAGGCAATCTTTCCACAAATCCGCTCTAAATCGTAGACCTTGCTAAGGATTTTCTTGATTTCTGGCAGGGCACCGGGGTTTTGGATAAACTCCGCAATGCGCTGCTGCCGGTCCTGGATGGCTGGAAGGGAAAGTAGGGGCGCTTCCAACCAACGCCTTAAGAGACGCCCTCCCATGGCGGTAACGGTTTGGTCCAATACCCAGAGCAGGCTCCCCCGCTTTTCCCCAGAACGCAGGGTTTCAGTAAGCTCTAAATTCCTCCGGGTGGCGGTGTCCAGCACCATAAATTCATCGGGTTTATAGCAATTGAGATGGTTAATATGCCCCAGGACCTGCTTCTGGGTTTCCTCCACATAGCCCAGTAAGGCCCCCGTAGCCCGGAGGGCACTGTGATGATCCTCTAGGCCCAGGGATAGTAATGAATACACTTTAAATTGATCCAGAAGCCTCTTCGTAGCATTCTTTTCATTAAAGGCCGCCGCTGGATACAGGCTGACCATGGCGCCACTGCGGGCCTCTAGGGTTTTGACCACACCCTCGGCCTTATATAAGGCTGGATTCATGAGGATTTCCGCCGGACCGACCTTTGCAATTTCATCCATCCCCCGGGGGATAAGGTCCCGACCCGATAGCTCGGTGACGAAGCATTCCCCTGTGGAAATATCCAGATAGGATAAGCCCAGGCTCCCGCCGTCCAGGCAAAGGGCCATGAGGAAGTTGTTTTGCTTGGCCGCCAGATGGGCAGTATCGGAGATAGTCCCTGGAGAAACTACCCGGATGATGTCACGGTGGACGATGCCCTTGGCGGTGGCAGGGTCCTCCATTTGCTCGCAAATAGCCACTTTATGGCCCTTTTCCACCAATCGGGCGATGTAATTTTCGGCGGCGTGATAGGGCACCCCACACATGGGAGCCCGTTCTTCCAGGCCGCAGTCCCGGCCTGTCAGAGCGATTTCCAGCTCCCGGGAAGCGGTGAGGGCATCGTCGAAGAACATTTCGTAGAAATCCCCCAGACGGAACATCAAAATGGCGTCTGGCACCTTTTCATGGGTGCTTAGGTATTGCTGCATCATTGGGGTCAAGCCCATGGTGGATTACTCCTTTCGTGAATTAATGGGGGAACGGGAGGCGATGGCCCCGTCTAAACTAAATGTTTTTGCGTTAGTGATTTTCACTGTGACAATTTTACCGATACAATCGGCGGGGCCGTCGAAGTTAACGAGTTTGCCGCTAACGGTGCGGCCGGTGAGGCGGTTTTCATTGTTTTTGCTGTGGCCTTCCACCAGGACCGTCACCTCAGTATCCTGAAAGGCACTATTTTGATCGGCGCTGATGGTATGAAGGGTATCCAGCAGGCGGTTTAAGCGATCATGCTTGATGTCCTCTGGAACCTGGTCCGCCATGGTGGCTGCAGGTGTTCCCTGGCGAATAGAGTACAGAAAGGAAAAGGCTGAGTCGAAGGCACAGGCTTTTACCACTTCCAGGGTGTCCATAAAATCTTCCTCGGTCTCCCCGGGGAACCCGACGATAATATCCGTAGTGATGGCCACTCCGGGGATTCGCGCCCGAACTTTTGCCACCAGCTCGATAATGGCTTCCTTGGTATACCGACGATTCATAGCCTTTAGAATTCGGGTGCTCCCTGATTGGATGGCCAGATGGATGGCTGGACAGACGTGCGTACAACGGGCAATGGCTTCGATGACGTCATCCCCAAGATCTTTTGGGTGACTGGTCATAAAGCGAATGCGCTCTAACCCTGGGATGGCATCCAGATCGTAGAGCAGCTCTGAAAAGCAGGTGCCATCCTTCAAGTCGTTGCCATAGGAATTGACATTCTGTCCCAAAAGGGTGATTTCCAGGCAGCCATCAGCCACTAAGCCCCGCACTTCCTCTAAAATACCGGCCTTTGGCCGACTGACTTCCCGCCCCCTTGTATAGGGCACGATGCAGTAGGTGCAAAAATTATTGCATCCATTCATAATGGTGACGTAGCTTTTGAAAGGATACTTTCGATCCACCGGGAGCCCTTCCGCCAGGGTATTGGAATCCTCCCAGATTTCGAAGATGCGCTCACCACCGGCAAGATGTGCCGCCAGGAGTTCTGGGAATTGATGGAGGTTATGGGTGCCAAAAACAATGTCCACCTGGCTGTATTTTTCCTTGATCTTCCGGACGATTTCAGGCTGCTGCATCATGCAGCCACAGACCGCCACAATCTGATCAGGGTTAACGGTTGCCTTAATATGCTTAAAAACGCCCAAATTGCCAAAGACCCGGACATCAGCGTTTTCCCGGACGCTGCAGGTGTTCATAATCACCAGTCCAGCGGCGGTTTCGTCCTGGATGGGGGTATACCCCATCCCCTTTAATAAGCCGGAAAGCTTCTCAGAGTCATTCTCATTCATTTGGCAGCCGTAAGTTTTAATGATATAGGTTTTATTCATAGAATTCCTTTTATACTTCTTTTCTTTATATGGTTATTCTAGGGCAGAACGATTTTAAGAAAATCGAGAAGGTCTGTGGCCAAGAGACTGCTTTGGTTGAAGCGATCGGCGTATACATCCCCAGCGGCCCCGTGGTAATAGACTCCAGTCTGTGCCGCCTCCAGGGGAGATGCTCCCTGGGCCAGAAAGCCGGCAATCATACCCGCCAGCACATCTCCGCTGCCTGCTGTAGCCATCCCGGGATTTCCGGTGCTATTAAACCAAATCGCACCTTCTGGAGAGAAAATCAAGGTGTGGTAACCCTTGAGCACCAACACCAGGTTGTTCTCGGTGGCAAAGCGGCTGCCTATGGTAAGGGGGTCCTGGGTAATGGTCTGGGCATCCATCCCCGTGAGCCTGGAAAATTCCCCCAGGTGCGGGGTGAGAATGAGGGGCGCTGCATGGCTAGGTAGCGCCTGCCGGCACCGCTCCAAATGCCATATGCCATCGGCATCGATAATGACCGGGGTCTGTCCGTCCAGGATATATTTAAGGAAGGGGCCAAAATCATGGTGGCGCCCCACCCCTGGTCCAAAGAGCACGGCGTTCCAACGTCGATTTTCAAACGCCGAGGCAAAGAAGTCCGTACCATAGGCCTGGACCATAATTTCCGGAGGCAGCTTCGTCCCTAAAATATCCGCCCCTTCCTTGGGGATAAAGGCGGTTACCAGCCCTGAACCGACACGCATAGCTGCCTGGGCGCACAGCACCCCGGCACCGTACATCCCGGTCGATCCAGCAACGCTGGCCACTTCCCCGTAGGTGTATTTATGGGTATTGTTTTTTCGGGGCTTTGGAAAGTGGATATCTTCCCCCTCGAGAAGGCATTTGTGATTACAAATCCCACCTTTGGTGATACCAATATCCACGGGGATAATCTCTCCACAGTAGTCTGGTCCATCATTTAAGAGGCAACCTGTTTTGATATATTGGATGGCGATTGTCCGATGAGCCACCACAGAAGCACCCAAAGTCCGTCCAATGTCCCCCCGGAGACCCGAAGGAATATCGATAGCCGTAATGGGAGTGCCTGACGCATTCATCCCTTGGATCAGCCGCTGGAATTTTTCACTCAAAGGCCGATCTGCTAAACCGTTGCCAAAAACGGCGTCCACCAGGACAGCCGCACCTTTAAAAAGTGCCGCTGCCGCTGCTTCGGTGAGCGTATCGAAAAACAATGGCGTAATCTCCGCCTCTAAGAGCCGGCTGTAGTTTACCTGGCTGTCCGGGGTTATAGATTGTGGCTGTCCGGTACAAAGCACCTCTACCGGACGCCCTTCTGCGGCCAGAATTCTGGCGATGGCCAAGCCGTCACCTCCATTGTTCCCGGAGCCACAGACTACTACCACTTTGTCCAAAATCGTCAGTCCCAGAGCGACGATTTCCGCACAGGCCACCGCCGCCTTTTCCATGAGCTTAAGGCTGGGGGTACCTGCAGCAATGGTCTCCTGATCCATCTGAGCCATTTCCCGGGGGGTTACGATTTCTTTCATGCTGTTCCTCCTCCGCAATCAATAGAATTCATTCCTCTTTGTCGTGCCTTGTAGCTACGTCGCGTAGAAATAGAAGAGGCTGCCGCAGGATAGCAGGCAGCCCTAGACTATAAAACAAATCATCCCTCTCAATTCAAAGGGTTATTCTGTGCACCTATTGCACCGTCGTCGTTGGTGTGGTCGTGGTGGGTTGGGTTGCTCCCCCATCCTCCTGGTCCACAAAAGGTGTCTTCCCAATGGTTGATTCATAGATTGCCTGAACGCCAGTGGGATTGATGCTGAGCTTGTCTGCATTGTTATACACATCCTCAATGACGAAGGATGAGGTTAAAAAGATGAGTACAAAAGCCACAATAAAGTAGACCACATAATCCCTGGTCTTGTACTCCCGGTCTCGTTTTTCCCGTTTTGCCATGGTGAGCCTCCTATTCGTCTCCCTCGTTCCAGTTGTGCCAGACTTCCTGAACGTCATCGTTATCGTCAAACATATCCAGCATTTTTTCCATTTTCTTCACATCTTCTGGACTCAAGGCTGTTTCTGTTGATGGAATCATGGCAACTTCTCCGGTAAGAACCTCAATGTCGTTTTCACCCATGGCATCCATCACCGCTGCAAAATCCTCGGGTGCAGTAATAATGGTGTACCCATCTTCCGCAACCTCCATATCCTCTGCGCCAGCATCCAGCGCCAGCATCATCAGTTCATCTTCATCAATGGCATCACTTTTTTCAACCATAATCCGGCCGGATTTCGTAAATAAAAATCCCACGCAACCGTTGGTTCCTAAATTTCCGCCATTTTTATCAAAAGCGTGACGGACATCCGCTGCCGTACGGTTCTTATTATCCGTCAGAGCACTGACAATGACGGCCACACCACCGGGACCGTAACCTTCATAGGTGATTTCTTCAAAAATAGCATCTCCTAATTCTCCAGTCCCTTTCTTTACCGCTCGGTCTACATTATCATTGGGCATATTGGCGGCCTTTGCCTTGGCAATGGCGTCCCGCAGTTTTGCATTCATTTCAGGATCGCCGCCACCTTCACGGGCGGCCACTGCGATGAGCTTTGCCATCTTTGTAAAAATCTTACCTTTGACAGCGTCCTGTTTCCCTTTCCTATTTTTAATATTTGACCACTTTGAATGTCCTGACATATAATTCCTCCATTTAATAGGTTTTAATTAGTTTGATTACTGAATAAATATTTTATCACAATCTTCTTTGGCCTTCAATGGATGGAAAAAGATTTCCCCTTTTTATTGATTATTTTTTTAAGACATCCCTTCTTTAGACATGAAGATTTGCCAATAAATCAAAAAACAGGTATAATTCCTTTTGAGAATAAATAAAAAAACCGGAGGATCAAATGCCCCCTCAAAAAAAAGAACCATCACATAAACTAAGTAGTGAAAAAACACCCCTCAATCATCGGGACCGCAGACGACGCATTGCTCAGCGAAAAAGAAGCGAACAGCTCAAGAAACAGTACGCTGGCAGCAAGGGTCCATCTAACCTAGAGAGTCCCGTTATTCCCAATCTCGACCATCTGGAAAATTTATTGGAAGACACCCCCTCATCCGTGCCACCCCAAGAGGAATCTGACACCCCCTCCGTCGATGCGCCAATACCAGAGGCTCCACCGACAAAGTCGGACATCCCCACAGAACATCCAGTCCCGGATACTTTCTCTCTCCGATTAAAGAAAGCACTCTCATGGAAAAACAAAACGACAAAGGGAAAAGTTTTATATGTTATTATAGCACTTGTTGCCATACTTTTCCTGGTGGGTGGCGTGGTCTTTGCTTATGAATTCATCAATACTCCCGCACTAGATACTGAGAATTTCAATTTTGTTCAAAATTCCCAGATTCTTGATAAGAATGGTACATTTTACCAGGATTTCGAGGCCTCTGAAAACCGAGAGGTCGTTTCCATAGACCAGGTTCCGGATTATGTTCAAAATGCCTTTATCGCCATCGAAGATGAACGGTTTTACTCCCATGGTGGTGTCGATATTCAAGGCTTGACACGGGCTGTTTTTGGCGTTGTGTTTTCCGGAAGTCTGGATGGTCCTGGGGGATCCACCATTACCCAGCAGCTTATCAAATTGACCCATTTAACCTCAGACAAAACCATCTCACGAAAGCTCCAGGAAATGATTTTAGCCAGCCGCTTAGAAGGTATCTACTCTAAAAAGCAAATTTTAGAAGCCTATCTCAATAAGATTAACCTTTCCCAGGCTTGGGGGGTCCAGGCTGCTGCCAAAACCTATTTCAATACAGATGTCAGTCACCTGACCGTAGCCCAGGCCGCCATGTTAGCGGCCATGCCCAAATCGCCCTCCTATTACGATCCTTACGTTTACGTAAAGGATGAGAACGGTAATTCGATCATCTCAGTGGGTGCAGACGGTAAATACGCCTTGAATGCAGAAAACCAAAAGCGGGCCATCGTTATTTTAGATAAAATGCTGGAGCTGGGTTATATTGATCAAAGCCAGCGCGATACAGCCAAAGCAGAGTTGGAAGCTAACAATGTGGGGCTAACCTATGTGGAACGGGAGATTGAATACTCCTATTTTACGGATTCCTTATATGAAGAAATCGTATCGGATCTAATGTCCCAAAAGAATATGACTGAAGAGGAAGCCTCCCAATACCTCTTAAACGGGGGATTGACCATTAATGCCACCGTCGATCCAACGGTCCAGACCACCATGGAAGAAGCGGCCAAGGATGATTCCCTCTTTCCTTCCCAGTCTTCTGCCGCCGCCCAAGCTTCTGCTGCTAAAAGTGCGGATATCGGTGAAGAAGTCAACTATACACCTGAAGTGGGGATGACTGTCATTGATAACACCACAGGTAATGTCGCCGGGATTGTAGGTGGTCGGGAGAAGAAAACCAATCTTTCCTTAAACCGGGCGACCCAGCGCTTCCAGCCTGGTTCCTCCACCAAACCACTCACCACCTATGGCCCTGGACTGGATACTGGAAAGGTTACCCTTGGAACGGTTTATAATGATGTCCCCATTGCCTATCAAGGTTGGACCCCTCAAAACTCTGGGGGAGGCTTTGGGGGGCTGACCACCATCCGTCAGGGGCTTGTCAATTCTACCAATACCATTGCCGTTCAGACCTGTATTGCCACAGGGCTGGATACCTGCGCAGCCTACGCTGAAAAGGTAGGCCTTACCATCGACCGGGAGAATAACCTGGATGTCAACCCAGCATCTCTGGCTCTAGGTGGCTATTCGGTGGGACAATCCTCACTGGCCATGGCCAGTGCCTATAGCAGCTTTCCCAATAGCGGGGTCCATAAATCAGCCTCCTTTTACACCACGGTGACTGACCATACCGGAAAGGTCATCCTAGAGAAAAAGACGACAGAAACCCAGGTATACAAAGCTCAAACGGCCTATCTGATCACAGACGTTCTTAAAAGTGCCGTAAATGGCGGCACAACAACTATCAATGTTTCTGGCCAACCGGTAGCCGGTAAAACCGGTACGACAGATGAAGAGCGTCACGCCTGGATTTGTGGGTATACCCCCTACTATTCCATGGCCGTTTGGTATGGCTATGATGAAAACCATGTGTCCACCAGCGCTGGAGATTTCGAGTTAAATATCAATCTCTTTGGGGGGAGCAAACCCGGACCAGCCTCTATCTTTGAAGAAGTGATGGATACCATCAACCAAAATCTACCATCAGCTAGTTTCCCCGATAACCCCGGAGGAATCACTACAGCCAGCATCGATAATAAATCCGGCAAGTTGGCTACCAGCCTATCTACGGCCGCAGGCAGTGCCGTTAACGAAATGTTTATTGACGGAACGGTCCCTACTGCCAGTGACGACAGCCATTATCAAGTTCAGATTTGCTCAGCCAGTGGAGCTATCCCTAATGAATATTGCCCAAAGGATCAAATCCAGACCACCACAGCCCTTAAAATTCCCACAAACCTTTATCCTGCGGGGATTACAGAAGCGCGCCCGGGCTATATCGGTGGCAACGATGCCTCTCTCCTCGGTCCTTCCAGTAGCGATATTTGCACGGTGCACAATGCCACGACGGCTGCAGCAGGTAATGAAATTACCATTAACTTAAATGGAACTGCCCTCGGGTCCGGTAGCATTCGGATGTCAGTAGGCAGCAGCCAGGGCTTAAGCATTAACGGCCCCAATAATGGCACGACCTCAGTATCCTCCTCCAATGGCGGTGTGGTTGCAGTTTCAGGGACAACACTCACAGCAGTGGCTGCAGGGTCCAGTACTATCACTGTCAGCCAGACGGTGGGTAATCGAACCTTCTCAAAAAGCTTCAGCGTTACCGTACAATAATTGAATAAAGCCCCAGATTTCCTCAATTGGAAATCTGGGGCTTTATGTTTTTTATTCTTAATCTAAGGTCAAATCATTTAAGATAGCTTTTAACTCAGCCAGCTCATCGACGCTCAGGGTAACACCCTTGCGCATTTTTTCATGGTTCGCATCCCACTCCCGGATATCGTACTTCGGATCCCGTTCATTCCAGCTTACCAAATTGAGTTCCTTCTGCCACCCACCAGGGCCTTCAGAAAGCACCCCGATTTCTTCTACCACTTCGAATTTAAATGCCATTGATTTCTCACTTTCCAAATATTTCTGCAAGTTTCCCGCTGTCATCCAGGGCTGCTAATTCTGAATAGCCACCGATAAGTTCATCGTCAAAAAAAATGTACGGAACCGTCGTTTGTCCAGTTTTAGCAATCAGGTCCTCCTTTTCGGCGGATTTCCCCAATATGTTATAATCTTCATATTGAAGTCCTCTTGCCTTAAGGAGACGCTTTGCACTGATGCAGAACGGGCAATGGGGCCATGTGTATAATGTAATTTTTCTATTTTGCATTTCCCAACACCTTGCCTTTACTTTTTCACTATTCTACTCAGAAATACACACTTTGTCAATAAAAAAAGATTAGGGGTTTCGATTTTCTATACTTTCATGTTATGATAGTTTCAATAAAAAGAGAAAGGATATCCGATCCGACATGGAAAATGTCATAGAGAAAAAACACCCATTGATGACGCATAAGCTCACTTTAATGCGTATGAAAGAAACCTCTGCCTTTGAATTCCGCCAGCTTGTTGATGAGCTGGCTACACTACTTGCCTACGAGGTGACGGAGTCCTTTGCTACAAAGCCCATCGAAATCGAGACACCTATCGGTGCCACTACCCAGGCCGTTCTGGCCCAGAAAAACGTGGTCATCATGCCCATTCTCCGGGCAGGTCTCGGGATGGTTAACGGGATGCTCCATGTCATCCCCAATGCCACCATCGCCCATGTGGGGCTGGAGCGGGATGATGAAACCCTAGAAATCCGGGAATATTACCGTAAATTCCCTAAGGATATCGCAGAAGCCACCCTTATCATCACCGATCCCATGCTGGCGACAGGGGCCTCTGCCGCCCACGCCATCGCCCTAGCCAAGGAGGCCGGTTGCCAGGATATTAAGCTGGTGAACATCCTAGCGGCACCGGAGGGCATCGCTGCCATCCATCGTGTTCACCCGGAGGTTCCCATTTACTGTGCGGCCATTGATGAAGGGCTAAATGAAAAGGGCTATATCGTCCCAGGCCTTGGCGATGCTGGTGATCGGCTCTTTGGGACCCTTTAAGGCTTAAAGCATTACGGTAGAAAAAGCGAAAACCACCATCCTGTTTTATAGGGTGGTGGTTTTTATTTAATGCATTAACCCCGCGCTTTTTTTCGAAGGGCCATTCGGTTTAAGAAGGTGATGATCACTTCGATGCAGCCATCTTCTCCAAGGAGGCCACTGTTGAGGGCTAAATCGTAATTATCCGCCTGACCCCAGTTTCGGTCGGAGTAATAGTTGGCGTAGCCGGACCGTTGTTTATCCACTTTTTTAACAGATTCAGCAGCTTTTTTCTGGGTCAGGTCATATAACTTAGCCACTTGGTTAATCCGCTCCTCTAGATCCCTATGGATGAAAACATCCACGGCATCGGGGTCATCCCGAAGCACGAAATTCCCACATCGGCCGACGATGACACAGGAGCCTGCCTCGGCATATTGACGGATCACCTCGGATTGGGCTAGAAAGACTTTATCCGTCATGGGTAAGTCAACAACCGGCGAAAAGGAACCACCACCAAAGATGGCACTACTCGACAAGGAGTAGAGTAGTGAATTCGTCGGGGTCTCTTCCAGTGCTTTGACCATTTCAGGATCAATCCCACTTTCCTTAGCCGCTTCAACAATGATCTCCTCGTCATAAAAAGGAATCTCCAACCGCTTGGCCAGCCGTTTTGCAATATTGTGTCCACCACTTCCAAATTGTCTTGAAATCGTGATGATTTGACGCTTTGCGCGCATTTTTCCGCCTCCTTTTCATTCCCCGGGTAAACGACGCCCCTACCGGGTTTTCCGGTAATAAGCGTAGGTCATTGGTTCCCCCTTACGGAAGTCCTTCCCCCCGACCAGCCGTCCGATGAATAAATTATGAGTACCGACATCCACAACCTGTTCAACTTCGAGCTCCATAAAGCACAGCGTTGACGTCACGCCGGGGCAACCCGTTACGTCACCCTTTATAATGTCAATACCAGCAAATTTATCCACGCCGCTATGAGCACTTTGATAACCGAAGCGTGGGACCAGGTCATGATTATCCTGGCCCAGGATTGATACCCCAAAGACCCCGGATTTCTGAACCAGCTCCCCAGTGTAAGTCCCTTTATTCAGGCAGACACTTGCCTTGAGGGGATCGCTGCTCAGTTGAAGGAAGCTATTGGAGAGCATTCCATTCTGACGGTCACCATCCACAGATGTCACCACATACAAGCCATAGCTGGCATTGAAGAGCAGCTGTTCCAATTGCTTATATTTTTCTGGGGGCATGCTGCCCGGCGCTGCCTCGGGAACCGGCACAAATTTTTCCGGACCCACCCCACAAATCGGACATTTTTGGGGCGGCATCGCCCCTTCATAGATATAGCCACACACTGTGCATTTCCACTTCATCATATTCACCACTTTCTTTAAGATAATTCTAGTATAGAGGGTAAATCTTAAGGACTTCTTTAAGTTCTTCCCTTATTCGTAGTAAATCTCATCAATGGGCTTGCCTGCTGGGACCATGGGATAAACTCCTTCGTCCCTGGGAATGGTACAATGGATTAAAACCGGCTCCGGTAATCCCTTCATATCCGTAAGGGCGGCATCTAAATCTTCCAGGGAAGTTACATCGTAGCTCTTCATGCCAAAGGCATCTGCCAGCTTGATGTAGTCTACCGCCCCTTCGTTTAAGTCCGTTTGGGCATAACGTCTGTCATTGAAAAGCTTCTGCCACTGACGCACCATGCCCAAGGCTTCATTGTCGAACAGAAAAATTCGCAGGGGCAGGTTGTACCGCTTGACCGTGGTGAGCTCCTGGAAATTCATTCGGAAGCTACCATCCCCAGCCACCAGGAGGACATCCTTCTCTGGTTTTGCCATCTGGACGCCAACGGCAGCTCCAAGCCCAAAGCCCATGGTGCCCAAGCCTCCAGAAGTCACGTACTGGCCCGGGAATGCGAATTTCCAATACTGGCCCACCCACATCTGATGCTGACCGACCTCGGTCACCACATAGGCATCCGTGTAAGCTGCATTGATATGTTCCAGAATATTTTTAGGGATATACTCATCGGCATCTCGCTCGGGCAGTGGCCACTTTGCAATTTGCTCAATCCACTGGGGATGGGTTTTAGGGGTAATGAGGCGGCTAAGCATGGGCAGGACATCACAGATATCCGCACAGATATGCACATTTGCCTCGATATTCTTTTCAAATTCCGTGGGATCCACGTCGATATGGATGATTTTCTTATCCCGCATGAAGGAATTGATATTCCCGGTGACCCGATCCGAGAACCGGGCACCAATGGCGATTAAGGTGTCGCAATTGATGACCGCCAGGTTACACTCCTGGGAACCGTGCATCCCCACAAAGCCCAAGGATAAAGGATTCTCCCGGGGGATGGACCCCAGGCCCATCAATGAGTTAGCCACAGGAATTCCCGCCTTTTCTGCAAACTCGACCAACATCTGGCTGGCCCCGGATTTAATGACCCCTCCCCCGGCATAGATGACTGGGCGCTGCGCGGCGTTGATGTATTCCGCAGCCCGGACGACGGCATCCCGTTGAGGTCTGGGGGTGTTGTTGTCCAGATTGTAGGGCTTTTCCACCTGATATTCGGTCTTCGCCATAAAGATATCCTTGGGGATATCCACCACCACTGGGCCAGGACGGCCAGAAGCCGCGATCCGGAAAGCCTCCCGGATGGTGGGGGCCAGCATGGTGACGTCCTTAATCATAAAATTATGCTTGGTGATAGGCATGGTAATGCTCGTGATATCTACCTCCTGGAAGGAGTCCTTCCCAAGAAGTCCCTGGGTAACCTGGCCGGTGATGACCACCAAGGGGGTTGAATCCAAATGGGCATTGGCAATGCCAGTGACCGCATTGGTGGCCCCGGGGCCGGAAGTAGTAATGGCCACCCCTACCTTACCGCTGGCCCGGGCGTAGCCCTCAGCAGCATGAACACCATTTTGTTCATGGCAGGGTTCCACCTGGACAATGCTGTGCTCCAAGCGATAAAAAGCATCGAATAAAGGAATGACGCTACCCCCAGGATAGGAGAAAACGTAGTCGCATCCCTGTTCCTCCAGGCATCGGACGACGATTTCCGAGCCCAATAATAATTGTTTATTTTCCATAGCTTCTCCCTATTACTCCAAAATTGCGCCCTTATTGGCAGAAGACACAGACTTGGCGTAACGGGCCAGGTAACCCTTGGTCACATTGGGAGCCTTAGGTGTCCAGTTTTCCCGGCGTCGGGCCATTTCCTCATCACTGACCTTCAAATCCAGCTTTCGAGCCGGAATGTCAATGGCAATCATATCACCATCCTGGACAAAGGCAATGGGCCCACCGGAAGCGGCTTCCGGAGAAACATGGCCGATGCAGGCTCCCCGGGTGGCGCCACTAAAACGACCATCGGTAATCAGAGCAACGCTATTGCCAAGGCCCATCCCCATAATGGCTGCCGTGGGAGCCAGCATTTCCCGCATCCCCGGACCACCCTTAGGGCCTTCGTAGCGGATGACGATGACATCTCCCGCCGCAATTTTTCCGGCATTGATGGCTGCTTGGGCTTCTTCTTCACTTTCAAAAACCCGAGCTGGACCTTCGTGAACCAACATCTCCGGTAAAACCGCAGATTGTTTGACCACGGCGGTATCCGGAGCAAGGCTTCCCTTTAACATGGCTAAGCCTCCGGTTGGGGTGAAGGGATGATTTACAGGGCGGATGACTTCGGGGTTGCGATTAAGGACCCCTGCAATATTTTCGCCGACGGTTTTTCCCGTAACGGAGAGACAGTCCGTGTGAAGGAGGCCCAGCTTATTGATTTCGGCCATGACCGCATAAATCCCCCCGGCTTCGTTGAGATCTTCCATATAGGTGGGACCCGCCGGTGCCAGGTGGCATAAGTTCGGGGTTTTCGCCGAGATAGCGTTGACCATATCCGCATTGATTTCAACCCCACACTCGTGGGCAATGGCAGGTAAATGGAGCATGGAGTTGGTGGAACAGCCTAGGGCCATATCCATGGTGAGGGCATTTTCAAAGGCATCCTCGGTCATGACATCCAGGGGGCGAATATCCCTCTTTAGCATTTCCATCACCTGCATCCCTGCCTTCTTAGCCAGACGGATGCGTTCGGAATACACCGCTGGAATGGTGCCATTGCCCCGGAGCCCCATGCCCAGAACCTCGGTGAGGCAATTCATGCTGTTAGCCGTGTACATCCCGGAGCAGGACCCACAGGTGGGACAGACATCACAGGCAAATTCCTCAAGCTTTTCATCATCAATCTTTCCGGCGTTGTATTCCCCCACCGCTTCAAACATGCTGGATAAGCTGCGCTTCTGACCATCCACATGCCCGGCCAGCATTGGCCCACCGGAAACAAAGGTGGTGGGAATATTCAGACGTGCTGCAGCCATGAGGAGGCCAGGGACGTTTTTATCACAATTGGGAATCATCACCAGGGCGTCAAAGGCGTGGGCCATGGCCATGGCTTCCGTAGAGTCCGCAATGAGCTGGCGGGTCACCAGGGAATATTTCATCCCAATGTGACCCATGGCGATGCCGTCACACACGGCAATGGCGGGAAACTCAATGGGGGTTCCCCCCGCTGCCCGGACGCCAGCCTTCACCGCGTCACAAATCTTATCCAGGTTCATATGCCCCGGTACGATTTCGTTATAGGAATTCACCACCCCGACCAGGGGGCGGCTTAGCTCTTCTTCAGTATATCCTAAAGCGCGAAAGAGTGACCGGGCCGGTGCACATTTGGCACCTTGGGTAACAGCATCACTTCTCATATTGATTCTCTCCTTTTTTTTGTTTACGTTAGGCCAGGTTTTCGATAACCTTATTCCCCATTTCGATACAGCCAATGACTGTTTCGCCGGGTACAGCGATATCTCCGGTGCGCCATCCCTGGGCCAAGGTCTTCTTAACCGCCCCTTCAATGGCAGCGGCTTCAGCCTCTAAGTTCAGGGAATACCGCAGCAGCATGACTACAGACAGTATGGTGGCAATGGGGTTTGCCTTATCCTCTCCGGCAATATCCGGAGCGGAGCCGTGGATGGGCTCATACATTCCAAAGGTTCCCTCACCCAGACTGGCAGAAGGCAGCATCCCAATGGACCCCGTAAGCATGCTGGATTCATCAGAAAGGATATCTCCAAAGAGATTCCCCGTGAGGATGACATCGAATTGCTTGGGATTGATGACCAGCTGCATCGCTGCGTTATCCACGTACAGGTATTCCACTGCAACCTCCGGATAATTCGCTGCGACCTCCGTGACGATCTTACGCCAAAGTCTTGAGGTTTCCAGCACATTGGCCTTGTCCACACAGTGGAGTTTTTTCCCCCGCTTCATGGCAGATTCAAAGCCCACCCGGGCAATGCGTTCAATCTCCATACGGGAGTAATTCATGAGATCCGAGGCGTATTCGTCCCCGTCCCGCTTCTTTTCTCCAAAATACACATCTCCGGTGAGCTCCCGTACCGTCAGGATATCCATCCCATCTCCGATGATTTCAGGCTTTAAGGGCGAGGCATCTCGCAGCTCCTCAAAAAGGATGGCCGGACGCAGATTGGCAAAAAGGCCCAGGGCCTTCCGAATTCCCAAAAGCCCAGCTTCTGGGCGTTTGTCCCCAGCCAGATGGTCCCACTTGGGGCCGCCCATAGCACCTAAAAGTACCGCATCGCTGGCTTTACAAATATCCACAGTTTCCTGGGGCAGGGGCGTACCGCAGGCATCGATGGCCGCACCACCGGCTAAAACATTGGTGAGATCAAACTGGTGGCCGTATTTTTCCCCAATAACACCGAGGACCTTGGTGCTGGCCTCTACAATTTCAGGGCCGATTCCATCGCCCTTGATGACTGCTATTTTATATTGCATTAAAATTTCTCCTTAATTTATCACTTATGCCATAAACCCATTGGCCGGATCGTTGATATAGTTCACCAAGCCGCCAGCAGCGATGAGCTTCTGCATAAATTCCGGGAAAGCCTGGCCTTGGAAGGACTGACCCTTGGTGACATCGGTAATGATGCCAGAATCGAAATCCACCTCCACGGTATCCCCAGCTTCGATGACAGCTACGGCTTCCGGGCATTCCAGAATGGGCAGTCCAATATTGATGGAATTGCGATAAAAAATTCGGGCAAAGCTATTGGCAATGACACAGGATACTCCAGAAGCCTTAATGGAAATAGGGGCGTGTTCCCGGGAGGAGCCACAACCAAAATTATCGTCTGCCACAATAATGTCACCCTGGTGAACATTGCTCACAAACCCGGTGTCGATATCCTCCATACAATGCTTAGCCAATTCCAGTGGATCACTGGTATTTAAATAACGGGCAGGGATAATGACATCCGTATCCACGTTGTCGCCATAGCGGAAAACTTGACCTTTTGCGTTCATTGATGACCTCCTTATACTTCGTCAGGACCGGCGATACGGCCTAAAATTGCAGATGCTGCCGCCACTTCCGGGCTGGCCAGGTACACTTCAGAGTCCACGTGGCCCATACGGCCTACAAAATTCCGATTGGTGGTGGACACACAGCGTTCCCCTGCTGCCAGGATCCCCATATGGCCCCCTAAACAGGGCCCGCAAGTGGGGGTGGATACCGTGGCACCGCACTCAATGAAATCCTTCAAATAACCGGCTTCCATGAGTTCCAGATAGATCTTCTGGGTGGCTGGAATGATGAGGACCCGAACGCCCTTCTTAACCTTCTTGCCCTTCATCAGCACAGCGGCTTTCTCAAAGTCAGAAAAACGCCCGTTGGTGCAGGAACCGATGACCACCTGGTCAATAACAACCGGTTCTTTGATTTCATCAATGGTCTTTGTATTTTCCGGAAGGTGTGGGAAAGCGACTGTGGGGCGCAGCATCCCCAAATCAATCTCTAAAACCTGAATATACTGGGCATCCTCATCCGCTTCGTAAACAGTGTATGGCTTTTCGCCGTGGGCGTTCATATACGCCACTGTCTGATCATCCACAGGGAAAATCCCGTTTTTCCCGCCCGCTTCAATGGCCATATTGGCCACGGTAAAGCGGTCATCCATAGTCAGAGCAGCCACACCGGGTCCCGTGAATTCCATGGACTCATACAGGGCACCATCCACGCCAATTTTTCCAATGATATGAAGGATAAGGTCCTTTCCGGATACCCCCTTGGCAAAGGTGCCGGTAAGGTTGATTTTAATAGCAGCCGGCACTTTGAACCAGGCCTTACCCGTAGCCATTCCCACGGCCATATCGGTGGAACCCACTCCAGTAGAGAAAGCCCCTAAAGCCCCATAGGTACAGGTATGGGAATCGGCCCCAATGACCACATCCCCGGCAACCACCAGACCCTTTTCAGGCAGAAGGGCATGCTCCACTCCCATCTCTCCAATTTCAAAATAGTTGGTAATGGCCTGGTCACAGGCAAAGCAACGGACCTGTTTACATTGTTCCGCAGCCTTAATATCCTTATTCGGTGCAAAATGGTCCGGTACCAGGGCAATTTTTTCTTTATCAAAAACAACCTCTGTGTCAATGTTCTGGAACACGTTGATGGCCACAGGGCCGGTAATATCGTTCGCCAGCACCAGGTCCAAATTCGCCATGATGAGATCTCCGGCTTTCACGGATTCAACCCCAGCATGGGCTGCTAGAATCTTCTGCGTCATTGTCATTCCCATAAATTTACGTTCTCCTTCAAAAGAATTTAGTTTCGCTATATTAAATTATATGCCTTAAGCTGACGCTCCATATCTGAGAGCAGCTTGTATTCGATGGAATCCACCAATGCGATAAGGCTTGCCTCGATGACATCGGTAGAAACACCCACATTCGTCCAGATATCCTGGCCATCGGTGCTCTCAATAAGAACCCGGACCTTAGACGCCGTAGCCCCCTTATCGATAACCCGAACCTTGAAATCCGTCAAGCGCAGCTCCTTTATTTTTGGGAAAAAATCCTCGAGGGCGGTGCGCAGAGCCTTGTCCAAGGCATTCACCGGACCATCCCCCTCGGCGGCATTAACCGCCTCTTTTCCCTCCACATTCACCTTAACGATGGCGGAGGAGCTCAGGGCTCGGCCAGCCACCGGCTTTTCACCAATGGTCTTAAAGTCCTCAATGGTGAAGAAAGGCTTGAATTTTCCCAGTTCCTTCCGAATCAGAAGGCGGACACTGCTTTCAGCGCCCTCGAATTGATATCCCTGGTACTCCAGCTCCTTAATCCGGTTCATAACCCGGGTGGTCTCTTCGGACTTTTTGGTGATAGAGGGATCGATATCGTTGATAATCTTAATAATGGTACTCCGTCCGGAAACCTCGGACATCAGGATGCGCCGCTCATTGCCCACGGCCTCCGGCTGGATATGTTCGAAAGACCGGGGTGCCTTAAGCACCGCATCAATGTGCATTCCGCCCTTATGGGCGAAGGCGCTCTTCCCAACAAAAGGCTCTCTTCCAGAAAGGGTAAAGTTGGAGATTTCAGCAATACGGATAGCTGCACTGGTCATACGTTCCAGGGAGCCCTGGGGCAAACAGGCATAGCCCATCTTGAGTTGGAGGTTTGGGATGATGCTGGATAAATTGGCATTCCCACAGCGCTCTCCATAGCCCAGAAATGTCCCTTGGACCTGTCTGGCCCCGGCCCTCACCGCAGACAGGCTGCAGGCCACTCCGAGACCGCTATCATTGTGACAATGGATGCCGATTTCAGTCTTCACCGCTCCCTTAACCACCGTCAGAATTTCGGCAATTTCCTCAGGGAGGGTTCCCCCGTTGGTATCACACAGCGCCAGGGTAGTCGCGCCTCCCCGCTCGGCAGCCTGAAGCACCGCCAGGGCATAGTCGGGGTCCAGCTTGTAGCCATCAAAAAAGTGCTCAGCATCAAAGATGACTTCCTTTCCCTGGGATACCAAATAGGCCATGGTGTCCTCAATCATTATCAGGTTTTCTTCCAGAGTGGTCTTGATGATTTCGGTGATATGAAAGGTTGATGATTTACCAAAGACCGCCACCACTGGCGTTCCAGCATCCACTAGGGCCTTTAAATTGGCATCTTCATCCACTGGGATACCACTGCGCCGGGTGCTGCCAAAGGCACACAGCCTGGCGTGCTCGAGGGTGAGATCCGAAAGGGCTTCAAAGAAGGCGATATCCTTGGGGTTAGACCCTGGATTTCCCGCTTCAATGATATCCACCCCCAGCTTATCCAGGGTGAGGACGATCCGCAGCTTATCCTCCACTGAGAAGGAAATACCCTCAGCCTGGGCCCCGTCCCGGAGGGTGGAGTCAAAAATTGTGATTTTATCTGCCATATAGTCACCTCGTTTCTCCCAGGGCAGTTGGGGGTTATGTTTAAAAGAAGGGGCTGTCACACGATTGTGTGGCAGCCCTCAAGATATTGAAGGGTGGGGAGCGCTCGGTAAGGGCTTGGGGTCCGTAGCAAATCTTCTAAACAGTTGCCCTTCCCGTACTATACCACCCGTGCTACAAGAGTACGGCGGTTATATGAACCGCAAACCGCCGCCCCACCGCACAGAGCCAGGCGAACAAACCGCCCAATCCCAGCTCACAGCCAGGACTACTACCAATTCTGACTTATTTGTTTTCTGACGCCCAGCTCATCATGTGGCGGAGTTCGGCGCCAACTTTTTCCAACTGCTGATCGGCTTCAATGCGGCGTTTGGCGTTGAAGTATGGACGATTAGCGCGATTTTCAAGGATCCATTTGTTGGCAAAGGTGCCTTCCTGGATTTCCTTTAAGACCTGCTTCATAGCCCGTTTGGATTCATCGTTGATGATGCGGTCCCCAGTGACATAATCTCCATATTCAGCAGTATCCGAGATGGAATAACGCATATATTTGAAACCACCCTGGAAAATTAAGTCAACAATAAGCTTCATTTCATGAATGCATTCAAAGTATGCAGATTCCGGTTCGTAGCCGGCTTCTACCAAAGTTTCAAACCCAGCCTTCATAAGGGCCGTCACTCCACCACAGAGGACAGCCTGTTCACCAAAGAGATCCGTTTCAGTTTCTTCACGGAAGGTTGTTTCCAGGATACCCCCACGGGATCCACCAATCCCAGCAGCATAGGCTAAGCCGATATCATGGGTATTCCCAGCATAATCCTTTTCCACAGCGATTAAGCAAGGAACCCCTTTGCCTTCCACATACTGACTGCGGACGGTATGGCCTGGTCCCTTGGGAGCGATCATGAAGATATTAACGCCTTCGGGAGGGACAATCTGCTTGAAATGGACATTGAAACCATGGGCAAAAGCCAGGTAAGCCCCTTCTTTTAAAAAGGGAGCAATGCTCTTTTTATAAACAGCAGCCTGAACTTCGTCGGGTAACAAGATCATAACCACATCGGCATCCTTAACAGCATCTTCAGTATTCATCACCGTAAGACCCGCAGCTTCTGCCTTGGCTTTTGACTTGCTGCCTTCATACAGCCCCACGACCACATCAACGCCAGAATCCTTGAGATTCAGAGCATGGGCATGGCCCTGGCTGCCGTAGCCGATGATGGCCACACGTTTTCCGTCTAATAAGCTTAAGTTACAATCCTTGTCATAAAATAATGTTGCCATTTTATTCCTCCTAAAATGTTTGAATTCAATTTATATAAAAAAACCGTCCCTCGTATAGTTCGTATACAAGAGACGGACATTATATACCCGTGGTACCACTCTTCTTCAGCAAGACCTTTCGGTTCTGCCCTCTTCAGGTCGGAAAATTCTCAACCCTAGCCCCGTTAACGTGGAGCGCATCCATAGATGCAACGGCCTTTCCTACCACCCCTACGGGTTTCGGATTGGCAGCTCCAGGGTGATTATTCCATGCTGCTTCTGTGCCGATATTCCACCATTCACCGGCTCTCTGTAAAGAAGCTTCCAGCATCTTTCTCCCTGTCATCGCTGTTCATTATTTGACTATACTAAGATTATAACACTCTTCTAAAGAATGTCAAGAAGATTGTATACAATTTTTACGCTTCCATAATTCCAATGACATCTGGAACAACAAACTCGGCATCAGTACAGGCTTTGATATCTTCTACAGTATAGTTCGGTGCCAATTCCCGAAGGGTAAGGCCCTGAGAGTCAACAGAAAAATAACAGCGTTCTGTCACAATATCCGTCACACAACGGGCTCCAGTGAGAGGTAATGTACATTTCTTTAAAATTTTAGAAGCACCACTCTTTTCACAATGATCCGTCGCCACCACAATTTTCTTGACGCCAGCACACAAATCCATGGCACCTCCCATCCCTGGAGCCAGCTTACCCGGGATCGTCCAATTGGCGATATTCCCCTCCTGGTCTACCTGGAGCGTCCCCAGAATAGTGGCATCCACATGGCCACCGCGGATATAAGCAAAGGACTGGGCATGGTCACACACACTCCCACCAGGAATGATCGAAGCAGGCTGCCCACCAGCATCTATGAGATCTGGGTCAGCATCTGCCCAGCGTGGAGACGCCCCACACCCCACAATACCAATTTCTGCTTCTAGCCATAGGTCAACACCTTCAGGCAGGTAATTAACACAAAGCATTGGAAGACCGATACCCAAATTGACAAAATCCCCATCTTTAAAAAATTTTGCACAGCGGGCTGCAATGAGCGCGCGTCCAGTGAGTGCTGTCATGCCTTCGTCCCTCCTTTAGCTTCTTCTTTCGCTGCCGCCTTGGCTTCCGCTTTGGCACGATTACGCTGCCACATGGGACAGAAAGTACGTTCACTTTGTCGGAGGTAAATCATATCGATAACTGGAGCCGGCACATCAATGTCCTCAGGCCCCAATTCTCCGACATCTACCACTTCTTCCACTTCAACAATGACCCAATCTGCAGCCAACGCCATATAACTATTGGTGGCCCGGCCCACATAACGGAATTGGATATTGCCAGCAGTATCAGCCCTCCAGGCCTTTATAAGGGCGATATCTTCATGAAGTGGCAGTTCTAAAAGATAAGGCTTACCGTCGATGACCAAACGTGTTTTTCCCTCTTCTACATCGGTCCCGACACCTGTTGGGGTCAGTACCCCACCCAGACCAGCACCGCCACACCGAATGCGTTCTGCAAAGGTTCCTTGGGGAATAAATTCCACATCTAATTCCCCGGCGAACATCTGTTGCCCTGCTTCGGGATTAAGGCCAATATGGGTTGTCTTTAAGCTACGGACCTGATGGTTATGAATCAGTTTCCCCAAGCCCTGGTCTTGCATTCCGCCACTAACGGCAATGGCATCGATATTAGTAATTCCCTTCTCTAAAAGGCCGTCAATGAGCTCATCTGCAGCCAATTCTCCATGCCAATCCCCAAACAAAATCGTTTGTCCATCTTTAAAGGGGGTAAGAGCTTCTTCAAACGTAACAACTTTGTTTTTCATACACTCCTCCTACGCACCCGTAAAGGCAGCCTTACGTTTTTCCATAAAGGCAGAAACGCCCTCCTGGAAATCCCTGGAAGCGGCACATTCCCGCTGGGTCGGAATTTCGCACTCATCTAAATAGTGCTTGTAATCCAGGAACGCCGCTTCGTAAATCTGCTTTTTGATATTTTTGTAAGAAAGGGATGGTCCTGCAGCAAATTTAGCAGCCAACTTCATAACAGCCCCATCGAGCTCTTCCCCTGGTACTACCTGGTACACAATACCGGCATCCTGAGCTTCCTGAGCACTTAAGGGGCGTCCGGTTGCGCACAAAGCCATCGCTTGCTTTTCTCCCAATTCTTTGACCAACAGGTAACTTCCCCCTGTATCGGGAACCAATCCCAAATTTACAAAAGCCATAATAAATTTAGCGTTTTCTGAACAGACAATAAAATCAGCAGACAGGGCAAGGCTCACGCCGGCACCGGCAGCAGAGCCACTGACTTGGGCAATGACGAGCTTACTCATACGCTTGAGGCCATCGGTAACGACGCCCACTTTGGCAATAAGGCCATCCATATTAACGTCCCCACCACCTTGAATGAGATCGTAGAAGTATCCAATATCACCCCCAGCAGAGAATGCCTTTTCACCGCCCTTTAGAACCAGCACCTTTACATCAGAATCCTTTTCTGCAGCCTCTACCACTGCCATGAGCTCATCCGCCATCACCTCGTCAATGGCGTTTAAGTTCTTTTTAAAATCCATTTGGGCGACGGCAATGCCAGCATCCACCGAATACTTGATCTTTGTCAGTTCCATCATCCTACTCCTTTGTATGATTGTTCTTTATGGTAAGCATACCATCTTTTTCCAGTATTGTTAGCCTTTTCATCAAAGGGCGATTCTTAGAGATACCCCAATATCTACCGTCTTTTTCCAAAAAATTCCTGGAGGAGTGACTGACATTCGAGCTCCCCAATTCCCTGTATAATTGTCATATCCTTGGGAAGCATGGGATGGGCCCCCAACTGAGCCGTGGTTTCTACACTGCCGTAGCGTTCTTCCCAAGTCCCATAAACTAAGGTGGATATTCTAGCCTGGATAACAGCACCCATACACATTGGACAAGGCTCCGCCGTTACATAAAGTGTACAATCCGTCAAGCGCCAATTTCCCAAGGTTTCTGCCGCCTGACGGATCGCAAGCATCTCAGCATGGGCAGTAGGATCCTTTGTGACTTCCTTACGATTGTGTCCTCGACCAATAATAGTACCATCCAAAACCACAACAGCTCCGACGGGGACCTCTCCTTCATCCGCTGCAAGGCGGGCTTCTGTCAGGGCCATTTCTATATAATCCCGATGAGTGCGCCTTTTTTTTACTTCCTCATTGTAAATATTGCAAGGTCCCTTCGTCTCTTCCGCCTCTTTGTAGAGTCCTGCCGGAACATCTTCCTTGGAGATAAGGATCATCCCTCCACAAGCTGGAATGCTAATAGCACCGTCTAGATCATACTCTCGGACCTCGGTTTCCAAAAGATTAACAACAATCCCATAAAAATTCTCGTTTTGAATGAGCACTGGTGTTTTCTCAATATTGAAAAGCACCAGCACCGTCTGGTTGCCCTGATGACGTTTAAATCCGAATTGGCCATTGGTCACAAATAATTGGACGTAATCTCCTTGGGTTATGGCCGATAAGACGCCTCGGATATGTCCTAAACGGGCAATGTATTGATACAACCCAGACCGGGGATCAAAATGCATACTTTCAGCACAGGGCCGCAGTGGAGCATCCGTTCCCTGCCCCTTACGGCCCTTTGCCCCTTGTTCACTGCCGTAATACACATTTGGGATACCAGGGATTGTGTAAAGCATGAGATACAGCAGGGGCAGGAGGCACTCGTTCTCTAGGGTGCTGGCCACCCGGTCCACATCGTGATTGTCCACAAAATTTGCCGTGGTCACGCCTTCTAAAAGTCCTCCCCTAGCAAACAGTCGGTTTAGAGAATAGGCGATTTCAAAGTAATTGTGATCCTTCAGACTGGAATACATTCCTTTGTAGTCCTCGTAATTCGTGACGGCATCCATGCCCCCATCCCTAATAAGCCGTCCGTAATAGTCGGCGTGTACGCATTCCCCCAGAAAGAAGAAATGGGCATCTTTCCCCCGAATAAAATCGGAAAGCTCCCGGAGGAACCCCAAATCCATTACGTTAGCGGCATCCATTCGCAGGCCATCAATCCCAAAGGACTCCATCCAAAAGGCCGCTGTGTCCTTTAAATATCCTCGGACTTCGGGGTTACGGAGGTTTAATTTCACCAGGTTATCACACCCTGCCCAGTCATCATAGCGGAAGCCATCACCATAACGGTTATCCTCCCAGAAATTAACCCC
Source organism: Eubacterium aggregans (assembly GCF_900107815.1). Classification (GTDB taxonomy): domain Bacteria; phylum Bacillota; class Clostridia; order Eubacteriales; family Eubacteriaceae; genus Eubacterium_O; species Eubacterium_O aggregans. The sequence goes on from NZ_FNRK01000006.1 coordinate 77,936, forward strand.
GGAGAACCAGTCAACGTACCGGGAGGCCTCCCGATTTACCTTTAAATCCCCAAAGGCAAAAAAATCCCGCCCCACATGATTAAAGACACAGTCGAGAATAACAGCGATCCCTGCTGTGTGGAGGGTGTTCACCAGAATTTTCAGATCATCATTGGTTCCCAGGCGAGGATCAACAGTACGGTAATCGATGGTGTCATAGCCATGGGAAACGGCGGAGAACAACGGCCCCAAAAGCAAGGCATTGATCCCCATCCCCTTTAGGTAAGGGATTAGCTCAATAATTTTAGAGAGCCGATGGCATAAACCGCCGCACTGATTCTGCAGTTCTTCTGCACCGCAAAAGCCTAGGGTGAAGATGTGGTATATTTGATAATTACGATAATCCATAGGAACCTCCTTAGATTTTATTTGTTTATTTTACCATAACCATAATAAAGTAACCTATCTCTATCTCACAAAATGATAGTCTCTTCCTAGCGTAAGGCCATTATTTAGTATACGTAAAAAAAGAGCACCCCGAGGGATGCTCTTCTACACTTACCACCAAAAAGTGGTTATTATTCTTCGTTACGCTTTACATAACCAGCATAGCGTTCTTCTGCTTCTTCCTGTGCCTTGGCGTACAGTTCGTCTGCGATATCCGGGAAAGCCCGACGCAGGGAATTGTAGCGGACTTCGGAACCAATGAAATCCTGGAACTTGGAGAAATCCGGTGTCTTGGAATCCAGGCTGAAGGGATGTTCAGCTTCTGGATTGAAGTGGTACAGATGCCAGTAACCACAATCCACAGCGGCTTTTTCGTGGGACTGGGTCTTACCCATGCCTCCCTTGATGCCGTGGTTGATACACGGTGCATAGCCAATGATCAGGGATGGTCCCTTGTAGGCTTCTGCTTCCTTAAGAACCTTCATGAACTGATTCTTATCCGCACCCATGGCCACCTGTGCTACATAGACATAGCCATAAGTTGCTGCAATCATACCCAGATCCTTCTTCTTGATCCGTTCGCCAGAAGCAGCAAACTGAGCAATAGCAGCGGTTGGGGTTGACTTGGAAGCCTGACCACCGGTGTTGGAATACACTTCTGTATCCAGTACGAAGACATTGATATCCTGCTTGGAAGCCAACACATGGTCTAAGCCACCGAAACCAATATCGTATGCCCAGCCGTCACCGCCGAATACCCAGACGGATTTCTTTACGAAGTGATCCGCATTGTCCTTAACAAATTTCACCTTATCGGAGAGCTCGCAGTTACATTCAAAGCCAGCTAAAGCAGCCTTTAATTCTCTGGAAGCAACTTTAGAGCCTTCAGCATCATCCATATTTTCAATCCAGTTTTTAGCCGCAGTTGCTACATTTTCTGGAGCCTTTTCTGCGATTTCGCCTAAGTAGCTGGCAATGGTCGAACGGATAGCCTTAACACCCTGGAGCATCCCAAAACCAAATTCTGCATTATCTTCAAACAAAGAGTTACAGAAGGTTGGGCCCTGGCCCTGGGCATTCTTACAGTATGGAGAAGCCGGAGCGGAGGCACCCCAGATGGAAGAGCAACCAGTAGCATTGGCAATCATCATCCGATCCCCATAAAGTTGGGTAACGGCCTTAATGTATGGTGTTTCACCACAACCTGCGCAAGCGCCGGAGAATTCAAGAAGCGGCTGGCAGAACTGGCTGCCCTTGACGCTGTACTTATCCATCTTATCATCCTTCACCGGAACGCTCATGGCGTAATCCCAGTTCGCCTGTTCAGGCATTTGGGTGGCGATGGGTTCTAAGGTTAACGCCTTAGTCTTCGCGATACAGGCGTCCACACAGTTGCCGCAACCGGTACAATCCAAAGGATCTACCTGGATGCGGTAGCTTAAGCCTGCCAGAGCCTTCCCGTTTGCCTTAATGGTGGTAAAGGATTCCGGTGCAGCGGCCTTTTCTTCTTCGGTCAGAAGAACCGGACGGATGGCAGCATGAGGACAGACAAAGGAACACTGGTTACACTGGATACAATTGTCAGCGTTCCACTTCGGCACGTTGACGGCAATCCCACGTTTTTCAAAAGCAGCGGTTCCAGCCATCCAGGTCCCATCTTCATTTCCGACAAAAGCAGAAACTGGAATCGTATCCCCTTCAAAACGGCCAATGGGACGGACGACTTCTTCCACAAATTTGGGGTCGTTTGCCTTGGCTTTAGGAGCGTCTTCTGCCGTTGCCCAGGAAGCCGGCACATCGTATTTCTTTAAGATGGAGGGATCAATCCCAGCATCCACAGCCTTGTAGTTCATTTCGACAATCTTATCGCCCTTATGGCCATAGGATTTCTTAATCCCTTCCTTAGAGAACTTCACCGCATCTTCGATGGGGATAATGTCCGCCAATTTAAAGAAGGCAGCCTGCATAATCATATTGGTCCGACGGCCCAGGCCGATTTTTTCAGCAGCCGCAGTAGCATTGATAGTATAGAACTGGATATCGTTCTGTGCGATGTAACGCTTCATGTGAGCGGGCAGCTGACGATCAATTTCTGCGTCATCCCATACAGTATTAAGCAGGAATGAACCGCCCTTGCGCAGACCCTTTAACAGGTCATAGGTGTGCACGTAGGATTCAGTAGAGCAAGAAATGAAGTCTGAATTGGACACCAGGTAAGGTGACTTAATGGGCTTTTTCCCAAAACGCAGATGGGAGCAAGTAATCCCTCCGGATTTCTTGGAGTCATAATCGAAGTAGCCCTGAGCATACAAATCGGTATGGTCCCCAATGATCTTGATGGCGTTCTTATTGGCACCGACGGTTCCGTCAGAGCCCAATCCCCAGAATTTACAGGCAGTAGTGCCTTCGGGAACAGTGTTGATGTTTTCGCCGATTTCAAGGTTGGTGAAGGTCACATCATCCACGATCCCAATGGTAAACTTATCCTTGGGTTCAGCGGCACGCATGTTGTCATACACCGCCACAATCTGAGCCGGTGTGGTGTCCTTGGAGGATAAGCCATAACGGCCAGCAATAATGGAGGGGGCATCCTTTTGACCAAAGTAAACGGTACAGATATCCTGATACAGAGGATCACCCAATGCGCCAGGTTCCTTGGTCCGGTCTAACACACAGAGGCGTTTCACGGAAGCAGGCATTACCTTGAGTAGATATTCTGGAGCGAAAGGACGGAAAAGGTGCACTTTGATGACACCCAGTTTTTCACCCTTAGCAGCCAGATAATCAATGGTTTCTTCAATGGTATCTGTCACAGAACCCATGGCCACGATGACGTCTTCGGCGTCTTCCGGTCCATAGTAATTGAACAGATGGTATTCCCGACCAGTTTCTTCGGAAATCTTTGCCATATAGTCTTCCACGATGGCCGGTACGGCGTCGTAGAATTTGTTACAGGCTTCACGAGCCTGGAAGTAGATATCCCCATTCTGAGCGGTCCCACGGGTTACCGGATGTTCCGGATTTAAAGCGTGGTCACGGAAAGCCTGAACGGCATCCCAGTCAAGGAGTTTTTTATAAACATCGTAATCCATGACTTCCACCTTAGACACTTCATGGGAGGTTCTAAACCCATCAAAGAAATGCATAAAGGGAACCTTAGATTTAATGGCAGCCAGATGGGCAACCCCACCTAAGTCCATGACTTCCTGAACGGAGCCAGTGGCCAGCATGGCAAACCCGGTCTGGCGGCAAGCCATGACATCGCCATGATCCCCAAAAATAGAGAGGGCATGAGCAGCCAGGGTACGGGCAGACACATGGAAAACACCGGGGAGTAATTCACCGGCAATTTTATACATATTCGGAATCATCAGGAGCAAGCCCTGGGAAGCGGTGAAAGTCGTCGTTAACGCACCTGCGGCTAAAGATCCGTGGACCGCACCAGCAGCACCACCTTCAGACTGCAGCTCTGAAACCTTAACGGTTTCACCAAAGATATTTTTCATTCCCTTCGCGGCCCAAGCATCCACGTGCTCAGCCATTGGTGAAGAAGGGGTAATCGGGAAAATCCCGGCGACTTCGGTAAAAGCGTAAGCTACGTGAGCCGCGGCCTGATTACCATCCATCGTCATCATCTTTTTAGACATAGTTCCTCCTTAAAATCGCAATTACTGCATTTGTAATAGATTTTAGTACAAATTTTTACCATAAATAATTATATCACACTTCATTTTACCTGTATACAAACAAATAGAGATAAAAAATTGTCAGTTTTTTCGTTTTGTAAGTCGATATCAGAGGCGTAAATCGGCAAATTTCTGCTCTATGGCCTCAATAACCGCCTTCAGCACCCGAATTCTGGCATAGTACTTATCATTGCCCTCTACGATAATCCAGGGTGCTGCGGTTGTGGAGGTACGCAGCAGCATCCGGTCCACCGCTACGGTGTAGGCATCCCACTTCTTCCGGTTTCGCCAATCCTCCTCAGTGATCTTCCACTGCTTATCCGGGTCGGCCTCCCGCTCTTTAAAGCGACGCTCCTGTTCCTCGGGGGTAATGTTCATCCAGAACTTAAGGACGACGGCCCCAAAATCCGTTAGCTGCTTTTCAAAATCGTTGATTTCAGAAAAGGCCCGGTCATATTCCGCCAGCGTACAAAAGCCCTCAATGGGCTCCACCATAACCCGGCCATACCAGGTACGGTCATAAATGCTGAAATGCCCTTGCTTCGGCACCGTCCGCCAAAACCGCCACAGCCAATTATGGCTCAGCTCTTCCTGGGTTGGTGCCGCCGTGGGATGGACCTGATATCCCCGGGGGTCTAGATTCTGGCACAGACGCTTGATGGCTCCCCCTTTACCGCCAGCATCCCAGCCTTCAAAGCCCAGAACTACAGGAATCCGCCGACGATAAATATCGTACTCTAGCGTACGCAGGCGTTTCTGACAGGTGGCCAGCTCCTTTTTGTAGGCCTTCCGATCAAGATGATGGTCCATATCGACGCCACTGAGTATGGCCGTCCCCAAAGGATCATCCCCAGCAGTAATCAGTGGCCGATAAACCGGCTTTTCTGCGGCCTCCACCTTGGCAATGGCTTCCGTCAGGCGCTGGGCCAGCAGGCTATACACCTTTAGGCCAGCATACGCCTTATCCTCCCCCTCGATAATCTCCCAGGGAGCACAGTCGCTATCCGTTGCTTCCAGGGCTGTATCATATCGGGCTGCCAGTGCTTTATAGCGTGCATTTTCAGCCCAATCTGAATCCGTAACCCGCCAGCGGGTGGCCTTGCGGGCTTCCAGTTTTTTAAAGCGCCTACGCTGTTCCTTACGGCTGATATGGACAAAAAATTTTACAATAAGGGTACCACTGGCGGAAAGAGTCGCCTCAAATTCATTGGCTTCGGCAAGCATCAGCTGATAGTCAGCACCCTGGAGATCTGGCTGGTGGACCAAATCGGAGTAATAGCTGCTATCCAGGATGGCCATCCGTCCCTTTGGTGGTGTCTTCATCCAATACCGCCATAAAAAAGGCCGGTTGGCTTCATCATCATTGACGGTCCGCTTGCAATTGTACACCGTAAAGCTCCGGGGATCCAGGGGAATCATCAGATCGTTAATGAGGGTCCCCTTCCCTGCTGCATCCCAGCCATCAAAGAGGATCATCACCGGGATGCCCAGCGACTTTACCCGCCGCTGGCATTCCCCCAGCTTAAGGGCCAGAGCTTTCTTTTCCAGCTTACGCTGGGCCCATTCCTCCTTCGTCAATCCAACCTTTACATTCACCTGATCAAGCATACAGACCTCCTTTTTCTTTTTATTTTTTTGGACACAAACTGACATCTTTAGTTTACTTCTTTTAGCTGAAATTCAGCTTGGACCATGATATAATATAAAAAAAAGAAAAGAGGTAGATTCCATGAAAATCGCAGGATTCATCATCAGCATCGTCTCATTCATCATCGCCACCACCGCCCTGGTCATCGGTAGTGCCGCCCTGGCTAAACGGTAGGTCTTGATGCAAAACACCCACTGGCATTTGGCTTCCAGTGGGGTGTTTGAGTTTTGTCCCTAGGAATTCAGTGAATAAATCGTGATTCCGTTGAATAGCAGCACATTCTTGGTGAGCATGGCATATTCCATGAGATCCGACTCAAAGGGCCGGTTGGCAAAGACACCGTACACCCGCTCGTAATCCTTATAGGCCCGCAGCTCCTTAATTTCCTCACATTTATCTACAAAGGCTTCGTAGTCCGCCTTGGTGTAAGCTTCGCCTCGATAGGCACAATCCCCAAGGAAGAGACACTTTCTCGTATTATCGATTCCTACAATATCCACCGCCGTCGCTTTATTAAAGAAGGAGCCCACGGTATCACAATTAATGGGGATGGTCTTTTGTTTACAGGCCACCAGTAGTATTTCCACTGCCACCTTTTTAAACCAGGCCTGAATATACTCCTCGAACCCAGCCATCAGCTGCTCCATAGCCACACGATCCTGTCCTGCGGTGATCTGCTGATAGCTTGGAAAAACAAAGGTATACCAAAAGCACAGCAAAGGGTCAGCAATCTGATATTCCACGGCTTTGCTAAAGGAAAATTTCTTTTCGATGATGGAGGTGTTCCGGGCCACGAAGCCGAGGGACAGCAGATTACCCATCAGATCCTCTACGCCCCCATTTTTGTACCCACAGAGCGCCGCAATATCGGCAATGGTGGCAGCGCCAGAGGCCATGGCGGACAGTACCGAATGATATTCCGTTGGGTCCATCACCTCATTTTCAATGAGTTTTACCGGCTCGTCCAGTAAATCGCCATAGGGATTGAGAAAAAAATCCCCAATGGCTGAGATGAACTCCTCCATCTCAATACATTCTCTAAAATATTCCCAATACCTTGGAACCCCACCGACGATGGCATACAACATCATCAGCTGGTTAAAGTCATGATGGGGAAAATCCTTCATCAGCTCAACAAAGGTGACCTGCTTTAAGGAAATCCGATGGGTAAGACGCCCCATAAAGGACTTACTCTTTTCTGACATATTGAGGAGCAGCCGTCCTGTGGGAACAATCAGAACCACCATCACGAAATTTGGTTTCAAGATATTCTCCCAGGCATGGCGAAACACGCTGAGGATCCCCGGATCCGCCTGGACCAGGAAATTGAAATTATCAATGATGAGAACTTTCCGCTCCGTCCCTGGACGATCAGCAAAGAGCCGCAGCATATCCTTCCAGGCATTGGTTGTCTGAGCACTCGCTTTGGATGCCCCGCCACAATAATCGATAAAGGCCTTTTCAAAAGCCCGACGGTTCATGACATCCGATACATTCCCTGCCGAAAAATACAACGCCTGCTTCCCTTCCGCAAAGGCCTGTGCCAGCGTGGTCTTCCCAATATATTTACGCCCATCCAACAAAATGAAAGCATCCTGGGATGCCCAAGCGTTCTGAAGCTTCTGGAGCTCTTTTCTCCGACCGATGAATTGCATTGCTTGCCCTCCTTGTAAACTATAATTATCTTTTATTTTATCATGTATCCGGCCATGCGTCCAATGGAATTGCCAAGGGCTTAATGAGATCTGAGACCATCCCCTGCTTTTCAAGAATATAAACTCATTTTGCCGCGTACAAATAAAGAGAAAAGGACTGTCGATTCACGACAGCCCCTCACTTCATTAAAATATCGGACCGTTAAACTTAGCGCCACAGTCTTCGCCTTCACAAACCCAATCCTTCCCGACACCGACTACCTTCGCACCACAGACGGGGCACTTTCCAACACCGCCTTCGGGCCAATGGAATTCAGACAACTCCATTTCAATGAACGTATCCGGGCCATCCTGGATTTTCTTGAATTTAAGTATGGGTTGAGACTCTCTCACTGCTACCAGCTCCTTCACTTTTTTAAATTATCTTATCATATCTCTCGATTCATGAAAAGATAAAAACTAAACGGATTACACGAAAATACGAAAATCCACAGCTTATTTTCTCTCTGTTTTTGCCGCTGCCACAATGGCCACCATCTCATCAAATTCTTTCATACATTCCGGGTTTGGCTGTGTCAGGCGGTTGACAATGAGGATAACGACCACATTGAGGAGGAAACCCGGCACGATTTCGTACATCAGGCTGCTCATCCCCGTCATCTTCCAAATCACTACGGTGAGGGTTCCCACAACCATCCCTGAAAGGGCAGCCTGCCAGGTAGTCTTTCGGGAATACAGGCCAAAGAGCACCAGGGGACCAAAGGCTGCACCAAAGCCACTCCAGGCGTAGGAAACTAACCCCATAACCGAGGCATTATCCTGAAGGGCCAGCAACATGGCCAGCACTGCGATGACAACCACAGCACCACGGCCGATATTCACCGACATCTTATCCGATAAGCTCTTTTTAGCAAAGACATTCCACAAATCCTCGGTAAGTGCAGAAGAGGACACCAAGAGCTGAGAATCGATGGTGGACATAATGGCCGCCATAATAGCCGCTAGGAAAATCCCGCCAATCCAAACCGGAAAATACTGTCGGATCATCAGAATAAACACCGTTTCCTGGGAGCCACCACTTAATCCTGGGAATAGTGGAATGGACAATAAGCCTACTAAAATTGCCCCAGCCAAGGAAACAATTACCCAAACAATGGCGATGGTCATCGACTTTGGCAGATCCTTAATGCTTCGAATCCCCATAAAACGCACAAGGATATGGGGCTGTCCAAAATATCCAAGACCCCAGGCCACTGCCGAAAGGATGGCCAGTACCGAAATACCATTACCGAAAAGATTGATGGGAATGTCCTGGACTGCCATAGCCGTCATGGTCGTTCCTAAGCCCCCCATTTCAATCATCGCTAAAACAGGGACCACCGTAATGGCGATAACCATGAGCACCCCTTGAATCAGGTCCGTCCAACACACAGCCAAAAATCCCCCTAAAAAGGTATAAGCAACGATGACGACGCCCCCAATAATAACGGCTGATCGATAATCCACACCAAACATAATTTGGAACAACTTTCCGGATGCCACCATTCCCGAAGCCGAGTAAATGGTAAAGAACACCAGAATGACCAGTGCCGAAACAATTCGAATGGCCCGGGTGGGATCCTTATAGCGCTTTTCCAAGAAGGTCGACAGGGTTAGAGACCCCGTCTCTTCGGTGTAGGTCCGCAGACGGGCCGCCACAAACTTCCAATTCAGTGCCGTCCCAATGAAGAGGCCAATCCCAATCCACACCTCGGGCATTCCACCAAGATAAATGGCACCAGGCAACCCCATGAGCAGCCAGCCGCTCATATCACTGGCCTGGGCCGAAAAAGCGGTTACCCAGCTTCCCAGTCCCCGGCCACCTAAAAAGAAGCCCTCCGCACTATCGGACTTCTTATAAAAATGCAAACCGATGGCGATCAGCACGATGAGATACACAAAAAAGATGACAAGCTCACCACTAATTTTCATACATAAACCCCACTTTCTTATTCTTAAGCGATACTTTAATATTGTATACAAAAACCGTATTAAAGTAAAGCACTTTCTAACACAAAAAACCACCCCGTAGGATGGTCTTTTGGATGGTACCAGGCCTATAAGCCGAGTTCTGTTTTAACGATCATCTGTCTAGACCCATCGTCGCCAATGGGTTCAAGCGACCTACCATAGGATAGCGACGGGCCGCCGCCTTTTAAAATCCGTTCTTGGTCTTGCTCCGAATGGGGTTTACCCAGCTGGCCGGTTACCCATGCCACTGGTGAGCTCTTACCTCACCCTTTCACCCTTACCAGCAAAGCTGGCGGTTTACTCTCTGTTGCACTTGCCTTGGAGTTACCTCCACCGGACGTTATCCGGCATCCTGCCCTCTGGAGCTCGGACTTTCCTCAGGCACTTAAGCACCCGCGATCATCCAGCCTGCTACCAACTTATATAGTATACCCGTTCTCACATTCTTTTGCAATGCCCATTTCAAACCAAAAGGTACTTCCTTCATTTAAAGTACTTAAGACGCCAAAGGGCATCCCATGGAGAGTTAAGATATTCTTTACGATGGACAAGCCCAGCCCCGTACCCACCGAAGCCAACTGGTGGTTTTTATCGATTTTATAGTACCGATCCCACACATAAGGCAACTGATCCTCGGCAATGCCTTCTCCCGTATCCGTAACAGCAATCCGCACCCGGGTATCGCAAATGGTTTGGCGGATAACCACGCGTTTATCCGCACCCGTATAATGGATGGCATTGTTCACCAGATTATAAATGACCTGGGTGATTTTAAGTTCATCTCCCTGGGCATAGACCTCTGAATCTGCTTCAAAGGTGATGCTGTAGCCGTCCTGCTCTGTGAGCTTTGTGTAACGCTTCATAATCTGGCGGATGGTATCGGTCAGACAAAAAACCTCCACATCCAAATCCTGGACACCAGCCCGCAGCTTGGAAATATCCAGCACATCATTGACGAGCGCCGCCAAACGGTTGGCCTCATCGATAATGATTTGCACATTCTCTGGGGTATTTTCCCCGGGGAGATCCCGGATGACCTCTGCATAACCGGTAATCATCGTCAAAGGGGTGCGTAGGTCATGGGATACATTAGCGATAAGCTCCCGCTGGAGCTTTTCAACCTTAGCCAGCTCCCCCGCCGCATAATTAAGAGTACTATTCAATTCTGTAATCTCACGATATCCCTCCCCATCGAAATGCACGTTGACATTTCCCTTGGCCAGCTCCTTGGCAGATTCATTCGTCACCATAATGGGCTTTGAAATCCGTTTTGAGATGAATGCCGCAAAAAGCAGTCCCAACACACCAAAAATCAGGCTCAGATATACGAGCTGGCTGCGCAGGGTACTCACGGTGGCATTCACCGGTGTAATCATGGTATTGAGCATCACCACATAATTACCGGATATTTGGGTGTAGACAATGCTCTCTTCACCACCATCCATAAATTTGCCTGTCCGTGAAAAGGAAGCCAGATAGGTCCCATTATTTTCCTTGGCATTTTGGTATAACTGGTTCAAATCCTGGCTGCTGAGATAATGCAAGACGCAATTGGGAGTCCGATCCACATCGATAACAGTCCCATTTTCCAGATTAACCACCTTAACACAAGTATTACTGCGCTCTACCACGGCATTGATGGCCTCCCCCATATCATTTGTTCCCAGATTGGTCACAATGCTCTGGGCCGAGGTATGCAGTTCATCAATCTTACTTTTCCGGTAAAAGCTGCTTAAAAAGACAATTTGGAAAAGCCAGATTATAAAAATCATCACCGCCAAAAAAGCGGTGATGAAGAGGAAAAGCTTCCATTTCAGGCTGAGTTCTTTAAGCTTCAAAGCGATACCCCACACCTCGGAGGGTGACGATACATTTGCTATAGGGTCCGAGGCTCTTTCTGAGTAATTTAATATGGGTGTCCAGGGTCCGGTCATCGCCATAAAAATCATAGCCCCAGACATTGGTAATCAGCTTATCCCGGGTGAGGGCGATGCCACGATTTTTAAGCATATAGAAAAATAGATCGTACTCCTTGGGTGTCATACTGGCAAGTTCCCCATCAACTGTCACCTTCCGGGCCGCCATATCCACCTCAATTCCCTCAATCTGGATAATCTCCCGATCATCGCCACCACCAGCTTGATGGATCCGGGCTAAAATGGCTTTAATCCGCAGCATCAGCTCCTTAGGTGAAAAGGGTTTGACCACATAATCGTCAATCCCCAGCTCAAAGCCATGGATGCGGTCGTACTCCTCGCCCCGGGCTGACAGCATGATAATCGGGGTCTTGCTAGTCTTTCGAATCTCGCGACAAGTTGAAAACCCATCGAGCTCCGGCATCATCACGTCCATGATGATAATATCAAAATCCTGGTGGCGGACTTTATCGATGGCATCCATACCATCCCCCGCCTCGACGACCTCATAACCCTCAAATTCTGCATATTTGCGTACCAAGCGTCTGATTTTTTCTTCATCGTCTACCATTAATATCCGAATCATGCTCCTATCCTTTCTGCACTACAAAGGGCGGCGAGCTGGACATCCCAGCCTTATTGCTGACTTGTAGACGACGTATTTTCTCCCTGATATTCACCAAGGGTAACCTTCATGGTTTGCTCGCTGCCATTTCGGGACACCTTTACCTCGATTGTATCCCCCACGGAGTGACTGCGGATGGCCTGCTTGACATCTGCCGCACTGGAAACCGCTGTCCCACCGACTGAAACAATCCGATCCCCGGATTGAAGTCCGGCATTGGCAGCCGGACCGCCGCTCGTAACCTGTCTGATATAAACACCGGTACTATTGACCCGGTACTGCATGGCGGTTTCGGCAGAATCCACATCCACCAGGGTGACCCCCAGGCTGGCCCGGCCCTTTACATAGCCGTCGGACATTAAGGCTTCCACCACTGATTTCACTTCATTCACTGGAATGGCAAAGCCTAAGCCCTCCACTCCGGTTCCTGAGGATTTAGCCACCACCAGACCGATCAGCTCACCACTGGCGTTAAAGAGGCCCCCGCCGGAATTACCAGGATTGATAGCTGTATCCGTTTGGAGCAGGTTCATCGTTTCTCCATCAATGGTAATTTCTCGGTTTAAAGCCGAAATAATTCCATCTGTCACGGTGCCGCCCAGTTCGCCCAGAGGGTTCCCAATGGCAATGGCCTGTTGGCCGACGACAATCCCTTCAGAATTTCCCATGACCACTGGCTGCAAATTGGAAGCACTTATTTTAAGTAAGGCCACATCACTTTCAGAATCTGTTCCCACCAGGGTTGCTTCATAGGATTTTTCATCTTTGGTGGTTACCGTAATCTTTGAGGCTCCGTTAATGACGTGGTTATTGGTCACAATATAACCATCGGCGCTTACGATGACGCCACTACCCGCACCTTCTGTCACCATATCCTGCATATACTGGCTTTTGGTCACCGCCTCGGTTTTAATTTCCACCACCGAGTTGGCCGCCGATGAGGCCACCTTTTCCGTAGTGGAGGCCGTACTGTCCGAGGTTCCTGCCGCCGTAGCCTGGGCCACAGACTGATACATTACCGTCTTACCACCGGCCACTTGGTTAGCCAGCATCCCCCCTCCAAAGCCCAGGGCTCCAGAAAGAAGGACGCAGCCCACCATCATACCGGCCATGGATTTTTTCATCCCGCCAAAGGCCGCCCCCTTCCGGGTGCGTCTTTTTTTATTGGTTGATGGGACAATTCCACCCATAGGCGATTCTTTTGCCCCAGGGGTGGACTGACCATCCTCTGTCTTCGGTGCATCGATTAATATGAAATCCGTCGTTTCCTGACGATCATTATGATTATATTCCATCACGCTTTCCTCCTATTGTTCAATGTGATGTCTCTATTGTAAGGAGAAAATGTGATGGGTTTTTGAAAGGCACCTGAAGGAATGATGAAAACTACAGGATTAAAGGGTTTGCTAAGCCTATGGGCTCAGCGTTCCTTATCCCCTACTCGTCTTCAAAATGTCCCATGTCAAAGGTATCCTGGATAATCTCGTCATCTGTAGGCAGAAGGGCTTCTTCTGATTCCACAGCAACCTCGGGCTCCTTAGCTTTTTTGTAAAAATCCCGAATCTGCTGCTCGATGGTATCACAAATATCCGGGTTTTCCTTCAAGAAATCCTTGACTTTATCCCGTCCCTGTCCAATGCGCTCCTCATTGTAAGAGAACCAGGACCCGGCCTTGTGGATGAGATCCAGCTCAACCGCAATGTCTAAAACATCCCCAATATGGGAAATACCCTCACCGTACATAATATCGAATTCTGCAATTTTAAACGGCGGCGCCATTTTATTTTTAACAACCTTCACTTTGGTTCGATTCCCAATGAGCTCCGAGCCTTTTTTAAGGGGCTCACCCTTTCGAACATCCATTCGGACCGAAGAATAAAACTTAAGAGCCCGTCCGCCAGTGGTGACCTCTGGATTCCCATAGACAACACCGACTTTTTCCCTGAGCTGATTGATGAAAATCGCTGCGGTATTGGCCTTCTTAATGGTTCCAGCCAACTTTCTCAGAGCCTGGGACATGAGGCGGGCATGGAGACCCACATGGGAATCCCCCATTTCCCCATCAATTTCTGCACGAGGCACCAGGGCGGCTACGGAGTCCACCACCACCACGTCGATGGCGCCACTTCGGACCAGAGCTTCTAAAATTTCCAGTGCCTGTTCCCCTGTATCGGGCTGGGAAACCAGCAAATTGTCAATGTCCACTCCTAAAGCCCGGGCGTATTCCGGGTCCAGGGCATGCTCAGCATCGATAAAGGCCGCATTGCCGCCATTTTTTTGGGCTTCCGCCACAATATGAAGGGCCAGTGTCGTTTTCCCTGAGGATTCTGGACCATAGATTTCAATAATCCGTCCCCGGGGAACCCCGCCAATACCCAGGGCTAAGTCTAACCCAATGGATGAAGTGGATATGACATCCACATCCATTTTAGAGGCATCGTCCCCCAGACGCATGATTGCACCTTTTCCAAAGTCCTTTTCGATTTTCTTTAAGGCTGCATCCAATGCTTCCTGCTTCGCCTGATTCTCAGTTTGTTGTACCACTTTTACAAGGGGTTGTTTATCCTTTTTTGCCATTATTGCTCACTTTCTGTTTATTAATTAAACACATTGCCATTTTTGATTTTCAAAACATGGGTCCGCACCAAATTCAAGGCGGCATTGACCACCCGTTTTTGGATGATGGTTCGGGCTCCGCCAAAGCGGCATTCCTCAATGGTGGTTTCTCCCTGATAATGAATTCCCACATAGACCAAGCCCACCGGCTTTTCCGCCGTTCCTCCATCGGGTCCGGCAATGCCAGTGACCGACACGGTCAGATCACAGCCGGATATCCGGGCTAAGTTTTCGCACATCTCCCGGGCCGTCTGGGGACTCACTGCACCATACTGGGCCAGGGTATCCGAAGAGACGTCAAGGAGCTGCATTTTGGCCTCATTGGAGTAAGTTACCAGCCCCATTTTAAGACTTTTGGAAATACCGGGAACTTCCGCCAGCTTTCCAGAAATCAATCCACCCGTACAGGATTCTGCAGTGGCAATGGTCACTCCCTTTTCAATAAGGAGCTTACCCACGGCGATATACAAAGGGTCCTGGGAATGCGTAAAGATATGTTGACCTAACCGTTCCACCAGTACCTTTTCATACTTATCCAGAATAGCATTCATCTCGACCTCATCTTTACCGCTGGCCGTAATGCGCACCAGTACCTCCCCTACCTTTGCATAGGTGGCAATGGTTGGGTTGTCCTGACGATCGATGATATCCATCAGGGTATCCTCCACCATGGACTCGCCAATTCCACCCAGGTTATAATACCGGGAAATGACCTGATGATCCATCATCTTTTCCAGGATTGGCAGGACTTCGTCCTCAAACATCCCCTTCATTTCATGGGGTGGCCCAGGGAGAAGAAATACCCGGACACCATTTTTATCCACCATAATCCCCGGGGCTGACCCCCTGGGATTGGGTAGCTTCTTAGCCCCCACCGGAATATCAGCCTGACGCAGATTATTCTCCGTCATGACCATCTGGCGTTTTTCAAAGAAAGCAGTCAGCTTGGCCACTTCCTCTTCATCCCGGGTCATGGGGAGCCCAAAGAAATCAGATACCGTTTCCTTTGTCAGATCGTCCTGGGTGGGTCCAAGGCCCCCAGTCACAACAATCATTTCACTACGGCCAACCGCCTCACCCAGCACCTCTTTCAAACGGGCGGGGTTATCACCGATGGTGGTCTGGTAATGGACCGAGAAGCTGCGCAGTGACAGCTCCTTTGACAAATAGGTCGCATGGGTATTCAGTGTGTCCCCGGTCAGCAGCTCCGTGCCGACACAGATGATTTCACAATTCATAATGGTCACTTCCTTTTAATCCGTAATTCCTTATCCTTGAACAAAAACAATTTTTTGATTGGTCGAATGGCTGGTATCGTAACGAAAGCCCAGAGCATCAAAGGCTTTTAAATCCTCTGGTTCAATCCCTGGATTCTCCACAATAAAACGGGCCATTCTCCCTCTAGCCATTTTAGCATATGTGGTGATAGTTTGCATCTTTCCAGCCTTAATTATTTTAAATTCTACATCAATAAAATGCTCTTCTGGGGTTAGGTACCGTCGGATGGTTTTAGCGTACTCCTCTGAGGCGAGGTTAATAATGGTATCGCTCTGGGAGTACAGCGCATCATGGAGGGACCGTCCCCAAAAGGCGTATAAATCTTTATGTTCCCCCACCGAAAGTTTTGTTCCCATTTCCAACCGGTAGGGCATGATGCCGTCTTGAGGTCTGAGAACACCGTAAAAACCAGAAAGAATCCGAAGGGATGCCTCCGCCATTTCCCACGCCTTGGGACTAAGGCTATCCGCATCAAAATGCTTAAAAACCAGCCCGTCATAGGTGGCTATAGCCGGCGTTCCCGGTTCTGACAAATCCATATGGGCGAAGGCATAATGGGCCTTCTCTCCCAGGCTGCTGCTCACCTTCATCAGCGCCTCCAACTCCCAGGGCATCATCTGCCGAAGGGCCCCAAGCAGAACCGCCGACTCTCCGGCAAAGGTTGGCTTTTGGGTCTCCCCCTGCCAATGGACCTCCCGCATATTTTTAGCCGGTGATAAAATCGCAATCATAGATTCTCCTTCTTCTTAAAAAGAGGACCCTGAAACAGGGCCCCCCTTTATCTATCCAAAATCCGAAGGTCATATTTTCCGACTTTCGAATTCTGATCCTTTAATAGGATTTAATCACACCCTTATTGAGTCTGAAATAATCAATCCCTGAAATCATAGTCAACACCAGGGCCACATAAATCATCACCGTCCCAAAAATATTCAGGGCGGGAATCTGACACACCGGCCAATTGTAGAGTAGCAGGGCGACAATGGCAATCATCTGGGACATGGTCTTGGCCTTGCCCCATTTGCTGGCGGCAATAACCACTCCATCCGAGGCGGCCAGGGTTCTAAGTCCCGTAATGGCAAATTCCCGGGCGATGATGACGATGACTACCCAGGCCGGCATGAGGTGCAGCTCCACCAGACAGATAAAAGCCGAACACACCAACAGCTTATCTGCCAAAGGATCCATAAATTTGCCAAAATCCGTTACGAGATTCCGGCTTCTTGCCAAATGACCATCCAAGGCATCAGAAGCCGCCGCCACGACGAACAGGACTAAGGCGATGGGTTCATGGAATGGAAAATCCACCGCCATGGCGATGACAAAAAAAGGAATCATAATAATCCGGGCCATGGTAATCTTATTGGGTAAATTCATTTTCTCTCTCCTTTAAAATACTCACGTACGAATACTTCCAATCACGTCGTAGCCAATGGAGTTCGTAACAGACACCGGATAAAAGGTGCCGCACACCAAATCGGCATCCTCAATGATGACGCCACAATCAATTTCTGGTGCATCACCATAGGTCCGGCCATAGAACACCTCGTCCCCATCGGTTTCTTCTACCAGCACTTCAATGGTCTTTCCCACCATTTCCTGGTTCTTAAGGGCCGTGATATCTTCCTGCTGCTCATAAATCCGGCGTCTTCGAGCTTCCTTTACCTCCCCAGGCAGTTGGTTCACCATTTTAGCGGCTGGAGTCCCCTCTTCCAAGGAATAGGCAAAGGCGCCCAAGCGTTCAAAGCCCAATTCTGACAAAGCCGCTAACATCGCCTCAAATTCTTCCTCAGTTTCCCCGGGAAAGCCTGTGATGATAGTCGTCCGTAAAACCACATCGGGGAGGGCTTTACGGATCATGGCCACCTTCTCAAAAATAGTCTGCCGGTCAATTTGGCGGCCCATTCGCTTCAGTACACTGTCCTCCGTATGTTGGATGGGCATATCAAAATAGTGACAAATATTATTGTGGGTGCGTACCACCTCCAACAGTTCCCCATCGATGCCCTCTGGATAAAGATAGAGCAGGCGAATCCATTTGAAGTCCACTGCCTCTGCCAATTCCTTAAGCAATGTTGCCAGTGTGACCCCCTCTTCTAAATCACTGCCATATTGGGTAAGATCCTGGGCGATGAGGATGAGCTCTTCCACCCCCTGATCCCGCAGGCTTTTGGCCTCGGACAAGATTGCCTCAGGGCGACGACTGCGGTAATGACCGCGAATCCTTGGAATGGCGCAATAGGTACAATGCTTATCGCAGCCCTCGCTGATTTTCAGATAAGCCGTCACATCGCCATCTTCAACCCAGCGTTCGACCACCGCTTCTTTATAGGTTTTATCCTCTTCTTCAATCAAGGTATTCGTCTGACGGCTCCCATCAATAAGGGAAAGGAGATCCTCCAGATTGTTGACTCCTAAATAGAAATCCACTTCCGGAAGCTCTGTTTTCAGTTCCTGAGCATAGCGCTGGGCCATACACCCTGCCACCACAAAGATACCACATTTCCCCTCAGTTTTATAGGGTAAATACTCAAAAATCCGGTCGATGGATTCTGCCTTGGCAGCTTCGATGAAGCAGCAGGTGTTAATGATGATGATATCCGCATCCTCTGGTGCCTTAGCTACGGTATATCGGGCCCCCCTTAAGGTGGCCAGCATGGTTTGACTGTCCACAGTATTTTTGTCACAGCCCAGGGTCTCTATATAGACCGATTGGGTGGGTTTAGGCATGATAATACTCCTCTCGGGTGGTGAGCAGGGTCCGGGGCTTACTGCCATTTGGTCCTGAAATCACACCCTTTTGTTCTAGCTCATCCACAATTCGTCCAGCCCTGGCATAGCCCACCTTTAGCTTTCTTTGGACCATGGAGGTCGAAATCTGATTGTAGGTAAAGGCCAGCTCCACAGCCTGGGGGAATAAGGCGTCCTCAGTTTCTTCCGTGTCATCCGGCTTTTCGCTATACCCTGCAATGACGTCTTCAATATGGGCGTTAAAGGTCGGGGCTGTCGCCCCCTCGATGGCTCCGATGACCCGATTGATTTCTGCATCAGAGACGTAGGTACATTGGACTCGCAGGGGCTTGGATTTTCCCACCGGGAAGTAGAGCATATCCCCCTTCCCCAAAAGTTTCTCGGCCCCGGCCATATCTAAAATGGTCCGGCTATCTGTATTAGAAGCCACAGAAAATGCAATTCGAGAGGGAATATTGGCTTTGATGAGCCCGGTGATGACATCCACCGATGGTCTCTGGGTAGCGATGATGAGATGAATTCCACAGGCCCGGGCCAGCTGGGCAATCCGGCAAATGGCATTTTCAACCTCCTTGGGAGAGGTCATCATTAAATCCGCCAATTCGTCCACCACAATGATGATTCGGGGCAGCTTCTTTTCTCCAGCTGCTAGCATCTTGTCATTGTACCCATCAATATCCCGAACCCCCGCATCCTTAAAGAGCTGGTAACGGTCCGTCATCTCTTTGATACCCCAATTGAGGGCATAGGCCGCCTTCTTAGGGTCTGTCACCACCGGGATAAGCAGATGGGGAATATTGTTGTACTGATTCAGCTCCACCATTTTGGGGTCGATCATGATAAATCGCAGCTCATCCGGGGTCAGCTTGTAAAGCAGACTGATGATAATGGTATTGATGCACACGCTCTTCCCTGAACCCGTGGCTCCGGCAATGAGCATATGGGGCATCTTACTGATATCCCCAATGATGTTTTGCCCGGACAGGGTTTTCCCCAGGGCAAAGGGCAGGGTCGCCTTAGTTCGCTCAAAGCCCGGCGCTTCGATAATTTCCCGAAGCCCCACGATTTCGCTTTCAGCATTAGGCACCTCAATCCCCACCGCGGCCTTCCCTGGAATGGGAGCCTCGATGCGAATGTCTGAGGTGGCCAGGTTTAAGGCCAGATCATCGCTTAAGTTGACGATTTTATTCACCTTGACCCCTGGGTCCGGCTGAACCTCGAATCGGGTAATGGAAGGACCGACATCCGCACCTACGATTTTTGCCGCAACCCCAAAGCTTTTCAGGGTCTCCTCAATCTGACGGGCTTTTTTTTTCACATCTGTTTTTTTATCGCCCCCCCGCCGTAAAGGGGGATTAAGCAGTGCCACATCAGGGATCTGATATTCCTCCACCGGGGCGTCGGGATCGATGGCCTCAAAGCTGCTGCCAATGGTAATATCCTCTGGGACTTTATCCACTGGGGCGGTGCTGGCTGCACGCTGTTTCCTGGCCTGACGTTCCGCTTGGGCAGCGGCCGCCTCCTCTGGATCAAGCGCCTCCATCACATCTCCAATATCTAAATACTGGGTATCCACGGAGATCTCCCCAGTTTCCCCACGATGGAAGAGGTCGTCATAGTCTTCGTCAATGAGCTCCTGTTCCTCCAGAAGTCGACGTTCCTCAGCCTCCTTACGCTTATCCCGTAGCTCTTTCGCTTCTTTAACCGCGGCTGCCTTCTCTTTGATTTTATCCATACCAAACCCCTTCTCCTTAAGCGCCCCATAAGCCTGAGGACAATTGATCTTAAAGAGGAGAAATGCTTCGATAAAGAAAAGAAGGATAATCAAGATAAAAGTCAGTACCCGTCCCATAATGGTAGTAAACAGGAAGGCAAAAACGTTTCCGATGATTCCCCCATAGCCTCCCAAAGTCGCCAGGGAGAAGAGGTCTACCATGCTATTGTCAAGAAGCTTGGGCATATTAAGGCTAAAGCCAATCATGAAATTCATCAGCATCAAAAAGACGATCAGGACGGTCTTTCGGTAGTAGCGCATTTTATCCGTAAACAGGAGAATACCGCAGGCCACGCCATAAATAGCCACCATCATCGAGGCATTGCCAAACATAAAGGTGACAAAGCCCTTCCCAATGATTTTATCCACAATATTCGGGGTGGCGGTACTAAAGGCATAGGCACTGTAGATGGAAAACAGAATAACCACTGCCCCCCAAATCTGCCGCTTCCGATCCGGGTGCAAAGTTTTTTTCGATTGTGCCTTGGCCGATGGCCGTGTTTTCTTTTTCGTACTGGTTCTTGCAGTCGTTTTTTTGCGAGCTGCCATTTTTATCACCTCAAATCATATTAAAAAAGGGTACACAGGGTACCCTTGCTCTCTACACGCCGCTGTGCCCGAATCCGCCGTCGCCGCGTTGTGTGGCCTCCAGAGCCTCGGGTGATTCCACCACAACAAACTCTGGCAGACTGACCCGGGTGACCACCATCTGGGCGATGCGGTCCCCGGGGGTAATGGTGAAGGGCGTATCCAACAGGTTCATCACAATCACCGCAATCTCTCCCCGATAATCGGAATCGATGGTACCGATTCCGTTAACCAGGGTAATCCCGTGCTTTAAAGCCAGGCCGCTTCGAGCCCGGACCTGAGCCTCATAGCCTAGGGGAAGCTCAATACGAATGCCTGTGGGTACAGCGTACACCTTATGGGGCTCAAGTACCAGGGGGGCGGCCAAATCCGCGTGTAAATCCACGCCAGCCGCCCCCTGGGACTGTACCCTGGGCAGTGGGTTTTTTGACCCATTATAAATTTTTACAACACAGGTTTCCATTATTATAACCGGTGTTCCTTAGTTTTCCTTAGGCAGGCAAGCTTTCCGGGACAGATTAATCCGGCCCTGATCATCAATTTCGATGACCTTTACAGTCACCTTATCTCCCAGCTTTACCGAATCCTCAACCTTTTCTACCCGGTGATGTTCCAGCTTGGAAATATGGATAAGGCCATCCTTCCCCCCTGGAATGGACACGAAGGCGCCGAAGTTCATAATTCGGACGACGGTTCCATCCACCACTTCACCGACTTCAACCTCCCGGACGATATCGTTAATCATATCGATGGCACGCTTTGCAGCTTCACCATCCTCAGATGCGATATAGATGGTCCCATCATCCTCGATATCAATCTTCACACCGGTTTCATCAATGATCCCGTTGATTACCTTGCCGCCACTCCCAATGACCTCACGGATCTTGTCGGGCTTGATGTGCATGGTGATAATTCTCGGTGCATAGGGAGACAGCTCTTCCCGGGGTTCTGCAATGGTATCGTTCATGATGCCTAAAATGTGCATCCGACCGTCCTTGGCCTGGGCCAGGGCTTGGGTCAGGATTTCACGGTCGATCCCGTGGATCTTAATGTCCATCTGAATGGCGGTAATCCCATCAGCGGTTCCAGCCACTTTAAAGTCCATATCCCCTAAGAAGTCTTCCATTCCCTGGATATCCGTCAAAATAGCCAGCTTTTCATTTTCCTTAATGAGGCCCATCGCACAGCCTGCAACCGGCTTCTTCAGAGGAACACCAGCAGCCATAAGGGCAAGGGAGCTTCCACAGACACTGGCCTGGGAAGTAGAGCCATTGGAGCTTAAGACTTCAGATACCACACGAATGGCATAGGGGAATTCTTCCTCTGAAGGAACCATGGGTAACAAGGCACGTTCAGCCAGGGCACCATGGCCAATTTCACGACGGCCAGGGCCGCGCATGGGGCGGGTTTCTCCAACACTGTAGCTTGGGAAATTATATTGATGCATGTAGCGTTTTTCAGTTTCGGTTCCCAACCCATCGATCATCTGAGCATCCCGGAGGACCCCAAGGGTCGCAATGGAGAGTACCTGGGTTTCGCCACGGGTGAAGAGGCCAGAGCCATGGACCCGGGGGACAAAATCAATGAGGGCACTGATGGGACGCACTTCTTCCATCTTTCGATTATCCGGGCGAATCCGATCGTTTAAGATCAGGCTCCGGACTTCCTTCTTCTTCATCCCATTAAGCACGGTGTCAATGTCTGCACCAGCATCGGGGTATAATTCCGTAAAGTGGGCCATGGCTTCGTCAATAAGTCCATTCATGGCAGCCAGACGTTCGTCCTTATCGGCAGTCTGAACGGCATCGTGCATGCGGCTTCCCACATAGGCTTCGATTTCTGCAGTGAGCTCTTCCGTTGGAAGATACAGCTTATACTCTGCCTTGGGGACGCCCACTTCTGCAACAATCCCTTCAATAAAGGCAACGATTTTTTTGATTTCATCGTGGGCAAAGAGGATAGCTTCTAACATGGTTTCTTCAGAAACCTCATTTGCACCCGCTTCGACCATCATCACAGCGTCCTTGGTTCCCGCAACGATGAGACTTAAATCGCTGACTTCACGCTGGGCTTGCGTCGGATTTAACACCAGCTCACCATCGACTAAGCCGACAGCCACTGAACCCGTTGGCCCGGCAAAGGGCATGTCCGAAATGGACAGGGCCACAGAGGAACCAATCATCGCAACGATTTCCGGAGCATTATCCTGTTCCACTGCCATGACAGTGGTAACCACCTGGACATCATTTCTAAATCCCTTAGGGAATAAAGGACGGATGGGGCGGTCAATTAAACGGGAATTTAAGATGGCCTTTTCTGACGGCCGGCCTTCCCGCTTTAAAAATCCTCCGGGGATTTTACCTACAGCATATTGTTTTTCTTCATAGTCTACACTCAGGGGGAAGAAATCCATCCCCTCCCGTGGTTTTTTGGAAGCGCCGGCCACCGCCAGGATAGTGGTTTCGCCATAACGAAGGATGGCCGATCCCTTTGCCAGCTGGGCCACCTGGCCAACTTCAACGACCAGCGGTCTGCCGGCCAACTCCATTTCAAATCTTCTCATATCATAACTCCTTTATGATGAAAGGTCCCATGCTTTCGCAGAGGACCGATGCCCGGTAGACATTGCGTTCTGTCCGTCGTTTATACCCACCAGCAGGTAGGCATAAACCGCGAACAGTTAAAACATCCGTCCTTTGGGCATCGCCATAGGTCTTTACAAAAATGACAGAAAGGCGGAATAGCTCCGCCTTATCAGTGTGTTATTATTTTCTCAAGCCTAAGCGTGCAATGAGTTCACGATAACGGGTGATGTCTTTCTTCTTAAGGTAGCCCAGCAGGTTACGACGCTGTCCAACCATCTTCAGAAGACCTCTTCTGGAGTGATGGTCCTTTTTGTGCACTGCGAAATGTTCGTTCAAATCGTTAATGCGAGCGGTTAGAAGCGCAATTTGCACTTCGGGGGAACCGGTGTCCCCTTCATGGGTGCCATAATCGGCGACAATCTGTTCTTTTTGTTCTTTTGTGATCATAATGATTCTCCTTAATTCTTAATTTCCTGCCAAGTCGTAGTAAACCGTCGGAGTGTCGGAAAACCAGGAATTGGCAACGTCAGTATCATACCACATCCACAGGGGGGTGTAAAGTATTTTTCACCATCAATCCATTAATTGGCTACAGAGATCCAGGGTCTTTTCCATGGAGTGTCGCCGGGCCTCCTCGGTCATATTGGCAGACATCTCCCGGATGATATAGCTGTTTTCAATGAGAAAGTCCACCAGGGAGGTTAAATCCTTAACCTTATCCACCTTAATCGCCATGCCACTGTCTACCAGGAAGTCGGTATTCTCCTCCTCCTGACCTGGATAATAGTATGGAATAATCATGGGAATGCCCTTGACCATGGCCTCTGTGCTGGTAAGTCCTCCAGGCTTCGTGATAATGGCCTCGGACTGATCCATGAGCTGCGACACATTCTGGACAAAGCCATGGATCTCGACCACCTTATCCGCTGGTTCGTACACCTTGGCCAAAAAACGGATATCCCGCTCAACCTTGGCATTATTCCCACAAACCACGATAATCCGAATCTTCTCCTTGGTCTTCATCAGGGAGACAAAAGCTTTTTCCATTTGACGGGCCCCCATGCTCCCCCCCATGACCATAATAGTTCCCCGAACTGCCGGGTCCGCTTTTTCTAACTCAGCAGAGGGAGCATCCATAAATTCGGTACGGATGGGAATGCCAAAGGGATAGATGATATCTGGGTCTACCCCCCGCTCCACCATAGTTTGCTTGGTGTATTCGCTCCCCACCACGTAGGCATCGATCATGGGGTGCAGATAGACACTATGAATTTTATAATCCGTCACAAAGGAAAGGACCGGCTGACTAAAGGCACCATGGGCCTTTAAGGTCCCCAGCATATTTGTAACAAAGGGATGGGTTGAAATAATGAGGTCCGGCCCTTCCTTTTCAATCAGCGGGACGATTTCAGGGTTCATCACCTTAGACATGACTTTAAAGATATTCTGCTGGAAAGGGGTCATCTTGTTGAACTGACGGTACATCTGTTCGTAAAGCTTGGGCGCGATTTCCACCAATTGCTTGTATCCCTTGGTCACTATGCGGTTCAGAGCGGCACTGCTTTCTTTAAAAGCATCATAAACCTGGGCATCATACCCCCGCCCTTGCAGTGCCTCTGCCAGGGAACGAGCCGCCAAATTATGGCCCGCCCCGGTCGATGCACTAAAGATAAAGACCTTTTTAGCCATCAAAATCCTTGGTGAAGCGGTAATTCACCCGCATCAGTTTTCCGCCCACAGCCTCTTCCCGACGCTTTTCTACTAAATAAGCCACACCAAAACCAGTGGCCACACCCGCAACAATGGTGCCTAAGGTCAGCATAATCTTCTTAAAGATACATTCATTATCCATAATTATTCTCCTTCTACACTTTCTTTTTTAAGAAAAATTGTTCCAATTTCCTGGCCATCTAAAATCTCATAAAGCCCTCGGACATCCTCTCCCGAGGCGATGATCGTATGGATTCCACGCTCTGTAGCATACCGGGCCGCACCGATTTTCGTCACCATCCCACCAGTTCCAAGTCCGGAGGTGGAGCACCCGGCACTTTTTATAACAGCCGTATCAATTTGCTCAACCACCGGCACCAACCTGGCATCCTCATGCTTGGCGGGGTTGCAATCGTACAGCCCATCCACATCAGATAAAATAATCAACAAATCGGCTTCCACCAGGCTGGCGGTCATGGCTGACAGGATATCATTATCCCCAAAGCACTCCTCCTGGATTTCATCCGTGGACACACAATCATTCTCATTGACGATGGGAATAATACCCCTTCCCATGAGCGCCATAAAGGTATTGGCGGCATTAGTCCGCTTGATTTCATTTTGAAAGACATCCTTCGTCAAGAGGATCTGACCAATATTTTGATGGTAATCATCAAAAAACTTATGGTAAATTTCCATCAAAAGGCCCTGGCCCACAGAAGCCGCCACCTGCTTTTCTTCTAACTTAACAGGTCGCTGCTCCATACCCAGGCGGTTCATTCCACAGCCAATGGCTCCAGAAGAAACTAAAACAATCTGCTTTCCGCTGCTGACCAAATCGGTCAGTACCCGTGCCAGATGATCCAGCTTCCGAAGATTAAGCTTTCCGTCGGGGTGGGTAACGCAGGTCGTCCCCATTTTGATCACGATCCTCTGTGCTGCTAATATTTCCTTGCGCATTCTAGCCTCCCACGCCTGATGATTCCAATGCACCCTCCAGGGTTCATTTAAGAATAGTTTACCAAAGATTCCTATGAAATTCAAATATTATCTGCATTGTCCTTCTTTAACCACCGCTAATAACGGTCTTGACACTAAAACACCCCTTCTCACGATATTTCAAGGTTTGAGAAGGGGTGTCTTTTCCTATTGATTTATTCTGTTTTTTCGGCTAAGTGCTACCGCTCCGCTTAAGGCGATCAGGAATATCCCCAGAACCACGGGGATGGCCTGCTCGGTAGCCAGAACGCCTGTTCCCGGGTTACCTGAGCGTCCCTCCGTCTCTGTAACAGAACCAGATTCCGACGTACCGCCACTGGCCACATCCCCTGGATTTTGAACCGATGGACTGGGATTAGACCCTTCCGCTGGTTTTTTTTCAAAGGATAGACTTTCGGACTTACTATCATTTTTCACCACAGCTAAAACGGTCTTTGCGTAAGTCAACGCATCCACCATTTCCAAATCGCTGGCAGCTATACTGTAGTCGGCTCCTGCCTGGCCGGTTACCGTCAGGGTTCCAATGGCTATTACACCACTAACTAAGGGCAGCTGGCCATCCCGGGTAACGGCCAAGGTGGCCTCTTCTCCACTTTCCTGGGGAAGGATTTTCACCCGGGCATCCTCGCTCTTTAGGGCAGTATCTGGGGTAAGGGCTCCGGTAAAGGTAGCATTTGTTAATTTTAACTTAAGGGAAAGGCCCTTGATGGTCGGTGCCCCCATCCCTGACAGGGCGATGTTGATCTGGCCATCCTGGTTTCCCTTAGTTACTAAAAGCTGGGGAGCCCCACCCTCCTCTGCCATAACCGGCAGGCAAAAAAGCATGATAAGCAGGGTGCTTAGGCACAAGGTACCCATATATTTCATTATTTTATTCCACTTCATATCGACTTATCCTCCGCGGTTTGTGCGCCAGTGAGTTCGATGGCGGGAATGGTCGCCGGAAGCGCTATCCCAAAGGTATCGCTGGTGAGCCGCTGTCCCTCATTGGTTTCCATATTATTGACACGGTATAACTCTGCCCTGACTGTATCCGGTAGGGCGTTCATGTCTAAATTATCCACGTCAATCCAGTAAATCCAGGTTCCTTGGCTAATTTCTCCGATATTGCCATTTTCCGGAACCGTTGCCATAAAGATACTCTCGGCCTGTCCATCCTTACCGACCACATTGTTACCCTGGGAATCCTTTAACAAGAGGGCATTAAACCCTGGATGTCCCCGGTAGCTTCCGGTGAAGATTAAAGAACCGGCTTTAATGGGCGCCTGTTCCGGATCGTAGGTGAAGTCTGATTTAAGGATTCCGATACCACTTTGTTCCAAATTTACATTATCCCCAGGAGGTCCGACAATGTCCAATTCTGCAGCACTAACACCAGCCGCTCCATTGGCAATAAGCCGGACATATCCTGCCTGATAGGTGTGGAGCTGGTTGGCTCCCTCCTGGTCTGTTTCATTGAAATAAACGATGGCTGAGGGTTCTTCCACACTGACGGTAAAGCTACCCTTCGTGGCATCCTGCCAGGTGGTCCCATCCTCACTAACCTGAATAGTATAGCTTTTAATGGTGTTTTCAGCCAGAGCACCATCAACGACCGCTGCGGTGTACTTAAACCCTACCACCGGCATTCTTTCCTGGAGATTAATGGTGATGGAAGGATTATTACTGGTCTTGGTCCCTTGGTAGACATTGGCATAATCCTCATCGTACAGGGTCTTTAACGCGGGATGGGCAATGCCTGAATCGCTACAATCCTCATCCACCAGAGTGTCCCCTTGGGAGGTCATGGTGGAATCCATGGTCCATTTTGTTTTTGCCACACTGCCATCATGCTGAAGCTTAATGGGCTCCAGGGCCAGGGCTTCGGTTTTATTCAAATAGTTGTCATAGGCAATGACTTCGTAATTCAGGACCCGGTTGTTCATCGAGGCAATGACATCCGTATAGGTATTGTTGGTTGTAAAGCCTACAGACTGGCCGTTCCTTACAATTTCATAGCCTAAAATAGCATCCTGGTTCTTGTTGACACCCAGGTTCAGGGTAATTTGCTTTGAATCCTTGCCATTTTCCACCGTATGGTTTAAGGTCGCTTTAACAGCTGTTCCTGCTGCCATGGCCGGAGCTTTCTGGATTCGTTTATGCCGAGCATCGTCATTTAAGTAGTAAATGGCCCGTTCTTCTTTAGGATACTTACTGACATAGGCAAGGGTTTCTTCGTTTGCTGTCAGTCCCCATTTTTCAAAATAAATGGTCAAATCTCGCTGGACGGCATCACTGGCCATGCGGATTAACAGATTATCCTTATCCGTCTTTTGGGTATTCCGACGGTACCCTTGGTACAGCTTAGCGTAAAAGCTATCCTTTGCATCCAGGCTATTGGGCGTATCGTCATAGGCCAGGTGCAACTGCCAGAACATTCCCAACTGGGTAAAGACATCGCTGGAGTAGCCCGTCGTGCCAGAGGTAACCTTCTGATAAATCGCTGAGTAATTCGCCCTGGCCCCTTCCTTTTCGTCAAAGGTTTTAACCAGCTGGGACAGGATATTATTGGAGGTCTCACCGTAAACCATATCCCCTTCATCCGTCACATGTCCGATTTCATGGGCAATCCCCCAGCCATAAAGCTGGCCGTCAGCCATGGTGCCATTGGACTGAGCCTTATGGGGTTGCCCCTTGACCATTCCCCCGACAGAGCCGTACTCAATGCCGATATGCTGGCCGGTGGCATACATAAAGGCACCAGTAAACATCCGGGTGTACCGCACATTAATCCGGGAGCCAGGCCATTGATCCAAGTTATCGGCAGCATCCCGGCTAAGGCCCTTGGAGGTATAGGTAATGTTCATCATCTGTTCCATGGCCAAACTGTTTTGATACAGCTGTTCAACCTGGGCATCTTCTGAGCCCGTCAGGTTTTCTACCACAGCGGTAGCCGGTACGGACAACAGCATCTGATCCATCATAATCTCCGTGGCATTATAAATACTGGAGGTCTTATCCCAGGGATACCGAACATCCTCGCCCTCATACATCGATGGGAGGGATGTCGCGTAGGCCTTTAATTCCGTAATATAAGAGCGGATTTTCGTCTTTGCCGCCGCAGCATCGGTAATGCCCGTCAAATTAAGGGTGGGGGTTTTAACCGCACCGGCTACCCGTACTTTAATTTCCTTGTCTGTGGCCGTGGCATTGGGATAGCGAATATACAAGGCCCCCCCGCGCTCGCTGTCCTCTCCCCCAATTTGGGCCAAGGTTATTTCGTTCTTTCCCTTTTTTAGCTTAACCGTCTTACTCCAGCCGGTTTTTATATCCGGGTGATACTGGGTATATACCAGCTCTGGTAAAACACTGCCCGTGGTTCCGACATAAACATTGATGGTATCGCCCGCTTTAGCCGCCAGCCCCAATGGCTGAAAATCATTGAGGGACATGGCAAAGCCTAGAGTACCATTTTTAGCGTTGGATACATTCTGGTCCACCACCACCGTATCGTCAATATTGGTTTCACTGAGAATGGATTTTGCCAGGGTCAGTTCCGACAGAATCAAATCCTTATCAGGATGGAATTCTCCACTGTCCGGATCCGGGGTGTTGGCACGCTCGATTAGGCCATCCACATAGGCCATGGTTACACTATCCTTTAACTCAACGTGGAGATCATCAACAAAAAGAGCGTCTGTTTCATTCGCCAGGCTATCGTAGGCATAGAATTTAAGCTCTGATATCCGGCATCGTGCATTGGGCGCACCCGCCCAATACAATGCGGGGTTAATCTGGATTTTTACCGGCTTAATCTTATCCTTGATCTGGATACGGTAGTATTCCTTTCCGTTAGTGGTTTTTTTACTCGAAATCGTAAAATCCTCCTGGGCCTTTAAGGTATGGGCCAAACCAGCCTCATCCCACCACCGAATGGTCATGTAGGTGTAGGTGCTAGGCTCCCCTTCCCCACGAATCAGAACGATATCGTCCATTTCATAGGCCCCATCAAAGGCAACCACTGGCCCCTGGAGGGTTCCTGCCCAACCACCAGCATTCCATCCCCCATAGTTCCAATAGGAGGTGTAGTCATTGTCCGTGATGTCGTATTGATCAAAACCATTTTCATAATCCCCTTCCTTTAAATAAGGATAGGTGATATCCGTAATATGGGCAGTAGGCTCGTCAACCCCATTGGCACAATTAATCAGCTTGTAATTGGAAGTAATGGGTGGATCGATGGATTTGGTTTCACACCGATACACCGGTGACGCCGCCCCTTCCCCGATGGCATTGTAGCCCCTCAGATAGATTTCATATTCCGTTTGGTCTTTTAAATCGGTGATCACTGTGCTCGTGGCCGTCAGTCCACCGATTTTACTGTATTCTGTCTTTCCCTTTTCCCGGTAATAGACATTATAGCCCGTTGAGTTTTTCTGCTTTTCCCAATTAACGGTAATCTGACGGTAGCCACCGCTTAAGGTGATGGCTTCCGGAGCCTCTGGAACCGATGTGGGTAAGGGCGTAGCAACGATGGGTGCACTGTAGCCGCTCTCCCAGTTCCCAGTATCCGAACGGTTGACCGATTGGACGGAAATGGTGTAGTCCACATAATTGGTCAAATCACCAATGGTCAGCGCATTGCCGTCCACCGGGGTTATCGTTGTTTCGTTTTTACCGGTTTTAGGATTGTCGAAGCTCATCTTGACCTCGTATCCCGTTACATTGGCCTGGGCATCCCAAGTAATGCTCAGGCTTTCGTTACCCGGGGTAGCCCGGACATTGGTGGGGATACTGGATACCTGTTCAACAATCTTATCCTTGGTATTATTTAAAAATTCTACTTTAGAAATTTCCACCAGGTTGCTGCTGGCTTTTGTGGTTTCTGTCACACGGATGGTGATTTTCTTAATCGCCGTTTGGCCCTTTAAATCGATGACGATGGTATTTTCTGAGGGTTCATCCGTCAAAAACAGCACTGCCGTGGATTCTTCCGTACCAAAATAGTAAATCTCGTCATTGCCTGCTTCATTGGTGACGATAACCTCGCCTTTCTTGGCTGCATGATCAATTCCCAAAGCACTGGGCTCAAGGCGAATCTGGCTGGCCTGGATGGTCTCTGCCATCACCAAGGGAATTTCGAGGGGCGTGTTGGTACTAATAGACTGACCATCCTGTCTCTGGAAACCAACCACTTCTGTGGCTGTGGTCGATGCACCAAAGAGCTGGCTAATGGCTCCATCCTTTACAGACACTGGATTTTCCGCACTGCTTTCCAGCTTTACTCCCTCAGGGTTCACCACAGGAGAGGTTTCACTGACCTGAATAGCTGTGGTATCGACGGTTTTACTTAACCCTTCCTGGAGATAGACCAAATCGATAATATCCACAGTACCATCACCGTTTAAGTCATATGCGACCTCGGTTGTGCCCAGCTTGGCCAATACGGCATCGTAATCCACATCATCAATTGCCCCGTTACCGTCCACATCCCCGGTCAGAAGGGCCTTGGCATTCACTTCCACCCGTTTGGAGGTGGTGTTGATGGCAGCAGTAGTGGTCACTGGCAGCAGTCCGGTATCGGACAGGGTGAGGGTATAGGTATCCACGGGTAAATCGTAAAAATTAACGGTGGTGTAATAAACCTGGGCATCCTGAGCCGATGGATTGTAAAGCACACTCCCTGCCATACTGCCATCACCAATGGCGTTTTTGTCAAAGAGCAGATTTTTGTACTGGATGCTCTGGCTGCCTAGGGATGCCGTCTTTTTATCCGAGGCTACATCCTTCAGGCTAATCGTTACAATCTCCCCCGCAGTGTTGGTAAGGCTTACCGCCGCGCGATCCGTCAGAGCCTTCCTGGGCTGGGGGTAGGAAATCTCCACCTCCAGGGTCCCAACGGCCTTTGCATTAACCGTATCCACAGCTTCTGCTTCCAGCAAATCAGATGCTTTCTTCTGGGAAACTTCCTGACCCGCCTCTTCATGCGTTGTTTGGGAAGTTATCACCTCCGCTAAAACAGACGTGGGTACACTCACAAACAGCAAAACCAGCGCCATTAAACAAGCCAATCCTCTTTTCATCGATTCATCCTTTCTTTCTATTTACAGATTCTGCACCGATGCTCGTAATCCATACTCATATATTCATAATAAAAAAAGCCACGCCAAAGCGCAGCCTGACGAACAGACCTACAAGAAAAACAACTCATCAACCACTGAGTTTTCCACTCTTAAGCCATGTCCTTTTTGCAACTGGCTGCCCTTACCGCACTGCGGTTTTAGACCCTTTAGCTTTGCGTCCACTGCCTTTCGACAGGTTTGCCTATTTATGTAGATTAAAACGGATTTAATTAAGTAAAATAATATCATTTAAGGGATTTGACGTCAAGTTAAATAAATTGATCATCAAGTTCCCCCACTCTTTAATATAAATTATATTATCCTATGCTATCCTATTCTAATTCAAGCAATACCTAAAATAGAAGCTAAAACAAAGGAGAACCCCATGGCAGCCTTCGATCGTATTGACTCCGGCCTTCCGGAAATGGACAAAGCTTTTGACCACATCCGTTTGGGCGATAATGTAGTGTGGCAGGTAGAGGATCTGGATCATTTTAAAATCTTTGCCCTCCCCTTTGCCAGGCAAGCCATCACCGACGGGCGCAACCTGGTGTATATTCGTTTTGCCTCCCATGGGCCGCTGTTATCTCCCCAGCCAGGCCTCAAGATTTACACCCTGCGGCTTTCCCATTATTTTGAAACCTTCACCGTGGAAATCCATAACATCATTGAGCGCGAAGGTCCTGAAACCTTTTATATTTTTGACTGTCTTTCCGAGCTCCAGGTCGCCTGGTCCACAGACCTTATGATGAGTAATTTCTTTCGCCTGACCTGCCCATTTTTATTCAAGCTGGATACAGTGGCTTACTTTCCCATCCTCAGGGGTCGGCACTCCTTTGATGCCATCGCCCGAATCCGGGAAACCACCCAGATCCTGCTGGATGTCTATGCCGACGATCATACGTGCTACGTCCATCCCCTGAAAGTCTGGCAGCGCTACTCTCCCTCTATGTTCCTCCCCCACGCCTACGATGCTGCCACCAATACCTTTACCGCCCTCACTGACGGCATCCGTATCAGCCGCTTTTACACCTTGCTGGACCACGATAGCGCATCCACCGAAACTCAGGATTTGGATAGCTGGGATCGCTTCTTTACCCTTGCCAAACTACAGTACGATAATGGGCTGCTAAACGACGCCCATCAGACCACCATCTGCCGAACCATGATGACGAGAGACCCTCAGATGCAGGCCCTCATCCTAAAGAACTTCACCCCAAAAGATTTTTTCTCAATCCGCAGCCGGATGATTGGCACCGGGATGATTGGCGGCAAGGCCTGCGGCATGCTCCTTGCACGGAAGCTCGTGGAAAAACACCTGCCCCAGTGGCGCACAAATCTGGAACCCCACGATTCCTTCTATATTGGCTCCGATGTCTTTTATTCCTATATCGTCCAAAATGACTGCTGGAATCTCCGGCTGCGCCAACGAACACCCCAAGAATATTTCTCCATCGCTGAGGACTTGGCCCATGCCCTGAGACATGGGTGTTTTGCCGAGGATATCCGGGAAAAATTTCGGAGAATGTTAGAGTACTTTGGTCAGACCCCTATCATCGTCCGATCTAGCTCTATCTTAGAAGATAGCTTTGGCAATGCCTTTGCTGGTAAGTACGAATCCGTCTTCTGTGTCAACACCGGAGATTTGGATACCCGCCTGGCGGCCTTTGAAGACGCCGTCCGCATTGTCTATGCCAGTACTATGAACCCATCGGCATTGGAATATCGTAAGCGTCGGGACCTGGACGGACAAGATGAGCAAATGGCCCTCTTAGTCCAACGGGTATCCGGCTCCTGGCTGGACAAGCTCTTCATGCCCTCTGCCGCAGGTGTCGGTTATTCCACCAGTACCTATCGCTTCTCCCCAGGGATGGATATTTCTGCTGGAATGCTGCGCCTGGTTATGGGTCTGGGCACCCGTGCCGTGGATCGAACAGAGGGGGATTATCCCAGACTTTTAAGCCTCAGCGATCCTCTGGTTCGTCTCGGCGCCACCTCTGCAGAACGCCATCGTTTTTCCCAACACCAGGTTGATGTGCTGGATACAGCGTCTGTCTCCCTAAAGTCCCTTCGCTTAGAATCCCTTTTGCCCCAATTACCGGAGGATCTGGTTAAAACCCTTCTGGAACGGGATACCGACGCCGAACGCATGTTTAGGGAACGGGGGGAATATCGTAGAGTTTATTATATCTCCTGCCAGGGTCTGGTTAAAAACACCACTTTTACCGAAATGATGTATACCATGTTAGACACCCTGGAAAAGGAGTACGACTATCCTGTCGATATCGAGTACACCATAAATGTGGGAAAGGAGGGGGACTTCGTCATCAATCTCCTCCAATGCCGTCCCCTCCAGGTTTGTGAAAGTGGCGGGGTCTGCCATATTCCCATGCTGCATCCAGAAAACACGTATTTCCACATCCAAGGCACCAGCATGGGCAGCACCCGGACCGAAGATATGGATATTTTGGTAGTCGTCGATCCCAAGGCCTACTACGATTATGAATATGCAAAGAAGCCAAAGGTTGCCCATCTCATTGGAGAAATCAACACCTATTACAAAAACCAAGGGCTTCAAATGATGCTCATCGTCCCGGGCCGCATTGGCACCTCCTCCCCAGAATTGGGCGTCCCTGTGGTCTTTGCGGATATTTCTGAGTTTTCTGTCATCTGCGAAGTCGCTTATTCCGCCGCGGGCTATCAACCGGAGCTGTCCTACGGCAGCCATATGTTCCAAGATTTGGTGGAAAGCAATATGCTGTACTGCGCCCTTTTTGAAAATGACCACACAGAAATCTTTAAGCCTGGCCTTTTATCCGACGAACCCAACCGCCTGCCTACGTTATTTCCAGAGTCTGCCCCGCTTGCAAGCATCCTATCCCTTTACACCCTCACCGGTCAAAGCTTTCGCTTATACCATAATATGGAAAAGGACGAAACGCTTTGTGGCTTTGAGGTGGAATAATAGGGTATTAATTCATAAAAAAGAGACGGCTCATCGCCGTCTCTTTCACTATTAATAAACAATAATACCCATTCCCTCTAAAATCGAGCTGATTAAAATCGCGACAATACAGATGGGGGCAATGTACTTAATCATCACCACAAACATCTTTTTCCGTTTAAAACCTGAGCCGCCATCAATTTCATCCACAATAATTTTTGTATCAATAAGATGACCAACAAAGATACAAGTCAGAATGGCCCCCACAGGCATTAGCACCGAGTTGGTAATAAAATCAAAGAAGTCAAAGAAGCCCATCCCAAGAAGGGTCACATCACTCCATAGGCCAAAGCTTAAGGAAGAAGGAATTCCCAGGAGAATCGCCATTCCCGAAATAATCAGCACTGCTTTATTTCGGCTCCATCCAAAACCATCGTGAACCGAGGCCACCACAGCCTCCAGTAAAGAAATGGAAGAGGTCAGCGCAGCAAAGAGGACCAGCACAAAGAACAGTGCCCCCATTAGAGATCCCATTCCCATACTCTCAAATACCTTAGGCAAAGTAACAAACATCAGCCCTGCCCCTTTATTCAACGCATCTGGATTTCCTCCAGAAAAGGCAAAGACTGCTGGAATCACCATAAAACCTGCTAAAAAGGCAATCCCGAAGTCAAAGAGCTCTACCTGTTTAACCGCACTTTCCATGGGATCATCCTTCTTCATATATGACCCATAGGTAATCATAATTCCCATGGCCAAGGATAAGGAGTAGAACATTTGCCCCATAGCACCTAGAACGCCCTGAAAGCTAAAATTCTGCATGTTCGGCCAGAGGTAATATTTGACCCCTTCCCAAGCTCCGGGCTGACACACTGAGTAAACCGCGATGATTACAGAAAGCACAATAAGAATCGGCATCAGGACCTTGCTGGTCTTTTCAATCCCCTCTTTTACCCCGCGCACCACGATAACTGCCGTAATCACCACAAATAGAATTTGAAGTAAAATCGGCATAATCGGCTGGGCAATATAGCTGGAAAAATAATCATCTGCCGCAGTAAGTGGACCTGCCCCCATTACAAAATCAGCCGTATACTTAATAACCCATCCACCAATGACACTATAGTAAGGAAAAATCAAAAATGCAACCAGCATTCCGATAATCCCAATAATATTCCATCCAGGCTTAAGAGCGCCATACGCCTTCGATGGGCTCAGCCGGGTGTGGCGTCCAATGGCCAGTTCTGCTGCCATAATGGTAAAACCCAGGGTTACCACAAACAAAATATAAAAAAGCAAAAAAATACCGCCGCCATATTTTGCAGCCAAATAGGGAAAACGCCAAATATTCCCCAATCCCACAGACGACCCAGCTGCCGCCATAATAAATCCGAGCTTACTCGAAAAAGAACTCCGTTTTTCCATAAAAAATAACTCCCTCAAAAATTTATCTGTAATCTGTCTTCTTACAGCAGACACCAATTTGAGAGTATAACACAACTGACCAATTTAATCCAGCAAAAATTTCTATGGGCGCTTTTAAAGCCGCATCCCGGAAATAATGGCCACCGCAATGTTGGTACCCAAATCGTCTGTTATAGCCACACGATAAGTACACATCCGACGGCCCGCCTTTTCGCAAAAGGTTTCTGCGTAGAGGACCTTTCCTTTTACCGCATTTAAAAAGCTCATGTGACTATCCACCGTAACGGTATGGGTGCTCCCTGTATTGGAGGCCACCGCAAAGGCGAAGTCCGCCAGGGTAAAAACCGCACCGCCCATAACCCCTCCATTGGCGTTGAGATGGACCGGACGGAGGGTCATCTGGCACTTCGCCCATCCCTCCTCCACCCCGATGATTTCCACCTGGGCCGCCTCCGTTGCAAAATGATCACTTCCAAACCGTTCTCGTGTCTCTTCTAAAAGTCCCATTTTATGTCTCACTTTCTTTTATGCTATCCACTTTATCACTTCCGATAACGGACAAATCAATTCGGTTCGTACACAGGCACTCCAGCTCTGCCGCATCATGGCTTACTAAAACCGTCGTGCGTCTGTCCTTTTGCCAAAGCTTTAGGAAATCCGCCATGATTTGGCGCTTTAATGCCTGGTCCAGCCCTGTAAAGGGCTCGTCCAAAAGTAGGAGATCGGCGGATTTACAGAAAGCCCTGGCCAGGGCCACCCGCTTCTTCATCCCACCGCTTAAGGTATCTGGCCGCTTATCCCCCACTTCGGATAAACCCACCATTTTAAGAATCCCCTCAATCCGGGAGTGCTCCTCAGAAGACTCCAGCACAAAGGCAATATTCTGGCGTATATCATACCATGGCAACAAACGGTTTTCCTGAAAAACATAAGCGATTCTGTTTTCCCCGGGCAGTCCTGATATTTCTCCGGAATCCGGAGTGATGAGATGGGCTAATAGCCGCAGCACCGTTGTTTTTCCAACCCCAGAGGGCCCACAAATGCCAGTAACCGTCCCCTGGGGAAAAATAGCTGAAAAATGATTCAGCACCTGGTGTCCATCATAGGCCACGTTAATGTCCTTTAATTCAATATCCATTTAAACCTCCCGTCCCCTAAGGACTAAGCGGACGCCACCTTCAATAGCAAAGCTAGCCGCCACGAGGACCAAGGTCCAGGCAAAAAGTGTCGGGGTTTCCAAATAAATTTTAGAATAGTACAGCTCCATTCCCATCGAAGGCAGGGCATTGGCCAGCACCTCGGCGGTGACCGTCGCCTTCCAGCCCATACCGATGGCATTCATCACCGCTGCCCGAAGATAAGGACGGACCGAGGGGAGATAAATCCCCCTCACCACCCGGTATATCGATACCCCAAAGACCTGGGCCATCTCCAAGAGCTTAAGATCCGTACGCCAGATCCCCTCGACAACATTGGTCCACACAATGGGAAAACACACCATAAAAGAGACTGCCAGAGGGACCCACCCAGATTTAACCCAGAGATTAATGAGGATAATCACCGAAACGATGGGGAGAGTCCGAAGAATGGTGGCCACAGGCTTCACTAAACAATACACGCCCTGCCAAAGCCCACAGATAACCCCCAAAACATAGCCCACCAGTATAGAGATGGCAATGCCACCGAAAACCCGCAGAAGAGTCCATCCCACATCACCCCAAAATTCCTGCTCCAAAAAAATGGTCCCCAGGGCCTGGAGGGTGGACATTGGACTAGGAAGAATCAAATCACTCCCCACCACCATAGATCCCCATTGCCAAAGAATCATCCAAAAAAGCACTGCCAAAGCACGAAGCCATGGCAGTGTTTTTTTCGTTTTAGTAGCTGATACTGTAAAACGTTTCATCCGGCACCTTCCCGCCGACGGATTTTGCATCATAGGAAGCTAAAGCCTCGTAATAGGTTTGCAGATCTTCCTTGGCATCCCCTGGCGCAATGAGTGTAATGGCACAATTGGGGATGGCCTTTTGTGCTAAAGCTGCGCTTTCCATAATGCCCGCATCCACCACCAATTGTCCAGCCTTTTCATCGGCGGTGTTGATGGTATCCACGGATTTCTGGTAGGCTTCCATAAATTGCTTAAACACTTTCTGATTCTTCTCAGCCCATTCCTTATTGACCACGATACAGCCCATTTCCAGCTTGCTCCCCGTGGCATCTTCCCAGGCCTTGGTCAAATCCACGGCATTTGTCAGATTGCTATTTTTTGCTAAAGTTGCCGTGGCAAAGGGCTGGGGCAGCATGGCAATGGTGGCCTCTCCACTTGCCAGCTTCGCCGCCGCTTCTGCATGCTCACCCAGCCACTGGATGGTGACATCCTGACCTGGGGTCAAGCCATTCTTGGTAAACAGATAATTTAAGACATACTCTGGTGTAGATCCCTGTCCGGTGGCCACAATGGTTTTGCCCTTCAAATCAGCAATACTCCCAATGCCTTCTCCCTTGTCCGCTAAAATGGACAGGGTCCCCAGGGTGTTGACGGCACCTAATACAATAGCGCCCTCCGTTTTATTATAGATGGTTGCAGCGGCGTTAGTGGGCACCGATGCAATCTGATAATCCCCGTTGATGACACTGGCCACCACCTGGTCCGGAGCCGTGGACACCGTGAATTCTGCGGTGACCTTATCCCCCAGGTTTACCCCTTCCACAATCATCTGTGACATACCGATACCCGTCGGGCCAGACAGTGCCGCAATCTTAACCGTCTGGGGCTCTGCCGCAGCCGAACACCCTGCAAATACCAGTGCAGCCAAAGCCAGGGTGCAAATCGCCGATATTACCTTCTTCATTGTAAAGTCTCCTTTCCTTCCAGGTCAGTTCGCCTTTCCTGTGAGGTTTTTTTCTATTATATCACAGGAGTGGGAGAAAGGTAACTCCCAAAGGTGTCCAACGGCGAAAAAACCACTACCCTGAAACAGAGTAGTGGCTCCAAATTTTAAAGAATAACTGATGCGTAATCATCTTTTTCGACCTTCGGCTTATTGAAGGTGAGGTCAAAGCTGATATCGTACTGGGGGAATTCAATGCCCAAAGCGGTTTTGAGCACATCCTCCACCGTCTCAGCAAAGACGAATTCCAGATCATTTCGAACCTCTTCTGGAATATCCTCAAGATCCCGTTTGTTTTCCATGGGCAGCATCACCCGTTTAATACCACTTCTATGGGCGGCAATGACCTTTTCCCGAATCCCGCCCACAGGCAGGACCTGGCCGGTTAAGGTAATCTCCCCGGTCATGGACAGCTTGCTGTCCACAGGAATCCCCGTTACCAGAGACGCCAATGCCGTGGTCATGGTCACCCCAGCACTGGGGCCATCCTTCGGGGTCGCCCCGGCCGGGACATGGATATGGGTATCATAGGAAAAGAAATCAAAGCCTCGCTTCTTTTCGCCTAGGCGTGAGCGGATGAGGCTCATGGCGATGGTGGCACTTTCCTTCATGACATCGCCCAACTGGCCAGTGAGGGTCACCTTGCCATTTCCGGGCATCAGGGTCGCCTCGGTAAAGAGGATTTCCCCCCCGACGGATGTCCAGGCCATTCCTGTGACCACTCCAGGGGCATTCTTTTCTCCAGCCCGTTCATGACGGCGGGTTTTATTACCCAGATAATCGTGGAGGTTTTCCGGGGTGATGGTTACCTGATCCAACTTTCCGGTAACAATGCGTTCCGTAGTCGCCCGGGCAATCTTTGCCAACTGCTTTGTCAGGCCCCGGACACCGGATTCTGCGGTAAAGTCCTCAATGGTCTGCATCATGGCTTCTTCATTGACCGATAATTGCTCTGGTGTCAGGCCATGGTCCGTTAAAACCCTGGGCAGCAGGTGATCAACGGCTATATGGTATTTTTCCTGATTGGTGTAAGAGGACAGTTCGATAATCTCTGCCCGGTCCAAAAGGGGTGTCGGGATGGTGCTTAAATCATTGGCCGTCGCAATGAAAAATACATCGGACAAATCGTAGGGCACCTCCAGATAATGATCGGCAAAGGTATTGTTCTGTTCAGGGTCCAATACTTCCAAAAGGGCTGCCGATGGATCCCCCTGGTTCCCAATGCCCAGCTTATCAATTTCATCCAGGATGAAAACGGGGTTCATGGTCCCGCAACCGGCGATGCCTTTGATAATTCGGCCGGCCATTGCCCCGATATAGGTCCGGCGATGCCCGCGAATTTCAGATTCATCCCGGACGCCGCCAAGGCTGGCCCGGATATACTCCCGATCCAAGGCCTCAGCAACGCTCTTACCCAGGCTGGTTTTACCGGTACCCGGAGGGCCCACCAACAGAACGATGGAGCCTTGCTTATCCTTTTTAAGCTTCATAACCGCCAAATGCTCGATAATCCGCTTTTTCACCTCATCAATGCCGTAATGATGGGCATCCAGCACTTCCCGGGCCTTTTCGATGTCAATCTCTTTGATTTCAGAATGCCAGGGCATTTCTAAAAGCAAATCCAAATAATTCATGATGACATTGACCTCAGCACTTCCCGGGGGAGAGGATTCCAACTTTTTAAGCTCCTTCAGGGCAACCTTCCGGACATTGTCCGGCATATCAGACCCTTCGATTCGCTTTCGGTAATCCTCATCCTCTTCATAGGGGCCGCCCGCATCCTCGGAGCCCATTTCACCCAGCTCAATCTGGATATTCTTCATCTGTTCCCGAAGCATGGCTTCCCGGTAAGCACGGTCCTTATTCTTGGCATATTTCTTACTGATTTCCAGCTGCAGATGCACGGAGTCCTTTTCTTTAATGACAAAGTCAATGAAGCGCAGGGCCCTATCCCGCTGGGAATCCAGCTCCAGGAGCTCCTGCTTCTGGGCAATGGGAATCCCCATCATCGGCACCGTATAGCCAATGAGCTGCTGGACCGATTCCACCTCAGAAAGAAGCTTCAGGAAATAATCTGCCCCCCGGAAATTCCGGCCGATATCTCCCATGAGATGCTTAATGTAGGCGGTCATTTCCTTCTCTTCCTCAACGGTTAGATCCGGGAAATCTGGCTGCTCCACATAATCCGCCGTTAAGCCAGACTCCGTATGGTCAATATGGATGACATGACCCCTTCTTAAGGTATTGATTTCAATGATGTACCCATTTTCAGATTTCTCGATATTATCGAAGCGCAGAAGCACCCCCACACGGTGGAAATCCTCATCCGTTAGTAAATCGTAGTCGTTATATCGCCGGGTTGTCACACCCATGGCCAAGGTATTCTGATCTAATATATATTTTTTAATATTGTTGCCAATGACATCATTGACAAAAATCCGGTTTTGTATCCCCGGGAAAATCACCGTTTCAGTGATGGGGATGACCGGAGCATTCTTTAATTCCATCGTCATTTTTCCACCTCCGTGTAAATCGATAGTTTGTTGAGCAATCCAATCAGCTGTTTAACCTCTTCTTCGGTCAGGCAGTTTTCAATGTGCTCCACCAGCCGCAGGTACTGCATTTCCTCTGCCCGGGCAATGCGCTTGCCCTTTGGCGTTAATCGGATATAGCAGACCCGACGGTCCGTATCCGACCGCTGCTTTACCACGCAATCCCAAGAAATAAATTTGTTGACCATCTCCGTTACAGTCGGCTTGGAATTATCCGTATATTGGGCCAAATCACTGCAGGTTAAGGCATCGTACCCGTCGATAATGCGTAAGTAATACACCTGCCTCGGTGTTAAATCGCCTTCCTTATCCTCGGGTAAGGTGGCACTTGCACATTGGTTTTCCAATTCGAGCAGCTTGAGATATGCTCTAAAGAGTTCTTGTTTTCTACATGACATACGCTCTACCCTCAAATTAATTAGTTAGCATTTCCCTAACTTAATAGGAGTATACCAATGCGCTCTGCCCCTGTCAAGTTTTCCACGATGATTTTTACATTTGTTAAGCTTTCTAAAGTTTTTACATCCCCTCTGTTTTCTGATATAATATTGATAATAAAAAAACTAAGGAGAACCCCATGAAACGACGCTGGCCTATTTTTTTTCTGACCATTCTTTTGCTGCTCCTTTCTGTACCCACCGCCGCTTACGCAGAGGATAGTAATAAGGATATCCGTATCTTATTTACCCACGATCTGCATTCCAACATCCTCCCCTATGAAACGGTAGATAGCCAAAGCAATGTAACCACCATGGGGGGCTACGCTCGCCTGGCAACATTGATCAAACAAAACCGAAACGACAGCACCCTTCTGGTGGATGCCGGAGACTATTCTATGGGTACGTTGTTTAATAGCCTTTACCGTACCCAAGCCCCAGACCTTGCCCTTCTGGGCCAGCTGGGCTACGATGCCACCACCCTGGGAAACCACGAATTTGATTATGGCACAGAGGCCCTGAAATCCGACTTACTGGCTGCTGCCAAAACCAACCCCCACCCCACCCTTCTGGCTTCCAATCTGGTGTTTGGGGAGGACGATGACTCAAAATCGATCCAGCAGGCCTTTGAAACCTACGGCAGTCTGAAGACAAAAATCATCACCAAAAACGGGGTGAAGATTGGTGTGTTTGGCTTAATGGGTAAAGATGCCCAATCCTTTACCGCTGACTA
This sequence comes from Eubacterium aggregans, assembly GCF_900107815.1. Classification (GTDB taxonomy): domain Bacteria; phylum Bacillota; class Clostridia; order Eubacteriales; family Eubacteriaceae; genus Eubacterium_O; species Eubacterium_O aggregans. Next base: position 121,286 of record NZ_FNRK01000006.1, read on the forward strand.
CGCCCCCTTATCCTTTGCCGATGTTACCGATACGGCAAAATCTTGTGTGGAAGATCTCAAATCCCAGGGTGCTCAGGTCATCATCTGCCTTTCCCACAGCGGAACAGAAGAAGACATCAAAAATTCTGAGGATCAGCAATTAGCCAAAGCCGTTCCTGATATTGATGTCATCGTCAGTGGGCATACCCATACCACCATGGAATCCCCCATCACCGAAGGCAGCACCACCATTGTCAGTGCGGGTTGGCGGGGCCAGAACCTCGGAGTTCTGGATTTAACCCTTAAAGCCGATGGCAGTACCGCGGTAAAGGATTATGCCCTAAAGGCTAGCGCCAACAGCATCCCCCAGGATGAATCCATCAAAAAATTTGCAGAAACCTACAAGGCCAGTGTCCAAACTAACTTTCTGACTCCCCTTGGCATGCAGTACGATGGTGTCCTGGCCATATCGAATATTAATTTTAACAGTAGTGAGGATGCACTACAAAATTTTGGAAATAACAATATTGGAGATATTGTCACCGATTCCCAACTTTATTATGCCAAACAAAATGGGATTGATGCCACCATTGCCGTTACCTGTGCCGGACTCATTCGAGACACCATTTATAAGGGGGATTTAACCACCTCCCAGGTCTTTAATATCCAGTCCCTGGGTGAAAGCACCGATGGCAGCACAGGGTATCCCCTGGTTGATTTTTATCTCTATGGTTCAGAAATCAAAACCCTCTGTCAATTGGACCCAGCCTTTTCCAAAATGATTCCGGATATTCAGCTTTCCCTTTCAGGACTGCGCTATACTTATAATGATAGCCGCCTCCCCATGGATAAGGTGATTTCCGTGGATGTCCAGGACAGCCAGGGAAACTGGTCCCCCATTGTGGATGATCAGCTCTACCATATGACCTGCAGTAAGTACCTGGCCGATATGACCGGACTAATTACGGACATGACCAAGGGCCTTGTCACACTGACCCCACGAGATGCTAATGGGAATACGAATACCGACACGACGGCCTTTATCAGTAAAACGAAAGAGGGCAAGGAAGCCAAGGCATGGATTGCCTTGGCAAGCTACGCCGGCTCCTTTGCTAAAAATGAATCTGGTATCAGCGTTATTCCAGCCCAGTATAACAATGCCCGGGATACCAAAACTGCAGTCTCCAATTCCATGACGACATTCTTCAAAAATCCATCTATTTATGCGCTGGCCCTCTACGGCATCATTTTGGGGATTGTCCTCATTGTGATCATCATTATCCTCGTAATCCGCCACCATAAAAAGGGCGGTCGCCGGAATAAAAAACGTTTGAGCGATAAGTTGTAAATACAAAAATAGCAAGGCGCCAGATGGTCCGCCTTGCTATTTTTTTATTATCTAATATTCATTGTTTTTGATTACTTAATCCGCGGCTTTGCACTATAGGTGGTGTGGAGGAGCTTATGGGATTTATGCCCACCAGGTTCACCCAGGTATTCTTCGTACAATTTGATAATCGCCGGATTTTGGTGAGATTTTCGATAGGTTTTGGCTTCGTCCTCATTGTATAATGCCTTGGCTCGTTCCACACGGATATCCTTTTCCATGCGGACCTTGGAAGATACGATGGGCTGTCCCCCACCATTGACACAGCCGCCGGGGCATCCCATGAATTCGATAAAATGATAATCATCAAACTCGCCACGCTTTAAGGCATCCATCACCTGACGGATGTTAGCACCGCCGTGGGCAACAGCGATTTTCACTGTTAAATCCGGAGTAACCGCTACATCGGCCGTTTTAACGCCCTCGACGCCGCGCACAGCTTCATAGTCTATTTCCTGGATATCTTTATCATTTAAGATATCCGCAACGGTTCGAACAGCGGCTTCCATGACCCCACCAGTCGCGCCAAAGATAACGGCAGCACCGGTGTATTCACCATAATATGGATCAAAGTCTTCATCGGGAAGGGCCAGAAAGTCAATTCGGGCTTCCTTAATCATCCGAGCCAGCTCCCTAGTCGTAATGGAAATATCCACATCCTGGCGACCGTCAACGCTTAGCTCTTCGCGCTGGGATTCAAACTTTTTAGCGGTACAAGGCATGACCGACACAACGACAATATCGTCTGGATTAATGCCATTCATTTCAGCGAAATGGCTTTTAACCAGAGCCCCCGTCATATTTTGGGGAGATTTACAGCTGGATAAATGGTCGAGCATTTCAGGATAGTAGGTTTCAATGAGCTTAATCCATCCCGGTGAACAGGAGGTAATCATGGGCAACACGCCCCCTTTGGTCACACGGTTGATTAACTCGGTGCCTTCCTCCATAATAGTGACATCTGCTCCAAAATCAGTATCAAAGATATGGTCGAAACCAAGGCGGCGCAAAGAGGCTGCCAGCTTACCCGTTACATTTGTCCCCATAGGAAGTCCAAATTCTTCACCCAAAGCCGCACGAACTGCTGGTGCCGATTCTACAACCACAATTTTTTGTGGATCTTCAATGGCATCCCAGACCTTTTGGATATCACTTTTTTCCTTCAGGGCCCCCACTGGGCAATTAACAATACACTGACCACAGTTAATACAGCCAACTTCAGCAATGGATTTGTCAAAGACTGGACGAATATGGGTATTAAACCCGCGGCCTGCAGGTCCTAAAACACCAATACCCTGAATACTACGGCACACCGCCACACAGCGCTTGCATAAAATACACTTGGTCTCATCCCGAACGATGGATGTTGATAAATCGTCAATCCACTCTCCGGATTTTTCTCCCTCAAAGGGAATACTGGTGACACCCAAGTCTACGGAAAGCTTTTGGAGTTCACAGTTTTCACTACGGACACAGCTGGTACATTCCCGGTTATGGTTGGATAAAATAAGTTCCAGATTAACCCGACGGGCTTTTCGAACCTTTTCTGTATTCGTCAGGACTTCAATTCCCTCGGCAACGGGGTAGACACAGGAAGCCTGGAGAGCCCTGGCCCCTTTTATTTCTACCAGACACATCCGGCAAGCCCCGATTTCATTGACATCCTTCAGGTAACATAAAGTCGGAATATCGATGCCCTGCATTTTCGCCGCTTCCAGCACCGTGGTCCCTTCCGGGACAGTGACGTCGCGACCATTAATTTTAAATGTTACATCTTTCATTTCCACAACCTCCTTTATGCTTTCGTGATGGCGCCAAAGGGGCAAGCCTCGATACAAGTCCCACATTTAATACAGGCTGTTATATCAATACTATGGGGCTTTTTCTTTTCGCCAGTAATGCAGCTTGCCGGGCACTTTTTCGCACAAATGCCACAGCCCTTACACTTATCTTCAATAATGGTGTAGTTCAGGAGCTTTTTGCACACACCTGCTGGGCAGCGTTTTTCCTTGATATGGGCTTCATATTCGTCACGGAAATATTTGATGGTTGATAAAACAGGATTCGGTGCAGTCTGGCCCAGGCCACATAATGCGGAAGCTTTAATGCCTTCTGCCAGCTCTTCCAGACGTTCGATATCACCTTCCTGGCCTTCCCCATTACAAATGCGTTCGAGGATTTCCAGCATCCGCTTGGTCCCAATACGGCAAGGAGGACATTTCCCACAGGATTCGTCCTGGGTAAAATCCAGGAAGAAGCGGGCCACATCCACCATACAGTTATCCTCATCCATAACGATAAGTCCCCCGGAGCCCATCATGGAACCGATGGCAATAAGGTTATCGTAATCAATGGGGGTATCCAGCTTGGATACCGGGATACAGCCACCAGAGGGGCCACCGGTCTGCGCGGCCTTAAAGGCCTTGCCGTTGGGGATGCCCCCGCCGATTTCATAGATAATCTCCCGCATGGTGGTCCCCATTGGGATTTCCAAAAGACCAGTATTATTAATCTTACCACCTAGAGCAAAAACCTTTGTCCCCTTGGATTTTTCAGTCCCTAAAGAAGCAAACCACTCGGCACCCTCGTTGATGATCGTCGGAATATTCGCATAGGTTTCCACATTATTGAGCACGGTTGGGCGTTCAAAAAGGCCCTTATTCGCCGGGAATGGTGGGCGGGGACGTGGTTCACCACGCTTACCCTCAACGGAATTCATCAACGCCGTTTCTTCACCACAGACAAAGGCACCAGCCCCTAAACGGATATCCAAATCAAAGGAAAAATCGGTATCGAAAATATTCTTCCCGAGTAGACCATAATCCCTTGCCTGATCGATGGCAATCTGCAGCCGTTTAACGGCAATGGGGTATTCTGCACGGACATAAACATAGCCCATCTGTGCCCCAATGGCGTAGCCTGCAATGGCCATGGCTTCAATAAGGCGATGGGGATCCCCCTCGAGAATTGAACGGTCCATAAAGGCTCCTGGGTCCCCTTCGTCAGCATTACAAGCCACGTATTTTACACCGTCTGGTGATTCAGCATTTTGGGCAAATTGCCATTTGAGGCCCGTGGGGAACCCACCGCCACCACGACCACGTAGCCCCGACTCTTTGATACAATCAATAACCCCCTGGGGTGTCATCTTAAGCAGGGCCTTTTCCAAAGCCGTATAGCCATCAAAGGCAACATATTCATCGATATCTTCAGGATTGATCACTCCACAATTGGCTAGGGCAACACGCATCTGCTTTTTATAAAAGCCCAACTCATTAATGGAGCGAGCGTGGCGGCCATCCGTTGATTCCGTGTATTCCAGGCGTTCCAAGGGCCGTCCTTTGACCAGATGCTCTTCAACCAGCTCTGCAATATCACTAACTTCTACCCGGCTATAAAAAGTACCTTCCGGGTAAATAATAACCACAGGACCCAGTTCACACAGGCCAAAGCACCCAGTAACTGTGATATCAACTTCATTCAACAAATCATGTTTCTTTAATTCCTTTTCAAATTCCTTGGTCAGTAACGCAGAACCAGATGAGGTACAGCCAGTTCCACCACAGAGTAGGATTTGAGAACGTTTATATGCCATTGAGTTCCTCCTTAGGCCTTTGCGACGGGATCGATGACCTTCCCATCGACCACAGTCATGGTGTACTCTTCAACAACTTCCCCATTTTTAAGATGTTTTTCCACGATTTCAGTAACCTTTTCAGGATTCATCTTAACATAGGTGGTCTTTTCCCCTTGGGGATCAAATACTTCCACAATCGGCTCTAAACGGCACACACCGATGCAGCCTGTTTGAGCGATAGTTACTTCACTCAGTCCTTCTGATTCCACGGCCTCCATCAGTTTGACCATAACCGGACGGGCCCCGGCAGCAATACCACAGGTGGCCATTCCAACGACCACACGATAGCCGTTTCTGCCCTTCCGCAAATTAATTTCTTCGAGTTTCTTGCTTCTGATTGCTTTAAGCTCTTCTAGCGACTTTTTCATATTACTCCTCCATGATTCCCTCAAGTCCCTCGGCAACGTATCCCCGTATCCAGCCCAGCACTTCAGGATCCGTCAGCAGGTCTTCCGCTTCCAGAATAGCCTTAATCTGACGAGTATCGAATTCAAATGTTCTTCCATTATAATGATGAATATATAAAAGCTCGGCATGGTTGAAGGATAAAAGCATGGTCATGACGGTATCCGCCATATTCCCCAGAGGGGCCCGGTCGATATGACTGCGTTTAAAAACAGCCTCTACCGTCGTCCCAACCCCCTCCTCTGAACGAATGGTAAACCGTCCGTCACAACCTTCTGCCGCCGCTTTAAATAAGGGCAGTCCCAAGCCGACCTTTCGAGTCGTTCGGGAGGTAACAAAGGGATTGGTAATATCTGCTAATCGATCCTTTGGTATGCCACATCCATCATCGGAAATGGTAATGGACAATAAATCCTCCAGGGTATCCTCCACAATGCATAGCTCCACCAGAGTGGCACCAGCACGGATGGAATTCTGGGTGATATCCAATATGTGTAAGGATAACTCCTTCATCGATCGTTATCCTAATACTTTGCCAGGATATCTTTCACCTCACCAGGTGTCAGCCGACCATAAACCTCTTCATTAATCATCATAACGGGTGCAAGGCCACAGGCACCTACGCAGCGTGTGGCATCGACGGAGAATTTCCCATCTTCTGTCGTTTCTCCGACAGTCGTACCAAGAATCCCCACAACCTCGTCTAAAATATCCTGGGAACCCCGAACATAACAGGCAGTTCCTAAGCAAACCCCCACTTTGTACTGTCCTTTGGGTTTTAGCGTAAATTGGGAATAGAAGGTCGCCACACCATAAACCTCAGTTAATGGAACATCCAGCTCATCCGCAATAACTTCCTGCAGTTCCAGTGGCAGGTAACCGTATTGTTCCTGGGTATCCTGTAGGATACGCATCAAACAACCAGGAACTTCCCGGTGTTTTTCGACGATGCCCTTGACAACATCAAGATTATCAGTTGATACATACTCAGCCAAAATTACTCCTCCTCTTTTTTTGCGCAATCAAAAGCAAGTGCACATTCTTTACTCTGCTTTAGTATAACACACTCCCAAAGCCATGATAACATAATTTTCTATATTTTCTTGACAAAATATTATCAATTTAACGGACATTGGAACAATTCTGTCCCAATTTTCGCAGTATGGTCAACCGCCTTAAGTCCGGTAAATCTAAAAAGTACTTCCGTTCAGCCATATCCTCCAGGCAATGGGCATCAGAGCCCTGAATAAATTGATAATCCCGAAAGAAACGAAACTTATTTTTTACGGTTTCAATATCCCCGTTAGCGGAAACCTCCAAGGTACTCACCGGCAGCTCCGGGGGGATAAAGCCCAGAGATGCTACAAGACTATAGGATTTTCGATCAATGTGTGCCGGTACCAAAATACCCCCAAGGGGGATGACCATCTCCACCAAGGCATTAACTCCGATGTCTGTGGCTGAAATCAAAAGTTTGTCGAGGTGACCAATGACCTCATCCTCTTCATTCAAAATTAACTGTGGGCCAAAAAAATCCGATCGATTTGGGATATCTGGAAGATGCTCATACAAAATAGCATCTAAGGCAAGGGCAGACTCCAAGGTTTCAAAATAGACCAAAATATGGGCCTCTTCCTTGGTGGTCACCTCAATCCCTGGCAATACACAAAGCCCTTCCCCCTTGGCCAGTGCCATAATGGCCGGTAAATTCCGGGCGGTGTTATGGTCTGTCACTGCGATGACATCCAGCTCCTTTAAGAGGGCCATCCCCACAATATTATTGGGGGTCATGGCCTCATCCCCACAAGGAGAAAGGACGGAATGCATGTGCAGATCCACAGCAGTGGCGGTCATTTTACGTCTAAGGATGCCAGCAGCGCACACACTTCAAAGGCATTCTTTTCAGTGGTAAACAGCGGCATCCCTTCTTCTGTTGCCTTCGCTAACGTATCTGCCTCAATCTCTGCCCCCTCCGGAATGATGACGCAGGCCATCTCTAAAAGGGTGGCTACTGCAATAATATTGAGATGGGTCTGGATAGTCACCCAGGCACAACCATTATCCGCATTCCCCATCACCCAGCTTAACAGATCGCCAACATAACCGCTTTCAATGACCTGATCAGCAATGCATTCTGGATTTGCCGGGGTAAAACCGTCTAAATTCAATAGATCTTTAACCTTCATCGTTTTGTTCTCCTTCACCATTTTTTTCCATGGGATGTCCCATCTGCAGCATTTCACTGGTCAGCTTGGACAGCTCTAAAACCCGATCCTTTAACACGAAAACACAGTCAATTTCCCGGGCATGTCCCGTAACAATATCCTCTGCCAACGCCCGACAGCCCGGTGCCCCACAGGAGCCACAATCCAGACCTGGAAGACGTTGTTCCAAAATTTCGATTTGCTGCATCTTTTCCAATGATCTGGAAAAGTCTTCATCCAATGGTTTGAATTCCCTGGACTGAAGGGGGTGCTTACGCCGCAACCCATCGGCGATGAGGCCGTCCTCCGTGGCACAACGGATTTTCGGTGTCGTTTCAAACTGGCCACCGCTTTCACCTCGGGCCCGGACATCGATAACCATCCGGGCAACAAAATTATTTTCAACAGTCAGACATCCCCCAACACATCCGCCAATGCAAGCCAGTCCTTCCACAAATTCGATTTCCTCCAGATTGCCATTCTCAATTTCCTCTAAAACGGCAATGACATTGGAAATCCCATGGACATGGATGCTCCGCCGTCCCCCGGCATAGCGGCTTTCCCCACCAGAAAGAGCCCAACGGTAACCATCTGGGGTAGCTCTGTGAAGTCCCGCCTCTTCCTCCACGATCTTGAGCTGAGCCCGCAGGGGACCATAAATATCTTTGATGGCAATGGCGCCATTGATAATATCATAATTATCATCTTTGTTTTCCTGATCCTTGACTTCAGTGGCCTTTGCTGCACATGGGGTAATAAAAAACACCCCCACATCCTCTGCTGGTAGGTTTTTTTCTGCCTCCAGACGTCTGCGCACCATGCGAGCAGTAACTCCCATGGGTGATTTGAGTGTAGTGATGTTTTTGGTTAGCTCTGGAAAACGGACCTGGACTAACTTAGAGACTGCGGGACAAGCAGAAGATATAATGGGTCGCGGACGCTCCCTATCTGCAAATTCTTCCCCTAATGCCGATCCAACCACCTCTGCACCATTCGCAACTTCGACCACCTCATCAAAGCCCAGTGCTTTAAGAGCACTCAGAATGCGGTCAATGGAATATTTAAGTGGATATTGACCAATCAGTGTCGGTGCAACGATGGCAACGCGATAATCAAATTCATGGATACTGGCCAAGGTATCAGTCTTGGCTAATTTTGCCCGATGGGGACAAACGCGGATGCATTCCCCACAATCGATACATTTAGATTCAATAATCTTAGCTTTTCCCTCCCGAACACGGATTGCCCCAGTGGGGCAGCTCCGTAAACAAGTGGTACAGCCAAGGCATTTATCCCGGTCTAAATAAACCGAATGAAAGATACTGCCCATTTCTACTCTCTTTTCCGGTCAGAGGTTGAATTTCATCCGGATCTTCGTACCTTCTCCGACCTTTGATTCTATATGGAAAGTGTCAGCGTTCTTCTCCATATTGGGAAGACCCATCCCCGCTCCAAAACCCATTTCCCGCACCGAATCGGTAGCGGTGGACCAGCCTTCCGTCATGGCTAAATCCAAGTTTGGGATGCCTGGTCCAACATCCTCCAAAGCCAAAGTAACACAATTGCTCTCCACCGTCAGCTTAATACACCCACCATCAGAATGGATGGCTAAGTTCATTTCCCCTTCATAACCCGCGATGGCAATGCGTCTTATGATTTTATTATTAACACCGATTTGCATTAGGCTTTTTTTGATTTTTCGGGAGGCCTCCCCCGCCTTATCAAAATCACCCCGTTCAACATCGAACTCCAGGTTATAGCTCATTATTTGGTGTCGCTCCCTTCAAACCGTCGCTATACAGAATACCGCAGGATTCAAACAGTGGCAAATCGGTGGTCATGATAAGCATATCAATATCCCTGGCCATTTTTAAAATTGCCTCTCCTGGAACTTTAGAACGGACAAAAACCACACTGCGCATATTGGCAATATCAGCCGTATTAAGGACCTGTTTATTCACCAACCCCGTCAAAAGAAGGCCATCGTCCTTGGCATAGCGCAGAACGTCACTCATTAAATCACAGCCACAGGCGACATATACCTCTTCATCCAGATGTTCGCCACCAGTGAGAACGGCAGCATTCAGTAATTGCTTTACTTTCTCCAGTTTCATAGGGTTCTCCCAATTATTTAGATTCCAATACCAACGTAATGATAGCCATTATCATCCATAATGTGTTTTTCATCGGCCGTACAGGTAAAGAGCAGGACTTGCGTATCTGGTGCCAGAGAGGAAATGTATTTAACAGCCTCCGCTTTCCGTTTATCATCATATTGTACAAAGGGGTCATCCAAAATAATTGGCATTGTTTTTCCCGCATCCACAATGCCAGCAACCCCGAAACGCAAGGCTAAGTAAATTTGATCCATCGTTCCGCCACTGAGCTGATCCATCGAAAGGAGTTCTCCACTTTGGGGATCTACCACCCGAATCCGCAACTGATCATCCACCCGCACCTCATGGTATTTCTGGGTGATGCTGTGAATGATACTTCCAATTTTTTGGTTAAGGTTTGGTGCGTTGTCATAATGAGTGCTTTTGAAATAACTTTTAAAGAATTTCTCCGCCAAATCACAGGCACGGATTTCATCCTCATAAACACGAATTTCATTTTCAAGGGTTTCAATCCGTTCCCGAATTTCTACAGGATTCCCTACCCCGTTCATCAATGAGGTGTTCTCCCCCTGGATACGGGCAATTTCATGATTAAAAGCCTCAACTGCTTCCCGGGCACGGATTTCTTCGCCATGGCTGCCCGTCATTAATACAGGATCTTCTTCCAGGGCACTGGCCAGGATGAAATCATTCTGGGTTAATTCATCGTACAAGCGACGATTGGCGTCCAGTTTTGCCCGAAGGGCTTCGGCTTCTGCACTGGATGCACAGGCACGGCCATATTCTTCAATGCTGCTGACCCCCCCTTGCTTCAGTGCATCCTCAATCGCCGTACGATATTTATAGCGTTCGTCTTCTAAACCACACTTTTCGTGTTCCAGTTCCTCCATGCGAACATTGAGGCGGTCCCCCTCTAAAAGAAGCTTATTGTAACGCTCAAAGATTTCCCGGCACCGTACGATGAAAGCTTCATAGGCCTCGGCATCTGCCATATTGTATTTATCCAATATTTCTTGACCCGGATCGACTCGCGCTTCCTGAACATCCTCTAAAAAGCCTTCAGATCCGTCCTCATCAAAATAAAGATTTTCTTCATCATCTTCATCCGATAGCATCGCCCATTGCTCTGCCGTGTTACCAGAGAAGTGGTCTGAGTCAAAGCCTTCTTCATCGTCCAGGTCATCAAAAAAGCCTGCATGCCCCTGATCTTCCCAGTCCTCATCCTCATCATCCCAGTCTTCATTGTAGGCAGAGGCCCTTGGGGATACCTCACCATTTTTCAACTCCCGGTTTTGCAGTATCATTATACCAGCACAGCCTAATCCCGCCAAAAGTCCCATAAAACTCAGGATGACCTGTCCAGCATAGGGCAGCATGCTTCCAGGATTAATGACCGAAAAGAGGAAGAAAAGTGCCCCCAGAACAATCCCAATAATAAGGGGTACATGGCCAAAACCAATAAGACTGACAGTATCCTCAAGTGTACCCTTCTTTACTGCCGCTTGAGTTTCCTGCACTTCACCCGGTATCTCTGGTGATTGCTCTGGAATGTAACGTTGGCTGACTACCTGCCCATAGGCCAAATAATCTGCTTCAATTTGTTCCTGTGTAAATCCACCCAAGCTATTTTCAAATCGGCGGCACCGGCTTGCGATATCCGTCCGGTCTTCATCGATCTGATCCATTTGGCGAGTAAGTCGTGCGATTCGGCTACCAACGGCATCCAAGCTGCTCTGCATGACCTGGAGCTGACCGAAAACCCGGTTATCGAGCCCTTCTGCGCTACCTAATTCCCCAAGCTGTTTCTCTATGGCATCCCCTTCGGCTTTAATAGCCGCCAGCTTTTCCGCCATTGCGGCCTGTTCCTTGGCGTTTTGAGCCTCTGCTCGGCGTTTGTACTCATCACTCCGTCCCTGGGCTTGCTCAATCTTACGCTTGTACTGTTGAATGCGCTTTTGGTTCATTCGAATCTGCCCATAAACCGCTTCGCTTTCACTGAGGATTCCCTCAAGATTGCGTTTCTCCCGGACCGTCATTCCATAATTGGATTTGCTTTTTCCAGTAGACCCAATAGCTTTCTTTTTACCCTCCAGATAGTCAAGCACTTTGTTGACGGAGAGTTCATCACCCGTTTCTGTCGCCATATCCACTAACCGGTCATTGACCTCCCGGGCCAACTCTTCTTCAGACTTCGATGCCATTTGTTTGACATTGACCGTGTTATTGTACATAACGGAACTGAAGCCTCCAAAGCCCAAGGGCTGGTATTGACGGGTGACATTATCATAGGGGTATGTTTCTGTGATATCCTCCCCTGTAACATTGTCGAAGAGACGGACACCGTCTCTGGCCTTGAGGAAATCTCGTTCAATTCGGATATCTTGCCCATTATCATCTTCAAAAATCATGGTCCCAAAATAACGATCCCCTTGTCGCGGCTTAAAGCGATAGTAATCATCATTATAGGTTCTTTTTTTGCGATAGGGCTTATAAAAGCCAAAGAGCATTCCTTCAATAAAATGCTGAATTGTTGATTTTCCAGCCTCATTGCCACCGTAAATCAGGTTGAAACCATCAGAAATTTCAATGGTTTTGTTATGGAATTTTCCAAAGGCGATGAGGTTGAGTGTTTTAATTTTCATTTGGTACCCCTTTCCTTCAGAACACCCTCCAAACCGTAATAAAGGGCTTTTTTTGCCACGGGATCATCCCCAAAGCGCCGCATTTCCTGGATAAAGCGTCCAATGATATTATCCTTGTTGTCCTCTAGTATCCCGTCGATATCCAAATCGTATTCCAATTGGCTTCCATCGAGTTCCAAATAATAAAAGTGGCTTCGAAGCTCATCGCTCAACCAACCCAGGGATAAATCTGTGTCGCAATACCCCACTAGGTTGATCCGGAAGAAATCCCGATGGCGTTTTTGTTCTCCTGCAATGCCGATGACTTTCTCCAGGATATCGTCCATGCTCAAATCAGGGGTAATTTCCACATCAGCAGTTACATATTCACGTTCCTGTATTTTTATAAACTGAGTATGACAGCGGTGGTTTTCAATTTGTCCGACAATCACACCATGGTCCCCTGTTTCCCCAAAATGAAGGGCTTCTGGGCTACCGCAATAGCCCGCTCTTTTTGTGAGCATCTCATACTTGTGGAAATGCCCAAGGGCTACATAGTCGAAATAATCGTAATCCGCGATATTCAGTGGCATAAAGTCTGAGACACGGCTATAAGCGTCCCCATGGAGCATCATGATGTTATTGCGGTCTTCCTCCAGCTCCAGGTGTCCTTTAAAGGGGATATCGGAGTAAGCGTTTTTCACCCAGCTCAAACCAAAGACTTCGGTTTCTAAAGAAGGAAAATAAATGGACTCCATCCGACCACTATGTAGAATGTTGACATTATCTGGCCAATCCACTAAGCCATATAGCGCGACACTGCTATAATAATCATGATTCCCAGCTAAAATAACCACCTTTGTCATGCTAAGCTTACTGAATTTATCCGCAGCCCGGTTAATTTCGCTAATCTCTATTTCATCGGAATCAAACAAATCTCCCGCAATTAGCAGTAAATCAATTTGATTCTTTTCAGCGGTGTTCAGAATCTTATCAAAGGTCCTCCAAAGATCTGTGCGCTTGTTGCTTCCAAACACGTCGCCATTACGCTTGAAGTGAAACTGGCGCCCCAAGTGCAAGTCGCCTGTATGTATAAATGATACTTTCATTCGAATGGTCTCCTCCATTGCACATAATTAGTATTATTATAGCACAGGAAATAGGGGATATAAAAGAAAACTTAAGGAGAAGTAAAGCAAAGAATCTCTTTATCCATTCCTTACAATTCTGTAATCCTGAATCTATATATTTCTCGGATCCTTTGTGGTAAAATAAAATTCAAATTTAAAGAAAGCGAGGAACGCATCGTTCATGTTTTTCGAAATTTTAAAGGCGGCTTTATTCGGTATTGTACAGGGAATTACCGAGTGGCTCCCCATCAGCAGTACTGGCCATATGATTCTATTGGAGGAGTTCATCCATATGAACGTTTCAAAGGATTTCTGGGATATGTTCCTGGTGGTCATCCAATTTGGCTCCATTCTGGCTGTTCTCCTGCTATATTTCCATAAGCTTAACCCCTTCTCCGGAACCAAAACACCGGTGGAGAAAAAGAAAACTTGGAATCTGTGGGCCAAGATTATCGTCGCCATGCTGCCCGCCGCCATCATTGGTCTCCCTTTAGATGATTGGTTTAATACCCATTTTTATAATTTTATCAGTGTCGCCATTGCTCTGATTGTCTATGGGATTGCCTTTATCATCATTGAAAACCGGAATAAGCACCGACAGTTCAAAATCAATTCCCTGGATGAACTGAGTTTTAAAACAGCCTTGGGGATCGGCTTCTTCCAAGCGCTCTCCATTATCCCAGGAACTTCACGTTCAGGCTCGACCATCCTTGGAGCATCCATTTTAGGAACATCCCGTAAAGTCGCCGCAGAATTTTCCTTCTTTCTGGCGGTTCCGGTTATGCTGGGTGCCAGTCTGATGAAACTACTTAAATTCTTCATCCGCACCGGCTTTGGCTTTTCTGGAACAGAAGCCGCAGTCCTTATTGTCGGTATGGTCGTGGCTTTTATCGTATCGGTCTTTGTCATTAAATTCTTAATGAGCTATATCCGCAAGCACGATTTCAAGGTCTTTGGATATTACCGGATCGTCCTTGGGATCATCGTTCTGATTTACGCTGCCCTCTTTGCCTAGAAAACTTTTTCTTTAGATTTATTTTATTCTATCCTTGACAAATAAAAAAATGTCAAGTAGAATACTGGTAATACAGTGATGGGGAGTAGTAAGATTTTCAGAAGGTACAGAAAGCCGCTGGCTGATGTGAAGCGGACTGAACGGATATCTGAACTGGCCTTGGAGTAGCATGCTGAACCACCAAGTAGGCATCGCCGGCATCTGACCGTTATATCAGAAGGATATAATCCCTTGGGACGTATCTGATAAAGGCAGCCAGTATAGGCTGTGAATTAGAGTGGTACCGCGTAAGCGTCAACTTTCGCCTCTATGTCTTTTAGACATAGAGGCTTTGTTATTTTTTGGAAAAAGGAGAATAAAATCATGATGAATCACAAAAAATATAGTCGGGGCTATTTTATGCCCCCGGTTTCCTCCCACAAATGGGTGGAAAAAGAATATATTACCGAAGCACCCATTTGGTGCTCCGTGGACCTTCGGGATGGCAACCAGGCCCTGATCATCCCTATGAGCCTTGATGAAAAAATTGAATATTTCCAATATTTAGTTTCCGTTGGCTTTAAGGAAATCGAAGTTGGCTTTCCCGCTGCCTCAGAAACAGAATACCGTTTCCTCCGGGCCCTGATTGAGCAAGACCTCATTCCAGAAGATGTCACCATCCAGGTGTTAACCCAGGCCCGGGAACATATTATCCGTAAAACCTTTGCCGCACTGGAAGGCTGTAAAAAATCCATCGTTCATCTCTACAATTCAACCTCCCTGGCTCAACGGGAACAGGTCTTTCGAAAATCAAAGGAAGAAATTATTAAAATTGCTGTAGACGGTGCTATGATGCTCAGGGATTTAGCGGCAGAAACCCAGGGAAATTTCCAATTTGAATACTCCCCGGAAAGTTTTACCGGTACCGAGGTGGATTTCGCCTTGGATATCTGTAACGCCGTTCTTGATGTGTGGCAGCCCACCGCTGATCATAAGGTCATCATCAATCTCCCCGTTACCGTATCCATGTCACTCCCCCATGTCTACGCCAGCCAGATTGAATATATGTGTGATAATATGGCCTATCGGGAAAATGTCATTGTATCCCTCCATCCCCATAACGACCGGGGCTGTGCCGTAGCCGATTCTGAGCTGGGGTTACTGGCTGGAGCAGATCGCATTGAGGGGACCCTCTTTGGCAATGGAGAGCGGACAGGGAATGTCGATATTGTTACCCTGGCCTTGAATATGTACACCCATGGTGTGGACCCCAAGCTGAACTTCAATAATCTACCAGAGATCACCGAAGCCTATGAACGCAACACCCGGATGCACGTCTACGAACGCCAGCCCTATAGTGGGGCTCTGGTTTTCGCCGCCTTCTCCGGTTCCCATCAGGATGCCATCGCCAAGGGTATGAACTACCGGGAGGAACAGCACACCAATAAATGGACCGTCCCCTATCTTCCCATCGATCCCACGGACTTAGGCCGAATTTATGAAAAGGACGTGATCCGAATTAATAGCCAATCCGGCAAGGGCGGTATCGGCTATGTTCTGGAACAAAAATATGGCTACGATCTGCCAAAACTTATGCGTGAAGACCTGGGCTATACCGTTAAGGACGTTTCAGACAATAAGCATAAAGAGCTTTCTGCAGAAGAAGTGTACGATATCTTCAGCACGACCTATGTGAATAAAGATGAACGCTTTTCTCTGCCAGAGTACCATTTCACCCAGCTGCCTGAAGGCCGGATGCAAGCAGATGTCGTGGTTGAACGGGACGGTGTACAAAGCACCTGTTCCGGAGAAGGCAATGGCCGATTCGACGCTGTATGCAATGCGATCAAGGGCATCATGAACACTCCCTACACAGACTTAAAATACGGAGAACATGCCCTGGAACATGGTTCTACTTCTAAAGCGGTTGCCTATGTAGGTATCACCTTAGAAGGCAATGGCACTATCTGGGGAGCCGGTATCGATAATGATATTATCGTGGCCTCCGTCAAAGCCTTGGTTTCTGCCATTAATCGTGCGATGGAAAAGCCTCAAACACAGAATTAATTTATAAACCACAAAGAGCCAGATACAGCGATTAACTGTTCTGGCTCTCTTTATGATTAGTTCCGTCTGAAACGACGACGATCCAATTCAGAAAGAATCTTCTTCCGAATGCGAATATCCGTTGGTGTAATTTCCACCAGCTCATCATCCTCAATGAATTCCAAGGCTTCCTCAAGAGTAAAGATTTTTGGATCAATGAGTTTCAAAGCATCATCAGCGCCCGATGACCGAGTATTAGTCAGCTTCTTGTTCTTGATGGGGTTCACCACCATATCGTCACTTCGGTTATTAATCCCAATGACCATTCCTTCGTAGACCGGTGTGCTCGGTCCTACCATCATAATTCCACGATCACTTAAATTGTACAGGGAATAGGCCATGGTTTCTCCGGCAACACCAGAAATCAACACCCCATTCTGACGACCTGGGATTTCTCCCATATATGGTTCAAAGGAATTGAATCGACGAACCAGGGTACCTTCACCGTGGGTATCATTGATAAACTCGCTCTGATATCCCAAAAGGCCTCGGGTCGGGACGTTGAATTCCAAGTTGGTCCATCCTTCATCTGAGGACATCCCTACCATTAATCCCTTCCGAAGATTAAGCTTATTAATGACGGCTCCAGAATATTCATCCGGTACGCTTATTACAACTTGTTCTACCGGTTCCAGCTTCTTACCATTTTCATCCCGGTGCATAATAACCTCTGGCTTGGAAACCGAAATTTCATAGCCTTCCCGGCGCATGTTTTCAAGCAAAATAGAAAGGTGCAGCTCCCCACGACCCGATACCTTATAACCTTCAGTGGTGTCTGGAAGTGGCTCAACCGTCATCCCAACATTGACCTCAAGCTCTTTTTCCAATCGAGCTTTAATGTGGCGGGTAGTCACAAATTTACCCACTTTTCCAGCAAAGGGTGATGAGTTAACAAGGAAATTCATGGACAGGGTTGGCTCTTCAATCTCGATTAATTCCATGGGCTGGACTTGGTTGACTTCACCAATGGTTTCTCCAATGGAGATATCTGGAATCCCAGAAACAACGGCAATATCTCCAGCCTTAGCTTCTTTGACTTCCACCCGAGATAATCCCCGATATACAAAGATCTGACCCACACGGACTTTTTCAAAGCTACCATCCCGTTTAACCACCTCCAGGTTTTCCCCGGCGTGAATGGTCCCATAAGATACCCGGCCAATTCCTAAACGTCCGATATAATCATCATAGGCTAAGGTCGAAATCTGCATTTGGAGTGGCTCTAAACTTAAATCCTCAGGAACTCCGGCGTGCTTAACAATGGTATCAAAAAGCGGAGTCAAATCCGTACTTTCGTCCTCCATTTCATATTTAGCGATTCCTTCCTTGGCCACACCATAAAGGATAGGAAAATCTAATTGTTCGTCATTTGCTTTTAACTCGACGAATAAGTCGAAAACTTCATCGACCACTTCTTCGGCGCGTTGATCCTTTTTATCAATCTTATTGATGAACAGAATGGGGCGTAGTCCCTGTTCCAAGGATTTATTCAGGACGAAACGGGTCTGTGGCATGGGACCTTCGCTGGAGTCTACCAACAAAATCACAGTGTCGACCGTTTTTAAAATTCGTTCTACTTCGGACGAGAAATCGGCATGTCCCGGCGTATCGACAATATTAATCTTAATATCACCATGCATGATGGAACAATTCTTTGAATAAATGGTAATCCCGCGTTCTCGCTCTAAATCGTTGCTGTCCATAATACAGTCAACGACCTCCTGATTTTCACGAAAGACGCCGCTTTGTCCCAGAAGGGCGTCCACGAGAGTCGATTTACCAGCATCGACATGGGCGATGACAGCAATATTAATAATGGGCTGTTGTTCTTTCATAGTTACCTACCTTTATAAAGGAATTAAATCAACAAAAAACCGGGGTGAAGCCCCGGATGGTCGTTCATCTTAATGCGTTCATTTAATTTTACTGCAAATTTTACAACTTGACAAGTAATATTTTCATTTTAACGAAACCTTACAGCAAATGACCCACTGGCATCATCTCTTTAAAGGTATAAATCGCTTTAAACCCCATTTCCCTTAATTCATTTTGGGTTTCGAGAATCTTAAACCCCAACTCCTCCTGGTTATGTCCATCAGAGCCAATGGTAATAATCTCACCACCTAACTCTCTATAAAGACGGATGATCTCCCGAGAAGGGGTTAAATCCTTCAGACCATAACGATAGCATGAGGTATTGACCTCAATCCCTCTCCCCTTCTCGATGATATGTTTAAAAATCTCAGCGATTTGATCACGGTTTCGCGGCGTTAGATAGGGGCCCCGTTCCACATACCGATTGATGACATCGACATGCCCTAAAAAGCTATAATCATTGTATTGGGATAAAACAGAAAATAGTTCATCGTAGTATCCCTCCAATATAGCGCCACGGGGTTTACCCTCTTGGTATTCATTGCGCCAAAATTCCTGATTGTTAATTTGGTGGATGGATAAAATGACAAAATCAAAGGGATAGGCATCAAAGGTTTTCTGATATTCCGAAATTGTGTGAGCCTGAATACCAAACTCAACCCCCTGGCGAATTACAATCTGGTCTTTATACTTTTTTTGATAGTCCCCAATCGTTTCTAAATATAAAGGAATATCACACTGATCCACATTATCAATCCCATAGTCAAGATGTTCAGCATAGCCAATTTCTTCAAGACCAAGCGCA
Organism: Eubacterium aggregans; assembly: GCF_900107815.1. Lineage (GTDB taxonomy): Bacteria > Bacillota > Clostridia > Eubacteriales > Eubacteriaceae > Eubacterium_O > Eubacterium_O aggregans. The sequence goes on from NZ_FNRK01000006.1 coordinate 140,546, forward strand.
ATTGCTTGTTCGATGGATGATTGCATCGCATAGTCCGAATCGTCGCTGAAAGCCGTATGTAGATGAAAATCTGAATACATGGGTCCTCCTACATTAATTTAAAATTAAAGAATTTAAAAAAAGAGCCTTGTGGGCTCTTGAACTATCGATGGTGACCCATGGGCGACTTGAACGCCCGACACCCTGATTAAAAGTCAGATGCTCTACCAACTGAGCTAATGGGTCATATGAAATTATACCTCT
>NZ_FNRK01000003.1 GCF_900107815.1 Eubacterium aggregans
AGAAAAAATAGTAATTTAAGCGGAAGTGGCTCAGTGGTAGAGCATCGCCTTGCCAAGGCGAGGGTCGCGAGTTCAAATCTCGTCTTCCGCTCCATATGGTGCTATAGCCAAGCGGTAAGGCAAAGGTCTGCAACACCTCTATCCCCAGTTCGATTCTGGGTAGCACCTCCATACATCCTGCGGGTGTAGCTCAATGGTAGAGCCCCAGCTTCCCAAGCTGGTTACGAGGGTTCGATTCCCTTCACCCGCTCCATCTTAATATGAAGCGGAAAACCGCATAAATAAAAGCTTTCAGTCGTTTGACTGGGAGCTTTTTTTATTAGTAAATCTTTATAATTATTGCTTATTAATCGCCTGTTTTGTCGTACTTTTGTCGTAAAATTGTCGTACAGATTAAGGGATTTTAGTAAAATCAATTCGGCATCTGGCATCTTCCACGGTGCTATGCACATAGATGGATTTGGTTAGCTGGATGTCGCCGTGTCCCATGACATCGGCAATGGTATCCAGGGGTGTACCAATCTGATATAAAATCGTCCCATAGGTGTGGCGTAACTCATGTAATGTGAGTCGGGGAATGTCTGGCAGGTCATCGCATAGATCCGATATAAATCTGGCGTAGGCCCTAGCGTTATAATTGTGCGGGTTTGCAGGCTTTTTATGGTCCTTACCTATAACATAACCTGTCTTTTTATTAAAAGTCGATAAAAAGGCACAAAATTCTGAATCTATAGGTATCTGACGCAGAGCATTAACGGTCTTACCCTTATTGATGATGGGATGCCCATCCTCAAAAGTGATAGAGCGATTAACGGTTAAGACCATGGTATTCATATCGATATCAGACCATTTGAGTCCACACAGCTCTCCCCGGCGCAAACCGGTTTTTAAAATGATATAAGGGCCAATGCCATCTGGGTGGGTTTTGGCATATTCCAGGACACGGCGATAATCCTCTTTGGTGTAGGCCTGTTTACCTTTTGGGGTGGCTGAAGTCTTGCGAATGTTGACCACCGGGCTTTTTTTAATGACATCATTCTGGATGGCGGCATCAAAGACTGCCTTTAAGATTTGATGCAGGCGGTTCACCTGCCATTTATTCCGCCATTTGTTGGTGTTAAAAAATTTCTGGATTTGAGCCTGGTTAATTGTGCGGATGGGCATCTGCCCAAATGTCTCATTTAATATCTTCAGGCTGGCGTAATAGCTATTTTTTAAAGTGAGGTCAGACACCACCCCAACTTTATAAGTTTCTACCCAGAAATCAGAATATTCTTCAAATGTGATATTGGACAGCTCTTCCTCTTCCAGGAGTATCTTCTTTTGGTACGCCCTAACTTTTTCGTCAATCTCCCGATTGGTAAAACCATAAAAACTTTTTCGGATGGGTTTACCAAATAGATCGGTGTCAACAACCACTTTCCGTTCAATTCGTTTTTTCTTTGCCATAAAATCGTACCTCCATTTAATTTTGGGCATAAAAATACCCGGGGTTATTGTAAAAACCCGGGCTGGATGGTACAATTATGCTTGTCTAAGGCGTATTGTGACCATCCTGGTCCCGGTATGTCAAGCCGTCTCAGTGTTGGTAGCACTGGGGCGGCGTTTTTTTTTTATTTTAGTTTAAAATATTATAACCAGATGCTATTAAGCTAGGAATTGTGATTGGACCACCCAATGCAGAATCATAGGTAATCAAACCATTATACGCTCCCCAGAATTGTACGGTGTCATTTTGTAGAACCCTGTTATTACTGGATACTCCTTTGCAACTTACGAAAAAAATCTCGTCATAGTTACCATCAACCGCTACTCTGTATTGGTAATCTGACCCACTTTCAATCACTTGTATAACCGTTCCACTGATGGTGATGCTTTGTGATTTATATTGATCGGGCGATCGTGCTAAATCTTCATAAGGTATATTTTGACAATCCTCCAGCTTAATGTTTTTTACAGTCGTCGTTCCTGTGCTAAAGCAACTGTACAACATAATTATCAAAAATATAACTCCGAAAAAAATTAAAACAATTTTTACACAACCTCCAAAATTAAAGCGATTTTTCGCTATGGTGCTACTTTGATATCTTTGTTGGGGAGTTTGTTTGACATTCCCCATATTCTGAATATCTTCGAAATCTCTGAGTCTATGGATATTACTATTTGTTTCTTTCACTGTGGGTGATGATTGTGGTTGTTGGGTGTGACTTCCTTTGAATAAAGCTGCAACGGTTTCTTTAAAATAAGGAATCATCTCTTCCCGTTCCGTATCAATCTCAATTTTTACTTTACCGTCTAGTTGTTGACTAATATTGATATTAAATCTGTCAAATTTATCATACGTGGATTCGATATATCCACGTAATCCGTAAGCGGTGATGTCCTCAAAACCGCATATTTTAAGGGCTTGTTCTGATTTGTCAATCCATTCGGTAACGCTCCCTGAGACAATAAACATCTTTTCCATTTGCTTAAAACCCCCTTCTCAATTCAACGACAACACCGAAAATTTTTATTTCCTCATCCCCGGGCCCGTAGGTTTTACTTTGCCATTCTGGATTTATCGCTTTAAGGGTAATCGTCCCATCGTCATTTTTAATGACTTTTTTTAGCGTTGCATCATATCCATTAACAAATACGACTGCGTCTTGTCTGTTATGGCAATCTGGTTGGATTCTAAGAATGACAGTATCACCTTCGATGTACATTGGGTACATCGAATCACCTTTGACTTTAAGAGCACGATATTGGTCACCACAATCTAACCAAGATGATGGTATGTCCACTTGTCCAACAACATCTTCCATGGCTTCTGTTGGAGTTCCAGCGGGGACGGATCCGAGAACATCTATTTCTGTATACTCACATTTTGTTCTTTTAAACGGAATAACGTTATCGTCCCATCCCATGATCACAGATGGATGTATATTTAAAATTTTACAAACCGATGCGATTTTATCACGTTTCATATTTTCTATATTGCCGGATTCCCACCTGGATATTGTGGCTTCACTAACTCCGACTTCTTCTGCTAATTCTTTCATCGTGAATCCGTGGGAAAGACGGGCGTCTTTTAAGATTTCTTTAACGTTCATGATGACCTCCGTTCATAAGTGCATTATACATCAATACTTGCATAAATGCAATATATAAAGCTAAAAAGTAAAAAAAATTGCATTGGCGTATTGACACTATAAAAAATGTGATGTATTATTTACTTACGGAAACGCAAGAAAGGAGGTGATAGAAAATGTTTGATGAAAAAGCTTTCAAAATTAGTGTAATCATGTCCGGGGTAACAATGAAACAAGTTGCCGAACATTTAGGAATCAACGAAGCCACTTTGTATCGTAAAATCAAGCGGGATGGGGATTTTTCAAGAAAGGAGATTAATGATTTAATTCCATTTTTAAAGATTGAGAACCCATTTCCAATTTTTTTTGCATGATACTTACGGAAACGCAAGAAAGGATACCTATCATGACCCAAATGGTAACCCTGGAACTCCCTGAATCCATCGCTGCCCAGCTTGCTGAGCTCAACGAGGCGATGGATCGGGATAAGTCCAGCAAGGATATCAGCCCCATGGAGGCGGCGTCAATCATGGGGGTTAATGTGGAGACGCTCAAGACTTCCGCTAGATACGGCGGATGCCCATTCGCTATTTACGGAAAGAAGGATTCAAAGTCCCAGCAGATTACTAAAATCCCAAAGTTACCCTTCTATTTGTTTATGGTTCAGGCTCGTCTGGGAGTTGAATTGATTGGAAGGTAATGATTCATGAAGAAGTATATCGTAGCCACGGCAGCTGCTCTGGTGGTGGCCCTGGCAGTCTATGTGAGCCGCAGCACCCCAGCAATTGGCGGGGAGTGGCTGATGGCAGTGATGGCACCCGGTGGGGTGTGGGTTTGGGAGGACATGCAAAATGAAAATATGTAACGTATTCGAGTGTCCCGATAATACCTGTGGATTAAATAATGCCTGTTGCTGTGAATGTGACCGTGCGGATGATTGTGCGAATCTGTGTGATTATCTCAATCTGAATGATGAATGTCAATGGGAGGAAGAAGACTAATGGAAAAACTGGTAATGCAGAAGCGGAAAAGATCGACGCCACCTTGTCGGCTGCTCAATGTGACCGACCAAACACATGCGATGGTGAAAGAGTTAGCCCATGATCTTAACACGCCGATCGTCGATGTCGTGGAAACACTGATTAATTTTGCTATCAGTCAAGTGGAAATCGTCGTTGAGTACGAAGATGATTGAGTTTTATCCCCACCAGGAGGATGTCCTGGAGCAAACAAAAGGACGCATGAAATGCGCCCATTATCTCAAGATGGGACTAGGCAAGACTTTTACAGGTGCCGAGCAGATGGTCAGGTTAGCCGCCGAATACAATCTGCTGGTGTGCCAAAAGTCGAAGGTGGGTGATTGGATCAATCACATCACGGCTTACTATCCACATCTTAATGTGACTGATTATACCAAAAAAGACGCCGAAATACAACCCGGGGTGATTGTCATCAATTATGAACTGGTGTGGCGGCGTCCTGAATTTAAAAAAATGAGCGGTTTTACTCTGATGCTGGATGAGTCATCCAAAATCATGCACGATACCGCCAAGGTAACCAAATTTATTAAAAAGCTGAAGTACGATGGATTGATTTTGTTATCGGGAACCCCCTGCGGTGGACGCTATGAGCTGTTTTTATCCCAAATCCATATGTTGGGGTGGCCCATATCCAAAAGCCTGTTTTACAAGCAATATTGCGTCACAGAGTCATTTAAAACAACGGATGGGATGTGGCACAAGCAAGTTGTTGGGTATAAAAACATTGATCGATTAAAGCGCAAGCTGGCCGATTATGGAGCCGTGTTTATGGAGACAGAAGATGCTCTTAAATTACCCGATGTCAATGACCAGGTGATTAAGATTAACCCTCCCGCTCAACACAAACAATTTATCAATGACCGCATCGTCATTGTGGATGGGGAGGAAATCGTAGGGGATACGCCCCTTAAAACAATGCTGGGGTGCCGCAAGATTTGTGCTTATCACAATGAGGATAAATTCGCTGCATTATCGGATTTGGTTGAGAGTGCCGATGACCGGGTGATTGTTTTTTACAATTTTACGGCTGAGTATATCAAAGCATACGATGCAGTTAAGCATTTAAATCGCCCAGTATCCGCAGTCAATGGCCAGGCAGTTAATCTAACGGCTTACGAAAACTGTGAGCGCAGTATCACCTTTGTGCAGTATCAAGCCGGGGCCATGGGATTAAATCTTCAAAAGGCCCGGAGGATTGTGTATTTAAGCCCACCTTTACAATGGGAGTTATTTGACCAATCTAAGGCCCGCATTCGCCGGATCGGGCAGAAAAAGACCTGTTTTTATTATTACCTCACCACCACAGATAGCGTGGAGGAAAAGATTTATAAAACTTTGAAGCAACGGAAAAATTTTGATGAAATATTATTTTTAAGGGAGTGTATTGTAAATGATTAAGATTTATTCAGATGACCCAGAAGGAAAATTGGAGATTGATTGTAAAGGAGACTTTGAAACGATCATCACTGAAATTATTCTTGCAGTAGATAAAATTGAGGACTTGCTTTCTGAATCCATCAATATGGATAAAAAAGCAATAACAACATGCCTTGTTTACGGCCTTGTATCGGCGAACGATGAAGAAAATGAGGTAGATGACGATGACTGTGAATAACGAATTACTTAACCCCAATGAGGTGGCCTTTAACGAGGCTGGAATTAAGGCTTTTGCGGATTTGGTCAAACTGACGGAATCCAAGAAGGTTATCGACAAGCAAATCGATGAAGTGAAGTCTAGCTTGGAAACACTCATGAAAGAGCATGGCATCAAATCCATTGATAATGAGTTTATCAAAATAACTAGCGTCCCATCTGTCACCAGTAAGACCGTGGATCTGAAGGCATTTAAAGCAGCTGAACCGGTGGACTACGAAGACCTCGTGATGGACTATCCAAAGGTGACCACCCGCAAGGGGTATGTGCGGTTTACAGTGAAATGAAAAGTTATATATCCACCTGTGAAATTACTACTTTAGTATCATTGGCGCATTTGCTGGAAAACATTGACGAGATACTAAAAAAGGATATCAGCAAGGAAGAAAAAACAGACCTGAAATACCTCAGAACATACACCAAACGCTATATACACCACGCTAAAGAGCGCATCGATAAGAAGAGCGATGACCGGCTAAAGGTGAAAGTCAAAAACTATGTGCCAAAGCTGGAACCCGTCAGAAAGTACGGTGACCCGGTCTTTAATCTAGCCCAGGATGATTTTTATGATCTGGTAGAGGAAGTAATGGCTATAAAATGCTGTGATTGCCCAGGGGTTCTGGGTTGCCGGACCAGAGAGGTGTTACATGATAATTTTATCCCGATTTTAACAGTGACGGATGAGTCAAACCCTTGTGAGTATATGTACAAATTTACAGATTTGAAGGAGATTGCAGATGACTGCAAGAAAATGTGAAAATATTGATTTAAAACTAGAATTAGCATCTGGCATCCTGAACTCAGTGATTGACAATCACGAAGTTTTGAAGGCTTATGATGCGGAATTGACCAGGGTTAAAAATGACCCGAACCCATCGAACACAAGAGTAAATGAGTTTGTGGCTATGAAAAACCTAAAGCTTGATAGGCTGCCCACCAAACAGCTCATGAAAAATAAAATCAGAATCCTGCGGCGGGAGCTGTTGGAACTGTCCTCACTGATTGATGGCGACTGAGAAGCAGTTTGAGCTCAAGGTGAGACGGTTTTTAGAGGGCCGTGGTTGCTGGGTACTGAAAACCTGGGGCGGTGGGATGCAGCGGTCCGGGATACCGGATTTACTGGTCTGTTGCGATGGATTGTTTTTAGGGATCGAGCTCAAAGCCGAAAGGGGGAAACCGACACCCCTCCAGCTTTGGAACATTGACAAAATTAAAGATGCCGGGGGCATTGGGATGGTGCTTTACCCTAATGGCTACGAGAGCTTTAAAAAATTAATTATGGAGATTTTGGATGATAACACGAAAAAAGAAAATTGAAATTGCAAGTCGTGATTTAAACAATCTGAAGAAGAAAGAACCGTTTTTATCAGAGTCGCTTGATTTGGCAATCGATGCCCTGGAGAAAGAAATTCCGGAATCTAAAGAGTTTGAAGGTTTTACCTATGTGTGTGGAAGGTGTGGAGAAGTCAACCTTCTATCTCTACCGAACGATAAGTGCTGCGTTTCCTGTGGCCAAAGGTTGGTGGAATAGATGCAGTTTAGTCATTCCAGGGTGGACCTGTTCACCCAATGTAAATATCGATATAAATTACGGTATATCGATAAGCTTAAAACGCTGCCGGATGATAACCCATCCAATGCGCTGTTTTTAGGGACGGCCCTCCACACAGGGCTGGAAAAAGGCGTTGATGCGGCGATTGCTGAGTATTATGGCAATTACCCCATCATCACCGATGCACACATTAATGAGGCCATTAAACTGGCTGAGATGATTCCACGGACCAAGGCATTATTGCCTCCAGGTGGAGTGTTTGAGCAATCTATTATGACCTCTGATTTTATCGGTTATATGGATTACCTGGTCCAGGTGGATGAGGTTAAGGTTCGGCGCCGGATGGTGCCGGTGTATGACCTGTACGACTTCAAATACTCCAACAGTGATGACCGGTACAAAGATTCCGGGCAGCTCACAGAGTACAAACACTTTTATGAGAGTCAAACGAGGCGAAAAATCCGAAATCTGTACTATGTCATGGTCCCCAAAGTCGGGATCAGGCAGGGAGATAAAGAGTCATTATACGCCTATCGCAGCCGCATCATTGCAAAATGTCACGATGTGGAGCCGCACTTACTCCCGGTGAATTATGAGCCGGAGAGAGTCGTTAAGTTTTACCAGGAGATTAAGCACATCCTGGAGTGCAAGGATTTTGATGTTAAGACCGGGGGCTATTTATGCAACTGGTGTGATTACAAACAATATTGTCAGGAGGACATAGATTACATGATTTTACCAAAGAATGAACGCAGAACACTGGACAAGGTATCTAAAAAAACCATTTGGATTTACGGGGCTCCCTTTAGCGGGAAGACCACCCTGGCCAATCAATTCCCGGACCCCTTAATGCTCAATACGGACGGCAACATCAAATTTGTGGATGCGCCTTACATCCCCATTAAAAACAGTGTTGAGGTTGACGGGAGAAGGACCATTACCACATTAGCATGGGAGGTGTTCCAGGATGCCATTACGGAGCTTGAGAAAAAGGACAATGACTTTAAAACCATCGTGGTTGACCTCTTAGAGGATACCTACGAGCATTGCCGGATTTGGTGTTACAACAAATTGGGCATTGAGCATGAGAGCGACAATAGCTTTAAAGCCTGGGACTACGTGCGGACTCAGTTTTTAAGTACCATGAAGCGCCTTATGAATCTGGATTACGAAAACATCGTGCTCATTAGCCATGAGGATACCAGCAAAGATATTACCAAAAAATCCGGGGACAAAATCACGGCAATCAAGCCAAACATCCAGGAAAAAACAGCCAATAAGGTCTCTGGGATGGTGGATATCGTTGCCCGGGTGGTCACAGATGGGAATGTACGGACACTTAATTTTAAATCCGATGAGGTTATCTTCGGTGGCGGACGCCTTAAGGCTGAGGACTGTGAGATCCCGCTGGACTATGAAGCTTTAATGGAGGTCTATGGGGAAGCCCTTAAAGGCGGTATTGCTAAAGAGCAGCCTAAAAAGCGTGGGAGACGGGCAAAGAAAGAAGAACCAATCAATGATGAACAAATCAATGAAGCACCAGAAGAACCAGTCACCCAAGAAGAAACAAAAGCGGAAGTAGTGGAAGAAGAAAAGCCTAAACGCAGACGGTCCAGAAAAACGAAAGATGAAATCCTGGTGGAAGAACCCCAACAAGAGGAACCGCAAGCAGAAGAAAAGGTAGAGGAAAAACCAAAGACCCGCCGGAGCCGGAAAACTAAACCGGTAGATGAGGTGAAGTATTGGCTTGATCCTGTATCAGGGTGTGTCACCAAAACTGTGGGTGATGAAGAGCCGGACGATGGATTTACCGATGAAATTTGTGAGGATGCATTTAATATCGCACTCGCTGAGGCTGAAAAAAACTGGACACCCGGTGGAGGTAACGATGAATTTATCCGTGAGAATAAGTATTGGATGGATCCCACCAGTGGATGCGTGTGTAAAACACCATTTGATAAAGCCCCGGATGACGAATACACCCAGGAAATTACAAAGGCTGTATTTGAGCGATTAATGACAGAACCCGTGGATGATGACGATGCCGAACCAATTGAAGAATCCCCTAAACGTACCAGAAGAACCCGTAAAGCAAGAGACTAATTGACGAGGAGATATAAAATGACTATTGATTTTAAAAAACTGAACCGTGAATATGACCTGAAAGGTCTGAATGAAGATGCCAAGGAAGCCCGCAAGAATGGGGGGAGTTTTGAAGAGCTCCCCCCGGGGGAATACGAGGTGGCCTTAAACTCCCTGGAACTCAAGCTCACCGGAGAAAAATCTAAAAACCCGGGGGCACCCATGGCAAGCTTTTGCTTTAAGGTAGTATCCGACACCAATAAAGGCCGCCTGATCTTCTGGAATCAGGTCCTCACCCAGGGCTTCCAGATTGACATTGTGCTGAAATTCCTGGAATCTCTTGAAACAGAAGCTCCCATCGATTGTGATGGCTCAGACTGGGAAGCCTTCAACGAAATGTTATTGGATGTGGCGGAATGTATGGACGGGGTGGAATTTTTACTGGAAATCAAGGAAAACAATAAAGGCTTCCGGAATTACGAAGTCATTGAAATTTATGAATAATGAAAGATTATGAGACATTTTTAAACCGTAAAAATGAAATCATGATGAGTGCCGGGATTGAGGGTGATTTAACTCTCAATCCCAAACTTTATGATTTTCAGCGGGATATCGTGCGGTGGGCATTGTTCAAGGGGCGGGCTGCCATCTTTGCGGATTGCGGACTGGGTAAAACCATCATGCAGTTGGAGTGGGCGCATCAAGTCCACCTGTACTGTGGCGGGGATGTGCTTATTTTAGCCCCTCTGAGCGTCACAGAGCAGACAAAACGAGAGGGTCAAGCGTTTGGTATAGCGGTCCAGGTTTGTGAGTCTCAGGCGGATGTGGTACCCGGTATCAATATCACCAATTATGAAAAATTGGCCAAATTTGACGCCACGCATTTTAAAGGCGTCGTCCTGGATGAATCGTCAATCCTTAAAAGCTTCACAGGCAAGGTCAGGACCGCTATCATCGATGCTTTTAGAGGCTGCCGGTATCGTTTGGCCTGTACGGCTACCCCGGCGCCTAATGATTACATGGAGCTAGGAAATCATGCCGAATTTTTGGATGTGATGAGCCGGAATGAGATGTTAGCCACATTCTTTGTCCACGATAGTGGAAATACCTCAAAATGGCGTTTGAAACGTCATGCGGAGGATATCTTTTGGCAGTGGATGGCGGGGTGGTCTGTGTTTATGGACAATCCAAAATCCCTGGGATACGAGGTTACTGGTTATGATTTGCCGCCACTAAATATCCATGAGATTATCGTGGATGGTGACATTGCCATTGATGAGGCATTAACCCTTACAGAGCGACGTAAGGCCCGCAAAGATACCCTGGATTTACGCTGTCAGGCGGCAGCCGATTTGATTAACGCAAGTGATGACCAATGGCTGGTTTGGTGTGACCTCAACGCTGAGAGTCAGGGGTTATATGACCGAATCGAGGACAGCTTCCAGGTTCGGGGGTCCGATAAGGCCCAGTACAAGATGGACATTATGAGTGAGTTTTCCGATGACCTGGTTAAATGCCTGATTACAAAGCCATCCATTGCAGGATTTGGGATGAATTGGCAGCAGTGCCACAAGATGGTATTTGTTGGATTGTCGGACAGCTACGAAAAATATTACCAGGCCATGCGGCGGTGTTGGCGGTTCGGACAGGATCAACCTGTGGATGTCTATATCATCATATCAGCCCGGGAAGGGGCGGTGAAATCCAATATCGAGCGCAAAGAGACCGATGCCAAGAAAATGCAAGAGGCCACGATCGAGTATACCAAAGAGATTACAAAAAATAATCTCAAGCAGACTGCCCGCATGGTCACGCCATATGAACCAGAAGTAATGATGAGTCTGCCAGATTGGGAGGAATTTTATGAGAGTGCTTAACCAAAAAGTCAATGAATGGTACAGCCTGTACAACGGGGACAGCATTAAAGTCCTGGAGGGAATCCCGGATGACAGCGTCCATTACAGTCTGTTTAGCCCACCCTTTGCCAGTTTATACACCTACAGCAACAGTAACCGGGATATGGGCAATAGTCGTGGAGACGATGAGTTTTACCATCATTTTGAGTATCTGATCCAAGAGCTTTATCGGGTGACGATGCCTGGGCGGTTATTATCATTCCACTGCATGGATTTGCCGGCGATGAAAAGCCGGGACGGCTATATCGGGGTGAAGGACTTCCCAGGGAAATTGATTCGCACCTTTGAGGATTTTGGATTTATTTATCACAGCCGGGTGACTGTGTGGAAGGATCCGCTGGTGGAAGCCACCCGGACCCATGCCCTGGGGCTGCTCCATAAGCAGATTGTCAAGGACAGCGCCATGTGCCGCCAAGGCCTACCGGATTATATTATCACGATGCGTAAACCCGGGGATAACCCGGAGATGATTAACCATCCCGATGGGTTTACCACATTTTATGGTGACCACGAGCCAGAGGGTGAAAAAACAGAACAGGAAAAACCAGACGACGAAGCCGTTGAGAAGCACGAAAAATATAACAATAATCCAGTGTATAGCCATCAAGTATGGCGGCGTTATGCCAGCCCGGTGTGGATGGATATCCGGCAGTCTAACACTCTTAACCGGACGGATGCCAGGGACGAGAAGGACGAGCGGCACATTTGCCCGTTGCAGTTGGATGTAATTGCCCGGTGTCTGGAATTGTGGACGAATCCGGGGGACATCGTGCTGGATCCATTTGCTGGCATTGGCAGCACTAATTATGTGGCGCTTAGGATGGACCGCCGAACGGTTGGTGTGGAACTCAAAGAGTCTTATTATGAGCAAGCGGTCATTAACTGTGAGCGGGCGTTGGGTGAGGATATTATTGAGGATGGGAGGAAATTATAATGGAATCGTATGAGTTTAGGCAAAAGCAATCTTTGCCATATCCGGCTAAGGTTCAGCACGCAGCACAAAGGGCCCAAGAGTTTTATGACACGGTTGAGAACTGCCACGTTTCAGTCGGCGGACTCGACAGCATCACTTTACTTCTTTTCCTCCGATCCATTGGGATTGATGTGCCGGCTATATCGGTGTCTCAGCTGGAGGACAAAAGCATTCAACAAATTCATGACGGGATTGGTGTCATTAAGCTAAAGCCTATCAAAAGCAAGGCAAAAGTAATCAGTGAGTTTGGATTTCCAGTCATCTCCAAACAGGTTGCTAGCAAAATCGCCCTACTCCAGAATCCGACAGAAAAAAATAAAACGGTTAGAAATGCCATCATTACCGGGGACTGTGGCAAGCAAGGTGGGTACCGTAAAGGTACCCGGATGCGGTTACCCCAAAAGTGGCTCAATCTCTTCGGTGGTCCAGAAAACGAGAAATATGATACAGATTATCAAACAGCTCCATTTTTAGTCAGTAATAAATGCTGCTATTACCTTAAAGAAAAACCTTGTAATGATTGGGCAAGAGAGCATAAGAGTAGCCCTTTTTTAGGCCTCATGGCATCTGAAGGAGGACAGCGTGAAATGGCGCTCGTCAAGCATGGGTGTAACTACTACGGTAAGACGGTCACCCGGTCGGCACCATTTGCTATTTTTAACCGACAAGATTTATTGCAGTTGGCGTTGGAGTTGGAGGTTCCGGTTCCAAGAATTTATGGTGAAATTGTCCGGGATTCTGACGGGACGCTGAGGACTACCAGAGCCCAGAGGACAGGGTGCTCAATGTGCGGGTTTGGCATCCACCTGGAAAAACGCCCCCATCGCTTTGATCGACTGCGGGAAGACAATCCAAAAGAGTGGCATTATTGGATGTATGACGTTGGATGGGGGGGGTCCTGGATTACATCGGTGTTGCGTGGGAAGATGAGGTTAAAGCATGATTTTTTATGACTTCGAAGTTTTTAAATATGACTGGATGGTAGTGCTCATTGATGTCATCAATGAGAAAACAACCTCCATCGTCAACGACAAAGATGCCCTGGAAGAGTTTTATAATGCGCACAAAGAGGATATCTTCATCGGATATAACAGCCGGAATTATGATCAATGGATTTTTAAAGGCATCCTCTGTGGATTCAATCCAAAGGAAATCAATGATTTTATCATCGTCAAAGGCCAGAAGGGAGGGCAATTCAGCCAGCTTTTTTACAAAATACCGCTCATTAATTTTGACATCATGCCGCCGTTTATGGGGCTTAAGCAGCTAGAGGGCTACATGGGCAGCGACATTCGGGAAACGTCCGTTCCCTTTGATATTGATCGCAAATTGACCCAAGGGGAAATTGAGGACACCATCAAATATTGCATCCATGACGTGGAGCAAACGGTGGAAGTGTTTTGTCGGATGCGGGAAGAGTTTGACAGCGTTATGGGGCTCATCAAAGCCTTTGAGCTCCCACTGACAGATGTTGGTAAAACCAAGGCCCAGTTATCGGCTAAAATCCTCAATTGCACCAAAAAAAAGCACGATGACGAGTGGGATTTGATTATCCCGGATACTCTCAGATTGGGGAAATATAAAAATGTCCTGGACTGGTATTTAAACCCAGTCAATCACAACTACTCCAAAGAGCTTAGTATTGACGTCGCCGGGGTCCCCCACAGTTTTAGATGGGGCGGACTCCATGGGGCGATACCTAAGTATAGTGGAGAGGGCGTCTATCTCAATGTGGACGTGGCCAGTTATTACCCGGCTCTTATGATTGAGTATGGATTCGGGAGCCGGAATATGGCCAATCCAGACAAATACCGGGAAATCCGGGATTTGAGAATCAAATATAAGCACGATAAGAATCCCATGCAGGCACCGCTTAAAATCGTCCTCAACAGCACATACGGGGCAATGAAGGACAAATATAACGCCCTGTATGACCCACGGCAAGCCAATAACGTCTGTGTCGGTGGGCAATTGTTACTTTTAGATCTAATCGAAAAATTAGAGGGGCATTGCGAGTTGATTCAGTCCAATACCGATGGTTTGATTATCAAAATCCCCGATACGGACGATGCCTTCAATACTATTGACGATATCTGTTTTGAGTGGGAGCAGCGGACCAGGATGCAATTGGAATTTGACACCTATGCGCGGATTTATCAAAAGGATGTCAATAATTACATCATCGTGGACGATGAGGGTAATTTTAAATCCAAAGGCGCCTACGTTAAAAAACCAAAGCCCCTGGACAATGATTTGCCAATCCTTAAAACAGCAGTGCTGGAGTATTTTATCCATGGTGTCCCGGTAGAGGATACCATCAATGGATGTAATGAGTTTATCCAATTCCAAAAAATCGTTAAGGTGTCCGGGAAGTATTCCCACGCTCTTTATAATCCAACGGTAACTACTAGAAAAATCCGGGATGAAAATGGGAAGTTGAAAACCATCAAGGTATTTGAGGGTGGCCACATCCAGACGAACCGAACCTTTAGGGTATTTGCATACAACCAAAAGACTGGGTCACTCTATAAGGTCAAGAACGCCAAGAAAAACCCGGAAAAATTTGCAGATACCCCAGAATGGGCCAGCATTTATAATCAGTCTGTGGAGGGTGTACCGGTGCCACTCTGGCTGGATAAACAGTGGTACATCGATAAGGCCATTGGGCGATTAAGAGATTTTGGAGTGAAATTATGATTGTACATTTGGAATATTGCAATCCGTTTAAAAGCAGGGGATCTATAACCATTGATTTAAAATCATTGTGCCTGAACGAAAAAACAAAAGTTGAATATGAGGATAATGATAAAAGGCACATTAAGAAGAAATACAGGGATTGCGATATTAAGAATATTTTTAAAATATTCAAGAAATTACTCACTGGTACAGAAATTGAAGATGTTCAAAAGTTTTTAAATGACAACAGCGAGCATTATGGCGAAATGTTTAAAAAAACTGTGGCTTGTAATAATGACGTTTGCCGGAATATCGAAAGGGTGAAAATTAATGAATGAATATTTATAGAGGGTATATCCAGACTAAAAATAAAGAAGCCATTGAGTCCATCAAAGGGCGGAAAAAATTTAATGCCCTGGAAGATGTGAAAGATGCCCCGGAATATGCTGGAATGCTGGCTCCGGGAATCGTATTGATTGACCTGGACGATGGAGAAGAATCAGACGTTTTAATGGACATCCTTAAGGATAAGGGTGTCCATACCCGTATTTATAAGACCACTCGAGGGAAGCATTTTATTTTTAAAAACGGCGGATTGAAAAAGAATGGAAATCATCTTAAGTCCGCCATCAATCTGACCATGGATGTTAAGCTGGGCGATAAAAACAGCTATGAGGTGATTAAGGTTGGCGGTAAGGACCGGGAAATCCTATTTGATTCCACCAATGATTCTGGGGAGTATGATGTGCTCCCCAGATGGTTGATACCTGTTAAGACTTCCATGGATTTTAACAATCTCAAAGACGGAGATGGCCGGAACGATGCTTTTTTTAAGTATATCCTGACGCTCCAAAGCGCTGGATTAGGCGTAGAGGAAATCCGGGAGACCATCCACATCATCAATGATTATGTGCTCTTTGATCCGCTGCCAGAGTCAGAGCTTAAGACCATCCTCCGGGATGAGGCCTTCAGCAAGCCGGATTTTGGCGCTGGAAGAAATCTCCACATTGAGGTGGTGGCAGAATACCTTAAAAATAATAACCACATTGTCCGCATCAATGGGCGGCTGCATATGTACGGGGACGGGATTTACACCTCCAATTATGCCGATATTGAGCATGAGATGATTGAGATCATCCCCGGGATCACCATGAGTAAGCGCCGGGAAATACTGGCCTATCTGGACGTGATGATCCGGGAGAATACACCATCGGCGGATGCCCGGTGGATTGCATTTAAAAACGGTCTATATAATATGGACACGGATCAATTTGTGGATTTTGAGCCGGGTATAATCATCACAAACCGTATTGAGTGCGATTATAATCCGGCTGCCAACAGTGACCTGGCTAATCACGTCCTGGATAAATTATCTTGTCAGGACCCCGACATCCGGGCACTGTTGGAAGAGTGCATCGGGTACTGTTTTTATCGCCGTAATGAGCTGCGCAAGGCTTTTATTTTGACAGGGGATAAGGCAAACGGTAAATCGACTTATCTGGATATGGTCAAAACATTACTGGGTGATGTTAACACCTCAGCCCTGGACCTCAAAGAGCTGGGAGACCGATTTAAAACGGCTGAGCTCTTTGGCAAGCTGGCCAACATCGGGGATGATATTGGAGATGAGTTCATCGCCAATGCAGCTATTTTTAAAAAGCTGGTATCTGGGGACCGGGTCAATGCTGAGCTCAAAGGTCAGAATCCATTTGAGTTTAATAATTATGCCAAGATGCTCTTTAGCGCCAACACTATTCCACGGATTAAGGACCAATCCGGGGCTGTCCTGGACCGGTTGATCATCGTGCCGTTTAATGCCACGTTTAGTAAGGATGATGCTGATTTTGACCCATACATCAAATATAAGCTGCGGGAACCGGCTGTACTGGAATACCTGGCTAAAATCGGTATTGAGGGACTAAAAAGAGTGATGGTCAATCAACGCTTTACGGTGTCGGATAAATCTAAGGCTGAGTTAAAAACCTATCACCTGGATAATAACCCCATCGAGTTGTGGTTCCAGGAGACGGATATCATGGACATTTTACATAACTCCAACAAGGCTGTGTATCGTGGATATAGTACGTTTTGCGCCGGTGCAAACCTTAAACCTTTGAGTGCGGTGGCGTTTTCAAGATTGGTTAATAAACATTTTGGTTTAAAAATCGTTGATAAAAAAATCGATGGGAAAAAGTGTCGGGTTTACATGATGGAGGGCGAGGAATGACCGTAAAAAAGAAAATAATCTGCATTATCATTGCCACATATATGGTGATTGTCGGGGCTTACGCCGTCTGCTTACATGAGATGATTAGTCGTTATGGGATTCCGGTGTTAGAGGGTCCAGCGGTGGAGACTCGGGATACTGTGTATGTCATCCCGTGGCCATGGCAACTGGATTGGGATGGCCACGGATTTGTTATGAGATTGGAGGTTAAGTAATGATAATTGTAGGTCGTCATATCGAAGGAATAGCGCTGAATGATTTAGAGTATTTGCTGGATGCAGATGGAAATGAATTAATGTTTGATTCAATTGAAGATGCAAAGGAGCATCTCGTTGAAATAGGAATGCCGGAGGAAGAAATGTATTATCTGAAATTTGTTGAGGTGGAGGCAGAAAATGAATAAGCCTAAATTTAGTATAAAAGATTACCCAGGAAAATATGCGATGCACTGCGACAAATGGGTCAAGTCGGATGTGTTTTGCAGATACATGGATTCAGTCGGGAGGGAGTGGCGCGACGGAACAAGATATATAGAGGATAATCCATATGATGATATTGGCAGTGAAATGGCTTATACACTTGATGTAGGGACGTATAGAGATTATGTGTCATTGGGAAATACATATGGTTATACAATCCTGGAATTCGATGATTTTGACTGGTCTAAATCTGTTCCTGAATCTACTCATGAGCCCAATCAACGTCAGTTTTCAACTGGAGCGGTTCGGGATGATGCCACGGGCAAGGGTCGATGTGATCTGCTACCACCCAATGCAATTTTAAAGCTGGCCAAGCATTTTGAAAAAGGCTCCACACACTACGGTGATCGGAACTGGGAGAAAGGCATCCCAACACATTCATTTTTAGATTCGGGTATGCGCCATTTGTTAAAATATTCTGCTGGATATACCGATGAGGACCATTTAACGGCTGCAATTTGGAATTTGATGTGTTTGCTTGAGACAGAGATTTTAAGGCCTGAGATGCAGGATTTGCCAGCAAGAATGGCCATCATGGGTGAGAATTATGATTAAGAAAATCGTCAATAAATTGCTTTTATTGTGGTTGGCCATCGTTTTGGCCATTATCGGCTTGGGTTCTGGTTTTGCTTTTGGAGTGTTTTTTCTGTTTGCATACCCATATAGCATCCCCGTTGCGGTAGCGGTGGTGATGTTGATTTTATATATTTTAAAACATTCGTCATTTAATTTAAATAAATAAAAAATCAATTTATTTAAATTATTTAAAAAGGTTCAACATGGGTTCAAGATGCGATTTTTATCTTGAACCGCCTCAAACGTCCTATTCATGCGGGTTTACGGGTTTAGTAGGTTCAAGATGATTTACTGTAAAAATCCATCTTGAACCGCCTCAAACCCGCATGGGAACGTCTTGTTGCTTGGGTTAACAATCAAAGGTTCAAGATGCTCTATATATTATTATATATTATTACTATATAGTGTTCTTCTTTTGAATCTAACTAGTATTAATTTTATATAAGAAAATCGTGTTTATCTTGAACCATGTTGAACTGATGCTATAAAACCGCATAAACAGGTACTTTGAAGAGGTTCAAGATGCAAAATTTATCTTGAACCATCTTGAACCATCTTGAACCCAAATGCTTTTTTATATAAAAAATTCATTTTATAGAATTTTAGGAGGTAATCTTGAATAAATCAAGAAAATTAAAAAAATCATGGCTCAATCAGTACCAGAAAATATTATACAAGATTAAAACTCTTGAAACCAATAAAAAAAATTGGGAGGACCAACGAGATCGCATTACCCCAATCCCGACGTATTTTAAATATTATACGGACGATGAGATAAAACGCATCCCGTGCTTCACCAAGGATGACCAGGTTAAAAATAATATGCCTCCCGTCATCGTTCATGGCAGTGCATCCAAATCCGCAGCAGATATTATTATCGAGATCTTGACCATTGAGGATGATATCCGGTCAGAAATCAGCCGATCGGTCAGAGCTCAACGATTAATCAATGATGCTATCGAGTCATTGACGGACACCGATGAGCGCAATGTCCTGTATGAGCATTATATTAACGGCGTCCCGTTAATCTTCATGGAAATGCCGTATTGCTACGCCAGTGTTAAGAGTCTGCATCAATCAGGGATTGACCACTTAAAAATCAAAAGGTCTTTTAAAATTAAAAACAATAGCCCCCATTAGCCCTGGGTCCGTGATATTATGGTAGCATGAAATAAAAAGATAAATGTGCTCAGTCATAAGGCACATTAACACACTGGTTTGGGCTCCAGTGTGAACGACGGTTTGGACTTTTTCCGTCACCTCCTAATTTATATGGTATCTCTTAAATCTTTTTAATTCATGTATTTCCTTTCTCCTTGAGGGCGCTCTTCATACCGGCGTCCTCTTTTTATTGCTGGATTTATTATTTGATTTACAAACCTGGAAGGAGGTCTTTGACCATGGGTGCAAAAGGTAAATATCATAAATGGATAACGGATGAAGGCCTCCTAACCATCGAAGGGTGGGCCAGGGATGGACTAACCGACGAACAGATTGCACATAATATTGGGATTACACCGGCAACGCTGTACAAGTGGAAAAACCAGTTCGTTGAGTTTTCAGAGGCCTTAAAAAACGGCAAAGAGGTAGTGGATAGGCAAGTGGAAAATGCCCTCTTAAAACGGGCATTAGGCTACGAATACGAAGAGATTAAAACTGAATTTAACCCAGATGGAAGTCGTAAAGTGATTAGGACCATCAAGCACGTGGTGGCAGATACAACGGCTCAGATATTTTGGCTTAAAAACCGTAAGCCCGCTGAATGGCGTGACGTTAAAAATGTCAATATGTCCGGGGAAGTCAATAATCCCTTTAAGGATTTGAGCACCGAAGAGCTTAAGAGGTTGGCCAATGGCAAATAAGATAACCAAAATGGATCAGATTGCCTTTTGGGCCAAATGTGAGCTTGCCCGGCGTGATTTATGGCAATATTGCCACCTGATGGATCCTAAGTTTTATGCCGATGACCGGCCACATCTCAAAGAGATATGCCGTGAGATCCAGGACTTCCCGCAATCGGATGTTAATGTGCTTGTGTTGGACGCACCCCCTAGGCACGGGAAAACCTACACCCTGGACTTCACCACGGAGTGGTTTTTTGGCTGTGATTCTCAAAACACACGGATCATGAAGGGATCTTATAACGAGATACTGTCTAAATCGTCCTCTAAAAAGGTGCGAGATGACATCATGGCCGTTAAGGCCCATCCTCTAATCCCTGTATTCAGCGATGTTTTCCCATACGTCACTATCAAGCGTGGTGACGGAGCAATGAATTTGTGGAGCTTGGAAGGAGCATATAACAGCTATCTGGCAACGTCCCCTGGGGGGACCGCTACTGGATTCGGCTGCACCCTCTTAATCATCGATGACCTCATCAAAAATAAAGAAGAGGCTTTTAATGAACTCAACAAAGACAAACAATGGGATTGGTTTAAAGGGACAATGTTATCCCGTATCGAGGGCGGCGTAATCAAAATAATCATCGTCATGACCCGGTGGGCGTCCGATGATCTGGTGGGCCGGGTGCTGGATGAATTTGGGCATTTGAAAATCAAGCACATTAATTACAAGGCCCTCCAGGATGACGGAACCATGCTGTGCCCAGGTATTTTAAGCCACGATGGATTTGAGCAGCTTAAAAACGCCATGGACGAGGATGTCTTATATGCCAACTATCAACAGGATCCACTAGACCTTAAAGGTCGCCTGTATCAGAGCTTTAAAACTTATGACCAGTTGCCAGTGGATGATGATGGAAATAGTTTGCTTGAGGGTATTTATAGCTACACGGATACCGCCGATGAAGGTGATGATTACCTATGTACCATCATTTATGGATTATATAATCATTGTGCGTATGTCCTGGATATTATTTATACCCAGGCTCCGATGACCGAAACTGAGCCCCTGGGGGCTGAAAAACTCAATGTCTATGATGTGAGTCTTGCCCGCATTGAGTCCAATAATGGTGGATCTGGATATGCAAGGTCCGTTAAGCGGCATTTGGAGGATGAGCACGACAATTATTATTGTGATGTGACCTGGTTCCATCAATCAAAAAATAAAAGAGCCCGGATACTGAGTAACAGTACCCGAGTAGAAAATAATGTCATTTATCCGGCGAACTGGGCGAACCTGTGGCCGGATTATTTTTTAGCCATGAATAAGTATAGCCGTGAGGGTGCCAATAAACACGATGATGCCCCGGACTGCACCACTGGGGTGGTGGAAACCATGGTCATGATGGGAGTACAGATATGAAATGGGTGGATAAATTGAAAAATAAAATACAAAGCTGGCTGCAAATTCAGCCGGCCTATGCCTCAACAATCATCATTAATGAGGATTTGGATTATAAGGGAAATGCCATTAAAAACCGCATCTGGTACCGTGGTGACAGTTATGAGCTGGATCAACTTTACAAACAGATTCCAGGGCGTAGAGATAGCTTTTGGGCAGCCGTACCATCCACAAACATGAACATCCGGAAAATCCATACCGGTCTTCCATCCATCATCGTGGACACGTTGGCTGATATCGTCCTGGATGATCTCAATGATTTTGGATTCATCAACGCTGCTGACGAGGATTTGTGGATGGACGTGGCGGACGAAAACAAATTCAACAAATTACTGGAGCGGGCACTTAAAGAAGTGCTCTACATCGGGGATGGGGCTTTCAAAATCAGTTTTGACCCTGAGATGTCGGAATTGCCAATCCTGGAGTTTTTCAGCGGGGAAAAAATCGACATCAAATACAAGCGTGGCCGCCTGGACAAAATCGTTTTTAAATCTGAGTGCGAAAGTGGCGGTAAAATGTACATCCTCCATGAGATTTATGGCCGGGGGTATGTGGATTACGTACTCAAAAACCAAAACGGTGATGAGATTCCACTGAACACCATTGATGACACGGGAGATTTAGCACGAGTCGAGTTTGCAGACCCCAATCAAATGTGGGCCGTACCTCTCATAATCTATGAATCCAGTAAATGGGAGGGCCGTGGTCAAAGTATCCTGGATAAAAAGACCGATGATTTTGACGCTCTTGATGAGGCATGGAGCCAATGGATGGATGCCCTTCGGGCTGGGAGGTCTAAAACCTACATCCCAGAGAATCTTATCCCTAGGGACAAAGAAAACGGGATGTTGATTCGCCCCAATGCCTTTGATAATCGGTTCATCGTGACGAAAGGATTATTTAATCCAGAGTCTGGGCAGTCTCCAAAGGCTGAGGTCATCCAGCCTGCCATCCCTCATGACAGTTATCTAAACACTTATATTACTGCTCTGGATCTGTGTATGCAGGGATTGATCAGCCCATCCACCCTGGGCATTGACGTAAAAAAGCTGGATAACGCTGAAGCCCAACGGGAAAAAGAAAAGGCCACTCTGTATAGCCGGGCCGCCATTGTTGGGTGTTTAGAGGATGCGTTACCCTCCCTCATTGAGACGGTCTTATCTGCATACCGTCAATGGTCAAATGTTGGGGGTGCGTCCGATGCAGTCCAGGTGGATGTGGATTTTGGAGAGTACGCAAATCCATCCTTTGAGGCCCAGGTTGAGACCGTGGCCAAGGCCCGAACCGGCGGAATTATGTCCATTGAGGCAGCCGTTGATGAGTTGTATGGAGATAGCAAGGATCCGCAGTGGAAAACTGAAGAGGTGGACCGTCTGAAGCAAGAGCAGGGCATCGCTGAAATGATGGAACCAGCCGTTGGAAATGAGATTGTGGAAGATGTACCGACCAATCCAGAACCAGTGGTGACCACAGATGCCGGATTATGATATCGCCAAGGCATTCCAGGAGATTGAAAAAGAGTTAATCTTATCAATGCGCCGGAATCTGTCAAAACATATTGATGATCAAGAGCTGGAAGGTTTTGATTGGACGATGTGGCAAGCCGAACAGCTGAATGAATTGACCCGGTTTAGGAAAAATAACAAAGCTCTATTTGGCAACTACTTTAGCACCATCAACACCAATATTGAGAGCACATTAAAAGCGGCCCAGCAAACGGGCAGACTTAAGCAGGAGCAAACTATCCTCAAAGCCTTACAAAAGGGTTATGTCGCACCAAAGCGGAACCCAAAAGGTATCCAGGGTAGTTTTTTTAAGCTCAATGACAATAAAATGAATGCTCTGGTGTCGGCTACCATGAAGGATATGACCCATGCTGAAACAGCGGTACTGAGAATGACCAATGATGTTTACCGTCGGACCATTTTTAAAGCCGCAACCTACGCCAATAGTGGAGCAGGGACCGTCAACCAGGCCATTGATATGGCCACTAAAGACTTCCTGGCCGCCGGTATCAATTGCATTGAGTATGCCAATGGCCGCCGTGTTAACATTGCATCCTACGCAGAAATGGCACTCAGGACATCCAACAAACGGGCTTATTTGGTTGGGGAGGGCGCCGCTCGGGATGCTTGGGGCGTCCATCTGGTCAGGGTATCACAATATGGAGCATGTTCCCCTACTTGCCTACCGTGGCAAGGGCGGATTTATATTGACGATGTTTATTCTGGTGGTAAGGCGGATGGCAATCACCCGTTATTATCTGAGGCCATCGCCGGTGGGCTATTCCATCCCAATTGCCGGCACACTATGAGCACCTGGTTTGATGGGATTAATATTGATGGCGCTGGTAAAGATACGGACACCGTCAATAAAAACTATGCCCTGGAGCAAAAACAACGCTATAACGAGCGTCAAATCCGCCGATATAAGCGATTGAGTGAGGGCAACCTTGATCCAGATAATGTGACATATTATAAAGGCAAGGTTGGGCAGTGGCAGATGAAACAGTCTGCTCTCATGGATGCTTACCCAGATATTTTACGCCGGGATTATGCCCGGGAAGGCACCCGTGGATTAACCTTGAAAACTAAAAATTATATCCCGAATCCAATCCTGGCACAAAAGCGGGCGTTGTCCTCAGCTCTCGCTGTGGCAAAACAAGCCTTGACTAATGCAGATACTAGGACGGTGTTATCTGGGGTTTGGAAAGATGACGTCATCGTCTCTGATTACCTGGTTAAAAAAGTGTCCATCCAGGCTAAAAAAGATTATTACATCAATCAAATCCAGTCTGGAACCTTGGATGCCGGAAAGAAACAAGAATTTACTGACAAATATAATAAATTGCTGGATTGGGAGCAAGAAGGCATTGATTATGAGGATGCAAAGCTCAAAGTCGATGACCTGGAGAGCCAATTATCTGCGTTATCCGGTCCGTCTAAATTTGTGGCAGGCAATCCGAACCCCGATGATCCCTACACCGATGAGCGTAAAAATAAGGCGCATTGGTTTAAGGATTGGGCTAAGGCGGACGCTGAGCTTAAGCCAGATGCCGATGCTGTTTATAAAGTTTCATCCCAGGGCGCCAAAGATGGACTTTATGATTATACCGCCGGATCTGGTGGTTTTAATCGCCCATTGGCTGGGTTTAGAAAGCCGTGGAATCAAAGCGGCAGCGGATGGGAACAAAAGTATTATGTTGGACCGGATAAGGTCTGGATTGACTTTGAGGGTAAAGGTCAAAAGATTCGAGACTTAACAGAGATGATTAATCAGTCTTCTTATGATTTTGATATCTGGCTGCAACGGGGGTGCGACAGCAACGCCTTTGATTTGTTTTTAGGTACTACTGACATGGCATCTATGACTGAGGTAGAGTTACAACAATTTGTTGGGCGGTCTAATACCTTTGATAACTTTTTAAGCTGTGCTACCAATAAAGGCTCTGGATTTAGCCATAAACCTGTCATCGTCAATGTGTATGCCCCAAAGGGAACAAAGATGATGTATGCCAGGCCGTGGAGCGCATTTACCAATGAGGATGAAATCATCATCCAACGTGGTGCAACCTACAAGATTAAAAAAATAGAAAAAAATGGCGGTAAAATCTACATGGATGTGGAAGTGAGGCCCGAAAAGGGATATAATACTTTCCAACAGGATCCCAACGAGTGGACGGGAAGTAAAAAGGATTACCACGACTGATAGGAGGTGGTTTGTTTGGCATACACAAAAGAGCCCCAGGTATTCGGGGGGAAGCATGTCAATGACAATATTGTCTGCATCGGGTGCCGGTACGCATATGGGGAGCCTCCATTTGAGGATACCCCGCAAAAGAGTAATTGTGAAATGTACCCTGATTACAGCGGGGAGACTAAGCCCAATGATGTTTACTTTGATGGGGCACCGTGCCCGTACCGGCTGGAAAAATGATTAAAAGACCCGTTAAGACACCGGAAAAGAAAAAAGATATTGGGACTTTTGAAAAAATTATAGATTATTTCATCGAAGTTTTAGAATTTGGATTTCCAGCGTATATTGCAGTAGTGGCCATTTACGCATCTGTTGTAACGTTGAGCCACATAGTGATCGAAAAGATGGACCTGGTATCATTTCAGGATTTTTTAACGCTAGTTGTAAATTTATTGGAAAGACCAATTTTGATTGCGGTTTCTGCATTCGTGGCGTACATGATTTTGAAATATATCAAAAAATTTATGATTGATTGAGCACTGCTTAGGCGGTGCTTTTTTAATGCCCAAACACGATACGGCGTTAAAAGGTGCGTGAACAGGGAGACACCCTTAAAACTGGACTAATCTATGGTGAGACACACCTAAAACTGGAGGACCAATATGGCAGATGGACAAGTTACCACACAGCAAACGACAGAGCCGGCCGCACAACCGGCACAGGCTCAACAAATCGACTATGGCAAATTGGAGGAAATCCTGAATAAAAAGGCAGAAGTGACCGAAAAAGGCGTGATGAAGTCATTTTTCAAGGAACAGGGGCTCAGTGAAGAAGAAGCGAAACAGGCGATGGCTGATTTTAAAAAGAATCAGGAGACTACCGCCCAGGAATCCGCAGCGCATCAAAGTCAGGTGGAAAATGAGCTCGAACAGCTAAAAGCACAAGTTACCCAGGCCAAAATCAATGAGTCTTGTTATACTCTGGCTTCTGAGCTCAATGTGGATATGAAGAACATCCCATATGTGGTCAAATTGGCCGATTTTAAGGACGTTGTCGATGAACAAGGTGCCGTTAAAGATGACGCACTTAAAGCGGCGATTAACAAAGTTTTAGAGGATATCCCTGCTCTTAAAAATAGCGCAGAAGGTGGAGCTGGGAGATTGAAGGTCGGGGGTGCTGGTGGCCAGAGCACAGCCGATCAAAACGATCAGTTGGCCGCAATTTTCGGAAATATTAAATAACGAGGTAAATGATAATGACTGTTTACAATTATGCAGACGCTTTTGAAAAAGAATTACAGCAGAAATATGCCAGGGAACTGGTATCCGTGGAATTGGCAAATTCCAATCCACAGATTAAATTTTTAAATGCCCAGACCATCAAGCTGCCGAAAATCACGGTGTCTGGGTACAAAGACCATAACCGCAATGTCATGGGCTTTAATGCCGGGACTGTTACCAATGATTGGGAGCCGAAAAAGCTTACCCATGATCGTGACATCGAAATCCCAATTGACCCAATGGACATTGATGAAACCAATCTGACATTGGAAATGGCAAATATCCAGAATGTGTTTGAAACTGAACAGGCCATCCCAGAAAAGGATTCTTACCGCTTTAGCAAGCTTTACGCAGAAGCCGGAACCTACGCTGCTAATGGTGCGGTCATTGATACTACCGCCGTCACCATTGCAAACTTTTTAGAATGGTTCGATACACAAATGGCCACCATGGATGATAAATCCGTCCCGACGGATGGGCGCATCCTGTACATGACATCCACCATGATGAAGATTGCCAAAGAATGCCAGGGAATCAGCCGGAACATCTCTGCTGGTGCAGCAGGTGTCATCAATCGTCAAGTGACTGGACTGGATAACGTATCCCTTAAAACCGTCCCCTCTGGGCGTTTTAAGACCGCCTATAACTTTACCGATGGATGTGTACCGGCAACGGCTGCTAAGCAGATTAACATGATTTTGGTACATCCCTCTTGCGTAATCTCCCGTGATAAATACGCCTATATGAAGCTGTTTACCCCGGGGTCTGATAGCCGTACTGCGGATAAGTATGTCTACCAGAACCGCTATTACACGGACACTTTCCTCATCCAGAATAAAGCTTGCGGGATTGCCATGAATGTGGAGGCGTCTGAATAATGATTGCCAGAAAAGATAACAAAGAGTATATCGTGGACGATGCCAGCAAGGGTTTTTATCAATCCTCTGGCTTTGACATCTACGACGATGCCGGCAATATTTTAGAGTATGGGGCGGGTAAAACTGTCCCATATGAAAAATATATGGCGGTTGTGAGTGAATTAGAGGCTCTTAAAAAGACGAAATCTAAATCTACGGCGGCAAAATAAAACACATGGAGGATGCCATGGAAAATTACTGTACTTATGAGCAATACCGAGCCATGGGTTATACCACCATCCCAGATGTCGATGCCCCAGGGCGGTTGATGCAGTCCAGCCGAAATATTGACAGCTTGACATTTAACCGCATCCCAGGGGGCGGGGGAATTGAAGCCCTAACCTCTTATCAGGAGGATGTGGTGCGACAATGCACCGCTCAGCTGGCCGATTATTACTATAACAATCAGTCCATCATTGAGAGTGCCCTATCTGCCTACTCCATTAACGGGGTGTCCGTCAATCTGACAGCATCCCCCATGATTGAGATTCGGGACGGTGTTGTCATCCCATCTTATATCATGTCATTTCTGGAGCAGTCTGGATTGTGCTGCTTAAACGTGGATCGGTGGTAATGCTATGGGATGGCCAAATTTAGTCCCTGATTGCCTCTGTAAAACGCCTATTACTGTGACGGTATACCAGGCAGACTTTGACGAGGACGGGGCACCAGTGCCGGACATCGTCATCGCTGGGATGTGTAATTACCAGGATACAGCCCACCGGGTTCTGACACCGGAAAAGCAGCTCATCACCATCACCGGGGTGGCCCTGTTTAACGGGGACCTTGCCCCTGGGCCCCCGGTGATCACCGATGGTGAGGCTGTCGTTTATGGTGTCGCCCATAAGATTTATAAGGGTATCAAGGCCAGGAACCCGGATGGTACCGTCAATTATACAAAATTGGAGTTGATGTGATATGGGCAAAATCGCCCATGTGTCGAGCAAGGTTAATATCAGCAAGGTCTTGATTGCCGGGCTTAAGCAGGCAGCCATCACCTGTTTGGAGCAGACCGGGGAGGCTTTGCATACCCAAATCATTGCCGATGAGGTGATGCCTTTTGACCAGGGAACCATGCAAAATGAGCAGACCTTTGTGGATACTTCGGCATCCAAATCCGGCACGGTAACATTGACCACCACCAGCCCCCAGGCCAGGAGGCTTTATTTTCACCCTGAGTACGATTATCAGCGGGTTAATAATGCCAATGCTGGGGGATTGTGGGCCGATGATTATATCGATGGCTCCAAAAAAGATTTTTGTAAGACGACATTTAAAAAGCTGTACAAGCTTAAAACGGGGGTCTAAATGCTGGGATTAGCAGATATCCGGGACTGGATTAAAACACTGGACACCGGAGCGGAAAACTATTATATCGGGCGTTTGGATGCCAAAAAAGATAAGTCAATTGGGGTATATTCGCTCAATAACACCAGTGCGGCGGCCATCGCCCTGGGCGGTGATGAGACAACAAAGACAGCTGTTAAAGGTGTCTCAATCCTAATCCACTGGAATAAAAATGCCAGGGAAACGGAAACGGCGGCCTTTGGGGTGTTTGAAAAGATGATGTTTAAAAGCAATTTTGATATTAAAGACACTCATGTTAATTATGTGCGGTTATTGAGCGCTGAACCCATTGACGTTGGAAACGGGGCTGATCTGGTCTATGAGCGGGTCATCCAGGCGGAATTTTATTACGAAAGGTAGGTAAAACCTATGATTACAAGCGGAGTTTATCCGGTTTTTGAGAACAAATTTAAAATTGGGACGGCGACAGACACCAAGGTCAGTATCGCAGATCTGGAAACCTTTAGCGTCTCCATGGACAACAACGTTGAGGAATGGACCCCTATGGATACCGAGGGATGGATTAGGCGATTGATGACCGGGAAGGCCTTTACTATTTCCCTGTCTGGCAAGCGCAATGTTGGGGATGCCGGCAATGACTTTGTGGCGGGGCTGAGCTGGAAAACGGGGCAGAACGTCACCGTACCCTTTGAGTGGGAATTTCCAAATGGTGATAAATTGGCATTCAGTGCCGTTATCAATGTGACCACACCGGGTGGCGGTGACTCCACCAATGTGGATGCCCTGGAATTTGACGCCATGAGCGATGGGAAGCCGACTTACACACCTAAGCCAACTGAATAATGGAGGTAAAATAAATGAGTAAACGAATCTATAACATCACAGATAAATTGATGACGGAACGTCCTGTTGTCATCATCGATAATGAAGAGTTTGAGATTGACGATAGCCTTGTGGCTACCAGTAAATCCCTGGAGGTTATGGCTGATTTTAAAATGCCGGATGGTATCTTCGAGGTGTTAAAGATCCATCTGGGGGAAGTGGTTGCTGATAAACTAAAATCTTATGGCAGAAGCTTAGAGTATTATCAGGTAGTGTTTTACGCTGTTGTCGCAGCGGCCCAGGGCGTGGAGTATGATGAAATCGCCAGCCGATTTCAAAAATCCGCAGAACAACACCCTGTATTATAGTCTGTTCGATGATTGGGGCCTCATTGAGGCCTCTTTTAATGCCCAGTATGGTATCCGGCTGAGAAAAGACGCTGAGGGGATGACCTGGAATGAGTTTGCCACTTTGCTGAGTGGCATTGCACCAGATACCCCACTGGGAAATATCGTATCAATTCGGGCCGAAAAGGACCCAAAGGTATTAAAACAATTTAATGCCCAGCAGCGGAAAATCCACCGGGACTGGGCGAAAAAACAGGCTGCTGATATCAACATGGATGATTATAAAAATATGATGAACCAGCTGCAAGACGCATTTAAAACCATGGCGGGAGGTGACCACGAATGGGGCAAAAATTAGGCTCAATCGATATTGACCTTATCCTAAACTCCAAACAATTTAATACGGCCCTCATGGGCGTTAATACCAAATGTAAAAGCGCCGCTAATGGTATCGTCAGTTCTTTAAGTGGTGTCGGTGGCAGTGCAACGGCCATGGGCTCAGAAGTGAGTGCCGGGGCAGGATTGGCGGGTACCGCCATGGCGGCTGGATGTGCGGCTATTGTGGCCGCCGCTGCCGCTGCTGTAACGGCTATTGTATCCATAAGTGCATCTGGCATCCAGCTTGCCAGTGACTTAAACGAGGTCCAAAACGTCGTAGAGGTCACTTACGGCGGTATGACCCAAAAGGTCAATGAGTTTGCCTATGCCGCCAAAGATGCCTATGGACTGTCAGAAACCATGGCGAAAAAGTACATGGGCACCTATGGGGCAATGTCAAAATCCTTTGGATACACGACTTCCCAGGCCGAGCAGATGAGTGAAGTCTTAACTGGACTCACCGGGGATGTGGCATCATTTTACAACATCTCCCAGGATGAGGCATACACGAAGCTAAAATCCGTCTTTACGGGTGAGACTGAAAGCCTTAAGGATTTAGGCGTGGTCATGACTCAAAATGCTCTGGACCAGTACGCTCTACAAAATGGATATGGTAAAACGACATCTAAAATGAGTGAGCAGGAAAAGGTGGCCTTGCGGCTGGCCTTTGTGACGGATAAGCTGTCTGCATCCCAGGGGGACTATGCCAGAACCTCCGATGGCTGGGCCAACCAGGTCCGCAAGCTATCTCTTGAATGGGATGAGTTTAAAGCCAATTTAGGCCAATTGCTCATTGTTGTGTTATTGCCATTATTAAAGACGCTGAACGCCATCCTCAGCACGATTAATGGCATGGTGCGCAAGGTCAAAGAATTGTGGGCAGCCATCACCGGGAAAGAGGTGTCTCAGGCGGTAGATGACGTATCGGACAGTGTCGGAAATATTGGTGACACCACCGAAGACGTTGGCGACACTGTGGACGATACGGTTAAGGATATAAAAAAGACCATCCTGGGCTTTGATGAGCTCAACGTCCTCCAGGACCAGTTGTCCGATTTGGACGATGATATTGGAGATACGGGTGGGGATATCACATTACCGTCCGTCACCCCCGGGGATGGAGATGGCAGTAGCTACGATGGTATTATTGCCGCGATTGGGAAGGCTGGGGATAAGGCTGACCAGTTTAAGGGTAAAATGGATGCCGCCCTCGACCCGCAACCAGTTTATGTTTATGAGGACTCTTTGGAGGCCATCGAAGCAAGATTAAAGGATTTGCTTGACCAAGTAGGCGTTGTTGGTGCCCGGCTTAAAGAGGCGTTTCAGATACCGCAATTATCACCTGTTCCGGTGCCGGGATTGGACCTGACCGAGTTTAACGAGAGTGTGGACCTTTACCA
Source organism: Eubacterium aggregans (assembly GCF_900107815.1). Lineage (GTDB taxonomy): Bacteria > Bacillota > Clostridia > Eubacteriales > Eubacteriaceae > Eubacterium_O > Eubacterium_O aggregans. The sequence goes on from NZ_FNRK01000003.1 coordinate 31,700, forward strand.
GGCACCCATTGCCGCTCCAGTGATTGAACAAGCTTTTGTCCCTGGGTTAGATTTAGTTACTGCCTTTGAGCCATCCTTAGCCCTTGCAAAATGGGATGTTGATAATTTTACCCTGGGAACCCAGACAGAATTTACTACCTGGGCAATTGTGGTGGCTGGTTTATCGGCTGTATTGGCAGGACAAATACAGGGGAATCTTGTTGGAGCATGGACCATTATCCAGGGCGCTCAGACGCTTGCAACAGCCACGATGATAGCTAATGCACAAAACTTTGGTCTCCAAACTCAAACTGCTTTTAACACCGCTATGGCTGTGGTGTCATCCAGCGTCCAAAATGGGATGGCATCGGCAAGAGATGCCTATAATTATGGGACAAGTTATATGATGACCCAGGCGGCCAGCTGGTCTGTTGCAATGATCACTAAAGCCCAGATGACCGGAAATGGGATCAAATCATATGTACAAAGCGGCGTGTCATCGGCCCAATCAGCTGTGAGTGGATTCGTATCATCGAGTGTGTCCTCTTTTGCATCATGGCAGAGTAGCATCACATCCAAAGCTCAAAGCGCCTGGATGGGTGTCGTATCGGCAATATCCGGAGCGATTAGCACAGTTCAAGGAATGATTAACAATGTGATCAGTGCAGCCCAGAACGCAATCGCAACGGTTAAAAATGCAGTGAGCACGTACTCAAGTTATTGGCAAAAAGGCGCTCAGACGATGGGAGGGACGGGACCAGCTATTGCAAAATCTGCGGCTATTGGTGCTGGGGTTGGCGGAATAGCTCTATCTGGGGCAGGATTAATATCCAGTATTGGTGGAGCATTAGGATCGTTGGGCTCTTTGATTCCGGCGTTTGCATCCGGCGGTTACGTCAAAGCCAACAGCCCGCAGCTGGCCATGATTGGGGACAACACCAGCCAGGGTGAAATCATCGCCCCGGAGGATAAGATGATGGCCGTCATGATGCAGGCCTTGAGTCAATTTGCAGGCCAAAATAACAATACCCAGGCATCTAATCAACCGGTACAGCTCATCGTCCAGCTTGGCGATTATACATTTATTAATACCATCGTGGACATGATTAACAATGAGTCCAGGCGGACCGGGCAGCCGCTTATCATCACAACTTAGGAGGGTGTAATGGCAAGAGATTTAATTTATAACGGAGTCACATTACCAGCCCCAACCGATTACACCTATGGTTATTATGATGAGTCAAGCCCGGATTCTGGGCGAACCCTGGACGGGACGATGTTTAAAAAAATAGTGGCGCAAAAAAATAAAATTGAATGTGCCTGGAAAATGGTGCCCGATAGTCAGGCGGCAATCATCCTATCGACGATTAAGCCAAACACCTACGGGACGCTCAGATATCCTAGTCCATTAACGGGTGGGGATGCGACATCCACGGTATACAGCGGCGATGTGAGTGCTAAAAAAATGGCAGTCATCAATAATGTTGTGTATTGGGAGGTTAAGCTTAACATGATTGAGCAGTAAGGGGGTCAAATGTACACTAAAGATTTAGTCGCCATCTTGACCACCACGGATGGAAAAACCTATACCTTGGATAAAACAAAGCTACTCTCCAGGACATTCACCGAAAACTCTAGCAGTGCCAGTGATATCGCCCTGGGGTATTGTGCGGCGAAAAGCTACACCTTCGCCCTCAACAATTTGAATGGCCAGTGGGATGATGTGATATTGACGGACGCCACCATGGTTTTAAGCGTGGTGGATGCTGCCGATGAAACAGGTGGCTATAAAATCGGGAAATTTTATGTTGAGACGGCCAAAAAAGAAAATGGCGCCATCAATATCACAAGCACCGATGCCATGACCAAATTTGATACCAAATTTATGGGTGCTACTTATCCCTGCACCATCGGCCATCTGGTCCAGGTCATTGCTGATCAGCTGGCCATTGACCTCATCACACCGACCTTCACGAATTCGGAATTTACTATCAAAAAAGGCGACCGCCTGAAAGGCGCATCCTGCCGAAATATTTTGGCCTTGTGCTGTGAATTGGCCGGCTGTTTTGCGCAGATTACCGCAGACGAAGAATTGCAACTCCGATGGTATGATTTTAGCACTATGGCCACAGAGTATGTATATAGTGATTTTAGTAAATTTGTGGCCGATGAGACACCTACCCAGATTACGGGGGTGCGGTATTACCTTGAGGATAAAAAGCTCACAGCGGGTAATGATGGGAATGCAATTACCATCACCGCCAATGATGCGCTCTTCGATGATGCGGACGAATCCGATATCCAGGGCGTGTTGGACAATATTTACAATGAGAAAATCAAGCAGCTTGGGTACCTGCCCTGCAATTTTACTACCTCAGATTTCCGTGGGCTAAAAATAGGGGATGCCGTCCGTGTGACCACAGAAAAGGGCCAGCGGTACGTGAGCATCGTCACCCAAAACAAAATTATTGGGATGATGCAAAATCAGGTTTTAAGTGTTGGAAAATCAATTATAGCCGATAAAGGCTACACCCAGGCGGTTAAAGGTGTTAATGACACTGACATCGGCGACAAAATCGGCTACGTCCTGGGCTACAACCTGGCCGCCTACACCTACACAGACAGTGCCCAAACCCTGTGCGCCGTGGCCGTAGAGGGTGACAACGACACCCGGGTGGACACGCAGCTCTTACTCACCTATGAGTTTACGCCGACCGAACCGGAGGCGCTCACCGTTACCGGAGACGTGGCCGGAGCGGTCAGCGGCACCTTCGAGGGTGTGATTGACACCACCGACACTACCGCCGTATCCGGCACCCAGACCGGCGATTTAACTGGGACCCTGACAGGCGCTGCCGTAGCCGCCCAGGATGCCCCGCTCATCACAATCGACTACCGCATGGATGCTACGGTCCAGTGTCGGATGTACCAGCGGCCTCACCCGGGGGCAAATACTTTTAGTGCCGCATTTATACCAATAACGCAAAAAGGTGGGACGGTCTCCCACGATGTACAGGTCACCGTCGCCGGTGGCCAGATCGCCGTGGACAAGCGGGGAGCATCAATCAGCCTGCTGGTCAAAAATGGCACGGTCATCGATACGCCGCCATGGCCGGAGATTAATATTACTCAGACGTTTAATCCGATTGTGGTTAATGCCTCTGACGATGCGGCTATTAAAATTGTGGATATGTTTGAGAGCATCACCGCAGGGCCGCAGGTGCCAACAGGTGGCATATTCACAGAGATTTACACGCCGATATCGGTGGTATCTCAAGACAGTTATATCTATGTTGGCAGTGATGATAATCTACTGTCACCCTACTGGCAGACCGAGAATCTTACAAGCTACAATGGGCTTGCCGTGACAAGTTTATTGGATTGTACATTGTTATTTAACGGCACCTATCAATCCAGTGCCATGGGCAATATTATGTTTGCACCACAATTTGAGGCCGTCGATGGTGGCCGCCCAGCGGCTTGGGACACCTTATCCATGATGGAGTCCGGCAAAATCTATCAGATGGATATTGAGGTCATATCTGGGACGCTGATGGTGCCAGAAGGTGCCAGTACGGATAGTTTTAACATTGCGTTGGGCTATGCCAGTGCCGGCAATCCGGCGTTTTTAACCGCAAAATTATTGCAGGGGGAAGTGACTGCGACCGGCACTGCCACAAGTCCGATATCCAATTTGAGGTTATGTCTCAGACAAAATGTAAGTATCACGGCGGACAATTACAAAATTAAAGTTAAAATTACGGAGGTGATTTAATGGCGCTAAAGGGAAAAACGACGATTCAATTATTCGATGCGACGACCGGGGAAGAAGTGCTGAATGTAGAAGATGAAAATATGGTGACGGATGCGGTGTCCAGTTTGTGCAATAACGCAAGTAAATATTTTGTGCAAAATGTATTCGGCGCAGAATATGAGTTTGATTTTGTTGCTCTAACTGGAAAATTAATTGACAGTATGTTTTCGGGTCTGATGCTATTTGACGAAAATATACCGGAGAACAAGAATACTTTTTTTGCCCCGCCCAATGCAACGCTGGTCGGAAAAGCAAAAAAGCTGACCAATACCGCTGACCGATTTACCGGGGTATTAAACGAAACAGAAACGGTGACGCTGGATAATGGTAAAAAATATGTATGGGATTTTGCCACAAATAAAGCAAACGAACAGATTAAAAGTGTCTGTTTAACCAGTGCTGCTGGTGGGTATTGTGGGACTTATTGTGAGCCGAAAACGGATTTTTCCGAAGCCATTGGTAGTATGTATCCGATTCAAGCGCCAAGAGTTACAAATAGTGGTAATAGTAAAGTTGGTGATTATTACTACCGTTACTATAAACTTATTGGATCGTTCAAAGATACGTCAAATTCATTTCCTGCATCAGACTATGCAACGCAATATAGTGAACTTTGTAATCTAAAAAATAAAAATGCTTATTTAATTGGAGTAAACTCTGACGGAAATTTCGTATACGCAATGACCACAGTAGGATCAAATTCAGTTGCAATAAGTGTTTATGATTATAAAAAAGAAAAATCAAGAACGTTTGGATTAAATGCGAATTCATATTCTGGGAAATATTCTGAGGATTTATTAAATTCTGTCACTTTGACATCTGATGTTGCTACTTTTTCGTCACCGTTGTATTGGAAAACTATTGAACAAAATACTTATTCTATCTATATTGATAGCAATAAAAAATTAAATGTGATTGTAGTAAATCTAGATACATTGACCATCACAAAGCAAGTCTGTGATACTGTGCAAGATGCGGTTTTAGGAGCTAATTTGCAAATAAATGGAACTGATGGTCAATATATTTACACGGTTAATACGGACTCGTCTAAGAACTCCGATGGGAAGTATAAAGGGATATCTTTATATAAAATTAATATTGATGATTTTAGTGACTATGAATTGATTCAGATTACAGAACCTTTTGAAAAAGCGGGAAGTGGCGCAACGTCTGGTGAGATGTATATTCCTTTTTATGCAAAATCAATAAACTATTTAAAAAGCGTACACCAAAATGCTTCTCAATTATTGATTGGTGTTAATGCTAATATGTATTATTATAGCGGAAGAAGTGCCACTACTAACGGTATTTTTTATATTGCATTAAATATAAAAGATGGAACTTGTGAATACTTTGGGGAGTATTCAAGGGTGTCAAATTATTCAGGAGGAATGATTTACAATATCTTAACTTTTGGTCCATTAAATCCAATCCAGGCCCCGGATTGTCCAATCTGCCTTGGGCATAAAAGTGATACAAACATTTACTACACCTTACCCATGATGTTTTTATCCACCATCAACAATCTGTCGCAACCCGTCGTCAAAAATGAAACACAAACCATGAAAGTCACATATGAAATCACGGAGGTATAAATAATATGGATGATCAGAAATTTTTAGATTTTGCAGAAGACACCGTCGTTAATTATTACAACACTGTCTTAGGAGAACCCATTACCAAAGACAAAGTTTTTATCGTGTGGAGTTGTAAAACGCTCCAAAATAATAAAGCCATTTTGGCAACCCACGCTGAGGATAAGCTGCTTTTTGAGCTGACCTTCAATGGCGATAAACAGGAAGCATATCTGGACACCTACGACAAAATTAATAATTGCGTTGTTGTACCGAGGGAGGTTTAAATCATGGAATACAAATTAATCTTAGGCATTATGGGCACCGTTGGCGGTGTCATCGCAACGTATATTGGAGGCTGGGACACGGCATTGCAAGCATTAATCATCTTTATGGCTATTGACTATATCACCGGCCTCATCGTGGCAGGCGTTTTTAAAACATCAACCAAGACCGATTCCGGGGCCCTTGAATCCAGAGCAGGATTTAAGGGTCTTTTGCGTAAAGGCGGCATCCTGTTGGTTGTCGTGGTGGCCTGTCAGGTGGATGTATTGATTGGCACTAATCTGGCCCGGGATGCCGTGGTGATTGCATTTTGTATCAATGAGGCCTTGAGTATCATCGAAAATATGGGGCTCATGGGAGTGCCCATCCCGGATGTGCTCACCAAGGCCATCGATGTGCTAAAAAATCAGAATGGCGATACCGTGGAAGCCATTGTCACCAAGCAGAAAGCAGTGGCCGAAGATGAAGAGGCGGTGAAAGCGTCCGCCGGGAAGGATAAAGAATAAATGAAAGCAATGTTAAGCCAGCCCATGGGCGGCAAGTCGGATGTAGAAATCGTTGAAACCCGAGAACGGGCCATCGCAGTGTTGGAATCCAAAGGCTATGAGGTCGTCAATACGCTCTTTACGGATGAATGGTATAGCTCTAAATCAATGGCTGAGCGTGGCGTTGTGCAGGTGCCGCTCTGCTTTTTAGCAAAGAGCCTGGAAAATATGAGCCTTTGCGATGCCGTGTACTATTGCAAGGGCTGGGAGTATGCCCGAGGGTGCAAAATTGAGCATGATGCGGCTGTGGCCTATGGCCTTAAAATTATTTATGAGGAGGAAAACTAAATGAGTTTGAATGGTATTGATATTAGTGCATGGCAACGTGGGATTGATTTGGATGCAGTCCCAGCGGATTTTGTGATTATCAAGGCGACTGAGGGACTAGACTATGTTAGTGGTGATTGTGACAGAGCTTATCAGCAAGCCAAATCCGGCGGAAAGAAAGTGGGCGTGTACCACTTTGCCGATGGCAACAGCTCAGGGACCGCTGAAGCGAATTATTTTGTGGATAATGTTGCCGGATATGTCGGGGAAGCTATCCTTATCCTTGACTGGGAAACCAACGCCGTAAATTGTGGCCCAGGATACGCCAAAGAATTTCTGGATCACGTACAGGCCCGAACGGGCATTAAGCCCATGATCTATATGAGTGGCAGCGTCGTCAACGAATGGGACTGGTCTGGAGTTGTCGCCGGGGATTATGGCCTCTGGGTGGCTTATTACAGTTTGGATAGCTGTAATGGCTATGTGCCGGATGCCGCAATGTACCCAATTAGCGATTGGGCGGGTGCAGCGATGCTCCAATATACTTCGGGCGGGTATTTGCCCGGCTGGGGTGATCGATTGGACTTAAACGTATTTTACGGCGATAGTAACGCCTGGGATGCCTACGCCGGCGGTGGCACAGGCGTAATAGTTCAACCCCAGCCGGAACCGGCACCAGAAGCAACGGAGAATGCTCAAAATACCAGCATCTATGTCGTACAAGAAGGAGATACCCTTTCCGGTATTGCGGATCAGTATGACACCACCTACCAGCATTTGGCTGCCATTAACGGCATTGTCAATCCAGATGTGATTTACCCAGGTCAGGTGATTGTGATTGATGGCGTAGCATCTGGCAGCGGCCAGACCTATACGATCCAGAGCGGTGATACTTTGGGTGGTATTGCAGGGATGTTCGGCACGAGCGTTGGCCATCTGGCTGAGCTCAATGGGATTGAGAACCCGGATGTCATTTATGCTGGGGATACGATTCGGATTAATTAATTAATAAACAGGTTCCACTTTTCCCCTAGCTTCGGCTGGGGGATTTTTTTATTTCGTTAATTGACAATACATCGATATCGTGGTATTGTGTAACTATAAAATAGTTGCAAAAGGAAAAGACTATTGAGTAAAATAGAACAATTGAAAAAGAGAATCCAAACTATACCGAAGGATTTTACATATCGCGAAGCAAAGAAACTTATGGAGAGTATGGGGTTTGAGGAATGCAGCAAAGGAAAAACATCTGGATCACGCGTTAAGTTTTACCGTAGTTCAGATGAATCAGTTGCTTTGCTTCACAAGCCGCACCCCGGGGATGAGATGAAACAGTATGCAGTAAAACAGTTGGTTAAGTATTTAGAAGAAATAGGTGAATTAAAATGAGTGATGTTATCAAATACAAAGGATATATGGCTCATGTTCAAGTTAGTATTGAAGATCGTGTGATGTATGGAAAAATTGAAGGAATTAATGATTTAATTACATTTGAAGCTGAGTCGTTGGATGAAATTAAAAATGAGTTTGAATCTGCCGTTGATGACTATCTAGAGTTTTGCCAAGATGTTGGGAAGAGCCCAGAAAAAACGTATAATGGTACTTTTAATGTTCGAATAAAGCCTGAACTACATAGGTCGCTAGCTAGGTTGGCTTGTGAAAAGAGAAGTTCTTTAAATAAAGTGGTAGAGGTAGCTATTGAAAATTATCTTTCGCCCGACCGAAAAGAAAGATGTTGTGAAAAAAATGGCATAGCTTGTGATGCATACGTTGTTAATAGACCATTTGAATTTGAATCTTTTAACATTGCTTCTATGAATGAGAGCGGAGTAAATCTAAGGAGAATAAAATGAGCTTTTTTAACGAGCACTTTAAGGAAAATTATCGATTTGCATTAAAAAATATAAATTATCAGAAGAATGATATTGATACTAAAGAAAAGATTGAACTCTTATGTAATGATGATGTTGATATTGAGATTAGTAATGATTACGTAAATATTACTCTTACTAGGACTCTTGTAGCAGATCCTGTCAAACTATTTGAAATTATGGTCGCTTTTGAAGTTATATTATTTTTCATTGATGGGGACCAGAATAATCTCGATCAAAGTGAGATTGAGGAAAGATTAATAAATGAAGAATCAGATTTATTAGATGATATCGCAGGAAGAATTTCTTTGCTAATTGCTCAAATTACTTCAAGCTACGGAAACCCTCCAATTGTTACACCACCAGTTATAATGATTAAAAAGGATGATGCACAAGAATAATCTGATAAGATCGAAGGATATAAAATTTAATTTTATGTCGTAAAGTTGTCGTAATAATTATAGCACCCTTTTAAATAGGAAGATTATTCAAGCTTCCCAAGCTGGTTACGAGGGTTCGATTCCCTTCACCCGCTCCATCTTGATATGAAGCGGAAAACAGCATAAATAAAAGCTTTCAGTCATTTGACTGGGAGCTTTTTTAGAGTGCGTAGCTTACAAGTCAAAGAAATTCAATTGTTCAGAAAGGTAGGGAGACTTATAGGTGCGGATAATATCTGACATATTGAAAAGAAGGTTTTGCTGCACGCACAGGCTTTTAAAATTGAACCACAGCCCCTTGGCTTCAGGACAATGACATTCATAGGCATTGCCAAAAGCTTTGGCGTAACGTTCAGGCAGGTGGGCATGGGGGAAGGCCTGTCGTAAAGCATTAAAATACCATTCCCGTTGATTTTCCCGGAGGGTGACACCAAAAGCGGGATAAATAAAATGGGCACCAGCCGACGCACAGCTTTCAATTAATTGCGCAATCGCCTGGGCATCATCCTCGATAAAGGGTAATACCGGCATCAGTAAAACTCCGCAAAAAACACCGGCCTTAGCCAGGGACTCAATGGCCTTTAACCGCTGGGTGGGTGAGGGAGCCCGAGGCTCAACCTTGGCAGCCAAGGTATCGGAAACTGTGGTAAGGGTAATTTTGCAAAGGACCGGGGAGTGGTGTGCTATGGACTGCAGCACAGGAATATCCCGGGTGATTAAATCGCTTTTGGTGGCAATGGCAACCCCAAAATGATAGCGATTGAGGAGCTCCAGGGCAGCCTGAGTCAACTTGAATTTCTGCTCTTGAGGATTATAGGGATCACTCATAGCACCTGTTGCTACGACGCCTTTTTTTTGTTTGGAGCGCAGCTCAGACTGGATAAGGCTGGTGCTATTTGCCTTGGCACAGACGGTATCGAAATCCGTAATTCCATAGCAGGAAGAACGGCTATCACAATAAATACACCCATGGGAGCAGCCGCGGTAAATATTCATAGTATAATCGGAACCAAACCAGGCATCGCTGCGGGTTCGTGTGATGATGTGTTTGACATTTAACATTTCCATAGAACTATTATAGTGTAAAAAATGACGGTTTTCATTAAAAAGTTGATGTATTTGAAATTGGGGGTTTCTTTTCACCAGAACATCTGTTACAATTAGCCCATAACTCAATAAGTAAAGATAGAGGCGCGTGCTTTAAAAGTAGCCATCGGGATCAGGGCAAGCTGATGTGATGGGTGGTGAAAGGGAAGGACGCCGAAGGGCATGGTATTTGTCGATCATGTTCCTGGGCTCATTGTTAAGAGCAATGGGACTGTCATCGGAAGATGGAGTGCTATCAATCTCAATAAAGGCGTTTTTGACGCTGTGACTTTGAATAGCTGGTATCTTTACTAGCTTTTTTTAATATATTGACGCAGGAGGTCGCTATGAAAAAGTATAATGTCGCTGTTGTTGGTGCAACAGGAATGGTTGGTCAGAAAATGTTGGAAGTGTTAGAGGAATTAAAATTCCCTGTGGAAAACCTCTATCCCATGGCTTCTGCACGTTCAGCCGGGAAAAAAATTACTTTTGCGGGGAAGGAATACGAAGTTGAGGAATTAACTCCGGAAGCCTTTGATAAGGATATTGATGTGGCATTATTCTCAGCCGGCGGCGGAACCAGTGAAAAATTTGCCCCGGAGGCGGCTAAGCGTGGTGTTATCGTCATTGATAACAGCTCTGCCTGGCGGATGGACCCAGAAGTTCCTTTAGTGGTGCCAGAAGTCAACCCTGAGGATTTAAAATGGCATAAAAATATCATTGCCAATCCCAATTGCTCCACCATTCAGGCCATGGTGCCCTTGAAGCCCCTCAATGAAAAATATGGGATTGCGCGGATTGTCTACTCCACCTACCAGGCTGTTTCAGGGGCTGGGGTCAAGGGGTATAAGGACTTAGAGAATGGCATCCAGGGGGCAGAACCCCAGAAATTCCCCCATCCCATTGCCTTTAACTGCCTTCCCCATATTGACGATTTCCTTCCCAATGGCTATACCAAGGAGGAAATGAAGATGGTTAATGAAACCCACAAAATTCTTCATGATGATTCCATTGCCATTACCGCAACGACCGTTCGGGTGCCGGTGTACAACAGCCACTCTGAAAGCATTAACTGTGAGCTTCGAAAACCCTTCGAGGTTGAAGATATCCAGAAAATGTGGGAAGAAACGCCAGGCTGTATCGTTCAGGATAATCCGGCAGAAAATATTTATCCCATGGCCGTTACCGCTACAGGGACCAATGAGGTCTATGTTGGGCGGATTCGCCGGGACTTCAGCATCGAAAATGGTTTGAATTTCTGGTGTGTGGCCGATAATATCCGTAAGGGCGCAGCTGCCAATGCGGTACAGATCGCTTTTGCTCTGATTGATCAGGGCTTGATTTAATAGTAGTATACAAAGGAGAATAATCATGTCACGTCTATTTACGGGTAGCTGTGTTGCCTTAGTCACCCCTTTTCGAGATGGAGCCGTGGATTGGGATCGCTTCCGGGAGCTCATCGATTGGCATATCGACCAGGGAACCGATGCCCTGCTCATTGCTGGCACCACGGGTGAAACCTCGACCTTAACGGATCAGGAGCATTTAGACCTGCTTAAGGTGGCTGGTGAGCAAATTGCCGGCCGGGTACCCTATATTGCTGGAACCGGCAGTAATGATACGGCCTATTCCATCATGCTCACCGAGCATGCTAAGAAGAACCATGCGGATGCTGCGTTGGTCATTAATCCTTATTATAATAAGTCCACCCAAAAAGGAATTTATGTCCACATCAAGGCTATTGCTGAAACCGTGGATTTACCCGTTATCGTCTACAATGTGCCCAGTCGGACCGGTGCCAATATCACCGTGGACACCTTTAAAAAACTCAGCCAGGTGGATAATGTGGTCGGGGTGAAAGAAGCCAGCGGGAATATCAGCCAAATATCGGAAATCATCGAAACCTGTGGGCCGGATTTTACGGTATACAGTGGCAACGATGATCAGGTTCTGCCGATTTTATCCTTGGGTGGAAAGGGTGTGATTTCAGTCACTGCGAATATCGTACCAAAGGCCATGCACGATTTAGTGATGGCATACCTCGATGGGGATGTTGAAAAAGCCCGTCAGCTGCAGTTCCACACCAATATTCTCAATCGAGCCATGTTCTATGAAACCAATCCCATTCCGGTAAAAACAGCCATGGGTATTTTAGGCAGAGATACGGGTGAAATGCGGTTACCCTTAGTGGAAATGGATGAAGACAATAAGGAACGGTTGATCCTGGCCCTGAAGGAATACGGAGGACTGCTCTGATGATCCGGATTATGTTATCAGGAGCCAGTGGCGCCATGGGCCATGTCCTAGCCCAGATTATTGAAAACGATCCGAAATGTACCGTTGTTTGTGGCTATGATCGGGATGCCGTCGATGCAGATTTTCCGGTTTTCACGGATTTAGAGGACTGTAACGTTGCAGCGGATGTCATCATAGATTTTTCCCACTTTTCGGCCTTCCCTAAAATTTTTGGCTATGCCCTAAAAACCAAGACTCCCATCGTCCTGGCAACGACGGGCCTTTCGGAAGAAGACATGACACACATTAAAGAAGGGGCAACCACGCTGCCCGTCTTTAAAACCGCCAATATGTCCCTGGGCATTAACGTCCTCGCCCGGGCATTAAAGGAACTAGCCGGCACCCTGGAGTCTGGCTTCGATATTGAAATCATTGAAAAGCATCATAATAAAAAGGTCGATGCCCCTAGTGGGACGGCCCTGCTGCTGGCCGATGCAGTGAATGCCGGGCTTCAGGAAAAAAAGGAATATACCTATGGCCGTCAGGGGCTTGACTGCAAACGACAGCCCGGTGAAATGGGAATCCATGCTATTCGTGGTGGGACCATCCCCGGGGAGCATACGGTGATCTTTGCCGGAAATGATGAAATCATTGAATTGAAGCACACGGCCTTATCCAAAAAAGTGTTTGCCAATGGTGCAGTGGAGGCCGCTAAATTTTTAGCGGGCCAAGGCCCAGGACTTTATTCCATGGATGATGTCCTGGCTTAGTTAAAGCAATGGAGGAAATATGACCAACGAAGCATTAAAAGAACAATTTGATTTAAAAAATCCTTACGAAATTGCGAAGTATATTAAAGCTGTGGAAAAAACCACACCGGTAAAGGCTTTTATCAAGGGCTATTTGCGCCGGAAGGATTTAGAAGGGATGAACTATTTTGGTGATCCCTCGGCGTGCATCATTTTAGGTGAAGCTGCAGAAATCGGCACATTGATTGAAGAAAAGGCAGCGTCGATTTCCTTCTGTAAAGTCGAGTATGATCGCCGGAATTCGGCCATCCCCCTGTTGGATTTAACAGCGGTCGATGCCCGAATTGAGCCCGGTGCTTTTATTCGGGAGGGTGTCCATATCGGAAAGAACGCCGTCGTCATGATGGGAGCGGTCATTAACATTGGAGCAGAAATTGGAGATGGCTCCATGATCGATATGAATGCAGTTCTGGGGGCTCGAGCTAAGGTTGGTAAGAACTGTCACATTGGAGCAGGTGCCGTGTTGGCAGGGGTTTTGGAGCCTCCCTCCAAGGAGCCGGTGTCGGTGGGTGACGGTGTCGTCATTGGTGCCAATGCCGTTATTTTAGAAGGCGTTCAGATTGGTGAAAACGCCGTGGTTGCAGCAGGGGCTGTGGTGACTCAGGATGTGCCGGCCGGAGTGGTTGTGGCAGGGAGCCCGGCTAAGGTCGTGAAAGAAAAAGATGAAAAAACAGAGGGCAAAACAGAGCTTCTGGATGATTTAAGGGGATAATAAAAGGTATGGGTACGATTGTTCAAAAATACGGCGGAACGTCTATGGGGTCCATTGAGCGGATTCAAAACGTCGCCCGTCGTGTCATTGCAAAAAAAGAAAAGGGCAACCGGATGGTCGTGGTTGTCTCCGCCATGGGAAAGAAAACCGATGAGCTGGTGAAGATGGCCTACGAAATCAATGAGCATCCACCAAAGCGTGAGTTGGATATGCTCTTGGCCACAGGGGAGCAGGTGTCCATTTCCATGCTGTCCATGGCCTTGGACGAAATGGGATACGATGCCATTTCCTTTACGGGCCCCCAGATTGGGGTGCGGACCATGGGTCATCATGGAAAATCCCGGATTATGGACATCGATCGGACGAAGATTGATGAGGCCTTAGATGAAGGAAAGATTGTCATTGTCGCAGGATTCCAGGGAGTGAATGAAAATGATGATATTACCACCCTGGGCCGGGGAGGCTCGGACACCAGCGCAGTGGCCCTATCCTGCGTATTAGAGTGCCCATGTGAAATTTACACCGATGTTGATGGTATATACGGTGTCGATCCTCGCATTGTCCCCAATGCGAAAAAGCTGGATTTTGTCAGCTTTGATGAAATGTTGGAAATGGCCAGTTTAGGTGCGGGGGTCATGCATACCCGAGCCATTGAGCTTGGCAGCAAGTACGATGCCAATATTTATGTGGCCTCCAGCATCAATGAAGTTCCAGGAACCCTGATCCATCGGGGCAAGGGTGAATTTACAAAAGAAATTACTGGGATGGCCATCGATCACGATGAGTTAATGGTTTCCCTCAAAAATGTTCCCTTTGATATGAATGTTACGGCCCAGTTCTTTTCAACCCTAGCCAAAGAGAGCATCAATATCGATATGATCAGCCAGGCCTCACCGGTTTCTGGGGCCATTAATATCTCCTTCTCCGCACCGGCGGAAGATCTGCCAGAGCTGACTCTCATTCTGGATGCTTTTAAAGAAACCTATCCCCAGGTGGAGATTGAGGTGGATCAGGATGTGACGAAGTTATCCGTCGTTGGCATTGGCATGCGCAGTGAGTGTGGTGTGGCTGCTAAGTTTTTTAAGGTTTTATCGGATTTGGATTTCCCCATTTTGATGATTACCACCTCAGAAATCCGTATATCTTGTATGATTCCCGTCTCTGCTGAAAAACGTGCGGTCCAGGCAACAGCGGAAGCGTTCGATTTATAGGAGGGCGATATGAATACAATAATGGAAAGCCACAGCGTGGACGGTTTGTCCATCGATTGCGAAAATCTGATGATTTCCCTTAAACGGGTTCCCTTTAATAATTTTATTATGACCCGTCTCCTTAAAGAATTGGCGGAGGCAGATGTCAATGTCGACGTTATTTCCAGGACTGCCCCAGTGAACAATGCTTTCGATGTATCCCTCATTGTTTTGGAAAAGGAGCTCCACAAGGTAAGGGATATCGCCAATACCTTGGGTGAGGAATACCCGGAGATTCAGATTAGTATTAATCAGGATATCACAAGACTGTCCCTTCACGGTATCGGTATGCGGACACAATCTGGTGTAGCGGCTAAATTCCTCCAGGTTTTTGCAGATAATGATGTCCGTGTTTTAATGATTACAACCTCAGAAATCAGCATTGCCTGTGTGGTAAAAAATGAGGACGCCCGGAAAGCAGCCAATGCCGTACGCACTGTTTTTGAACTTTAAACAATAAAAAAATACATCCCTTTTGCATACCAATGTAAAAGGGATGTATTTTTTATGGGGAACCGATATTTTATATTTACCTTTTCTTTCATTAATGATAGAATAGCAAAAGATATGACAAAAAGGAAAAAATGATGGAAGAAAAAAAAGATATACAGAATGAATTAAGTCACAAAGAGAATGAAGAACTGACGGCTATTGATGCTGTGATGTCAGAGGAAGAAGAAAAGGGACCAGAGTCTGAGGATTATGGTGCAACCCTCAATTTGGATTATGAAGATCACGAGGAGGATAAGGAACCTTCCGGGGAAGAAACCGTCCCACAAGAGTCACCGATTCCCCAGGCAGTGGCCAAGGGATCAAAGAAAAAACTGTGGATTATTCTGGGCGCCGTAGTCGCCGTTCTCCTTGTGGCTTATGGTGGTGGTGTTTATTTTTATAGCAGTCACTTTTTTGCCAATACCAATATGAATGGCTTGGACGCATCCAATAAAACGACCACAGAGGTAGAGGCGATGATTAAGGGGAATGTCTCTGATTATACCCTCACCCTCCAGGAACGGGGAGGGAAGACCGAAACCATTACGGCGACGGCAATCAGTTTGAAATATAGTGATGCTAGTCATATTGAGGAACAGCTGGCAGCCCAAAATGCCTGGGCCTGGCCAATGGCCTTTTTTAAAGGACCTGATGCCAATATGCAGGAAGCCTATACCTACGATAAAGCGAAGCTTAGTAGTGTTATTGATCAGCTCAAAGGGATTTCGAGCACGGATATTGTTGCGGCAGCCAACGCCCAACCTGTTTATGAAAATGGGACGATTACCATTAAACAGGAAGTAGCGGGCAATCAATTAGACCGGACTAAATTTACGGAAGCGGTGCAAAAGGCCATAGCCAGTGGTAGAACAACCTTGGATTTAGAGTCTGCTGGATGTTATACCGCCCCCAAATATACGACGGAATCTGCTGAGGTTCAAAAGGCGAAAACAACCATGGAAAAATACCTGAAATCTGTGGTGACCTATACCTTCGGGAATCAAAATGAAGTATTAGATAGTGCAACCATCGGGTCATGGCTATCGGTTGATGATAGCATGAATGTCGCCATTGACCAAGAAAAGGCAAAAGCTTATCTGGCGACTTTAGGCGAAAAATACGATACCATTGGTGGCTCCCATGGCTTTACCACAAGCGGTGGCTCCCGTATCACCGTCAGCGGTGGAAGCTATGGTTGGTGCATAGATGAAGCGGCAGAATTAGAAGCATTAATTCCGATTATCCAGGCCGGGCAGCCGGTAACACGGGAGCCCGTGTACTCCTCAACAGCCTTATCCCGGGATACGAACAATGATATTGGGAATACTTATGTGGAAATTAGCTTAGGCGGTCAGACGATGTGGCTCTATGTCGATGGTCAGCTTGTTGTGAGCACGCCGGTGGTTACCGGTTCGGTTGCGGCTGGGTATGGCACGCCTTCAGGGGTGTACGCCATCGTTTATAAAGCCACAGATACGGTGCTTAAGGGGGATGGATACGCTTCTCCCGTTAACTTCTGGATGCCCTTTGATACCAGCCGAGGTAATGGAATCCATGATGCAGATGGCTGGCGGAGCAGCTACGGTGGGGACATTTACTTGAGTGGGGGTTCCCATGGCTGTGTGAACACGCCCTATAGTGCAACGGCAACTATTTTTAATAATGTATCGGAAGGAACGCCCGTGGTTGTTTATTAAAATAGGATAAGAATAAAAGGCAATCGGATGAGGTATCACACTCAATCGGATTGCCTTTTTATATTTATCGATGCTTTTCCATTTGCTTGGAAATCTCTGGATCGATATCCGTATCCAGGGCATACTCCATTCGGCTCAGAACTCCATCCCAGGGAACCAGCTTGGCCTTCATAATAAAGCTTTTATCGAGATGGGGATTAAAATTACGCCAGGAAATGAATTTTTCAGGATTCAGTTGATGGTTATTACAATGTGGACAAGGGCTTTTACGTCCACGCATAATTTCATAGCATTTTTTTCCAGTATAATCGATATTCCCAATTCCCGTCAGTTTCCGTCCAGCCCGATTGAGGTAAATCAAATCGTAATTGGTGATATTGCTGATATAAACCAACTCGTCCAGCTCATCCATGAGCCATTCTTTATTCATCCAATTGGCTGATGAAGATGATTCAGAACTCATCTCCACGCCATAAATTGCGTATTTATTCTTCCCAGTGCGCTTTGCATTATATTGGGCCGTATCCGCATTTTGGTAAAGATCTGAAAACAAAGTGCCATGCTCAGGAAAGAAAGCAATTCCTAAAGAGCATGATGGCTGGTACTCCCGATAGTGAGGCGTAACGCCATACAGAGGCATCTGAAGAGTCTTGCACACTTCCAGGGCCCGTTTATGGGCAAAATCCTCGGATGGCAAATCAGGAAGGAAAATGGCAAATTCATCACCACCCATCCGGGCAATAAGGTCATTGTATCGGAAGCATGAACGAAGCCGCTGTGAAATAACCCGTAATACCTCATCACCAAAGGCATGGCCATAAGAGTCATTGGCTGATTTAAAATCGTCCAGATCGATCATTAAAAGGGCCGCTTGGCTATGCCTTTGTGTATTTGGATGGTCGCAGAGATAAGCCGTCACCCGTTCTTCAAAAAAAGCACGGTTGTAAAGCTGGGTTAAAGCATCCAGCTGAGCCTGGGATTTTGCACGCATTTCAGCTGAAATATTCTTGCTAATGCCAATCGCTTTAATGGGGTTTCCACTGTGGTCCAGAATAACCCGGTATTTAATACGTTCCCACTCATAGTTGCCATCCTGATGACGCAGACGTACGGTTGCCTCACTTTTTCGATTGCCAGAAATTATTTTTTGATGTAATTGTCGGTAGGTTTCAGCAGAATCGGGATGGACAAAGCCAGATTCAATTTGTCCTTCAGGAACATTGCGCATGATTTCGGGGCCCCCGAATTGGCGGATAGAAAAGCGCGACTGCTTAATGGTATGGGTATGAATATCATAATTCCAAATGGTATCATTAGTTTGTGCAAAGGCGATTTTTAGCTGTTTTTCACTTAGTCTTAATTTAGCTTCTAAATCCTTTTGGGCGGTAATATCGATTTCGAAGCCACTGATAATGGGGGAAGGATTAGAATAATCGATACCACAGCTATAATTAAACCAATGAACCAGGCCATCTGTGCATTGAATTCGGGCCTCAAAGGTAACGGTGAGATCTTTTCTTTGGATGGCCTTAGAAATTTCTGATCGCAGCTGCTTGAAATCCTGGGGATGTAAGTGGGTAGTCAGGTTTAAAAAATCAGAATCCTCAGGATTAAAGTGGTGGAGATGGGAAAAGGTACCATTGGCATAAAGGACTGTAAAGACATCATCGTAACAGATACGAAAAACACCCTCCGGGGCCCCATTGACGATGGACTTAAGGATGTGTTCGGCGGCATCAATTTCATTTGGATCTGTAATAATTTCACAATACCCCCATGGCTCATGATGACAATCGTACAAATAGGTCGATTGAACCTTCCGGGTTTTTCCCTTCAAATTGAATAAACAGGTGGTGTGGCCCTTTTGAAGCTGACGATAGGCGCAAAGCATGGTATCGCAGTTTTCACCATAGAGTTTTTTACAGGAATGACCAATGTAATCACCCGGTGGAATTTTAGAAAGAAGGGTTTGGTTAACAAATAAAACGCGCTGATCTAAGTCTGCAATGAAAAGAGAAAAGGGGAGTGTGTCTAAAATTTCACGGAGAAATGGTGATTGGAAATCGTTGTAACCTGCTTTCCTGATCAACTGTGACCATTTCTTTTCCATTTTAAACGCCTCCATCCTATTAATATAGTATCTCTATTCTAATAGTTTGTTGCCTTAAAATCAATGGGAAATTAATAAAACTATAAATTATCATCCAATACGCGGGTTACAGTTGACGCTTCTTTAGGATAAAGGTAAAATATGAGCAATGTCTTGTGAGAAGAAAGCGAGGAAAGTCTTGAGTAGAGCATTTAATCAAAGGATCACCCAACTAACCTCTGAGATGGTTCAGAGCTATCATGGGGATGAAGCCTATATTTCCTATTCATCGGCAGAATTACCCAGCCGAAAAGAAATCATCACGATCATCAATGAGCTGCGGGAATTATTTTACCCTCGACATTTTGGTGAACGACAATTGTATAATTGTACAATTCAGTACTATATCGGTGATTTAATGATGTGTATCGAGGAGCGCTTGAATCGCCAAATATATTTAGCGCTGATTCGTCAGGAAAATGGGCCTTACGATAAAAAGAAGATGGAGGAGCAGGCTTCGGACATTAGCTGCCGTTTTATGGAGCGTCTGCCCCAGGTCAGAGAGTATATTACCATGGATGTCCAGGCGGCTTACGATGGCGACCCTGCAGCCGCAGATTTAGATCAAATCGTTATCTCCTATCCCGGGGTTTTTGCGATGATGGTTTATCGGGTGGCCCACGAGCTTGTCCTTCTAGGGGTTCCACTGATGCCACGGGTGATGACCGAGTATGCCCATAGCCGGACTGGGATTGATATTAATCCTGGAGCCGACATTGGCAAGCACTTTTTTATGGACCATGGGACGGGAATTGTCATTGGAGAAACAACAAAAATTGGAGACAATGTCAAGCTTTATCAAGGGGTTACCCTGGGAGCCCTCTCTACCCGAGGGGGGCAGAGCCTCCGGGGGAATAAGCGTCACCCCACCATTGAGGATAATGTAACCATTTATTCCAATGCGTCCATCTTGGGTGGCGAAACCGTCATCGGCCATGATTCCATTATTGGCGGGAATGCCTTTATCACAAGAAGCATTCCACCCTGTTCAAAAATTAGTGTCAAGAATCCAGACTTACAGTGTGAAGGGGGACAAATGGTGGAGATTACAGAGGATTTTGAATGGGCCAAGGGATGATTGCTTAGAGGAAGATAAAAGGAGGAAGAATCGATGGCGCTAACACGACAAGAAGCCATAGAATTATTAGAGGAATATAATGAAAGTGATGCGCTCATTAAGCACGCCCTGGCAGTAGAGGGTGTTATGCGCCACTACGCGAGAAAATATGGAGAAGATGAGGAATTATGGGGAATTGTTGGGCTGCTCCACGATTTGGATTACGAAAAATATCCAGAAGAGCATTGCATTAAGGTCCAGGAGATTCTAAAGGCCCGTGGCGTTGATCCCCAAATCATTCGGGCCATTGCAAGCCATGGTTATGGCCTGTGCTGTGATATCGAACCCAAAAGCCAAATGGAGAAAATTCTCTATACTGTGGATGAATTGACGGGATTGGTCAATGCCACGGCCATTATGCGACCATCTAAGAGCGTCATGGATTTGGGGGTAAAATCTGTTAAAAAGAAATTTAAAAACAAAGGTTTTGCCGCCGGAGTGAACCGCGATGTGGTGCTAAAGGGCTGTGAAAATTTGGGGTTAGACCTGGAAGGTATTATTGAAGAGGTTATTCTAGGGATGCGGTCCGTGGCCAAAGAAATTGGATTAGAGGGGGAACCCATCGGGGAATAAGGTCGGTAAGACTGCAAAAAATTCCCTTGAGGACGGGGGATATCTGCATTACAATAGAATAAGAAAAGGATTGTAGGAGGAGAGTATTATGTGTTTATTAAAGGAAACCCTGGAAAAAATAACAGCGGTTAATGAAGAGGCCCGAAAGGCCTCCCGTGATCGTATCGATGTACTCCTGAAGCCCGTAGGGAGCTTAGGGGTACTTGAAGATATTGCCGAGCAAATTTCAGCCATTACTGGAGAAGTCATTCCAGATGTGTCTAAAAAATGTGTTCTGACCTATGCTGGGGACCATGGGATCTGTGATGAAGGGGTTTCGGCAGCGCCCCAGGTATTTACGGATATTATGACACCTATGATAGCCGAGTACCGAACCGGTGTGGGGGTATTGGCCAGAGCGGCTGGGGCCGATGTCTTTGTCTATGACGTGGGGATGAAGAATCCCCTGCCCCAAGGCTGTCAAGCCGTGGATAAAAATGTCAAGCGTTGTACGGATAATATGCGTAAGGGTCCGGCCATGAGCCGTGACGAAGCAGTGGCCGCTTTGGAGGTAGGCATTGAAACCGCAGGTGACGCCATTGAAAAGGGCTATAAAGTCATCGGAACCGGAGAAATGGGCATTGGCAATACGACCCCAAGCACTGCGATTTTTGCTGTTTTAGGCGGTGTGGATCCCCAGGAAATCACTGGTGTCGGCGCCAATCTGGCAGAGGACATGATGGACAATAAGGTCCAGGCCATTCGGGATGCCATCACCCTCAACCAGCCGGATAAAACCGACGCCCTGGATATTCTATCCAAGGTTGGCGGTTTGGAAATTGCCGCCATGGCCGGTGCCATGTTAGCCGGTGCTGCTGCCCATGTCCCAGTGGTGGTTGATGGATACATATCTACGGCGGCTGCGGCCATTGCCATTACCCTGAAACCCGAAGTCAAGGATTATCTGATCTGCTCCCATGCATCGGACGAAAAGGGTGCAAATTATGGATCAGAGCTGTTGGGATTCTCACCCTTTCTCCTGATGAATATGCGCCTTGGAGAAGGCAGTGGGGCAGCGTTAGCTTTTCCCCTCATTGATGCCGCCATCGCCATGAACCGGGAAATGGCCACCTATGATGACGTGGATATGGCGGTTGTTTAAATCAGCCGGACCATTTCCTTAAAAAATACTTGACAGCGATAAAGCATTCAGACTATAATGTATACAATATTAAAAAGCTGTGAATGAGGAAAGTATCTCTTGTGAAAGTTTAAAGAGAGCCGTGATGGTGAGATACGGTGGTGGAAGCAAGAAAGAAGTTCCCTCAGGAGCTGTCCCATGAACGCCAGCAGGTTAGTAGTTTGGACCGGAAACTTTCACCGTTAATGGAAAGAAAGCATGAACCAATGCGTTGGGAGTGCTTTGATTAAAGTGGATCTTTTACAGATCAATGAAGGTGGTACCGCGGCCAGCCCGTCCTTTAGGATAGGCTGGCTTTTCGTTTTTTTGACACAGGGAAATTCGGATGAGGATGCCCTAAAATCTGTTGAATAATCAGGAGGATCGTAATGTATTGGAACAAAACCTATGAGTGTATGCCAAGGGAGCAACTGGAAGAGCTACAACTGGACCGTCTGAAAAAGATGGTTAACCGGATCTTTCATCAGGTTCCCTTTTATCGGGAAAAATTCCAGGAAATGGGAATTGACCCTGGAGTCGTCCAGAGTCTGGATGATTTAAAACGGCTGCCTTTCACAAAAAAAACAGATCTGCGGGATAATTATCCCTATGGACTTTTTGCCGAACCCTTATCTAAAATCGTCCGTATTCACGCGTCTTCTGGGACGACTGGTAAGCCCACCGTTGTAGGCTATACCCGTAACGACCTCGCCATGTGGTCAGAGTGTGCAGCCCGTTCATTGGTGTGTGCCGGTGCGGACGCTAATTCTGTAGTACAGAATTCCTATGGATATGGTCTCTTTACTGGAGGACTTGGTATTCACGGTGGGGCAGAACGTTTAGGTGCTTCTATTATTCCAATGTCTGGGGGAAACACCCAAAAACAGCTGATGCTGATGCGGGATTTTGGAACGACCCATCTAACCTGTACCCCATCCTATGCCAGTTTCCTGGGAGAAGCCCTGGCCGATGCTGGTGTGGATACGGCTAAAATGCCCTTACGGGCTGGTATTTTCGGTGCAGAGCCCTGGTCTGAAAATATGCGCCGTGATATCGAAAAGAAATTAAATATCAAGGCCCATGACATTTACGGGCTGTCTGAAATTTGTGGTCCGGGGGTAGCCATCGAATGTCAGGAGCAGGAGGGCCTGCATATGTGGGAGGATAATTTCATCCCTGAAATCATCGATCCCCATACCTTAGAGGCGCTGCCCGATGGGGAAACCGGTGAGCTGGTTATCACGACCATCACTAAAGAGGGAATTCCTCTACTGCGGTATCGGACTCGGGATATCACCCATATCATCGCAGAACCCTGTGCCTGTGGCCGTACCCATCGCCGAATTGCAAGAATTACCGGACGAAGTGATGACATGCTCATTATCCGTGGGGTTAATGTTTTCCCAAGTCAGATCGAAAGTGCTATGCTGGATATTGGAGAAATTGAACCCCATTATCAGTTGATTGTCCGTCGGGAAGGAACCCTTGATACCCTGGAAATCAAGGTTGAACTGAGCGAGTCCCTCTCCCTGAATACCATCAGTGAGTTAGAGGGCATTGAACGCCGGCTAAAGGAACGTATCCATTCCATCATTGGTATCAGTGCAAAGATTATGCTGGTGGAACCCAAGAGCCTGCCTCGAAGTGAAGGTAAGGCCCAACGTGTGGTTGATTTAAGGAATATCTAGGAGGAGAACGATGATTAGACAAGTATCAGTATTTATTCAGAATCAGGAAGGAAAATTGGGAAAGGTTTTGGATATTTTAGCAGAAAATGATATTAATATCCGATCCCTGACCATTGCAGAAACGGCTGACTACGGAATTCTGCGCCTTATTTTACAGGATACAGATAAGGCTCTGGAAGGGCTTAAAGCAGCTGGGATTATGGCCAATGTCTCCATGGTAATGGCGGCAGAAGTACCGGATAAGCCCGGTGGACTCAGTCGTTTGGTGGATACTCTGACAAAGGAAAAGATTAATCTGGCTTATGCCTATTCCTTTTTACCCCAGAATACATCTAATGCCATTATTATCTTTAAAGTGGATGATGGGGATGTGGATCGGGCGAGGACAGTGCTCTCGGCTAGTGAGAACGTCGTGTTGCTGGATAAGGATGAGCTGCTGCAAAAATAAGAAGCAGTGGAAGATAAAAAAAGCCTTCGCGTGAGCGGGGGCTTTTTTAGAAGGTCCATCTTCATACTTCTGTTAGCTTACGCACAAAAAGAAGACCACGCAGATTGCGTGGTCTCTACCCTTGAGACACGGGTTTTCGTATGGGAAATAAACGAGAAGTTATACGGACATTTGGTTGAGCGCTTTTGCCAAAGAGCTTTTCTTACGGGATGCAGCATTTTTATGGATGACTTTTTTGGTAACAGCCATATCCAGTTTCTTTGCTGCCAGGCGATAGGATTCCTCTGCCTGAGCTTTGTCTCCACCTGCAACTGCTGCATCAAAATTTTTGACGGCGGTTTTTAGGTTGGTGCGTACTGCTTTGTTCCGTAAGCGAGCCTTTTCATTGGTTTTCGCTCTTTTCATCGCTGATTTAATATTAGCCATGATGACCTCCTCATTTATTTATAACATTAAAAGTATAACATAGGAAGGATACAGGTGCAAGTTGAATTTGAAAAGATTTCAATGAGGAATTTAAAAACCTTTCCTTGTGTTAATCTTAAGTTTATGTTAAAATTTATAGCGTTGCGTGTCAAAACGTAGCACCACTCTGGAGAGTCTCTTAAATGAGCGCCGAAGGTGTAATCCCCATTTTAGATGGGGCCTTATCTCTCAGGCAAACGGACAGAGCAATTTATTTTGCGTTTGTTGGGCTCTCTTCTATTTTAAGAAGGAGGAACAAAATGTTTCAAATTATCAACAATTTTCTATTGTGGTTCGACGACCTGGTCTGGGGCGTCCCACTCATTGTATTAATTCTTGCCGTCGGCATCTACCTAACCATCCGGTTAAAGGTATTACAGATTCGACATCTCCCCAAAGCATTAAAATTCATGGTAAAAAATGAGGATGAAGGCAGTGGTGAAGTCAGCAGCTTCGGCGCCCTGTGTACTGCCCTTTCCGCAACCATTGGGACGGGCAACATCGTCGGTGTGGCTACTGCCATCGTGGCGGGTGGACCTGGGGCCTTATTCTGGATGTGGTTGGCCGCCTTTTTCGGCATGGCCACCAAGTATGCAGAAGGGGTGTTAGCCATTAAATATCGTACCATCGATGACAACGGACATGTCTTGGGGGGGCCTTTCTACTACATTGAACGGGGTATGGGTCCAAAATGGCGTTGGATGGGAAAAATCTTTGCTTTCTTTGGTGCCGGCGTTGGGCTTTTGGGAATCGGAACCTTCACCCAGGTCAATGGGATTGCTTCGGCGGTGAATGGATTTTTTGATCCCAATAATGCATGGACTGTGAATCTTTTAGGCACCGATTATTCATGGACAGTTGTGATCACCGGGATTATCCTCACCTTGTGTGTGGGGTTGGTGGTCATTGGTGGAATTAAACGGATCGCCCGGGTCTCGGAAGTGATCGTTCCTTTTATGGCGGTGGCTTATATCCTCTGTTGTCTGGTTATCCTTATTGTTAATTTTTCACGGATTCCTGCCGCTTTCGCAGAAATCATTCAAAGCGCCTTTGGCTTGCGGGCAGTCACTGGTGGTGCCATGGGAGCCATTATTGTTGCCATGCAAAAAGGAATTGCCCGGGGGATTTTCTCCAATGAGGCTGGCTTGGGGAGCGCACCCATTGCCGCGGCCGCAGCACAGACAAAGACCACGGTACGTCAGGGTCTGGTCTCCATGACTGGGACCTTTATCGACACCATCATCATTTGTACCATGACCGGCTTGGCCATTGTACTCACAGAATCCTGGAATATTGGTTTAGAGGGCGTGGCCGTTACGACCAATGCCTTTCAGCAGGGCTTACCCTTTAATCCCTCCATCAGTGCGTTTTTACTGATGCTGTGTCTGGTGTTCTTTGCTTTTACGACGATTCTCGGGTGGAATTATTATGGCGAACGATGTCTAGAATACTTATCCAATGGGCGGAAAAGTGCCGTTCAGGTTTATCGGTGGCTGTATATTTTGGCCATTTTTATCGGGCCATTTATGACCGTACAGGCCGTTTGGACCATTGCTGATATTTTTAACGCCCTTATGGCCCTGCCAAACCTCATTGCCCTCATGGCCCTTAGTGGTGTGGTGGTTTCCGAGACAAAGAAATATTTTGAAGATCCGGCCAGTGCACTTATCCATTCCAAGGATATGGTATACGCTGAAGAAGAATTATAAATTGAGGTTAAAAAAACCGCTGCCCATTATTGGGCAGCGGTTTTTGCTTTTTATGCTTCAGTCTTAGCGACTTTTGATTTTTCCTGGATCTCCATCCCCAAAATCTTGGAAACGGATTTGTAGACGAAGAAGGTGATGACGGCATTGGCTCCAGCCTTAATGAGGTTGAAGGGAAGAATGACGGGTAGAATCATGGCCAGGACGGCCTCTCTGGGGGTTCCCATAAAGATGGGGGTCATCACGATGTTCCAGAGGACCATGGTGATGGTCATGGTAAGGGCACCCGCTACCAGGGCAATAACCGCACCTTTACGGGTACGATTCTTTTTATAAATATTCCCCGCAACCAGTACAAAGCTCCCAGTGGCGAAGAAGTGCATCAGGATACCGATGATACCGCTGGCAGAGCTAACGGTAACGCCCTGGAGCACACAGGCCACTGCGGTAATGATCAGTCCACCGACAGGACCGAACATAAAAGTCCCGATAAGAATGGGGATATCTGCCGGATCATATTCTAAAAATGGGGCGGCCGGGAAAATTGGAAAATGGATCAGATAGACTAAAAGCACCGACATTGCCGCTAATACGGCCATCTGAACCAAAAAACGTGTTTTATGACTACTTTTCATAAGGAACCTCCTTGTGTCTGTTTGATTTTTCAGGTATTCTTCAGATGAAGTATTATTCGTTCCGCTTCGCTTCACTCATTCACGGCTGCGCCGTGTAAACCTCCATCCACCAAGCACCTAATAAAAGCAAGCTTTTATTAGGCCCTTAGCGGCTGTAGCTTTATACTTCTGTTAGCTTACGCGTAAAAAAATCCCTAGGGCATGGGGGGCTCCAGGGATAATACCTCTTGATGATTCTGGTTTCTTTCATCCGGACTATACCGTTGGTTTCGGATTCACACCGAATCGACCCATGGGGTTCGTAGACTTATCGTAAATACGCATCACTACCAGTGGGGAATTACACCCCGCCCTGAAACAGACTTATTTATTTGTCTATATTGTAAGGCTGATTGAACCAATTGTCAATAGTTAAATTTAAATCAGCTTTTTGCGGAGATAGGCATTGTAGCTGTCGATGATATCAGAACGCCGGGCGTGGCCAATTTCGGCACGATAGCCACGGGTCAGCATGAAAGTACAGCCCTCATAACCGATGACCATGGCCAAATTGACCAGGTAACTTTTATGGGTTCGTACAAAAGAATAGGGCGACAGTTGCTCTTCAAGTTGTCCGATTTTCATATTGACAGGATAACTGCCTTCCGTTGTGTGAATAAAAACCTTGCGCAGCTTGGATTCCACATAGATAATTGTAGAAACCGACAGGAGAATATGTTTTCCCTTGCTGATGACTTCGATATCCTGATGATCGGCTTTATAAGTATCCAGGGCTCGCTTGGTAACCGCATCGATTTTTTCAATATCCAGGGGTTTTAACAGATAATGGAGAATGCTGTAGTCCAGTGCTGAGAAAACATAGCTTTCATAAGAGGATACGAAGATGACGATGCAGGAAGAACCCGCCTGCCGCAATTTTTTGACAACGGACAGCCCGGTATGGCCCGGCATCTCAATATCAATGTAGAGAATATCGATATCCTCTTGGTTTTGGGTATACCAAACCAAGAGGTCATTACCTGAGGAAAAATCTAATAAATGATGGTTGGGGTAAAGGGTATCAAGCAACGGAAGAATCCGGGATTTCAGCGTTGCGATAATGTGCGCATCATCATCACAAATAACAATATTCATAGCGCTCTCCTTTAATTTTGCTTTGGATATCTATTCTACCATAAAATCACACAATAGATGCGGTGCTTTATCAATCCAGACTAAAGTTTTAGGAGTATAATAGTAAAAAACAACAAAGAAGGCGGGGTGATCCTATGAAGTTGGTGCTGGTACGTCATGGGCAAAGTATTTGGAATAAGGAAAATCTCTTTACTGGATGGACAGATGTGGATTTGACCGAGGAGGGATGGCAGGAGGCAACCCAAGCGGGGGAGTTGCTGAGAAATGAAGGATTTGATTTTGATGGCTGTTATACCTCCTATCTAAAACGAGCGGTCCATACCCTAGATGCCATCCTGACAGAGCTTGATCGGGTATGGCTTCCGGTAGAAAAGGCCTGGGAGCTTAACGAACGTCATTACGGAGCACTTCAGGGTCTTAATAAAGCAGAAACAGCCCAAATTTATGGGGAAGATCAGGTTAAAATTTGGCGCCGTTCCTACGATGTAAAGCCGCCACTTTTAGACATTGACGATGTACGCTGCCCTCGGATACAGGAGCAATATCGGAATGTGCAAAGTATTGATCTACCCCTTGGGGAGAGCCTGGAGGACACTATTGCCCGGGTCGTGCCCTATTATTGTGATGTGATTCTTCCCCAAATGCAGGAAGGAAAGCGAATCATTATTGTAGCCCACGGCAATTCTTTGCGGGCGCTGGTTAAATACTTAGATAAAATGAGTCCGGAAGAAATTGTCGAGGTGAATATTCCCACAGGCATTCCCTTGATTTATGATCTGAGTGCGGATGGAGATGTTTTGAAGAAGGGCTATCTGGGAGATCCCAAGGCACTAAAAGCAAAGCTGGAGCAGATTGCTGCCCAGGGGAAGGTTGCACCCCCAAAATAAAGGTTGATTTCAAAAGATTCAGATAAATTTTCTAAAAGATTGACAAAGGGTGCTATCTATGAGAAAATAAGAAAACATGTGGAGCGCAAATTCGAGAGCCTTCGCTGGTTATGACGGTTTCGGTCCGAGGAAAGACAGTTAAATAGAAATGAAGAAGAACACTGTCGAGTGTTCTTTTTTAATGCGTCGGCAGTACCGATTCTCGCCTTGATAAAAGTCCCCTTCTGGGGTATAATGTTTTCAACACGGAGGACGTTAAATGGAAGCTAAGTATAAACGAGTAGTGATAAAATTAAGCGGAGAAGCTTTAGCGGGAGAAAAAGGATTTGGCATCGATCCCCCAACGGTCAAACGGATTTGCTCTTCCATCAAAGAGGTTTTTGAGCAGGATGTGGAAATCGCCATTGTTGTCGGCGGGGGCAACTTCTGGCGAGGACGTTTAGGCGAGGGAATGGATAAAGCATCAGCTGATTACATGGGGATGCTGTGTACCGTCATCAATGCCCTGGCACTCCAGGATTTCCTGGAACAAATGGGCGTTCCGGTCCGGGTGCAGACCGCTATTGAAATGAAGGAAGTGGCAGAACCGTATATTAAGCGGAAGGCTATGCGCCATTTAGAAAAGCGTCGAGTGGTTATTTTCGCCGCTGGGACAGGGAATCCCTTCTTTACCACTGACACTACAGCGAGCCTGCGGGCGGCAGAAATCGATGCGGATATCATCCTTTTGGCAAAGAATGTAGATGCCGTGTACGATTCGGACCCGGTGGTCAATCCGGATGCCAAGAAGTATGACCGATTGGACTATATTACGGTCATCAACGAGGGACTTAAGGTAATGGACACCACGGCCATTACGCTATGTATGGATAATTCAATTCCGATTTTGGTGTTTGGACTGGATGACCCGGACAATATTATGCGGGCCGTACGGGGTGAAACCATCGGAACGATCATAGAAGATAAATAGAGGAGGCGTAGTTATGTTAAACGAAATTCAAGCAAAATCCCAGGACAAGATGGATAAGGCCATCAACAACCTTAATGAGAGCCTTGCAGGGCTTCGGGCTGGTCGGGCTAATGCCCATATTTTGGATAAGGTGACCGTCGATTATTATGGAACCCCTACCGCTGTCAACCAAATGGCAAATATCAGTATTCCAGAACCTCGGATGATTGTCATCCAGCCCTATGATGCTTCCATCATGGCCGCCATTGAAAAAGCCATCATCGCATCGGACTTGGGATTCAATCCATCCAACGATGGAAAGGTCATTCGTCTGCTTGTGCCGCAGCTGACAGAAGAACGTCGAAAAGAACTGGTCAAACTCACTAAAAAATATGGTGAGGAATGCAAAGTAGCCATGCGTAATATCAGACGGAAGGCCGTACAGGAATTGAAGGATGCAGAAAAAGCCGGTGATATCAGTGAGGATGAACTGCATCAGGGCGAAAAGGAAATCCAAAAGCTGACAGATGATGAAATCAAGCATATTGATGCCATCTTAAAGGATAAGGAACAGGAAATCCTGGCTGTATAGCCGCATGAGTATATACCGGATCGCGTGAGAGTGGGGCAACCCACTCTCATATGCTTTTATTGGAAAGAAGGAGGATGGTCGTGGCAAAACAGTCAAAGAAAGACTATCTGTATGAATTGTTGGAGCCAGTGGTAGTCGGTCTTGATTACCGATGCGTCGATGTGGAATTCGAAAAGGTCGGAAAGGATTTTATCCTAACCGTATACATCGATACCCCAGGTGGCGTTGGACTGGATGATTGTGAAAAGGTCAGCCGGGTTGTCAGCGATTATTTAGATGAGGTGGACCCCATCGAGCAAAGCTATTTGCTGGAGGTTTCTTCACCGGGGCTGGACCGCCCCTTTAAACGGCTTGGTGATTATGAAGCCGCCATTGGAACAGCCGTCGATGTTCGACTTTTCGCCCCTGTGGAGGGAAGTCGGGAATGGACCGGGATTCTAAAATCGGTGAGCGAATCAGCGATTCAGATCGAAACATCAGAGGAGACGGTACTGGAAATTGGGTATAAGGCCATTTCTAAAGCTAGCCCTCATATCGAATTTTAGGAAGGCGAAGGTATGAACGCAG
This sequence comes from Eubacterium aggregans, assembly GCF_900107815.1. Lineage (GTDB taxonomy): Bacteria > Bacillota > Clostridia > Eubacteriales > Eubacteriaceae > Eubacterium_O > Eubacterium_O aggregans. Next base: position 62,825 of record NZ_FNRK01000003.1, read on the forward strand.
AATTTATCATGGCATTGGATGCCCTTCAGGAAGAGAAGAATATCGACAAACAGGAGCTCATTGAGGCCATTGAACAATCCATTGAATCGGCCTATAAAAAGAATTACGGGACAGCCCAGGATGTGGATGTCATCCTCAACCAGGACACCGGTGAGATCAAGGTCTTTGCCAATTGGAACGTTGTCGATAATATTGATAATGAAGATACAGAAATGCTGTTGGAGGATGCCCAGGAATACGATCCAGATGCCCAGATTGGGACAATCTGCCGGGTGGAGGTTGCGCCAAAGGATTTTGGCCGTATTGCCGCACAAAACGCCAAACAGCTCATCTTCCAGAAGATTAAAGAAGCAGAAAGAAACATCATTTATAATGAATTCTTAGAAAAGCAGGATGAGGTGGTCTCAGGTATCGTCACCCGGGTGGATCATAACCTGGCCTATGTGGATGTCGGAATCGGGGAAGCCGTTTTGATGCCATCAGAGCAGGTTCCTGGGGAGATTTATCGCCAGAACCAGCGCTTAAAAGTCTATATGCTTATGGTCAAAAAAACCACCAAGGGTCCCCAGGTCAACGTATCCCGGACCCATCCGGGGCTGGTCAAACGCCTCTTTGAAGATGAAGTGCCAGAAATTTACGATGGGGTTGTCGATATCGTTGGCATCGCCCGGGAAGCAGGCTCCAGAACAAAAATCGCCATGAAGGCCAATGATAGTGCCGTGGACCCAGTGGGTGCCTGCGTAGGCCATAAGGGCGTTCGGGTACAGAATATCATTACCGAACTGGGTGGCGAAAAAATCGATGTCATCAAATACAGTGATAATATTCAGGAATACATTGCCAATGCCCTCAGCCCGGCAAAGGTGGTTGAAATCCTGCCCAAGCAATCAGAAAAAATGGCTCTGGCCATTGTGGATGATTTTCAATTTTCTCTGGCCATCGGAAAAGAAGGTCAGAATGTTCGATTAGCAGCTAAACTAACAGGCTGGAAGATTGACATCAAAAGCGCCTCGGATTTTGAAAAGATGTTGGAGGTTGATCCGGATCTGCGCAGCAAGTATCTGATTGAAGAGGACAGGGATGCTTTTATGGAAGATCTAAAGGGCAGCCTTGACGATGTTTTGGAAATCACCATCGAAGATGATACTGCCGGCGATTTTGAAGTGACCGAAGAAACCTTAGCGCTGGGTGAAGATACCCTGGATATTTTTTAAACCATCCAGCAGGAGCAATTATGAAAAAAATACCAATGCGGATGTGTGTCATCTGCCGGGAGAAAAAAAACAAGTCTGAATTGATTCGAATCGTCAATAATGCGGAGGACGGCGTTTGTGTGGATGCTTCGGGGAAAATGAATGGTCGGGGTGCTTATGTTTGCACGGATGCGGCCTGTATTGAAAGTCCCAAAGCCAGGAAAGCACTGTGTGCCGCTCTAAAAACCGAGATTAGTGATGATGTCTTCGAATCAATCCGGCATAAAATACAAAAAGGCCCCGTGCGTTAGCAGCAGGAGGCCGTCGGTTATAGGTGCCGTGAAACCTAAATTATGCATATATAGGAGGGATTTTATGGCGAAATTAAGAGTATATCAGTTAGCGAATGAGTATGAAATTCCCAGCAAAGAATTTGTCGATATTTTAAATAAGCACAGTATCCCTGTGAAGAACCATATGAGCGCGTTGACCGACCAACAGGTTGAAGCGTTTAAAAAGAGTTATGACGCGGAACAAAAAGCCCCGAAGGAAATACCAAAAGTTCAGGCCGAGGCGAAAAAGCCAAAGACAGAACCTAAAAAAGAGGCGGCTAAGGATCAGGGGAAAGAAAGGCAGAATACACTGAAGAATAAAGAGCAACAGAAAAAGCCGGAAGGCCAGAAAAACAAACCCGTTCAGGATAAAGGCAGAAACGTTAGCGCTAAAGCCACTCCGGCATCAACGGAGAAGACGTCTGAAAAGCGGGGAAGCCAGAACAATCAGACAAAGCCGAATAATCAAAGCAAGACGGGTAAAAAGAACAACAGCCAGCCACAAAATAACGATGGCAAGAAGAAAAAGAACCAGAACCAAAACCAGGGCCGCAATGGTCATGGGGCAGCTGGTGGCAGCACCGCGCCAAAGGTAAGGGATCATAGCAAGCGTGGGAAAACCTCCCGCAGTATCTATAAAAAGATAAAGGCAGAAACCAAATCAGAACGGCAGAAAAACCAGGTCTATGAGATCCCGGAAATGCTGACCGTTGGAGAATTGGCGGAAATCCTGGATATCGGGGCCACAGAAATCATCAAGATCCTCATGATGGCCGGCACCATGGCCACGATTAATCAGCAGATTGATTTTGATACAGCCAATCTGGTTGCCGATGAGCTGGGCTTTAGTGTGGAAAAGGTTGCCATGGAAGATGTGGTCACCAAAATATTGGAAGAATACGACGAAATGGATACCGGGGATGAAATCAAGCGTCCGCCAGTCGTCACCGTCATGGGTCACGTCGACCATGGGAAAACCTCCTTGCTGGACCGTATCCGTAAGGCCAACGTTACAGCGGGAGAAGCCGGTGGGATTACCCAGCACATTGGGGCTTACACCGTTAATATCAAGGGCGAATCCATTACCTTTATCGATACCCCAGGGCATGAGGCCTTTACCGCCATGCGTTCCCGTGGGGCTCAGATGACCGACATCGCCATTTTGGTGGTTGCCGCCGATGATGGGGTGATGCCCCAGACCGTAGAGGCCATTAACCATGCCAAGGCAGCAGATGTCCCTATTATCGTCGCCATCAATAAAATTGATAAAGATGGCGCCAATCCAGAACGGGTCAAGCAGGAACTTACCGAACATGCCCTCGTGGTTGAGGAATGGGGGGGCGATGTCATCGCAGTCCCGGTTTCCGCCAAAAAGGGCCTGGGGATCGAAGAACTCCTGGAAAACGTTCTGTTAGTCGCAGAGGTGGGTGAGCTCACCGCTGACCCCAAACGTGCTGCCCGGGGCTGTGTCATCGAAGCCCGGGTGAAAAAGGGCAAGGGCTCCACAGCCAGTATGCTCGTCCAGCAGGGAACCCTCCATGTGGGAGATTCCATTATCTCCGGGATGACCTACGGGAAGGTCCGGACCATGATTGACGATAAAGGCAAGCGCATTAAAAAAGCCGGTCCCTCCCAGCCGGTTGAAATTTCAGGCTTATCCGATGTCCCGGTGGCCGGGGATGATTTCATCGTCCTGCCCAATGACAAGGAAGCCCGTCAGTTAGCTGAAAAACGTCAGCAGATGGAAAAGGATGCCCGCCAGGCCAAGGCGAAGATTTCCCTGAACGACTTGTTCACCCGGATTCAGGAAGGTCAGATCCAGGATGTTAACATCATCATCAAAGCCGATGTCCAGGGGTCCGTGGAAGCCATTTCCCAGTCCCTTGTCAAGCTGAACACCGATGAAGTGCGCATCAATGTCATCCACGGCGCTGTGGGTGCTGTGAATGAAACCGATGTTATGCTGGCTTCAACCTCCAACGCAATCATTATCGGCTTTAACGTCCGTCCGGACAAAAATGCCCTGGCAGCTGCCGAAAGTGAAGAAGTGGATATCCGCCTCTACCGCGTAATCTACGACGCCATTGAAGATGTGAAGAAGGCCATGGAAGGGATGCTGGCTCCAGATTTCGTTGAAAAGGTCACTGGAAACGCAGAAGTCCGGGAAGTCTTTAAAATCCCAGGCGGTACCATGGTTGCTGGATCCTATGTTACCGATGGAAAAATCGGTCGGAATGAGGAAGCTCGGGTTATCCGGGACGGTATCGTGGTATTTGAAGGTCAGCTGGCCTCCCTCCGTCGTTTTAAGGACGATGTCAAGGAAGTGGCCACTGGCTATGAATGCGGGATCGGTGTCGAGAAATACAATGATGTCAAAGTCGGCGATGTGATCGAAACCTTCGTGATGGAGGCCGTATCCCGGGAATTATAAAAAAGAAGGAGGAACCAAAATGGCTTCTCATCGTATTGAAAAAATCAATGGTCAGATTCAGCGGGAGCTGAGTCTGATCATTCAGCAAAAAATGAAGGATAAGCGTCTGAATCCAACGGGGCTGAGCATTACCCGGGTCAAGGCGACCCCAGATCTAAAGGTGGCGACGGTCTATGTCAGTATTCTGGGCTCGGATCAGGAAAAGGAAGATGCCCTGGCGTCACTGGAAAGCGCCAAGGGCTTCCTGCGGAGTAACTTGGGGAAGGTCTTGAAGACCCACTCCACCCCAGCATTGATTTTTAAATTGGACGATTCAGTGGAGTATAGCCTGCACATTGAGGCACTATTATCCGAGATTAAGAAAGATAAGGAAGATAAAGCGGATGAATAAGGTTCCCCAGAGCATTCTGGATACCATCACAGAAAAAGAAAACAAAAGCTTTTTGGTTCTGGCCCATCGGAAGCCCGATGGGGATGCCATCGGTAGCGTGATTACCCTTGGCCTGCTTTTAAAGGCCATGGGTAAGACCGTCGATTATTATATCGATACGCCCGTGGAGGATAAGCTGGATTTTTTTCCAGAAATTGCCTGCTTCAACCAGAAATTAAAGCCCTATTACGATGTCGTCTGCTTTTTAGACTGCTCCACCATGGATTATGCTTATCGCCCGGAGGGTGGGATTACGGCAAAAGTGGTGATGGTTATTGACCATCACCGTTCCAACGATCACTTTGGACAGGTAAATTTTGTAGAAGAGACAGCGGCAACTGGGGAGCTGGTGTTCCGTGTGGCTAAAGCCCTGGATATCCCCCTGGATTATCAGATGGTTGAAGCGGTTTATACCAGCATCTCAACGGATACCGGCAGCTTTCAGTTTTCCAATGTCACCACCGATACCCATCAGATTTTAAGTGAGCTCTATCGGCATCGGGACAATTTTGCCCCCCTGGCAAAACGGCTCCACAGCATGAAATCTTACAATCAGATGAAGCTCTTTGGCCGGGCCATCGACTCCCTTGAGCTGTTACACCAGGGTAAGATTGCCTGGGTGGCCCTTAACCAGAGGGATATCGATGGTTATGGCGGAGAAATCAATATTACCGATGATATTGCCAATATTGGGGTCAATGTTGCCGGGGTGATTTTATCGGTGACGGTTAAAGAGCGTGAAAATGGACTGTATCGGGTTTCCCTGCGGTCTAAAACACCCTACGCCATCGATGTTTCCACCTTTGCCAAGGCCCACGATGGTGGCGGTCATTTTCGGGCGGCGGGCTTAAGCTATACCGGCGATTTAGCTGTACTGCAGGAAGAAATCATCGCGTTTTTTAATGAGCAGGAGGTCGACTAATGTCGGTACCAGTGGGCTTTCTCAATATCTACAAAGAGAAGGGAATGACTTCCCACGATGTGGTGGCACGGGTTCGGCGGATTGTCGGGCTTAAGAAGGTTGGACATGCCGGAACCCTGGACCCTGAAGCCGAGGGGGTGCTCCTCGTTGGTCTTGGGCGGGCAACCAAGTATATCAGCTATTTGGAGCAAATGGATAAAACCTACCTGGCCCAGGTAATCTTTGGAAAATCCACGGATACCTATGATATCACAGGGGAAATCCAGGAGGAAAGGCTCTCTGGCTTGACTCAGGAGGCCGTGGAAGGGGTACTATCGGATTTCCGGGGAGATCTCATGCAAGCGCCCCCCATTTACTCAGCCCTCAAAAAGAATGGCCGAAAGCTTTATGACTATGCCAGACGCGGAGAGGCTGTTGAGATAGAGGCTAGACCCATTACCATTTCCCACCTGGAGGTTATGAGCTGGGGAGGCCTTCCTGGGGAAATCCAAATCAAGGTCATCTGCTCCAAGGGGACATATATCCGTTCACTGTGTCATGATATTGGTCGTGCTCTGGAAACCCCTGCCTGTATGGGCAGTTTATTGCGACAGGAAATTGGACGTTTTAAAGCGGTGGAGGCTATTCACCTTGATGAATTGGAATCCACTGTAGAAAAGGACAACTTGTCCCAGGCGCTCATCCCTCCGGATGCGGTTCTCAGCCATTTTCAAACCCTTCGGGCGACGCCCCGGGGAGAGCATTTCATCCGCAATGGCAATGCACTTTTCCAATGGAACGCCGAGGATGATTTCGGTCAACTAACCCAGGGAGAAATCCTGCGGATTTACGATCGTCAGGGATTTGTTGGACTCGGACAGTTTAAGGAAGATGAAGAAGGGCCGCGGGTCGTCCCTTTAAAGTTATTATAGAAGGAAGTCGTGGAATTGGAAAATAAAGGTATGGTATTGGCATTGGGCTTTTTCGATGGCGTTCATCGGGGGCATATGCGCCTGATTGAAAAAACCTTGGAAATCGCCCGGGATAAGAATTTGGATTCTGGTGTAATGACATTTAAAGAGCATCCCTTAGCTCGGATTTTTCCAACCTACGCGCCTTGGCTCATTACCACCAATGATGAAAAGGTCGCTCTGATTAAAGCAGCAGGAATTCAAAATGTCTACCTGGATGATTTTTCCGATGAATTGATGCAGCTTTCTCCCGAGGCATTCATCCGTGAGTATCTGCTGGTCAAGTATCCCGTAAAGCATATCGTGGTGGGATTTAATTATACCTTTGCCTTTCAGGGTGCCGGTACGACGGCGGACCTGATGGAGCTTGGAAAACGTTATGGATTTGGTGTTTCTGTGGTCCCTCCTTTTATCATTGAGGAAACGGCGGTCAGCAGCACCGTCATCCGGGAATTAATCAGTGTGGGAGAGGTGGCAGCTGTCCCTAAATTTCTGGGGCGGCATTACAGCATTTCCGGCATAGTGGTTGAGGGGAAAAAGCTGGGGCGGACCTTCAATATTCCAACCGCCAATCTAAAAATGGCGGAAAAACGTATTTTGCCCAGTAGTGGTGTTTATTTTACCCAGGTACAGGTACGGGGAAAGATTTACGATGGTCTCACCAATCTGGGCTTTAATCCCACCTTTGAAAAGCATCCCTACAGCATCGAAACCTATATTTATGATTTTGCAGGGGATATCTACGGAGAGCCACTGGCCCTGGAATTCATTGAAAAGCAGCGGGATGAAATAAAATTTGCAAAGATCGAGGATTTGATCGCCCAAATTAAAGGCGACATTATCCGCATTGACGAAAAGTACCGAAAGGGTAAGCGTTCTTAAGAAAATAGGGAGGGGCCGGCATGCGCTATAATGAAGAAATCATTCAGAATGTCATTGAAGCCAATGATATCGTGGATATCATTTCCCAATATGTTACCCTCAAGCGTTCAGGACGATCCCACATGGGGTGCTGTCCCTTCCATAATGAAAAGACACCCTCCTTTTCGGTGTCCCAGGAGAAGCAGCTTTACCATTGCTTTGGCTGTGGCGTCGGAGGCAATGTTATCGGATTTGTGATGGCCATTGAAAACATGGGCTTCCCAGAGGCCCTGGAGTACTTGGCGGATCGGGCGGGGATTACCTTACCCCGTATTGAAAATCCAGAAAAGGACCGGGAATATGAGAAAAAGGAACGGCTGTACGAGCTTCACCGGCAGCTGGCCAATCATTATTACCGGGTTTTGAAGAAGAATGGTGAAGCCCAGCGCTACCTGGCTGGCCGGGGAATGAGTGCTGCCACCATTAAGGGGTTTGGTATTGGTTTGTCTTTAGATGAGTGGCAGGATGCCTGTCAGTATTTACAGGGACAAGGCTTTACAGAGGACGAATTGCTGGAATCCGGACTGGTGCTTCGGGGAAAAAACGGCAGGCTATACGACCGTTTTAGAAACCGAATTATGATTCCTATTTTAAATATTCGGGGGAAGATCATTGGCTTTGGTGGCCGTCAGTTCGGCCAGAAAAGCGATGGCCCCAAATACCTCAATTCACCAGAGACCCTGGTTTTTTCCAAGGGATATGAGCTATACAATCTTAACCAGGCCAAAAAGAAGATCGTAAACGAGCAAATGATTATTGTTGAGGGGTATATGGATGTCATCGCCCTGTGCCAGTATGGCATAGAGAATGCGGTGGCAGCCCTGGGTACCGCCTTTACCCCCTATCATGCGAAAACCCTTTCCCGCTACGTGAAGGAAGTAGTTCTTTGCTTTGATGGTGACCGGGCCGGAGAGGGTGCCACGGAAAAAGCCATCGCGATTTTAAAGAAGAGCACCTTGAATATCCGTGTCCTCCGCCTTGGAGCGGAAGAGGATCCGGACTCCTTCATCCGGGAAAAGGGAGTAGAGGCGTTTAGAGGACGCATCCGGGAGGCTGATACTGTACTGGATTTTGAGCTGCGACAATGTGCCAGGAACCACGACACCACCAATTCCGATGGGAAGGTTAAGTATTTAAATGAAGCCATTACGCTTTTGAGAACCTTAAGCAATTCCGTGGAAATCGAGCTGTATGCCAAAAAAGTGGCCCGAACAGCAGGTGTTTCCGCAGGCTTAGTCATGCGAGAGGCTACCCGGGTACAGAAAAATGGACAGGCCCCGGCCATCCGGCTGCCCTCCCAGGCAGCGGCATCCCGAATACCCAAGGCCTACGGAGATGCTCAGGTTTATATCTTAAAATACTTATTTCAGCATCAGGATGGGTTGGTTTACAGCCGTCTGGCCCCAGAGGATTTTACACCGGGCTTTTATCAAAAGCTTTATGGTATACTAAAAGAGTTGGCAGAAGGCGGCGGAGGGCATCTCTCCCTGCCGGTCGTATTGGAACGATTCGAAACCGAAGAGGAACGACGGGCTTTTTCGGAACTATCCTTTGAAAACGGCACGGACGATGGTGAGCTGCTTATTGAAAGCATGAACACCATCCATTACTACCATTGCCGCTTAGATATACAAAGGCTGAAGGACGAAATCGCTATGTTAGATGAGCGAAGTCCCGAGGGCATCCAGCTGGTTACCCAGCTTATGGCGTTAAAGAAAGAATTATCGAAGATTCAGGAGGTAAGAAATGGCGGATGATAAAAAAAGCTTAACCGAAGAGGCCTTTTTAGACGAATTAGGGGATGAGTCTTTAAATGCAGAATTAATGGAAATGCCAGAAGTACAGGCATTACTGAAAAAGGGAAAGGAAAAGGGCTCCCTCAACAGCATCGATATCGACGATGCCCTAAGCAGCAAGGATCTGGACCCAGAAGAAATTGATGCAATCTATATCCTGTTACAAAAGAATGGCATCAACCTGACCTTTAAAGATGAACCCCTCGGAGATGGACTGGATATTGATATTAACGTCGAGGAGCTGGAAGAAATTGAAGTGGACGAAAAGCCCATTGTGGAAGTCGACATTTCAGATTCCGTCAGCGTAAACGACCCGGTCCGGCTGTATCTCAAGGAGATCGGAAAGGTTCCACTGCTGAGTGCAGAGGAGGAAATGGATCTGGCCCAAAGGATGGAGCAGGGGGATGATTTTGCGAAAAAGAAGCTGGCAGAAGCCAACCTCCGTCTGGTGGTCAGTATTGCCAAACGCTATGTTGGCCGGGGGATGTCCTTCCTTGATTTGATCCAGGAGGGAAATCTGGGGCTCATTAAGGCCGTGGAAAAATTTGACTACACCAAGGGTTTCAAGTTCAGTACCTATGCCACCTGGTGGATTCGTCAGGCCATTACCCGGGCCATTGCAGACCAGGCCCGGACCATCCGTATTCCGGTGCATATGGTAGAAACCATCAATAAACTCATCCGGGTCTCCCGTCAGCTCCTCCAGGAACTGGGTCGGGAACCCACCCCCGCAGAAATCGGCAAGGAAATGGGCTTTTCAGAAGAAAAGGTTCGGGAAATCCAAAAAATTGCCCAGGACCCCGTTTCCCTGGAAACCCCCATCGGGGAAGAAGAGGATAGCCATTTAGGGGACTTTATCCCCGATAATGAAGCCCCAGCCCCGGCAGAAGCCGCTTCCTTTGCCTTACTGAAGGAACAGCTGATTGAAGTCCTGAGCACCCTGACCGAACGGGAAGAGAAGGTCCTGCGTCTGCGTTTTGGCTTAGATGACGGACGGGCCCGGACCCTGGAGGAAGTGGGGAAGGAATTCAACGTCACCAGAGAACGGATTCGGCAGATTGAAGCCAAGGCCCTGAGAAAGCTTCGCCATCCCAGCCGCAGCAAAAAGCTAAAGGATTATTTAACCTAAGATGCTTTCACCACGATTACAAATGCTCTATCACTGCACCCCAAAAGGTACGGTGGTGGCAGATATAGGGACCGACCATGGCTATCTGGTGACGGCACTAGTTCAAAATGGCAAATGCCCCCGGGCCATCGCCTCAGATATCCATCCAAAGCCTTTATCCAAGGCCCAGCAGCGCATAGCGCTCCTGGGCCTTGATGGGCATGTGGACACCCGTTTAGGGCCGGGCCTTTCGGTACTGTCTCCAGGAGAATGTCAGACGGTCATTGTCGCAGGGATGGGGGGCTATATGATCCGAGATATGTTAGCCGCCGATGAAAAAATAGCCCGATCGGTGGACACCTTCATCCTCCAGCCCATGAATAATGTGCCGAAGCTGCGTCGGTATTTATGGGAAAACAATTATGCCATCCAGGATGAGGTCTTGGTTCTGGAGGAGGATCGGATTTATGAAATCATTGTCGCTTGTCAGGGTCAGATGGCCCCATTAAAGGGCATCGACGATGTGCTGGGCTACGCCCTGGCGCGCCACACCGAAACATTGGTTTTTAAACGCTTCCTGCAAGAGAAAATCACCGCCGTCAGACGGACCTTATCCGAGCTTTCGGGGAAGGAAACCCCTGGGGTAGTGGTACGGCAGCAGGAGTGTGAGGCATTGCTTCAGGCACTTTTGGAGGTAGAAAATGGGATTAAAGGCAAGTAAGGTTTTTGGCTGTATTGAGGCTTTAGCCCCAAAGCGGCTGGCAGAATCCTGGGATAACGTTGGGCTGCAAATTGGTTCCTACAGCCAGACGGTCGAGCGCATTCTATTAACCCTGGATGTCACCCCGGCAGTGGTTCAGGAGGCCGTGGATTGTGGAGTTGATTTAATTATTTCCCATCATCCCTTTATTTTTAACGGCCTTAAACATATCTGCTTTGATGAACATAGCGGTGCCCTGGTGGAAAAGCTCATTAAAAATGATATTGGGGTGTACACCGCCCATACCAATATTGATATTGCGGAATTTGGCTTAAATGACTATATTGCCAATACCTTGGGCATTGAAAACCGCCGCCCCCTGGACCCGGCCACCCAGGAAATGTACTATAAATTAGTGGTCTACGTTCCCGTGGAAAAGACGGCGGACATTCTGAATGTTCTCGGTGAGAATGGTGCGGGTTTTATTGGGAACTACAGCCATTGCACCTTCCGAGCCACGGGGAAGGGGACCTTTAAGCCCCTGGAAAATACCCACCCTTACATAGGGGAAGAAGGCCAGGTGGAAACCGTGGTGGAGGACCGCATTGAGACCATTATTGACGGACGAATGGTCAAAACAATGATCGGGAAGCTAAAGAAGGCCCATCCTTACGAGGAAATGGCCTACGATCTCTACCCCCTCGATGGGAATACCATGGTGGAAAAGGACGGACTGGGCAAAGTGGGGGAACTGGACGTTCCCATGACCGCAGATGCCTTTTTAAACCATGTGAAGACGGCCCTGAGCCTAGGGTCCCTGCGAACGGCAGGAACCCCACCGGATACCATCCGCCGGGTAGCCCTGTGTACCGGCAGTGGATCGGAATTCATCGGTCTGGCTAAGCTTAAAAAAGCGGATGTTTATATTACCGGGGACCTCAAATACCATGATGCCCAACGGGCAGCAGAGAATAATTTGTGGGTCATCGATGCCGGCCATTTTGGAACGGAGAAGCTTGTGGTGGGGCTGCTGAAGCACACCATTGAAGCCGCTTTTCCCGAGGGACAGGTCCAGTGCATCAAATCCCGGCAGAATCAGGATTTCTTTAAATACTATTAAGGAGATGAGAAAATGAATGTGTTAGTATGTGGCGGTGCCGGATATATTGGTTCCCATATGGTGCGGGCCCTTCTCAATAAAGGATACGGTGTGGTGGTCTATGATAATCTATCCACCGGGCATCGGGGAGCGGTGCATCCCGACGCCGTCTTTGAGGAGGGGGATGTACGGAATTACGCCAGCCTGGAGCGGGTGTTCCTGCGCCATCAGATTGACTGCGTCATGCATTTTTGTGCCAATTCCCTGGTGGGGGAAAGCATGGAAAAACCCCTGGAATATTATGACAATAACGTCGGCGGCACCCTGTGCCTTCTCCGGGCTATGATTAATAATGATGTCAAGCACTTTATCTTCTCCTCCACGGCAGCCACCTATGGGGAGCCGGAGGTATTACCCATTGAAGAAACAGCCACTACCTGCCCAACCAATACCTACGGAGCGACCAAGCTGGCTGTGGAAAAAATGCTGCCCTGGATGGCCAATGCCTATGGCCTTCAGTATAAGGTCTTTCGTTATTTTAATGCCTCCGGGGCCCACCCCGATGGCACCATTGGAGAGGACCACACGCCAGAGACCCATCTCATTCCCCTAATCCTTAAAACGGCCCAGGGCATCCGGGATAAAATTTTCGTCTTTGGAGATGATTATCCCACTCCGGATGGCAGCTGTGTCCGGGATTATATCCACGTCATGGATATTGCCTCTGCCCATATCCTGGGAATGGAACATCTCTTTGAAACAGGCATCAGCGAGACCTATAATCTAGGGGATGGAAAGGGATTTTCTGTTTTTGAGGTCATCGAAAAGGTGAAGGATATCATCGGGGAAGATTTTGCCGTTGAGGTGGCAGACCGACGGTCCGGAGACCCGGCCAGACTCATTGCCAGCTCAGAGAAGGTCCGGAAAGTCCTGGGCTGGACACCGGATCACTCGACCCTGGAAAATATCATTGCCACAGCCTGGTGCTGGCACAAAAACCACCCAGCGGGATATTAATCCTCTGGTGTCAAACAAGTATTTGCCCATAAAAAACATGGATATCCATGGGATTTTCGGGTATAATTAAAAAATATTAAGTAATAATAGCGTAATCGCATGAGTTGGAGGGAATCACATTGAAGAAGCTTTTAACAGGTAATGAAGCTGTGGCACGGGGTGCCTGGGAAGCCGGTGTTAAGTTTGCATCGGCCTATCCCGGAACACCGAGTACAGAAATTTTAGAAAATATTGGGCCCTATAAAGAAATAACAGCAGAGTGGGCACCCAATGAAAAAACAGCAGTAGAAGCGGTCGCCGGGGCATCCATCGCCGGTATTCGTACCCTCGCTGCCATGAAACACGTGGGGATGAATGTCGCGGCAGACCCCATGTTCACCTTTGCTTATTTAGGAGTGAATGGGGGATCGGTCATCATAACGGCAGACGAGCCCGGAATGCATTCCTCTCAGAATGAGCAGGATAACCGGCATTACGCCCGTCATGCCAAAATGCCCATGTACGAGCCATCCAATAGCCAGGAAGCCAAGGATATGCTTAAGGATGCCTACGACATCAGCGAAAAATATGACTGCCCTGTCATTTTTCGGATGACCACCCGGGTTTGTCACTCCAAGAGCATCGTCACCTGTGAGGATCGTCAGGAGGTGGCGGACAAGCCCTATGTGAAGGACGTTATGAAATATTGTCCCCTTCCGGCCCACGCCAAGGTCATGCAGGTTAAGCTGGCTAAAAACTTCGAGGGTCTGGCAGAATATTCAGACAATTGTCAATGGAATACCGTGGAGTATCACGATTCCAAAATCGGGGTTATTGGCTCCGGTGTGGCTTTTCGTTACGCCAAGGAAGTCTTTGGGGACACCGCTTCTTACCTGAAAATTGGCTTTTCTTATCCACTGCCGAAAAAAATGATTGCTGACTTTGCCAGCAAGGTGGATACCCTCTATATCTTTGAAGAGAATGATCCCATTATGGAAACGGAAATCAAGGCCATGGGCATTGACTGCATTGGGAAGGACGTTCTCCCCAACCTGGGTGAGCTGACCCCAGACCGTATCCGGGTGGCATTGTCCGGCCAAAAGCCCGAGATGATCGAACCCAACGGCGATGTGGTCGTCGGCCGTCCCCCGGCATTTTGTGCCGGCTGTCCCCACCGTGGACTCTTCTACGAGTTAGGGCGTAAGAAAAACACCATGATCTTCAGCGATATCGGATGTTACTCCCTGGGTCTGGGAGCACCCTATAACGCCACGGATGCTATGATCTGCATGGGTGCTGGTATCAGCGGTGGTCACGGTGTAGCCAAGGCCATGAAAATTAAGGGGGAAGATACCCAGGTCATCTCCGTCATGGGGGACTCCACCTTCTTCCACTCTGGCATCACCAGCTTAATGGATGCCACCTACAATAAGAGCGATTTAACGGTCGTTATTCTGGATAACCGGATCACAGGGATGACCGGGCATCAGGAAAACCCCGGCAGCGGTTTTGACTTAAAGGGTGAACCCGCACCGATTATCGATATTGAGGCTGTGGTCCGGGCGGTAGGGGTCACTCAGGTCCGTTCCATCGATCCCAATAATCTGGAAGAAACTGCAGAAGCCCTGGATTGGGGCATGAATCAGGACGGGGTATCGGTGATCATCACCCGTTGGCCCTGTGCATTGAAGAAATTCTCCCAGGCTGATCAGGACGAATTCACCGGGGCTTTTACCAAGACCTGTGTGGTGGATGAGGATACCTGTATTGGCTGTCGAGCCTGCTTAAAATCAGGCTGTCCGGCCCTGCTTTTCCATAAGGAAGAACGAAAGTGTGAAATCGACCAGTCCATGTGTCTGGGCTGTGAAGTCTGTATGCAGATTTGTCCAGTGGAAGCCATTTCGGTAAAGGGGGAATAATCATGGAAACAAAAAATATCTTATTGGTGGGTGTTGGTGGACAAGGTACCATCACTGCCGCAAAATTACTCACCCTTGGCCTGATGGAAGAGGGCTATGATGTGAAAATGAGCGAAATCCACGGCATGAGCCAGCGTGGGGGCTCCGTTAGTTCCCAGGTCCGTTATGGGGATGATGTCCAATCCCCGGTCATTGAAAAAGGTTCGGCGGATATTATCGTGGCCTTTGAAAAAATGGAAGCCATGCGCTATATTGACTATCTTAAAAAAGACGGGGTCCTTATCGTCAATGATACTGAAATTTGGCCCATGCCGGTGATCATCGGGAAGGCAGACTATCACGGACATATCTTAGAGGAGTTAAACAAGCTGGCCACCGTTAAAACCATGAACGCCTCGGCAATGGCCGCGGAAATGGGCAATGATCGGGTGACCAATGTCATTCTTCTCGGAGCCATCATTAAATCCATGGGTCTGGACAATATCAATTGGGACACGATTATTGAAAATAATGTGAAGCCCAAGTTTGTGGAATTGAATAAAAAAGCCATTGTAGAGGGGATGGCTTTCGTAAAATAGGTATGGCAAAGACAGAGCATTTCAAGTTCTTCCAGCACCGTGAATGTGAGTATTTTCCGTGCCACCGCGGGGTGCCGGAAGAGGCGTTTAACTGTTTATTCTGTTATTGTCCCCTTTATGCGCTGGGTGATCAATGCGGCGGTCATTTTACCTACACCAAAAGTGGGATAAAGAACTGTACGGATTGTACCGTACCCCATCAGGCAAAGAACTATGACGACATGGTTAAAAAGGTAAGAATCCTAATCGAACAGGTTAAGGAATCGAAAGAACCAGGAGGTAATGTGTTATGATCGTACTGTATGGTGTACTATTAGTGGTTGCATCGTATTTTATCGGGAATCTGGATTTTGCTTATATCGTCGTGAAAGCAGTGCGCCATGAGGATGTGCGGAATTATGGCAGCGGCAACGCAGGCACCACCAACGTCCTGCGGACCATGGGGCTGAAATACGCCATTCCCGTTTTTTTGCTGGATGCCCTGAAGGGCACGGTGTGTATCCTTGCCGCCCGGTTCCTGGTGGGGACCTTTGGGTTGAGCGACTACTTTATCGCCGCGGCCGGAATCGCCGTTATCGCTGGGCATAACTGGCCAGTGTGCTTAGGCTTTCGTGGTGGGAAGGGGACTGCTACCTCCATTGGCGTGTTCCTGGCCCTGGACCCCTTAGTGGCGGTCCTGGCCATCGTTGTAGGGCTGATCTTCTTGGCTATTTTTAAGATGGTATCCTTAACGTCTATCACGGGGATGGTGGCCCTGCCCATCGTAACCCTCATTATCCGGGGCTTTGCCTTTACGCCAGAGTTGCTGCTGGCTCTCTTCCTCTGTGTTTCCACCGTATTTCAGCACCGATCCAATATCAAGCGGATCATGGCAGGGACAGAGAGCAAAATCGGCCAGAAGGTGGATATGAATAAAAAGTAGTTTAAGTTTAGGAGGTCTTCACTTTGATGGAGACCTCTTTCTTTATTTTTTGAAGATTGTGGGAAGTGAGTAGGGTAATATATTATGATTTGGTGATATTTATGTAAACAATGAGAGTATCGGGTCAAATTGAGTCAGAATCGGGTCAATCGCGTTGACTCGATTGACCCGATTTGTTATAATATGACCAGAAAATTGAAATCAAAGGAGATGGTGTGATGCTTTTTCGGGAAAGTGAGACCATAGAACTTAAAGAGGTTGTTGTAGACGATATAAAAAAGGAAATCATTGCTTTCGCTAACTGTGATGGCGGTAAATTGTATGTTGGAGTTCAGAATAATGGCACGGTAGTTGGACTGAATGATCCTGATAACACCTCCTTGCAAATTAGCAATATGGTTAGAGACGCAATTAAACCGGATCTGACCATGTTCCTGCACTATAAAACAATAGAGGAAGATGAGAAAAGGATTGTTGTTGTAGATATTCAACGTGGAACAGATCGCCCTTACTATATTGCAAAGAAAGGAATGCGTCCAGAGGGCGTGTATGTTAGGCAGGGGTATTCCTCCGTTCCTGCCACTGACACAGCAATTCGGCGTATGATCAAGGAAACGGATGGAGACCGTTTTGAGGCTATGCGATGTTTAAATCAGGAACTTACATTTGGGGCCACCAAAAAAGAATTTGGACTTCGAAGAGTAGACTTTGGTTTACAGCAAATGCATACTTTGAAGTTGATTGATCACGATGGTCTTTATAGTAACTTGGCTCTGCTTTTATCCGATCAATGCATCCACACCATCAAGGTTGCTGTTTTTCAGGGAATGGATCAGACAATTTTTAAGGATCGCCGGGAGTTTACTGGATCGCTGATTCAGCAGATGAACGAAGTGTATGATTTTATCGACTTCCGCAATCAGACCCGTGCGACCATAGAAAAACTGCTACGAATCGATGTCAGGGACTACCCAGAAATTGCTGTCAGAGAAGCGTTGCTAAATCTTCTGGTCCATCGCGACTATTCCTTTAGTGCCAGTGCACTGATTAGTATCTATATTGACCGGATAGAGTTTGTGTCTATCGGTGGATTAATGCCGGGAATTGATTTGGAAGATGTTATGGTAGGCCTTTCTGTTTGTAGAAATCAAGATCTTGCAAATGTGTTCTACCGACTCCATTTGATTGAGGCTTACGGTACCGGAATGGGTAAGATTATGAGAGCATACGAAGGCATGGAAGAAAAACCTATCATTGAAACTACTAAGAATGCCTTTAAAATCATACTACCTAACATTAACGCAAAGTATGAAATAAAAAGTGTCTCGATACCCCCAAAAGAAGCAATAACAAATCCTGATTCAGGGAATAAACAAAAGTTAAGCGATGAAGAAGAAAGAATATTGGAATATACCCGAGCTCACGGTGCTATAACAAGAAATGATGTAATCAGACTAATGGAAGTGAGTACATCTACCGCTTCTAGACTAATCAGAAAACTGGTAAAAAGCAACCGACTAAAGCAGAATGGAAAAGCAAGAAATACCCACTACACGATTAAAAAATAGTTAAAAGACTATGTGAAACAGCCGATTGGAAAAACCAATTGAGGGGTGTTACCATCAGTGTTATACTTAGCTATATACATTGGACAGACGAAACAAAAATTCAGAACAATGAAAGGTGGTAGCCGGTGCAGACATTTTTAAATCGTTATTTTTTTCCACCCCATGTAACACCACAGAATCGGGTGTTTTCACCAGAGCATTTTATTTTATCCGGGCTGATCATCCTGGCCATTATCTTTATCATTCGGCTCCAGACAAAACGCAATGATTCGGCATTCAGCCAACGGCTTCTGTACGGCCTGGGGGCAACCATGCTGTGCCTTGAAATCTTCCGGGTGAGCTGGCTGACCACCTTCTACGGATGGGATTTACGCAACCTGCGCTTTGACTGGTGCAATCAAGTTTGTATGGTGCTGCCTTGGATCATCCTCTTTAAATGGAAGAAGGCCTATCCCTTTATCGATGTGCTCTCCATCATCGGCGGGTCCATGGTCCTTCTATATCCCCTCTGGGTATTTTACGACTATGCGGGGATCCATATCATGGCGGTACAGAGCATGCTTTCCCATGGGCTCATGGTCCTGATTCCACTCACCATCCCCTTCACCTTGGAGAATGATGTGGAGATTAGCAAGAGCTGGAAGCCCTTGGCTGGCCTCAGTGTGATGCTGACAGTGGCCTTTGCCATGTCCAGAAAGCTGGATGTCAATTATTTACTCATGAAAGGGGCTAATGGCATTCCCATCCTCCAGCGCATTCCGGCACCCTGGCATTGGATGGTTATTTTACCCATTTTTATCGGCGGCATTCTACTGGTCTGGCGTCTTCTTCAGTGGTATAATGGGGTTATTGCCAAGAAAGTGGGGGTACGAAATGAGAATATTGGCTATCTACAGCAGTAAAAATGGAACATCCCAATTTTGTGTGGAAAAAATCAAAGAAGAATTGGGAGAAGCATTAATCCTTTGTGATTTAAACAAGGACCCAGTGGATTTGTCAGGATATGACGGCTATCTTATTGGGGGAAGCATCCGAATGGGACAATATCCCCGGAAGCTTAAGAAGCTTTTGAAAAAGCAGAAGGACCAAATCCGAACAAAGCCGGTGATTTTCTTTGTGAATTGCGGTTTTCCAGAAAATATGCGGGATTATATCAAGGGTAATATTCCCGTTGAATTAGCTGAACATGCATCGGAGTGCTATTGCTTTGGGGGCCGGCTGGATTTAGCCAGCCTGACGGGCACGGACCGGATGGTAGCCACGGCGGTAACCCGCCAGTCAAATGGAAGTGGCCGGCCGGCGGTGGCCCTGAAAATGGACCAAATCGAAGCCTGTACCCAGAGGTTGAAGGCCTGGGCTGAGGGCGAATAATGGCAGAATCCCAGCGGCTTTTCCATACCCTGGCGCCCTTTTGCCCTGGGGACGCCAAAGTATTGATCCTGGGGACCTTTCCCTCGCCAAAATCCAGGGAAATGGGCTTTTATTATGGCCATCCCCAAAATCGTTTTTGGCGGGTGTTGGCGGCATTGTTCGACACACCCGTCCCCCAGGGCGTGCCAGAGCGGAAGGATTTCCTAACCCAGTACCACATTGCCCTATGGGATGTCCTGGATTCCTGTACAATCACAGGGGCCAGCGATGCGTCCATACGAGAGCCGGTGGCTAACGACTTGCCCAAGCTCCTTAAGCAGGCACCCATCAAGAGGATTTATACTACGGGGCGGAAGGCAGAAGCGCTGCTTAAGCGCCTCTGGGGGAATCGCTTACCCGTCCCGGTGGTGGCCTTACCCTCCACCAGTCCTGCCAATTGCAGGATGGACCTCGATACCTTGGTCCAGGCATACCGTCCCATTACAGAAGATATTTTGACATAAAAGGAGACAGAACCCAATGATTATCGACAGCCATGCCCACGTTTTTCCAGACCGAATGTGCCGCGCCACCATTGAAAAGTTGGCCGTTGCCAACCCAGAGCACACCTTGCCCTATTATAATGATGGCAGCGTGACAGGGGCTAAAGCCAAAATGGCAGAATGGGGCATTGATTTGGGAATCATCCTGCCCATTGCCACCAATGCCCGGCAGCAGGGGAATGTCAATGCCTTTGCCCTGTCAGTGCAGGAGGCAGAGGAAGCCTTTATCACCCTGGGCACCGTTTATCCCGATGCACCGGACTGTTTGTCGGTGCTGGATGCGGTGGTGGCTGGGGGCGCCCACGGCCTAAAGCTCCACCCCGATTATCAGGGGTTCTTTATCGACGAAGAGAAGATGCATCCCATTTATGCACGCTGTCAGGCTCTGGGGGTACCCATTCTTTTCCACACCGGTTACGACCCCATTTCTCCTGGCTGTATCCATGCCACACCAGAGGGAATCATCCGGGTGGCCAAGCAGTTTCCGGCGTTAACCATGGTGGCGGCCCATACCGGCGGCCTGGCCTTCGGTGAGGTCCCCCTGGATTGCTACAAGGGGATTGATAATCTTTATTTCGATACCGCCATTGCAAGCATCACTTTTACGCCAGAGGCCTATCGCAGGATCATTGACTGCTATGGCCCCCATCGTTTTCTTTTCGGTACGGATAATCCCTGGGGGGATGGGGCGAAGGATTTGGCGTTTTTTAACCAGGTCAGTCTTTCAGCGGAAGAGGAAGCATTGATCTTTGAAGGGAATGCCCGGAGTATTTTCCATATTTAAAAACTCAATGAAAAGGGGAAGATCTTATGAACAAATTGAAAAACTATACGCCAGTGGCTTGGATTGCCATTGCAATTTTGGTATTCATTGGCGGGCTGCTCCTGCTTTTTAATGTGTCACTGGCTTGGCAGATTATTGAAGTGGCGTCAGCCGCCCTGGTGTGTCTGGTGGGGGTTGTCTACTTTTTATCCGGTATGATCGGAACAGCCCAGGATCGCTTAAAGACGGTGTTGCTCGGTGGGGTTCTGGTGGTTGGGGGGATCATCATGTTCGTCGCCCCCTATTTAGTCAAGGATATTTTCAATTTGGTGGCTGGTATCCTGGGGATGATTATTGGGGTATTGGTACTGCTGAATGCCTTCAAGCTCAGATCTGACGGGGCCTGGTGGTTATCCACCCTTTTGGGGGGCCTAATCTACCTGTGTCTGGGCTTTGTCATGACCCAGGCGGATAATCAAGGCCGGCTTTTCGGGATCATCTTTGGGATCTATTTAATCTGCTTCTCCTTCAACATCTTTGCCGATGCTTTTGTGGCCTTAATGCGCAATAATGACGGTGCCAAGAAGGCGAAAAAGCGGATGCGCATCGCACTGCCGGCTATCTTTGCGGCATTTCTGCCCATGAAGATGTTAAAGCAGGTGAATGACCTGGTTCAGGAAGAGCCCGGGGAGCTGCTCATGCTGTCAGAAGAACGGCAGCATGAGAACATTGTCCCGGATATGGAAATTTACATCCACACCCGGGAAGGGCTGATTCCTGGAATGGGCCATGTGGACATCGCCCTGGGAGACACTGTTTATTCCTACGGGAATTACGATGATTCCACTTGGAAAATGGGGGGATTTTTTGCCGATGGGGTCTTAATGGAAATGAGCCGCCAGGACCACATCGACCAGGCCCTGGATGTGGAAAAGAAAATCCTTATGGTCTATGGTCTGAGCCTGGAACCAGAACAGCTAGCCGGGGTAAAGGGACAGATTGAAAAAATCTATGGGGATACCATTCCCTGGAAGCCCCTGGCCCAGCAGTGTGAAGAGGGTGAAATCCCCGGTCAGCCCGAAGACTTCAAGGATGTCTCCAGCGACCTGTACAACGCCACCAAGGCAAAGTTTTACAAATTTAAAAAAGGCAATGCCTTTAAGACCTACTACGCCGTGGGGACCAACTGTGTCGCCCTGGCGGATACCATCGTCGGAAAGAGCGGTATCGATATTTTGAGGATTAACGGGATTATTACCCCCGGGGCCTATTTGGATTATTTGGATGCTTTGTACGAACGGGGGGACACCATCGTGGTCACCAAGACCTTATATTGTATGGATGAAGACAAGCATGTCTCTGTCCAGGAAAATTGGAAGCGGAAGACAACAGAATGAAGCAATCTCAAAAAAACATGGGGATAGGGGTCGGTCTGACCCTTATCCTCCTTCTTGTTCTAGGCGGGTGTGCCTCTCAAAAGGTCACCACCCGAAGTGACTTTGCCCTGGACACCGTCATCACCATGACGCTCTATGGCAGTGAGGACAGCGGCCTGATGGACGGGCCCTTTCAAAGCATTCGGGAATGGGATAAAAAGCTCAATGCCTACAGCACCGACAGTGAAATTGGGGCCATCAACGGGGCCGCTGGTATTAAGCCCGTATCCGTCAGCCCGGAGACTTACGACCTGATTAAAACAGGCTTGACCTACTCCACCCTGACGGATGGTGCTTTCGATATCACCATCGGTCCCCTGGTGGATTTATGGGGCATTGGAGAGCCGGAAACCAAGGAGCCCCCCTCCGCCGAGGCCATTGCCCAGGCCTTAGCCCTGGTGGATTATAAAAAGGTGGTGTTAGACCCTGCCACCCACTCTGTCTACCTGACCGAGCCGGGCATGAAGCTGAACCTCGGAGCCATTGCCAAGGGCTTTATTGGGGAAGGGGCCAGGGCAGCCCTTCAATCCGAGGGCGTGGAGCATGCCATCCTGAATCTGGGGGGGAATGTGGTTCTCATTGGGGGGAAAACCAACGGCCAGGACTTTGTCGTCGGCGTGGAAGATCCAGAGGATAAAGGGAGCCCCCCCCTGGGGAGCATCCGCACCAGGGATATGGCCGTGGTCACCTCCGGGGATTACGAGCGGTATTTTACCGACGCCGCCGGTGTGCGGTACCATCATATCTTAAGTGCCAAAACCGGTCATCCCGCAGATAGCGGCCTCCATCAGGTCACCGTGGTGTGTGCGGATTCCACCCAGGCCGACGCCCTGACCACCTCTCTATTCCTCATGGGCGAGGATTTTGCCAAGGATTATATTGAAAAAACCGATGGGGTCGAGGGTATTTTAGTCACCACGGACAACACCATTTGGGTATCCAGCGGTCTTGTGGATTCCTTTGTTTTTGATGAGGGGAATAAGGGCGATCAATATCATCTGGAGAAAAAATAATAAATGCGTTTTAAAAGCAATGGAAATTTTGAAGGGGAAATGTGATATAATATTAAGAAAGAAAATTCGTCAAGTAGTCAACTTGATGAAACACCGATTACATATTTTATGAGTCATTGGAGGTAGATTATGAGTGACTTAGTACAAACCATCGGAAATCGCCTGCAGCGGCGTCGAAAGGCCTTGGGCTATAGTCAAGAGGTAGCGGCAAAAAAAGCGGGAGTACATCCAACCTATATCGGACAGGTTGAACGGGGAGAAAAAAACGCAACGATCACGAGTCTGAGCAAGATTTGTCAGGCTTTAGGATTCCCCATGGAACAGCTTTTTGAAAATTTGGATCCCTGGAATGAAGAAAAAAGTGTGGCGAACCAGTGCTACTCCCTGGTGGCGGAACAGCCTGAGGATGAGCAGGTGGCGTTACTTCAAATTTTAAAAACAACCGTGAATTATAAAAAAAATTAAGGGCCAGATTCTTTTGAACCTGACCCCTTTTTTGACCCCTTAACGAATAAAACCTTCCATCAAACGTTCCATTTGAAGACGCTTATAGTCCATGGAAGAATGAACATAACGGTTGAGAGTAAAACTCGTGCTGCTGTGGCCCAAAAGCTCACTGAGAGATTTAATATCCACACCACTTTCAATACAGCGGGTGGCAAAGGTATGCCGGAGGGAATGGAAATTGGCATGCGCGATTCCGCCATCAGACAAATATCGGGCAAAGCGCGCCTGCATGATTCGTGGCTCCATGGGCTTCACACTGCCTGACAAAAAGTAATGCTGGGGCAGGTCGGTACATTGGCGTAGCTCTTGAATGAGTATTTTGGGAATGGGGATATCCCGGAGGGAGTGATGGGTTTTCGGTGTGCTGATAATAACTCGTGTACCGCCACCATTCTGTTGGATGCGTTGAAGGGTTTCTCTAATTCTGATAATGCCATGGGTTAAATCAATGGCAGACCACTTGAGGGCGCACAACTCGCCGATACGAATGCCTGTGTACAGGCAAAGACGAATACCCAAGGCTGCATTATCTTGACAATCATTTTTCTTAAGGCATTTCTCTAAGGTTTTCTGCTCCAATTGGCTTAAGACCCGCATCTCCCGCTTCGGATTGTTCGAGAGGATATACGCATCGCAGGGTTCTTTGAGATACCCCTCCTTGTATCCATATCCCATAACACATCGAATCAGACTGGCAATATCCCGAATGGATTTGGGGGATAATCCCCCTTGCCATCCAAACGCCCATTAATACTTTTCTTAAGTAAAAATGCATTGATCCCCTGGGTGGTCATCATGGAAATCGGGCAATTCCCCCAATGGGGAAGGATATGGTTATCCATCAGCTCACAATAACGCATATAGGTTGACGGTTTAACCACCATCTGTTGGAAAGCCAGCCACTCCTGCTCAACCATTAAAAAAGAAGCCTTTCTTTCTCTCCGAATGGTTTCATGCCTGTCATTCGTTCGAGAATCAAGAGACTCCTGTTTTTTCCGTTTCACTTCCTTATAACTTTTTCCATAAACTGAATAGACCTGTGGTTTTCCTTTGTCATCATACCCAAAGGTATAACGGGCTTCCCAACGTCCATCCTTACGTTTTCGAATATTTTCACCATGTTTCATTAAAACCTCCAAGTTGACCCTCCAAATGACCCCTTAAACATTCAGTTGCTCCTTTATTTATCATGCTTTTACTTTTCGATATCAATATTCTTTCAATGAAAACCATTGAAGCTCTGAATAATTAGTGATTATCCATTGAAGAGTCGATTTTTATCTGATATAATTATAAACGAAATAAGAAAGAGTCCAAAATATGCAAAGAAAGCATAATAAAAAAATTTATCAAGTTGACTACTTGACGAAATCAGGAAAATGAAATGACAATTAAAAGTTTTACAGGAAAAGCACTTATACAACTTGAAAACATTCAGACCACTGAGCAAGTATTTTTATCTAAGATGTGGTCTTATTAATGTACATCAAATCAGGAAAATAAGAGCAGAAAGGCTTCAAACGAAAGACATATGGAAAACGAAAAAATTTCAACAATCTATGACAACCAAAAAGGCCTGCGCATCGGCCTCCTCATTATCGCGGATGCCATCGTCCTTTTTCTATCTTACTTCTTCGCCTACTATCTGGTATACAGCTTTCATATCCCCTTTGGTGAGATTCAGGCACTTGGGTGGACGTTGGCACTAGCCATTGTTCTTAAACTAGCTATCTTTTGGTTCACTCGAATGTACCAAACCCTTTGGCGCTACGCCAGTATTGAAGAGCTATGGCAAATTGTGGGCAGTGTGGCCAGTGCCAACTTTATCACCGTTGTCTTCTTTTATATTGTCAGTATGCGTATCCCCACTACCGTGCTGGTCCTCACCTTTATTTTTGACCTCATTTTAATTGGAGGGATTCGAATTCTCTACCGCAGCCTACGCCAAATGAAAAATGGGATCCGGGGGGAGAAACATCGGGTCCTCATCGTCGGTGCCGGAGAAGCCGGTATCAAGATGCTCAGAGAAATCAACAATAGTCGAAAGAACCTCTGCGTCACCGCCTTCATCGACGACGACCCCAACAAAAAGGGCCGCATGTTAAACGGCGTCAAAGTCATCGGCGGCCGGGATAAAATCCAAGAAGCCATTCAGGACCCCGCAGACTACGAAGAAATCATCATCGCCATGCCCACCGCCCCCAAAAGAGAACGCATCGAAATCGCAGAAATCTGCCACGCCACCGGCGTCCCCGTCAAAATCCTCCCCACCATTGAAGAAATCCTCGAATTCGACATCTCCCAGCAAAAGCTGCGGGACCTCCAAATCGAAGACCTCCTGGACCGGGACGAAGTCCACCTGGATAAAACCGCCATCAGTCAAACCATTAGCGGTAAGACCGTATTAATTACCGGAGGCGCGGGTTCCATTGGTTCCGAGCTTGCCAGACAGATTATTCGCTTCCACCCCAAAGAGCTGATTATTATCGATATCAACGAAAATGCCCTGTACTACCTGGAACTCGAGCTCACCCGCTACATCAATGAAACCCTCGTCCCCCAGGGCTACCCCGTCAAGCTCATCACCCGCATCGCCAGCATCAGAGAGCGGGAAATCATGGACGAACACTTTAGACTCCTGAAGCCCCAGATCGTCTTCCATGCCGCCGCCCACAAGCACGTCCCCTTAATGGAACGCACCCCACGGGAAGCCGTGCGCAATAACGTCTTCGGTACCCGCAACGTCCTGGAAGCCTGCGTCAATAACGGTGTCGACCGCTTCGTCCAAATCTCCACCGACAAAGCCGTCAACCCCACCAACGTCATGGGTGCCACCAAACGCATCTGTGAACAGCTCACTCAGATCTACAATGGCAAACACAAAACCGACTGCGTTGCCGTCCGCTTCGGCAACGTCTTAGGCTCCAACGGCTCCGTCATCCCCATCTTCAAAGAACAGATCGCAGCCGGCGGCCCCGTCACCGTTACCCATAAGGATATTACCCGGTTCTTTATGACCATTCCCGAGGCTACTCAGCTGGTCCTTCAAGCCGCATCTATGGCAAGGGGAGGAGAAATCTTTGTCCTCGATATGGGTGAACCCGTCAAAATCACCGACCTCGCCGAAAAAATGATCGCCCTGGCCGGCTACGAACCCTACACCGAAATCCCCATCCGCTTCGTCGGACTAAGACCCGGAGAGAAGCTCTACGAAGAGCTCAGCTGCGATATGGACGCCTTTGACCGGACGACTTTCGAGAGCATCTCGGTGGAGAAGCCGGTGGCGTATGATGTGCCGAAGGTCGAAGAAGCTCTGAAAAACCTAAAAGCACTCGCTGATGGGAATGACGATAAGGTAGTGGTTGAAGGAATACAAGTTTTAGTGCCGGAGTTTACACCAGACATAGAGAAAGAAGATTGAGACCTAATGGAAAAGAACATAAGAAACATCCCCTTTAGTCCTCCCGATATACGGGAGGAAGATATTAATGAAGTCATTGCTGCCCTTAAGTCAGGTTGGATTACGACCGGACCAAGAACAAAGGCCTTTGAAAAAGAATTATCAAAGTTTTATCATACTAAACGAACCGCCTGCTTAAGCTCCGCAACGACAGCATTAGAGTTAACACTAAGACTCTGCGGCATTGGACCTGGGGATGAAGTCATCGTCCCAGCCTATACATATACGGCATCTGCAAGTCCTGTACTTCATGTTGGGGCTAAGTTGATCCTTATTGATG
This sequence comes from Eubacterium aggregans, assembly GCF_900107815.1. Taxonomy (GTDB): domain Bacteria; phylum Bacillota; class Clostridia; order Eubacteriales; family Eubacteriaceae; genus Eubacterium_O; species Eubacterium_O aggregans. Next base: position 90,062 of record NZ_FNRK01000003.1, read on the forward strand.
CTGATCCTGACAGCTTCTTAATCAGCCCTAAGAAGGTTGCTGAAGCTATTACAGAAAAGACCAAAGCGATTATTCCGGTTGATCTAGGTGGAGTCATGTGTGACTATGACGCCCTCTTTGAAGTCGTGAAAGAACGGAAAAACCTTTTTTCCTCATCAGATAATCCCATCCAACAAGCATTTGGAAGAGTATTAGTCATTGCTGATGGTGCGCACTCCTTAGGTGCAACCTATAAAGGAAGAATGAGCGGCGAAGTAGCTGATTTTACAACCTTCTCCTTCCACGCAGTTAAAAACCTAACCACAGCAGAAGGTGGTGCAGTGACCTGGAAACCCATACCGGGGATGAAGGATGATGAACTCTACAATGACTTTATGCTGGGATCGCTTCACGGTCAATCGAAAGACGCTCTTGCTAAAACTCAGAAAGGCTCCTGGGAATACGACATCGTTTATCCGGCTTACAAATGTAATATGACGGATATCCAAGCTGCCCTCGGATTAATACAGCTTAAACGGTATGAACAAAGCATAGCCAGGCGGAAAGCAATTATAAAAAAATATAATGAAGCATTCAAGGATTTACCCGTTACAACACTATGCCATGAAACTGAGAATAGTTCATCCAGTGGACACCTCTATCTGATGCGAGTTCGCGGGCTTGATGAAGAGAAGCGGAACCAACTCATTATTAATCTGGCTGGAGAAGGTATTAGCACAAATGTGCATTATAAACCGTTGCCTATGCATACGGGGTATCAAAAGTTAGGGTTTGATATTAAAGATTATCCGAATGCTTATGCTCAGTATAAAAACGAAATTACGTTACCTTTGCATACTTGTTTAGCAGATGAAGAAATTGAATATGTCTGTCAAAGCTTTAGGTCGGCATTTAAAAGGTAATAATATGCTCTTAAAAAGATGGGAAGATTTACCGGGACAGATGCGTAATGACGCAGTAAAACCATATTATAAATACCTAGAGAAAAGAAAAGGGAGTTTAATCATTAAGCGTATCTTTGATGTTGGAATGTCATGTGTACTTCTGATTGTATTATCTCCGATTCTAGGTTTAGTGGCAATTTTAATCAAAAGAGACAGTAAAGGAAACGTGTTTTTTAAACAAAAACGGATTACTCAATATGGTAGGCCTTTTATGATTTTTAAGTTTAGAACTATGGTAGAAAATGCTGAAGCATTGGGAAGTCAGGTTACTATTCAAAATGATTCTCGAGTTACAAAAGTTGGACAGGTTTTAAGAAAATATCGTTTAGACGAACTACCTCAACTCATCAATATCTTAAAAGGAGAAATGAGTTTTGTTGGAACACGCCCGGAAGTGGAAAAATATGTTAATGCTTATACGGATGAAATGATGGCGACATTACTTTTGCCAGCCGGTGTGACTTCTGAAGCGAGTATAAATTTTAAAGATGAAGATCAATTGTTGAGTGATAGTGCAAATATAGACACCGATTATATTAGCGAGATATTGCCGATAAAAATGACATACAATTTAGCAAACATTAAAGATTATTCGCTTTTTAAGGATATGGTAGTGATGGTAAAAACGGGATTCAAGGTTTTGAGGTGAAATAGTATGGTGAATGGATTAGTTTCAATTATTATGCCATCTTGGAATACTGGAGCGTTTATTGCAGAATCCATACAATCCGTAATAAATCAGACATATAGGCAATGGGAACTCATTATAGTAGATGACTGTTCAACAGATAATACAGATGAGGTTGTGTCTACTTTTAATGACGATAGAATCAAGTATTTGAAAAACGAAAAGAATAGTGGTGCTGCATTAACGCGGAATAAAGCAATCCGTGAAGCAAAAGGTGAGTGGATTGCTTTTTTAGATAGTGATGATTTGTGGCAACCAGAAAAATTAGAGAAGCAACTTGGCTTTATGAATAAAAATGGATATGTGTTTTCATATCATGAATATGAAAAAATTGATGAAGACTCTAATCCGTTGAATGCTTATGTGTCCGGACCAGATGTTGTTGATAAACGAAAAATGTACAATTATGGATACCCAGGGTGTCTTACATTTATGTATAGTATGAAATATTTTGGACTAATTCAAATTAAAGACATCAAAAAAAATAACGATTATGCAATTCTTTTGAAGCTTTGCAAACATGCAGACTGTTATCTTTTAAAAGAGAATCTTGCGAAATATCGAATTCGTAAAAAATCAATTTCACACGATAAAATAATGAAAAAGCTTAAAAGTCACTATGATTTGTTCCATTTGTGTGATGAAAAGGAAGTACCTGTTGCATTCTGGTATGCCTCTTGGAATATGGTTTATGGTACTTTAAAAAAAAAGCGATATGAGAAGAATAAATAAGAAAGAACAGATGGGATAATATGAAAGTACTGGTAATGGGATCAAGTAAATTCCCAGTTCCCGCCGTTAAAGGCGGAGCTGTACCAAATTTAATTGAAGAATTAATTCAACAACAAGAGATTGAAAATAAAATTGATTTATATTGTTGTAGTTTATGGGATAAAGAGGCTGAAACTGAATCACAGAAATATATACATACAAAATTCTTTTGGGCAAGGATACCCCAGTATATTCATTGTATAGATCAGGCTGTCATAGCAATATTAAAAAAAATTTTTAGAATGGAAAGACTTCTTTCAATTGGTTTTCTGTTCCAAATCATATGGTTTTCGTTTTATACGGCTAAATTATTAAAGAAAGAGAATTTTGATAAAGTAGTTTTCGAAAACTCTGTACCTTTGCTCTTTGCGTTAAAGTTAAATGGGAATAAAAGAAAATATCAGGATAAGTATTATATACATATGCATAGTATTCCTAGAAGATACTATGGAAATGCAAGAGTATTTTCTGAATGTAAAAGACTTATTTCAATTAGCGAATATGTAGCGAATGAAATAGTAGCAGATAGAAGAGTCATCATTAGACCTGAGCAAGTTAAAGTGATGTACAATTGTATTGATATTGGATTAATGAAACCAGGGACAAAAGATGAAAATTATAAGCTAAGAGAAAAATATAGTCTTGCACAAGATGAGAAGGTAATTCTATTTGTAGGAAGATTATGCAAAGAAAAAGGGATAGAAGAAGTAATAAAATCTGTTATTGAAATAGAAAATCAACAAATAAAATTGATTATTGTTGGTACGAATTTTTATAATTCAGGGATAGTTAGTCCATATGAAGAATATTTACAGAAATTAGCACAGCCAATTAAAAAACAAATAATTTTTACCGGGTATGTAGATTATTCAAAAATGCCGTATTTGTATAATATTGCAGATGTCGTTGTATTACCTTCAATGTGGGAAGAGCCTGCTGGTATGACCATTATTGAGGCTATGGCTTGTTGTAAGCCTGTCATAACGACTTTATCGGGAGGGATTCCAGAATATACCGGGGAAAATAATTGTATTGTTTTGGAGAAAGACAATACTCTGATTTTAAAGATAAAAAGCAGTATTATAAATGTATTAAATGACCCATTCTATGCGAACGAACTTGCTAATAGAGGTCATGATAGGGCAAGAAGATATAACAAAGCTTTTTATTATGAACAATTTTTGAAAATTTTAGTAGAAAGTTAACGAATATGGCAAAATATAAAATTGGAATTGTCGGATATTTTGCAAAAGGGAAAAGCAGGGCTGGTGGACAGGAAGCTAAAACCTGTTCGATTGATAGAGCACTAAAGGAAAAATATGGCAAAAAAAATGTGTTGAATATTGATACTACCGATTGGAAAGACAAACCATTTCAATTGCTATGGGGATTGATTAGATTAGCAATTCAATGTGATAACATTATTATGTTACCGGCTCAGAATAGTATTAGAATTTTTATTCCCATTTTACAGGATCTAAATTTTTTACTTCAACACAAATTATTTTACTCGGTTGTCGGAGGTTGGCTTCCGGAATATCTTACTAAAGAAAAAAAACTTGCGAATCGTGCGAAAAAGTTGAATTGTATTTTTGTTGAAACAAAGTCTATGAAAAAATCACTAAATGAAATGGGGTTTTCAAATATTGATATAGTCCCAAATTTTAAGTATTTAACACCTGTTGATGAGAAAGATTTAAATCAAGCTGCATATCCACCCTACAATATTTGCACTTTTTCAAGAGTTATGAAAGAGAAAGGAATTGAAGATATAATTTGTGCGGTTACAAATATTAATTCTAGGTATAAAAAAGTAGTATTTCAACTGGATATTTACGGAAAAATAGATGATGGCTATTTACTTGACTTTAGAAAAATCCAAGAATCATTTCCTGAATTTATTTCCTATAAAGGGATGGTTGAGCCAGAAGAAAGTGTTACTGTATTAAAAAACTACTTTGCATTAGCTTTCCCAACTAGATACTATACAGAAGGAATTCCTGGTACGCTAGTTGATGCATATATGTCGGGAGTTCCTGTAATCTCTGCTTTATGGGGAAACTCTGAAGATGTTTTTATTGATAATATAACAGGATGGGGATATAAGTTTGAAGATATAGGGGATTTAGAGAGGGTGCTAGAAAAGATTATTGAAAATCCAGAAAATTTTGTAAAAATGAAAAAAAGTTCACTCGAATGTGCAAAAAAATACTTACCGGAAGATGCAATTAAAATTATATGTTCCTATTTTGAAAAATAATCAAAGGAGAATTATTGGAATGGGGATAAGTATATATAATATTAAAAAATGGTCCAAAATGCTAACTGGGAATAGTATTATGCATGTCAATCAAAATATGGGACAGAGCTTTATTCCAGGGAAAATTGAAGGCTATTTTAATAATTTGACTGAAAAAGTTTTAAAAGATCAAAATACTTTACGTAGACAAGAAGTACCAATTACAACAGATGAAGTGGCAGGAAAAGTACATTTTCCAATTGCAATTTTTCAATATGGACTTGGTGCATATGATTTGTTTTTACAAACAAAAGAAGAGTGCTATTTAGTTCAATTTTGGAATTGCGTTAATTGGGCAATTGCTAATCAGAAAAATAATGGAAGCTGGAATAATTTTGGTTTTGTTTGTCCAGATGCACCATACAGTTCGATGTGTCAAGGCGAAGGCGTTTCTCTTTTAGCGAGAGCCTACATTGTAGAAAAAAATGAATTTATTTTGAAAGCAGCAAAAAAAGCAATTGATTTCATGCTTTTGCCTGTTGAAAAAGGTGGTACTGCAAAATATATAGAAGATGATTTGATTCTATTAGAATATACAAATAAAGCATGTGTTTTGAATGGATGGATTTTCTCTATTTTTGGATTGTATGATTATGTATTAATGACAGGTGAAAAAAAATACAAAGAATTGTTGGATAAATCAATACAAACGCTTGAAAGCCATATTGAAGAATTTGATGGTGGATATTGGTCTATGTATGATTCAGAAGGGATTATTTCGAGTCCTTTTTATCATAATCTTCACATTGCACAATTAGAAGCGTTAGAATTGGTTTTTAAAAACAGTACTTTTGAGAGATACAAAAATAAATTTGTAGAGTATAAGAATAACAACTGGAATTATCGAAAAGCATTCATCAAAAAAGTAGTTCAAAAACTTATGGAGAAATAAGACTATGAAGAGGTTATTGTGCATTGTAGGATCAATGAATGCAGGTGGAGCAGAAACTTTTCTGATGAAAATATATAGACAATTAGATAAATCACAATATCAGATGGACTTTGCAGTAGCAGTAAAAGAAAAAGGATACTATGATGATGAAATCAGGTCTCTAGGAGGGAAAATTTTTCATATAACACCTAAAAGTGAAGGTGCATATAAAAATTTTGAGAGCATAAAAAAAATTGTCAAGAAGAATCAATATAGATTTGTTTTAAGAACATCACAACATTCGTTATCTGCACTAGAATTACTGGCAGCTAAACTAGGTGGTGCAACAGTAAGAGTTTTTAGGTCTAGTAATTCTAATACGACAAACGGGTCAAAAACGCAAATGATTTTGCATAAAGTTTGTATGTTTATGCCAAAAGTTTTTGCTAATGTAAGAATTGCACCATCATCTGAAGCTGCAGAGTTTATGTTTGGCAAAAAATCTATAATAAAACGAAAGGCTAAAATCCTTCAAAATGGAATAGATTTAAATTATTTCAAATACGATGTAGTTGGTCGAAAGACAATCCGCAATGAATTTCACATTGAAAACCAATTTGTTGTTGGTCATATTGGACGTTTTAATCAACAAAAGAATCATCAATTCTTACTAGATGTTTTCAAAGAGATTAAATCGCAGAGAAGTGATGCTATCTTGCTTCTGGTTGGTAAAGGTGAATTAGAAGAAGAAATCAAGCAAAAAATAGTGAAGCTCCAAATTGAGGATAGCGTCATATTTACTGGTGTGCGTTCAGATATACCACAAATATTGTCAGCTATGGATGTGTTTGTTTTTCCATCACTCTATGAAGGAATGCCGAATACAATAATCGAAGCTCAAGCAACAGGATTGCCATGTGTGATTTCAAATACAATTACTAAGGAAGCGGACATTACAGGATTGGTGGAATTTTTTCCATTAGATCAATCGCCAAGAGAATGGAGTAAAGTGGCAATTGCTGTTTCTGAGAATCCGCGAATGGATATGCATGAACAAATAAAAGCAAAAGGGTATGATATCGAACGTGTCGTCAGAATCTTTATAGAACTGATATTTCAGGTGGCTAATGGATAAAAGTGAAGTAATATTAATTAATGACAATGTATTTGATAACGAAAATAATTCTATATTTGATAAATTAATTTGGATATCTACAGTTATCTTAATTAGTTCATTTGTAATATTGGATACCAATCAATGGATTAGTATGATTCTATTGGGGACAACCGGATTAATCTTCGCTCTTATTTTGATCAAACAAAACGGAGTGTTCATTCTCAAAATCGAGTCATACCAAAAATATGTATTTGCTTTTGCACTTTTTTGTATATTGTCTTCAATATGGGCGTGGAATGGCAGTTTGGCACTTAGTAAAGGTATTACAATAATTGAAATACTCATTTGTATGAGTGTATTGTACATATATTATAGGCCGCTTAATAGTGTATGGCCACTAATTAATGCTGTTAAATGGGCGGGGTATATTACGACCACATATGCATTTGCTTTTTATGGATTGTCAACAATCATGTCTGTTCTCTCATCAGGGGTACGATTAGATAGTGATTTTGCTAATATTAACGGCATTGCGATGTTCTCAGTGATGGCAGTACTCATTACTATTTTTCAAGTGCTATATAATCGTTTTTCATTTTCATTAATATTAGTAATCCCAAGTATAATACTTGTTGCAGCATCCGGTTCAAGAAAAGCATTAGTAATGACAATTATCGGTATTTTATTAATCGCTTTACAAAGATATTCATCAAAATACTTTTGGAAACAAATATTAAAGTGGATTGTGATTTGTACATTAATAGTATTTGTGGTATTTCTTTTTTCAAAGTTATCAATATTTTCTGGTATTAATGAGCGTATGGAGGGACTTTTTGCGTTAATAACAGGCAGAGGAATTGTTGATAGTTCTGCAATGAAGCGAAATGAGTATATAAATATTGGGTTTCAACAGTTTTTAAAGACACCGTTACTAGGAATTGGGATAGGGAATAGCGGATTACTACTATTGAAAGAAGTTGGATATGCGACATATATTCATAATAATTATGCTGAACTATTAGCAACAGGCGGGATAATCGGTACCTTATTCTTTTATGTAATATATGGGTATAATCTTAAGTATTTATGGAAATATAGAATGCAAAATGATCCAATGAGAGTGATTTGTTTAGTATTGATTATTGTATTATTGGTACTAGAATGGGGAATGGTTAGTTACTACTCAAAATTAACATACTTGTATTTTATGATCTTCTTTATTGAAGTTGAAAAACTAAAGGAGCAAGGAAATGCAATGGAAAAAAATGCTTAAAGCCGGAGCAAAGTATATTAGTAATAGCGATTATCGGTTTTTAATAAATGCGGGTTTTGGAAAATGTGATTCGATGAATGATGAAGATTATCTCAAAAAGAAATATAGCATAATAATGGGAAAAGAATTGAATTTGGACAATCCTCAAACATTTAATGAAAAACTCCAGTGGCTTAAACTGTACGACCGAAAACCGGAATACACCATGATGGTAGACAAAATTGAAGTACGAAAGTACATTGCTGAAACCATTGGTGAGGAATACTTAATCCCTTGTCTTGAAACTTGGGATCGGGCAAAAGATATCAACTTTGACGATTTACCCAACCAATTTGTTCTAAAATGCAATCATAACTCAGGAACAGGAATGTGTATCTGTAAAGATAAAACAAAAATTGATTTTAAGAAGGTACAAAACGGGTTAGATAAGGGGTTAAGAGAAAATTTTTACTTACATGCCCGAGAGTGGCCATATAAAAATGTAAAGCGACGAATCATTGCAGAGCAATTTATGGGGAATAATCTTATAGACTATAAGTTTTATTGTTTTAACGGAGAGCCAAAGTTTTTGTATGTGGCATTAGCAAATATTACGGATGGCAAAAAGGATGATTTGTTGTCTTTTTATACTTTAGATTGGAAGCCGGCTCCTTTTTATCGTAAAGATCATAAACCATTTCCATATAAAATCAATAAGCCGGATAGTTTAGATGAAATGCTTAATATTGCAAGAATATTGTCAGAAGACATTCCGTTTGTTCGTGTTGATTTATATGAAGTTGAGGGTAAAATATTTTTTTCAGAATTAACTTTTTCTCCGGGTGGAGGATTTGGTCAATTTTATCCCCAAATATGGGAGGAAAAGATTGGCGGTTGGTTGGAATTGCCAGGAAGGAAAGAATAATGAATTTGCTAATCGCAGGAGATACCGTCCCTGTTGGTGACAATATATCTTTATTTAAAAAAGGTGATATAGAAACGCTATTAGGTGAAGCATTATATGAAAAATGGATTGAAGCTGATTATCGTGTTTTTAATTTAGAAACGCCACTATACGATGGGAATACGCCGATATCTAAATGCGGTCCAAATCTAAAGGCACCTACAGATACAATTCAGGGTTTAGCTAAGTTGAAACCAACGTTGGTTTCATTGTCTAATAATCATATTCTTGATCATGGTAGTGAAGGGGTGTACTCAACGCTAGATCAATTTAAAAAACATGAAATTCAAGTTATTGGTGTTGGAGATAATCTGAAAGAAGCTCATAAACCTGAGATTATCAATATTAATGGGCAGAAAATAGGTTTTTATTCTTGTGCGGAGCATGAATTTACCATTGCTACAGAAACAAGTCCAGGTGCAAATCCTTTTGACCCATTAGAGAGTTTAGATCATATTAGGGATTTGAGTCAACAGGTTAATTATACAATTATACTATTGCATGGAGGAAAAGAACATTACCGATATCCGAGTCCATATCTACAAAAAGTTTGCCGAAAAATGGTGGAAAAGGGCGCCGATTTGGTAGTGTGTCAGCATAGTCATTGTATCGGATGCGAAGAAAATTATAAAAATTCTAAAATTGTTTATGGTCAAGGAAACTTTATTTTTGATTATTCTGATAGTGATTTCTGGCAAACGTGTTTGTTGATTAATCTGGATTTAGATTCCTTTGAGATTTCCTATATTCCGATTGAAAAGCAGTATGAAGTAATTCCAGAAAGTACGGATATTGCGATAATGAACGATTTCTTGAAACGCAGTCAGGAAATATAAAAGGCTTTATAGAAAAAGAATATAGCGCATTTTCCCGAGAAAGCATTTGGTAATTATGCTTGTGTATTTAGTGAAATGGGAAATGGTTGGGACGCTTTGATCGACACTTTTTCATAATTTCTTTGTAAAAAGACGAATGAGGCAAATGAGGGTAAATGTGTTGAGAAATTATATTGAATGTGAAGCATATCAAGAGCTATTTCTTTATTCAATGCCAAATTATATAAAAAAGGAGAGTGAATGAATGAATCCTTTTTTTTCAGTTATTGTTCCTGTATATAATTCTAGTGAGTATTTATGCGAATGTCTAGACTCCACTCTGCGACAATCCTTCGGTGATTTTGAATTAATTGTTATTAATGATGGATCAACAGATAATTCATACCAGATTATCAAGGAATATGAGAATATTGACAGACGTATTCGGAGCTATGAACATTGCAACTCGGGCCAATTATTTACACGCATGAAGGGTGTTGAGAAATCAAATGGAAAGTATTGTATCTTTGTTGATTCAGATGACACAATAGATAAAGATATGCTTTATGAGCTTCACACCTATCTCAAAGAAGAGAAATATGATGTCCTATTCTATGATTGGAAAAAAACAAATATGAACAATTCTTCTGTTTTGTTCGAAACAGCTACAGTATTTACAATTTTATCAAAAGAAACAGTTGAAAAAAAAGTTATTACATCATCGGCCATTAATTCAATGTGTCTTAAAGTAGTCAGAACTACAATAGCAAAAAAGAATAATGAATATGATAAATACAAAGCAATTCGTTATGCAGAAGATTTTGTTCAAACATTAGACTTAATTGATAAATCAGATTCTTTTGCATATTTAAATAAGACACTATATTTTTATCGTATTCATTGTGATAGTATAACGCATCAAAAACTATACTCTGAATTTTCGTTATATCCGAGAGTTTTAGAATTTGGATATATGCAAAAATGGGGCATTAATACGAAAAGTGATATAGCTTGTGCAAATTCTTTTTTAATTAATTGTGCGTTTGATAATTTGATTTCTTTTTTACCAGAGTCAGAGGATGAGAAAAAGTTGTATCTTAAAGGCGTTAATGTAATACAAAAAGAATTAGATGAATATGGAATACTAACAAATTATAATCCTAAAAAAGTTAATTTCTTTAAAATATGTATTGTAAAATGGGTATATCAATATCATTGGCGAATCGAAAGGGTTTTACTGCTTTTATATAAAATCATTCGTAGGTTTAAAAGTATTACAGGTAGGTAGGAGTAGTATATTGAATCTATTAGAATGAGTTAGATATTTGCTGAATAAGCAGTGAGCGTGGACATATTCCAAGAATCGGGTTGGATGGGCTTTAAATGGGACGTAGTGGTCGAAACATACAATATAATTTGATGATGGAGTAAAAATGATTAGCATAATAATCCCAATATATAACGTGGAAGCATATCTTCCACGTTGCATTAAATCAGTTATTAACCAAACCTATAGAGATTTAGAGATCCTTTTAATTGATGATGGTTCACCAGACAAATGCCCACAAATCTGTGATATCTACGCCCAAAAAGACGACCGTATCAGAGTTATCCATAAAGTGAACGGCGGCTTATCTGATGCAAGAAATTGTGGAATTAATCATGCAACTGGTGAGTATCTTTTTTTCCTAGACAGTGATGATTGGTTGCACCCAAACACTATAGAAGATTTGTATCAGTTATTAATTAAACAAAACGCAGATATTTCGGTTGGTAACTTCTTAAGAACAGATTCTGAAGAAATTAAGATGCAACAAGAGAATGGTGACGTCTTTACATATAATAATGTTGAAGCGATAGGACAATTATTTAATGAGCATTATGTTGAAATGGTGGTTGCTTGGGGGAAAATTTACCGCAAGAATTTGTTCGATTCAATTCGATTTCCTGTAGGTAAGCTTCATGAGGATGAATTTACAACTTACAAATTATTATACGAAGCAAAGAAAGTTGTTTTAACGGAAAGAGCATATTTGTATTATTGGCAAAGAGCAGATAGTATCATGGGACAAAAGAATATACATAACCTTGTAATGGTTATAGAGGCCTATGAAGAACGTGCCCTTTTTTTCGAAAATAAAAAATTGTATGACTATCAATATAAAACTGAACGCACCTTGTTTTGGCAATATATGGAATTGCTTGAACGTGAGCATTTTAATTTGTTGGAACATCAAAATGATATTAGACAAAAATTTCTTCAATTAAAAAAGAGATTGGATAACTGTAAATTTTCATTAAAATTTACTCTTTTTTATAGAATGTATTATTTTAATCCTCGGATTACAAGTCTAATGCTGAAAATTCACAAAGTATTTTGATGAAAGAGTAGATATGACTAGATGTACTATATCATTAATCTTAGCATATACATTGTTAAAGCTGGTACAAGATAGTTTATTTGGGGTGAGTATAATTAAGCTTGATGCTATCGAAAGTGAGGATATTTTATGGTGCAGGAGAATAGAAAAAGACAATTGAGTTTGAATATGATAACGAATATTATTGCATTTATTTTAAATCTATTCCTGAATTTCTTTATTTCTCCGTATATTATTAATCAACTTGGAAGTGAAGCATATGGGTATGTTAAACTAGCTAATGATTTTGTTAATTATGCAACTTTAATTACAATTGCACTTAATTCCATGGCTAGCCGTTTTATAACAATTGCACTGTATGAAGGTAAAAAAGAGAGAGCAAATCAGTATTATTCGTCTATTGCAATTTCAAACATTGTTCTTTCGACAATATTAATCATTCCTTCTTTTCTATGTGTGTATTTCCTTGAAGATTTAATCGAAATACCAATTTCACTTCAATTTGATGTCAAAATCACTTTTGGCGTTGTTTTCTTGAATTTTCTTATTAATTTAGTATTTACAACTCCTGGTCTTTGCTTCTTTATGAAAAATCGATTGGATATTAGTTATAGAAAAAATATCGATTCAATTATACTTCGTTTTGTGACAATTATTATTTTGTTTTTATTCTTGAAGCCTCGAATTGTATATATGGCATTAGGAACAACTATTTCAACATTATATATTGTAGTAGTTAATATACACTATAAGAAGGTCTTGCTTCCAGAAATGGAGTTTAAGGTTCAATATTTTGATTTTTCAACTTTAAAAGAAGTTCTATCTTCTGGGGTTTGGAATAGTTTAACAAAACTAAGTCAAATTTTCTCATCTGGTCTAGATTTGTTGATTACAAATCTTTATATTGATGCAGCTGCGATGGGATTATTATCCGTAGCTAAGACAATACCAAATGTTATTGTAAGTTTCTTAGGTTCTTTGGCAGGGGTTTTCTGTCCGGATTTTACGATTCTATATGCACAAGGAAAAAAAGAAGAATTAATAGAGTCCATAGAAGGTGCTATGAAAATAATGAGTATTATTTCGGCAATCCCTAATGCCATTCTTTTATCATTAGGGGTTGAGTTCTACAAACTATGGGTACCCGGAGAACCTGCTCAAGTATTACAAATCTTATCTGTACTAACAGTTGTGAATTCTTGTGTTACGGGACCTCTACAGCCAATTTACCAGATTTTCACCGTTACAAATAAGGTTAAACAAAGTTCAATCGTAATGATTCTATATGGTTTTTCAAGTATTCTCGTTACGCTTCTTTTAGTAAGGACAACAAATTTAGGCGTTTTTGCAGTAGCTGGAGTGAGCTTGATCGGGTCTCTTATAGTTGCTTTGTTTTATCATTTGCCATTTGGTGCACATTATTTAAACCTTCCATGGTGGTCTTTTTTTCCTGAAATAGGGAAAAGTGTACTCTCATTTTTTGTTACTGTAGGCATTGGCTATTTCCTCAAGCTTTTTTTATCAGTAGACTCTTGGATTGGATGGTTTGTTGCAGCAATCATCATTTTAGTTCTGGGATTAACGATTAATTTCTATTTGATACTAAGTAAAAAGGAAAGAAATAGTTGCAAAAATATGATAATTAGTAAAGTAAGAAGGAAATAGGATGAAAAAAATACTAATCATGAACGACTTACTGCAAGGCGGTGGTGTTGAAAAGGTATTGTTTGATTTAGTGAATAATATTCCAACAGATGATTACGATATTACAATATTAACGATGAATGAAGATATGCATTTTTACGACATATACAGCAGAAAAATTAAGTATATTTCGATGTTTAAGAATATAAATAGAGATATTGGGTTTCTAAAAAAGCAATTGTACCGAGTGTATCGTAAAATCAGATTAAACCAAATCAAACAAAAGATTATTAAAGAAAGATACGATATTGCTGTTGCAATCAAGGAAGGCCCATGCATGAAATTTATTTCGACATTGCCAGTAAATAGAAAAATAGCGTGGGTACATACAGATTATGAGGTTTTTCATTGGACAAAAGGGGTGTTTGGATCGAACGAAAATGAAAAAACATGTATGGAAAGATTTGATGCTGTAATCTGTGTTTCAAAAGCAGCTAAAAATAGTGTAATAAGCACAATTGGAGATCCTGAGAATTTAGTTGTATGCTATAATCCCCTCGATTGTGAGTTAATGAAAGAAATGTCTAAAAATAGTCATAAAGGCATAGACACTAGAGCGAATAAGAAGCCCTTGATAGTTACAGTGGGGAGACTAGTTAAGCAGAAAGGATATGATCGGCTGCTCCAAGCTTGTCAAGTCATAAAAGACCAATATGATTTTGAAATTTGGATTATTGGGGATGGTGATTTAAAAGATGAGTTTGTTGATTATATAGATGAAAATGAATTATCACCAATTATTAAATTGTTGGGTAAAAAAGAAAACCCTTATCCCTACATTAAGGCTGCAGATTATTTTATATGTACATCAGAGGGGGAAAGCTTTGGTTTAGCAGTACAAGAGGCTGTTATATTGGGTACTCCAGTGATATCTGTTGATTGTCCAGCCATATGTGAGTTACTACGCTCTCAGGATGGATTGATTTTTGAGAACTCTATAGAGGGGATCACAGACGGTTTAAAATACATGTGCACACACAATCCCCAGAAGGAATTTCAAATGATGGAGTATACCAATGAAGAATTCATGAATCAACGAATTGAGAAAATTATGAATGTTCTGGGAGGAGGCCAGCAATGAAAATTGGAATTATGACATTTCACATGGCGCATAACTATGGCGCAATGCTACAAGCATATGCATTACCTTTAAAATTAAAAAGCATGGGATATGATGCCGAAATTATTGATTATCGTTTGAAATATATTGATCAATGGGGGAGAGTTGATAGTTTAAGAGATTTAGTTTCTGTGAATGGTGTTATTGGAGGGGGACTAAGATATTTAAAACGTTGCTTTACTGGTGAATATAGTCCATCTAAAAAGAAGAATAAATTCAATTCATTTATGAAAAATAATATTATTCATTCAGAGAACTGCTACCGTAAAGAGGAAGAGCTTAGTGAAGTAAATTATGATGTGATTATTTTTGGAAGTGATCAAATATGGAATGAAAGATTAACAAACAATCAAGAAGAGTTGGATTTTGTATATTTGGGAAAGAATGTTTCAGAAGGTACGAAGTTAATTGCGTATGCGGCAAGCAATGGGCGGGAGTATTTTCCTGAAAGGTACAAATTAGATGTTGAAAAGTATTTAACAAGGTTTTCAGCAATTGGGGTCCGAGAGAAAGGGTTAGCACAATATATTGATAAAGAATACCAATTAGATGTAAAGAGTGTTTTTGATCCTACATTATTGATAAGCAAACAGGAATGGATTAATAGCCTTAATATTAATATCAAAAAAGGAGAACCGTATCTTTTAGTTTATACATTTGAAACTGGGGATTCGGTTTATCAGTTTGCAAGAAAGATTGCAAATTATTTTAACCTAAAACTTATCGCGATTACCTATGAAAAGAGTATCAGCTTTCCTGATTATCAGTTGCTATCAGAATGCGGACCAAAAGATTTTGTTGAGCTAATTGCAAATGCCAACTACGTATGTACTTCATCATTTCACGGTTTGGCTTTCGCGATAAATTTTGAGAAAGAATTTTTTTGTATACCACACCCGGATTTTCATGAACGTACAGATTCACTTTTAGATCAACTTGATTTATTGAATCGAAATATTACAAAAGATAAGATGTATTGCGATATTGATATGCATCCAATTGATTGGCCTTGTGTTACAAAAAAAATAGAAACACTTCGGGCAGAATCACTTGATTTTTTGAGGGACGCATTGAATGAATAGAATAAGTATAAAAGAGAAGAAAGATTGCTGTGGGTGTACCGCTTGTTACAGTAAATGCCCCCAGAATGCTATTTCTATGTGTTTGGATGAAGAAGGGTTTAGTTATCCTGAAATTGATACTTTTCGATGCATTGATTGCGGAGTATGTATAAATGTGTGTGTATTTAATAAAAGGGGTGGAAAGAATTATCCCATAAAGGTTTTTGCTGGAAAAAATAAAAATGATAGCATCCGAATGACAAGTAGTAGCGGTGGTACATTTTCTGCATTGGCACAATATGTTGATGGACAAGAAGGAATTGTATATGGCGTAGCCTTTAACAAAGAAAAACAAGCAATTCATCAAAGTGCCACAAATAAAAATGAATGGGAGCTTTTTAAAGGCTCAAAATATATACAAAGCAATTTATATGAAAATAACATTTTTCAGTCTGTGAAAAATGAATTAGAAAATGAGAAAAGTGTTTTGTTCACTGGAACACCATGTCAAATAAGTGGTTTAAGATCTTACTTGGGAAATAAGGATTTCCCAGGATTAATTCTTTGTGATATCGTATGCCATGGTGTTCCAAGTCCAATGATTTGGAGCGATTTCTTAGAATATATTGAAAAAAATGAGAAAAAAAGAATAGATGTAGTCGAGTTTCGGGATAAAAGCGTTAGCTGGCATAATTCGACGATGTCATTTTATAATAACAAAGAGAAATTTCTGAGTTATCCTCAAGCACGGGGTATTTTTGGGGGGGCCTTTTTCAACCATTTTATCTTAAGGCCATCGTGTCATCAATGTCCATATGCAAGTTTTAGTCGAGATTCAGACATTACAATTGCGGATTATTGGGGAGTAGAAAGAGTTATGCCAGAATTTGATGATGATAAAGGAGTTTCTTTGATTCTAATTAATTCGGAAAAGGGGGTCAGTTTGCTCCCAACTTTAAAAGAAAAAATGGAGTTGAAAGAAAGTACAGTACAAGATTGTCAACAACCTAATTTAATTAAAGCCTCAGAACCAAATCGCTATAGAAACATCTTTTGGCTTACATACAAGAAAAAAGGATTAATTAAAGCTTGCAAAAGAGTAGGATTGATACCACAATCATTTTTTGAACGTATTTTTAGTAAAATAGTTAGGTTATTGTCAGAATGATATGTTCCTTATTTACTCGTTTAGAAGTATAATGATGGGGATCAATATATTTGATAATTAAAAAGGAATGAAGACTGGCTCACAAAAATCCAAAGGATTTTATGGACCTCACTATATGAATAAGTGTAGTTAGAAATTTTGGGTAACTTGCGAAATACATGAAATTACTGGTGCAGTATTCCCTGAGATTAGCGTTTCAGTATTTATCACAAGGGTTCTATTGTATTAGTGAACGAATTGACCGAAAAGAAATCATTGATCATCACTAAAGTAACTAGCTAGTTTAGGGAACATGGGAAATACCTGAGAAGTTAAAGTTTAACGGATGTTTTATTGGGCAAGGGTAGTCACTAATTGGATATTTCTTTCAATGCTAGTAAAAATAAAGTCGTGTAGGCTAAGTTATAATCATTGGTGAAGTAGCATATATAAGCGTAGATGATAAAAGAACAAAGGAGTAGCATGAATCAAATGGAAAATAATACAAAAACTGTTATCATCACCGGCGCCGCCGGCTTCATCGGCAGCAACCTGGTCTTAGAACTCTTAAAGACCGCATCGCCGGTTCAAATCGTGGGGATTGACAATCTCAATGATTACTACGATGTACGGATTAAAAAGTGGCGGCTTGAGGCCATTGCAGCCTGTGCCGCGGAGTACCAAGACTCCAGCTGGACCTTCGTGAAGGGGTCCATTGCGAATCGGGCCCTGGTGGATGATCTCTTCGACACCCATCACCCGGATATCGTCGTCAATCTGGCTGCCCAGGCCGGGGTGCGGTATTCCATTACCAACCCGGATGTGTATATTGAGAGCAACCTCATTGGTTTCTATAATATCCTGGAGGCCTGTCGGCATTCCTACGATGGTGGGGCCAAGGGCGTGGAGCATCTGGTGTACGCCTCGTCTTCGTCGGTTTATGGTGCCAATAAGAAGGTGCCCTATTCCACGGAGGACAAGGTGGATAATCCCATCTCTTTGTATGCGGCGACGAAGAAGTCCAATGAGCTCATGGCCCATGCCTATAGCAAGCTTTACAATATCCCCTCCACAGGGCTGCGGTTCTTCACCGTCTATGGCCCGGCGGGGCGTCCGGACATGGCCTACTTCGGGTTCACCAATAAGCTCCTTGCCGGGGAGACCATCGAGATCTTCAATTATGGGAATTGCAAGCGGGATTTCACCTTTGTGGATGATATCGTGGAAGGGGTGAAGCGGGTGATGCAGTCCCCGCCGGCCAAGGAAACCGGGGAGGATGGATTGCCCATCCCGCCCTATGCCGTCTACAATATCGGGAATAATCAACCCGTGAATCTTCTGGATTTCGTGGATATCCTTCAACAGGAGCTCATCCGGGCAGAGGTATTGCCAGCGGATTATGATTTTGAGGGGCACAAGAAGCTCGTGGCCATGCAGCCCGGAGATGTCCCCATCACCTATGCGGATACCAGTGCCCTGGAGCGGGATTTTGGGTTTAAACCCAGTACGTCTCTGCGGGAGGGGCTGCGGGCCTTTGCTCAGTGGTACAAAGAGTTTTATAAAATTTAAAAATGGACCAGGAAATCGTGGTGTGGATTTCCTGGTCCATTAGTTTTAGTCCCGCTGGAATAAATCCCGGGTGTAGACCTTGTCCTGGACATCGTCCAGCATGGTGTCGTAGCGGTTGGCGATGATACTGTGGCTCTGGGTCTTGAAGGCTGCGAGGTCGTTGACGATCTTGCTGCCGAAGAAGGTGGAGCCATCGGGGAGGGTGGGTTCGTAGATGATGACGGTGGCGCCCTTGGCCTTGATGCGTTTCATGACGCCCTGGATGCTGCTCTGGCGGAAGTTGTCGGAGTTTGACTTCATGGTGAGGCGGTAGACGCCGACGACGACTTCTTTTTCCATGGTGGTGGACCATTCGCTATTGTCACTGTAGGCACCGGCGATTTCCAGGACGCGATTGGCGATGAAGTCCTTGCGGGTGCGGTTGCTCTCGACGATGGCGCTCATCATGTTTTGGGGGACGTCGTCGTAGTTGGCCAGGAGCTGCTTGGTGTCCTTGGGGAGGCAGTAGCCGCCGTAGCCGAAGGAGGGGTTGTTGTAGTGGCTGCCGATGCGGGGGTCCAGGCAGACGCCGTCGATGATGTTCTGGGTGTTCAGGTCCTTCATTTCGGCGTAGGTGTCCAGCTCGTTAAAGTAGGATACCCGAAGGGCGAGGTAGGTGTTGGCGAAGAGCTTGACGGCCTCGGCTTCGGTAAAGCCCATGAAGAGGGTGTCAATCTCTTCCTTGATGGCACCACCCTGGAGGAGGGCGGCGAAGGTGTGAGCGGCTTCGTCCAGGTGTGCATTCTTCGGATCGGTGGAGACGATGATGCGGCTGGGGTAGAGATTATCGTACAGGGCCTTGGATTCCCGGAGGAATTCGGGGCTGAAGAGGATGTTCTCACTGTGGTACTTCTCCCGGATGGCCTGGGTGTAGCCCACGGGGATGGTGGATTTAATGACCATGATGGCCTGGGGATTGACCTTGAGCACCAGTTCGATGACGGCTTCCACGGCGGAGGTGTCGAAGTAGTTCTTATGGCTGTCGTAGTTGGTGGGGGCGGCGATGACAACGAAATCGGCATCCTTGTAGGCGGCTTCGCCGTCCAGGGTAGCGGTGAGGTCGAGGTCCTTTTCTGCTAGGTATTTTTCGATATACTCGTCCTGTATGGGCGATTTTTTTTGATTGATGAGTCCAACCTTTTCGGGGACGATGTCCACGGCGGTGACGTGGTTGTGCTGGGACAAAAGTATGGCGATGGAGAGGCCCACGTAGCCGGTGCCGGCCACGGCGATCTTGTGAGGTGTGGGGGCTGAGGCGGGGGCGTTGGCTTTCACGCTGATAAAGAGGCTGGCGGGATCAAAATCCAGGGCTTCGCCCAGGCGTTCGAGTTGGGGGATGGAGGGCATGAAGTCCTGTTGTTCAATCCGGGAGATGAGCGCCCGGTTGATCCCTGTGGCGTCTGCCAGGTCCTTTTGGGTGAGTCCCTGTGCCTTGCGGGTCTGGGTGAGGGTGGTCGCAAGTAATGCTTCTGAGAATTCTTTCATTGGTTCTTTTCCTCCTAAATGTTAATTAAAATAACAATGTGATGCGTTGATACGGGTGTTATTATAACGTTTTTGGCAAATATTTGCAATGGGGTTTGGAGTGGATTTGGGAACTTGTGGGAGAATGGGAAAATATGTTAATTTGAGTAACATAATAGGGACTGGGGAGAGTATGTATATTCCGGCCACAGAGTCCCACTTGCACGGCCAGTCTCACGGAGGATGTGATCCATTCCGCCAGGGGTGCACAAATCGACCGGGCAATGCAGGGCATCCTCGGCTTGTCGATTTGGGCGTTATTCCGGACATTGCTTTTTGCCGCGAGAACATACACTTTATTTTGGTCTATAATAGCGAAAAACAAAAGACAATGGCACAATCTGAAAGCAGGGAAAGAATCAGCGCATCCCTTTATCAACGGGCTCAGTCTGAAATGTGTTTATTTAAAGTAAATTCTCTTGAGGGATTTATTTTGAAAAAAGCATATACTTATGCGAAAACATACTTTGAGAAAAATTGTGATGAAATATTGGGTTGCGAAGGTTGTG
Organism: Eubacterium aggregans; assembly: GCF_900107815.1. Lineage (GTDB taxonomy): Bacteria > Bacillota > Clostridia > Eubacteriales > Eubacteriaceae > Eubacterium_O > Eubacterium_O aggregans. Next base: position 110,837 of record NZ_FNRK01000003.1, read on the forward strand.
CACTATCATAGCAGTATTTTGGGTTGTACTGGAGTCGTAGCGGTGGGCAATGATGCTACCGCTTCTTTTTTTGAATTCTTCCAAATTGATGACATGCTATCCTTAAGCTTTAGATGATACCATATTTCTTCAAACACAAGACGAAAGGCGAGAATAGGAATGATGGAAAGAACACAGCACATGGAATATGCGCAAAAGGGGTTGGACACGCCAGAGGTTGAGCGGCTAAAGGCAGAGGGGAAGACGAATGTCCAGCCGGAATCGAAGACAAAATCAGTGTCTCAGATTATTCGGGATAATACCTGCACCCTTTTTAACCTATTGAACGTGATTCTGGCGATAATGGTCATTAGTGTGGGGTCTTACAAAAATGCCCTTTTCATCAATATAATTGTAATGAATACCGTGATCGGTATTGTCCAGGAAATTCGTGCCAAAAGAACGGTCGATAAAATCTCCCTGTTATCGGAGCCTAAGGCCCATGTAATCCGGTGTGGTCATCTTGACACCATTGCGTTGGAGGAAATCGTCCTGGGTGATTTGGTGGAGCTTAAGGCAGGGAACCAGATTCCGGCGGATGCTATTCTGGTGAGCGGTGAAATGGAAGTGGATGAGTCATTGCTGACGGGTGAGGCGGATGCCATTATGAAGAAATCCGGGGATACCGTGCTTTCTGGCAGCTTTGTGGTGTCGGGTACGGCCCGGGTCCAGGTAATTCGGGTGGGGAAGGATAACTATGCCACCAAATTGGCGGAGGATGTCCGAACCCTGCGCAAGCCCAATTCCGATATTATGCGGGCATTGAAGCGGATTACTCAATTTGTGGGGATTATCATTGTTCCGGTGGGAATTGCTTTGCTCTTTCTGTCCTTACAGGTCCAGGGCCTGGACATTCAACAGTCGGTGACGACGACGGTGGCGGCGCTGGTGGGGATGATTCCCGAGGGATTGGTGCTTCTGACCAGTATTGCGTTGGCGGTGGGGGTTATCCGATTGAGTCGGTACCGCACCCTGGTCCAGGAGCTGTATTGCATTGAGACCCTTGCCCGGGTGGATGTACTCTGCCTGGATAAAACCGGGACCATTACTGAAGGTTCTATGGAATTAAAGACCATGGATGTTTTGGGGGACAGTCAGGAGACCTCCCGGGCCTTAAAGGCTCTCATCGCCAATTTATCAGATGATAATCCGACCTTTGTGGCCCTTCAAAAGAGCTTGAAGGGGAAGGCTCCGGATTGGAAAGCGACCCAGATCGTCCCCTTTTCCTCCGCTCGAAAATACAGTGGGGTATCCTTTGAAGACCACGGTTCCTATGTTATGGGGGCGCCGGAATTTGTTCTAAAAGAACGATATGCCGAGGTGAAAGAGCGGGTGGAAGCCCAGGCGGCACTCGGCTATCGGGTGTTGGTGCTCTGTCATTCTGATTTGGCCTTTAATGGGGATGCTGGTCTGCCGGAGGGGCTGACGGTGATGGCCCTATTAGTGATTGGGGATAAAATCCGGCCGGAAGCCCGGGAGACCCTGGAGTATTTTGCCGATCAGGGTGTGGAAATTAAGGTGATTTCCGGGGATAATCCAGTGACGGTGTCAGAGGTAGCCCATCGTGCTGGACTTAACGGATACGCGCATTTTGTGGATGCATCGACGCTTTCGGATGAGGCGGCGGTGGCCAAGGCCGCCACGGAATATACGGTATTTGGACGGGTAAGCCCGGAGCAAAAGAAGGTTTTAGTGGATGCCTTGAAGGCAGAGGGACACACGGTTGCCATGACTGGGGATGGAGTGAACGATGTTTTGGCCCTTCGGGATGCGGATTGCAGCATTGCCATGGCCAGTGGCAGCGATGCGACGAAGCAGGTTGCCCAGCTGGTGCTTTTAGATTCTAATTTTGCCAGCCTGACCCAGGTATTGGCTGAGGGGCGGCGTGTCATTAATAATATTACCCGGGCATCCTCTTTATTTCTGGTGAAAACGGGTTTTTCACTGATTTTGGCTCTGTTGGTTATTTTATCCAATGATTTATACCCCTTTGTCCCCATTCAGCTGACCTTGATTAGTACGGTGACCATCGGGATTCCATCCTTTTTTCTGGCTCTAGAGCCCAACCACGCCATTGTTTCCGGGGGATTTTTGCAAAATGTGCTGCGAAAGGCGCTGCCGGGGGCATTGACGGATGCCTTGACCATTGGGGTGGTGGTTTGGATTGGGGGACTCATGCATTTCTCCAGTGCCCAGATTTCATCCATTGCGACGATTTTATGTGGGACCGTTGGGCTTGTCATTTTATACGCCGTATGCCAGCCTCTGGACAAAAAACGGATTGTTCTTTTTCTGGGAATGGTGTTCCTATTTGTTTTAGCACTGTGTTTCTTCCCATGGTTTTTCTCCATTATGCCGGTGCCGGAGATGTCGTTGCCAATGCTCCTTGTTTTAGTACCACTGATGCTTCTGACTTATCCCGTTATGCTTTTAATGCGTCTGTTTGTGGGATGGCTGGACCAATGGTATGGAAAAAATAAAAAAAATCGGAAAATATTCCAAAGAAACGATAAAAGCGCTTGACGGGGAAGGGAATATTTGTTATTATTATCGAGTCGCTAAGAGCGGCTGTCGAGGTGTAGCGCAGTTTGGTAGCGCACCTGGTTTGGGACCAGGGGGCCGAAGGTTCGAATCCTTTCACCTCGACCATTTTTTAATTTAGGGGGGGCCTTTAGCTCAGTTGGTTAGAGCGGCCGGCTCATAACCGGTAGGTCCTGGGTTCAAGTCCCTGAAGGCCCACCATTTTGCTTTTGCCCAGATAGCTCAGTCGGTAGAGCAGGGGACTGAAAATCCCCGTGTCGGTGGTTCGATTCCGCCTCTGGGCACCATTTTCAGATAAAATATTGAGAGAAAAAGCCAGACTGATAAGTGATCAGTCTGGCTTTTGGGGTTTTTTGAAAAATTAGGGAGTAACCTGCTTGCACAACGCCTCCACCGTCTCACCCAACACCGGATGCCGTACCCAGGGAGCAATTTGGGCCAGGGGAATCAGCACGAAATCCCGGCGGTGCATTTCAATATGAGGAATATGGAGGGTCGGGGTATCCAGGACTAAATCGTCGTAAAGGAGGATATCCAGGTCCAGTGTGCGGGGGCCCCAGCGGATTATCCGCTCACGATGGGCGTTGGCCTCTATGCCCTGGAGGACATCCAGGAGCTCCTCGGGGGGGAGGAGAGTGTGCAGGGCCAGGGCACCATTTAAAAAGTCATCCTGATTGAGGACGCCGTAGGGTGGGGTCACCAGGTAATCCGAGATGGCCGTGACGCTGGAATCCTCCCGGGAATTCAGGGTCTTTACGGCGGTGTCCAGATGATCTTTTTTATCACCCATATTGGAGCCCAGGGCGATGTAGGCGGTATGCCAACCCCGGCTGATTTCCACGGATGCGGTCTCTAAGGGGAGGCCGATGGGGGCCCAGGGCTTTTCAATGAGGATATCGATTTTGGCAATTTTAGGGAATTGAAGGAGCAGCCCTTGGGCCAACTTCTCAGCTAGGGTTTCAAGGAGCTTAAAGACATTGTCTTCGGTGAGGGCCTTGATGAACTGGCAGACTTCTCCGTAATTAATGGATTGGGCCAAATCGTCGGTGCAGCCGGCCTGTCGCGTGTTGACGTGCAGCGTTGCGGAAATGACGAATTTTTGGCCGAGAACATTTTCTTCAGGGAAAACGCCATGCTTGGCAAAAACCTCTAATTTCTTAATCCGTATTTTATCCATAAATGCCTCCTTTTACCGGGCCAGAATGGCCTGGGTCATTTGAATGATCCGTTTGTTTTCCAGCACATCATGGACCCGGACGAAGGCACAGCCCCTCAGCAACCCGATGACGGTGGTGGCCAGGGTTCCCTCTACCCGTTCATCGGATGGGAGGTGCAGGGTATTGCCAATGACGGACTTTCTGGAGGTGCCTAAAAGAATGGGAAGACCCAGGACCTTGAGGGCATCCAGATGGTTGATGGCAGCAAGGTTTTGATCCTGGGTTTTTCCAAAGCCAACACCAGGATCCACCATGATATTGGTCTTAGGAATACCAGCGGCCTGGGCCAGGGTAACGGATTCTAAAAGATCCGTTACCATATCCTTAAGGAAGTCGTTGTATTCCGCTTTATGACGATTGTGCATGAGGCAGCAGGCGGCGCCATGGGCGAAGGTAATTTTGGCAATGGTGGGATCGGCTTTAAATCCCCAAATATCATTGACCAGGTCGGCACCGGCCTGGAGGGCGGCTTCCGCCACAGGGCCTTTGTAGGTGTCGATGGAGATGGGGATATCGAATCGGGATTTAACTGCGGTGATGATGGGGGTGATTCGATCGATTTCTTCAGAATCAGAAATTTTCTGATGGCCTGGCCGGGTGGACTCACCGCCGATATCGATGATGTCTGCCCCCTGATGGATCATTTCTGCGGTGTGAACAAGGGCAGCATCCAGGCTGTTAAACTGGCCGCCATCGGAAAAGGAATCCGGGGTGACATTCAGGATACCCATAATGTAGGTGTGGTTTTCTGTGTCAAATTTTCGGTTACCAATAATCATTATCTGCCTCCTATAAGGTCAAGGTGAGGTTTTTTTTGCTGTCTGGCCAGTGACAGTCCTTTATAGCCGGGCAGGCAAAGCAGCAGCGAGAGGTTTTATCTGCCCGATAGAGATATTTAGATAAGGGGGTATCCGTACCGTCGGCGTCCCGGTGATGGCGGATTGCCCCTTGAATTGCGGCGATTTCGGGGGAAGAAAAGCGACAATCCTTTAGAATAAGGCCGGCGAGCTTCGCGCTGGCTTCATGGTGGGGTGTCCCCTGGGTAAGCTCCTCGTAGCGGCCGATATCGTGGAGAAGGGCGGTGGCGTAAAGGTGTTCCTTCGACAGGCCGGTGCCCTCCTCTAAATTATAAATCACCATTAATCGCGCAACATCTAAAAAATGCTCCAGGGTATGTCGGCAAAAAATACGCTCGGCTTCTGCGGTCTGTAAAAGGCGGTATTGCTCTCTGTACAGGGGGTGGCAGCGGACTTTTTCGATCCGGTTCATCGTCATTATCCCCGGACCATTTGCAGAAAGGTTTGCTGAAGGGAGTAGTCCTCGGCAAAAACACCCCGGACCATGGTGGTGACGGTTTGGGCGCCGGGCTTTTGGACGCCTCGCATGGTCATACACAGATGCTCGGCTTCCAGCACAACCATGACACCCTTGGGGTGCAGGTGGGTTTCCAGTGCCTCTGCAATCTGGGCTGTCATGTTTTCCTGGATTTGAGGCCGCCTGGCAAAAACCTCGACGGTTCGGGCCAGCTTACTCAGACCGGCAACCTTGCCGTCTGGGATATAGGCCACGTGGGCTTTGCCGTAAAAGGGGAGAAGGTGGTGTTCGCAAACAGAGTAAAAGGTAATATCCTTTTCGATAACCATGTTGTTATTGGTTGCCTGAAATTGGGTGCTCAAGTGGACTGCCGGGTCCTCGGTGAGTCCGCCGTAAATTTGTTCGCACATCCGGGCAATGCGGTCTGGGGTCTGAAGCAGACCTTCCCGGTTGATGTCCTCGCCGATGCCTTCCAGCATGAGCCGGACACCTTCTTTAATTTTCACAGAATCCATCATTTCTTATACCTCCTTAAATTTCGGAATGTCAGGTACAAAAAAACATCCCGTTGTATAAGTCTTTGAATAAATAATAATTCATTTCCCTTTACAATCGAGATGGTTATCATCTGTGTGTAGCAATGGGTGCGGATTTCGTATCGTAAGACATACTTTTCGTTTCGACGGCAACTCCCCATCCGTTGAACACTTGACGCACGAAATCCTATTTTGCATATTATTTATTTGGAAACAGTATAGCACGATTGGGCAGATCAATCCATTAAATTTTCTTTTTTATTTTTCAGGGAATTATTTTCTATCATAATTAAAAAAATTTGTTATAATAGGAATTAATACAAGCGGGAGGAGCATACATGAGGAAAAAAAGTATCTTAATCGATGGGAATAGCCTTTTATACCGGATGTTTTATGGTATTCGGGAAATGACGACAGCAAAGGGGGTGCCCACCAATGCCATTTATGGCTTTGTCGGGGTCCTGGTAAAAATTGAACAGGAATACCGTCCGGATTATTTCGGTGTCGCCTTTGATTTGAAAGCTCCCACCTTCCGTCATAAAAAATATGCTGATTATAAAGCAGGGCGGGATAAAATGCCCGAGGATTTGGGATCTCAGTTCGTTTTGTTAAAAGAGCTCCTTCGGAAAATGGAGGTGCCCATTCTGGAGCTTTCAGGATACGAGGCCGACGATATTATCGGGACCCTAGCAAAGGAGGGGGAACGCCAGGAGGCGGATACCTTCATTATTACTGGGGATAAGGATTCCTTCCAGCTGGTGGACGATCGGATTTCTATTTTATATACCACCACCCGCAGCGGCAACCAATTCACCACAGTGGATGCCGATTATATCATGGAGCGTTACGGGGTGACCCCACTAGAGCTCATTGATGTGAAGGCCCTCATGGGGGACCCCTCAGACAATATCCCCGGGGTAGCTGGAATTGGTGAAAAAACAGCCATAAAGCTTATCAAGGCTTATCACACGATCGACGGTCTGTACGATCATATTGATGACCTTAAGGGGAAGCAGAAGGAAAAGCTGCTGAATGGCCGGGACTCGGCCTATGAAAGTCGATTTTTAGGTGAGATCTGTGTGATGGCACCGGTGGAAAAACATATTGAGGATTTGGCCTTTGACGGGATGTTTACCGACAGTGCCAAGGAAATGTTAGCAGAATTAGAGTTTAAGTCCATCCTTAAAAAGGTGGATGGCTCTGATGCCGTATTGACAGACCACCAGGGAGATATGCTGCCCTTTACCCGGGTTGAGGATCAGCGCAGCCTTATGGGGCTGCTGGGGCAAATCAATCAATTCAGCCGTGTCTTTATCTATGCTTTAGAGGAGGGGGATGCCCTCTGGATGGCCCTGCGGGCGGGGAGTCAGTATTATTTTTTACCCGATGCGGCCATGGTAGAGGCTTTTATCGGCGGTTTAGCGGATATTCCTGTAGCCGATGATGTTGAAATCATCGGTCAGGATTTAAAACAGCTGACCCATATTTTTAACCGCTTTGGAGGATGTATTCCCAACTATACCTTTGATACCATGATTGGAGGCTATTTGCTGAATCCCTCGGACAGCCGATATCATTTATCCGCATTGGCGGCTAAGTACTTGGATGAGGCGTTACCGGATGACGAGGAATTCTTTGGAAAGGGTAAAACCAAGAAAGCCGCAGAGGACATGGAAGTCGGGGTGTTGGCACCTTACACCATTCGCCTTTGTGACGCTCTATATCGCTTGTGGAAGCTTCTGCCTGAAAAAATTGAAGAGGATGGCATGACCTGCTTAATGGACACCATTGAGCTGCCCCTTTTGGCTATTATGGCTTCTATGGAGGAATTAGGCTTTACCATTGATGTTGGGGCTTTAGAGGCATTATCCCATTCTTTTGAAAAGCGGCTTCTGGAGCTCACCCAGGAGATTTATGATTTGGCAGGGGAGACCTTTAACATTAACTCCACCAAGCAGCTGGGTGTGGTCCTCTTTGACAATTTAAAGCTGCCGGTGATTAAGAAAACAAAGACGGGATATTCTACCAGTGTGGAGGTATTGGAAGAACTGAAGCTTTTCCATCCCATCATTGAAAAGATTTTGGAATATCGATCCCTCTCGAAGCTTGATGGAACCTACGGCAAGGGTCTGATTAAGCTGATCGATCCCGAAACCCACAGGGTATATTCAACCTTTAACCAGACGGTGGCAGCCACCGGGCGGTTGAGTTCATCGGACCCGAATTTACAGAACATACCGGTCAAAACAGAGCTGGGGCGGGAAATCCGTCGGGTGTTCATTCCTTCGGCACCAGACCGAATTCTGGTGGACGCGGACTATTCCCAAATCGAACTGCGGGTCCTGGCCCATCTCTCCGGGGATGAAAATCTGATTGATGCCTTTAAAAAGGAACAGGATATCCATACCCGTACGGCTTCAGAAATATTTGGGGTGCCCATGGATGGGGTTACCAGAGAGCAGCGTGGCCATGCCAAGGCCATAAACTTTGGGCTGATCTACGGTAAGCAGGCCTTTAGTCTTGGGAAGGAGCTGGGCATCAGCCGAAAAGAGGCCCAGGATTATATCGATACGTATTTTGCCCGTTACCCCAAGGTGGCAGCGTATATGGAAAATGTGGTGACGGAAGCTAAAGAGAAGGGTTATGTGACAACCCTGTGGGGCAGACGGCGCTATCTTCCGGAAATCCACTCCCGTAATCGGATGCTGGTTCAATCCGGGGAACGCATGGCCTTGAATACTCCCATTCAGGGAACGGCGGCGGATATCATTAAAAAAGCAATGATTACCGTATCTGCCCGTTTGGCCCAGGAGGGGCTGAAGGCAAAACTGATTCTCCAGGTTCATGATGAGTTGATTGTGGATGCTCTGGAATCCGAGCAGGAACAGGTACTATCCATTTTGATCCAGGAGATGGAGCGTGCGGCGGTATTGTCTGTTCCACTGACAGTGGATGCCCATTGCGGCCATTCTTGGTATGAGGTCAAGTAAAGCAGGAGAGCACATGAAAGTTATTGGTTTAACAGGCGGCATCGCTTCAGGTAAAAGCACTGTATCCCGGATTCTTCGAGAGGAGTTCGGGATCCCCATTGTCGATGCAGATCAGATTTCCCGGGATGTGGTGGCCCCAGGGGGGGCTGCCCTGGAACGCATTGCAGAGTCCTTTGGATCGGAATACCTTATGCCCGAGGGGGGGCTGGACCGCAAACGAATGGGAGCCTTGATTTGCGAGGATCCCAAGGCAAAAAATCGTCTGGAGGGCATTCTCCATCCTATTATTGAGCACCATGTTGAAAATATTATTGCGGATTATCGCGCTAGGGGAATGGATTTGATCGTCTATGACTGCCCCCTTTTAATTGAGGCCAGACAGGAACGTTTTGTGGATTCGGTGGCCTTGGTGGTAACGGATATTGCCCTGCGGGTCCAGCGGCTCATGGAAAGAGATGGCATTGCAGAGGATGAAGCCAGGAAAAAAATCGCCATCCAAATGTCAGATGATGATAAAGAGCGGTACGCCGATTTTCTGATTTCCAATGATGGGGATGAAGAGGCTCTGAGAGAGGCGCTTTCACGGTTGGTCATGCGCTGGAAAAATTGTTGATTTTTTTGAAAAAAGTACTTGCAATTCAGAAATGCTTTGGTTATAATAATGCTTGTCTTCTTTTAGAGAGACAAACAGTGCGAGGATGGTGGAACTGGCAGACACGCAGGTTTGAGGGACCTGTGGCCAATGCGGCTGTGAGGGTTCGAATCCCTTTCCTCGCACCATGTATAAATAAACACGCAATATGCGGAAGTGGCTCAGTGGTATAAGCAGAGAACCCAAATCTGTGATTTGGTGTGAATCGCTTAGTGGGAGAGTTTAGCTCTTTTGAAGAGTCAGCACGAAGAAAAAAGAATGTTTTTAAGCGGAAGTGGCTCAGTGGTAGAGCATCGCCTTGCCAAGGCGAGGGTCGCGAGTTCAAATCTCGTCTTCCGCTCCATTAAAAAACCAAGCTCGATTGAATCGGGCTTTTTTAATACTTTGAATTAACCTCAAAAACTAAAAGCCACAGATTGCCCCCCCCAAAGGGGATCTGTGGCTTTTGTCTTGGAAATTCATTCTCGTTAAAAGTATTTTTCTAAACAATGTTGAATATAAACAACCTCCCCGATGATGTGAATGTCATCCCGTTTGATATGGCAGCATCGGGCATCGTAGTCAGGGTTATGGGGCTGGAGAATGACATAATCATCCTGTAGGACAACCTTACGAATGATGAGATTCTCTCGGTTGATGTGGAGAGCCATGGCGGTTCCTGGCTTCAAAGTGGTATCCAGGCGAATGATGGCCTGGGCACCTTGTTGCAGTGTAGGGGCCATGCTGTCATCTGGGATTTGGAAGGCGAAGACTGCTCCCCACGTAGCCACCTTCTCCACGGGAAGACGTAGGGATTCCCCGGTGCGGGCGTTGGAGAAAAGGGGGATATCGTACCGAATGCAGTCAAACACGGCAACCTCGGAGTAGGCATCGGCTGAAACCGTGTCTTCTAAAATGATTTCACTCTCATAGCGGTTAACGGGCTCTCCCATGAGCCATTGGGGGTTGACATCAAAGTAAGCAGCCATTTGCTGGATGGTGGTTATTTTAGGTGCCATTTCACCCCGGGTATAGCGTGAAATGCTGGGGGGTGAGAGATTAAAGGTCCGACCCATGGAATAGGTGTTTTCCTGGGCCGCATCCATTAGGGCCTTTAGCCGCTCGCCGAAGATGGCTTTGTTGATTTTAGGTTTTGCCATTTCAATGCCCACCCTTTGTGATACAGTCATAAAGATCAGTCCGCCGGGAGGAGAGAATGGGAAGTTCCTGGCGGACTTTTTTTACCAGATCAAAGTCTAAGGTCTCATAAAGAATACCCGGATGTTCATCCAAGGCCGAGACAATATGGCCCCATGGGTCCACCAGGGAGGAATGCCCCCAGGCACAATATTCGGCTTCTGTGTCCCGGGCAGAGGAACAGGCCGCCACATAGCATTGGTTATCCACTGCCCGGGCCCGAAGGGTTAAGTCCCAGTGCAGGGGACCGGTGGTCATGTTAAAGGCAGCGGGAATCACCATCAGCTGTGCTCCTTGATCCGCCATGATACGGAAAAGCTCCGGGAAGCGCAGGTCAAAACAGATGGCTACCCCAACGGGGCCAAATTCGGTTTGGACGACAGTGATGGTATCGCCGGCGGAAAGGACCCGGGATTCCCGGAAGTGGATGCCACCTTCGATGGAAACATCGAAAAGATGAATTTTACGGTGATGCCCGATACACGATCCCTTCCGATCAAAAACATAGCAGGTATTGTAAATGCGTTTATCGACGCGCTCAGGGACGCTGCCGGCAAAAAGATAGACCCCGGCATCGGCGGCCAGCTGGCTGAGCTGGCCATAGATATAGCCCTCCATGGGCTCGGCCACTCGGCTGAAATTGCCATGGCAATAGGGACAAACAAACATTTCTGGTAAGACAACGAAATCCGCACCTTGTCCAGCAGCTTTTTCAACCATTGCTTTGGCTGTATTTAAATTGGTGTCCAAATGATTAATGGGTGTCATTTGACAACAGGCGATTTTTGCTTTCATGTTTTCCTCCAGTTCATATTAGTATTATACCCTATCCTTTAAAAAGAAGGAAAGGGAGAAGTAAAAAACGGAAACGACAATCAAGAATTAAAAATTAAGGAATTATGCACCCAACCTCGGCTTTTTTTGTTATAATTATAAGTTAGTAAAGAGAAGAAGAGGTCTGTGCATGAGTGATTTGGCATTAACCATTGATTGTGGGACAAAAGGGTTAAGAGGCATTATTTTTGATACATATGGCAATCAATTGGCAACGGCTGAAAAGCGGTATGAAAGCTATTATAGCCTGAATATGGGATGGGTGGAAGCACCTGCCAAAATGTTTTGGGATGATCTATGCCAGGTGCTGGGTATTTTAAAGAAGGAAGAACCATCGCTTTTTGCCCGGGTGGCGGGTATTACCGTGGCTTGCCAGAGGGATACCGGTACCATTGTCGATTCTCAGGGCGAGGCATTAAGGGATTTCATTATCTGGCAGGATCGGCGAAAGTTGGATAAGCCTGTGGAGATTCCAAAGCTTTGGCGCATCCTTTTTGATTTGGCAGGAAAGGGCCCCTTTGTGGATTCCTTTAACACTCAGACCCATGCCCATTGGATAAAAGTCAATGAACCGGAAAAATGGGCGGCAGCCCATGCCTATGTTTTGTTATCCAGCTACCTCATCGGAAAATTAACGGGAAAACTCATTGATTGCCGGTCTGATATTGCCGGGCACCTCCCCTTTGACTTTAAGAAAAAGGAATGGAGTGGCTCCAAGGATATTTTAACCCAAATTATCCGCATTGAACGGGAAAAACTGGTTCCCCTGGTGGATTCCTGTGCCGCTCTGGGAGGCATCACAGAAACAGCCGCCCTGGAAACCGGGCTGCCAGTAGGACTGCCGGTTATTGGGTCGGGGACGGATAAGGGCTGTGAAACCATTGGTGTGGGCTGTCTGGGTCCAGACACAGCCAGCGTTTCCCTGGGAACCCAGGCGACAGTGGAAATAACGACCGATCATTACTTTGAATTGATTCGTTTTTATCCGCCATTTCCAGGGGTTGGCCCGAAGAGCTATAATCCGGAAATTACAGTTTATAATGGTTTTTGGATGATGAATTGGTTTGTTGAAACCTTTGCCCAGCTGGAGAAGCAGCAATGTGATGAGCAGGGAGAGGATATTTTAGCCTTTCTGGACCGGCAGATTGAAAGAATTCCGGCGGGATCTGAAGGCCTGGTGCTCCAGCCCTACTGGGGAATGGAATCCTTCAAGCCAGAAGCCATGGGGTCCATTATTGGGCTCACTGAGGGGCAAAACAAATACCATATCTACCGTGCCATCATTGAGGGGATTGGCTATGCCCTGCGGGAGGGGCTCGAACAGATCGAAGCGAAGTCTGGCACTCGGGTTAAAAGTATTGGATTATCTGGTGGTGGCGCCCAAAGTGATATCATTTGTGGCATAATGGCCGATATTTTTGGAAGAGAGACCTATCGGGTACAGACATCAGCGACTACAGGGCTCGGTGGAGCGATGGCCATATTTGTGGCCCTTGGCCGGTATGAAGATTTAAGGGAAGCGGGTTACAATATGATTCGGAAAACCCGGAGATATCGTCCAGACCCCAAAAGACAGAGGCTGTACGATGAGATTTATAGAGACGTATATGCGAAGGCTTATAAGCGGTACCAACCCTTATATCAATCCTTAAAGAGCATTATGGCAAAGGTGAAAAATGACTAAGAAATGTAAAATCGGATTGGATGTGGGATCAACCACCATTAAGGTGGTTGTTTTAGATGAAGAAAACACGATGATTTTTAAGGCTTACAGGCGCCATCTGTCTAATATTCGAGAGATGATGGCGGTGCTTTTGCAGGAAACGTACACCTTGATTGGTAATGTTCCAGTGACCATTAGCGTGACAGGTTCTGGAGGACTCTTGGTGTCCAAGTGGATTGATGTTGCCTTTGTCCAGGAAGTTGTCGCCGGGACCATTGCTGTGGAGAAGAAGATTCCCCGGACAGACTGTGCCATTGAACTGGGAGGGGAGGATGCTAAAATCACCTTTTTTGAAGGGAATATTGAGCAGCGGATGAACGGGACCTGCGCTGGCGGAACCGGTGCCTTTATCGACCAAATGGCCACCCTCCTTAAGACCGACGCCGGGGGCTTAAATGAAATGGCAAAGACCCACACCACCATTTATCCCATTGCATCCCGATGCGGGGTTTTTTCAAAGACGGATATTCAGCCCCTCCTCAATGAAGGGGCTGAAAAAGCGGATATTGCCGCCTCTATTTTCCAGGCTGTGGTCAACCAGACCATCAGTGGCCTGGCTTGCGGTCATACCATCCGTGGGAATGTTGCTTTTCTGGGGGGACCCCTTTTCTTTTTATCCGAGCTTAGGGAACGCTTTATTGAAAGCTTGAAGCTGACCCCGGCCCAGGTGATTTTCCCTGAAGATTCCAATCTTTTTGTTGCCATGGGAGCCGCTTACTCGTCAGAGAAAAATGGAGTCATTTCCTTTGGTGAGATTATCAGGCGGCTTAAGGAAAACACCTTTGTCCAGGATATGGGGGTGGATCGCCTTCAGCCCTTATTTGCAGATGCAGGGGAACGCCAGGCTTTTGAAGCTCGCCATGCCCAGGCCAGGGTGGTGCGCGGGGACTTGGCAGCATACGAAGGACCCTGCTTTTTAGGTATCGATGTGGGCTCTACCACCACCAAAACGGTTCTCATTGGAGAAAACGGGGAGCTGCTTTACAGCTTTTACGGCAGTAATGAGGGGGACCCCTTAGAAAAGTCCCGACAAATCCTGTTGGATATTTATGCTAATTTGCCCCAGGGGGCTGTCATTGCTAAGTCGGCGGTGACCGGCTATGGGGAAGGTCTTATTCAAACAGCCCTGAAGGTGGACATCGGGGAGATTGAAACCATCGCTCACTATAAGGGAGCCAAGTATTTTAAGCCCGAGGTGGATTTCATCCTGGATATTGGCGGCCAGGATATGAAGTGCATGAAGATCCGCAATGGAACCATCGACAGCATCATCTTAAACGAAGCCTGTTCCTCAGGCTGTGGATCCTTCTTGGAGACCTTTGCCAAATCCTTAAATCTTTCCATGGAGGATTTTGTGGAAAGTGCTCTGGATGCAGAAGCCCCCATTAATTTAGGGACCCGGTGTACAGTGTTCATGAATTCCAAGGTCAAGCAGGCCCAAAAGGAAGGGGCCAGCGTCGGTGAGATTTCGGCGGGATTGTCCTATTCGGTCATTAAGAATGCCCTCCAAAAGGTAATTAAGGTGCATAACCCTAAAGATTTAGGGGAGAACATCATCGTACAGGGCGGAACCTTCAATAATGACGCGGTGCTCCGGGCCTTTGAGAAAATTACAGATAAAGAGGTGGTACGCCCGGATATTGCCGGGCTGATGGGTGCCTTTGGTGCGGCTCTTATCGCCAGAGAAGGGTACATCCAGGGTGAGACGACCACACTGCTGGGGAGAGAAGCGCTGAATTCCTTCAGTGTGGCAATCAAACATCGTCGCTGCGGTGGCTGCAGTAATAATTGTCAGCTGACCGTCAATATTTTCGGGGATGGCTCCCGGCACATTACTGGAAACCGATGTGAAATCGGGGCTGGTGTCAGCCATAAGAAAAACGATCTTCCCAATCTGTATAAGTACAAATACCAACGAGTTTTTGATTACCAGCCCTTGCCCACGGCCATGGCCGCCAAGGGTGTCATCGGCATCCCCCGGGTGCTGAACCAATATGAAAATTATCCCTTCTGGTTCATCTTTTTAACATCCCTGGGCTACCGGGTCATCCTCTCCGGAGATTCTAACCGGAGGACCTATGAAAAGGGTATGGCCAGCATCCCCTCGGAATCCGTTTGCTACCCGGCAAAGTTGGTGCACGGACACATCCAGGATCTTATTGACAGTGGGGTTAAAAAGATTTTTTATCCCTGTATTTCTTTGGAGGAAAAGGAATTTGAAGGGGTGGATAATTGGTATAATTGCCCTATTGTAATGTCTTACCCTGAAACCATTAAGCATAATATGGATGTTTTGGGGGAAGAGGGCATTACCTTTATCAATCCCTTCCTGGCCCTGGATAACCATAAACGGCTGGAAGAACGGCTGATAGAGATCTTTGGGGAAGAGGGGGCAACCAAGGAAGAGGTGAGCATCGCCCTTCGCCATGCCCATGGAGAGCGGGAACGCTTTCGGAAGGATATGCAGCGCAAGGGCGAAGAAACCCTGGCCTGGCTGAAACGCAACCATCAAAGGGGGATTGTCCTGGCCGGCCGGCCCTACCACATCGACCCAGAAATCAACCACGGACTGGATAATGTCATTACCTCCCTGGGGCTGGCAGTCCTCACCGAGGATTCCATCGCCCATTTGGCGGCTGGAAGCAATGCTGGAGATCATTACCGCGTATTGGACCAGTGGAAATATCATAGTCGACTGTATAAGGCGGCGGAGGTGGTCGCCCAAAATGATTGCTTAGAGCTGGTGCAGCTGACCTCCTTTGGGTGCGGCCTGGATGCGGTGACCTCGGAACAAACCCAGGAGCTTTTGGAAAGCAAGGGGGGAATTTATACCCTCATCAAAATCGATGAGGTCAATAACCTGGGGGCTGTACGAATCCGAATGCGCTCCTTAAAGGCAGCCATGGAGGAACGGGCAAAAAATCATATCAAGCTGCCCGAACACCCCTTACCCAAGCGGATGTCCTTTACCAAGGAAATGCGCAAGAACCACACGATTTTAGCACCCCAGATGTCACCCATCCATTTTGATTTCATCGCTGATGTTATGAAGGTCTGTGGCTACAACTTAGAGGTGCTACCCAGCGTGGATGCGGCAGCGGTTGACGCAGGACTGAGTTATGTGAATAACGATGCCTGCTACCCCAGTATTTTGACAACGGGACAGATTATGGCGGCCCTGAAGTCCGGAAAATACGATTTGGATAACGTTTCGGTAATGATGACCCAGACCGGCGGCCCCTGCCGGGCATCCAATTATGTGGGCTTTATCCGGAAGGCCTTGCGGGAAGCGGGAATGGAGCAAATTCCGGTTATTTCCCTCAATGTAGTGGGTCTGGAGGAAAATCCCGGCTTTAAGATTACGGTGGGCATGGCCCATCGGCTGATGATTGCTGCGGTGTACGGGGATTTGTTTCAACGACTTATTTATGGAACACGTCCCTATGAACGGGATGCCGGGTCCACCATGGCGCTATACGAAAAATGGCGCCGAATCGTTAAGCACAATGTTACAAAGCCCAGTATTCGGGTATTCCGTCGCAATGTGCGGCAGATCATTGCCGAATTCGATGCCCTTCCCCGAATCAGCCGACATATCCCAAAGGTGGCCATCGTGGGGGAAATTTTGGTGAAATACCATCCGACGGCCAATAATAACCTTGTGGAAGTCTTGGAAAAGGAAGGTGCTGAGGTAGTGGTGCCGGATTTATTGGATTTCTTCCTCTATTGCTGTTATAATTCAATTTATAAGTACGATGTGCTTTCGGGTACCCTCTCCGGGAAGCGGAGCAGCCAGCTGGCCATCAAGGTGATTGAGCAGTACCGAAGAAATATGAAAAGGGCCCTTAATGAGAGTACCCATTACCGGGGACCTTCCACCATCCAGGAAAAGGCGACAAAGGCCCAGGAGCTCATTGCACTGGGGAACCAGGGAGGAGAAGGCTGGTTCCTGACGGCGGAAATGATGGAGCTCATTGAAAATGGGGTAGAGAATATTGTTTGTGTTCAGCCCTTTGCGTGTTTGCCGAACCATGTTATGGGGAAGGGGATGATTAAGCCCATTCGTAGACGTTATCCCAAGGCGAATATTGCGCCCATTGATTATGATCCCGGGGACTCCGAGGTCAATCAGATCAATCGGATCAAGCTGATGATGGAGACGGCCCGAAGAAATTTGGAAGAATAAAGATTGGAGAGATGTCATGTTAACGGATTTTAAAATCGACATGGGGAATATACCTGCCCATGTTGCCATCATTATGGATGGCAATGGACGTTGGGCAAAGAGAAAGTTGAGACCCCGTCTCTTTGGACACAATGCGGGGATGAAGGCGCTGCATACCACGGTAAAAACCGCCTCTGATTTAGGGGTAAAGGTTCTGACGGTGTATGCCTTCTCTACAGAAAACTGGAAGCGGAGCCCTGAAGAGGTGGACGGCCTGATGAAGATTGCCGTGGAGTATTTTATTAAAGAAATTGCAGAGCTCCATGAAAACCATGTCCAGGTCCGCATGATTGGAGATATGAGCCGGGTTCCTGCAGATGTTCAAAAGGCAGCGGCAGACGCCTGTGGGCTCACCGCCGAGAATGAGGGGCTGATTCTCAATGTGGCACTCAACTATGGTGGACGGGATGAAATCCTAAGGGCTGTTAAAGCTATTATGGCCGAGGGGATCCCTCCAGAGGAGGTTACCGAGGCCTGTATCTCCAACAATCTGTACACTGCAGGGCTGCCGGACCCAGATATTATTTTAAGGACTGGCGGTGAAAAACGCTTGAGTAATTTCTTGCTTTGGCAGGACTCCTACGCAGAAATTATTTTTGATGATATTTGGTGGCCGGATTTTGATTCAGATGCGTTTTATAGGGTTATTGAGGAATATCAAAAAAGGGAAAGGCGTTACGGTGCGGTAAAGTAAAATGCGAAAACGGATTTTGACGGCGGTGGTGGGCTTACCCCTGCTATTCGCAATGCTTTATTTTGGAGGGATTTACCTGTTTATAACCTGTGTCGTGCTCACGTCCATTGGTCTGTGGGAATATGCCAAGGCGGTTAATCGACGCTTAGACTGTAAAATCCGCTTCCCTTTCCTATTCATTCTGGGAATACTGATTCTATGTTTTATGAAGCTCGATTATGGGATGGTTTTGCCCTTGTTGGCGGTTTGCTTTATTGCCGTTTTTTGTACGGAGGTGTTTTTGGGAAAGGCCGATGTTTATCGGGGGATGGCTTCAGTTGTGGGACTGGTTTATATTCCCATGATGTTTGGTTTTCTACTGCTCTTTGATACGGTGCCATCGGGACGATGCTATCTTTGGATGGTTTTTGTCATCGCTTTTATCACCGATACAGCGGCTTATTTCACCGGAATGGCCATCGGAAAGACAAAGCTGGCCCCAAAAATCAGCCCAAAGAAAACAGTGGCCGGGGCTGTTGGCGGAGTGGTTTTTGCCGCCATCGCCATGGTGATCTACGGTTTGATTCTTCAGTATAATTTTAATTTTACCCTTCCGATTTATATGTACATCGTACTCGGCGTGGTGGGCTCTATTGCTGGCCAGTGCGGAGATTTAACGGCATCGATGCTCAAACGGAAGATGGACATCAAGGATTTTGGAAAATGTCTGCCCGGTCACGGAGGCATTTTGGATCGTTTTGATAGTATTCTGTTTATCATCCCCATTGTATATATTTTTGCGATATATACCTTCGGATATCTTTAAAAAGATGGGGTGCTAAAACTTAGGAGGTATTGATGTTAAATACAGTACTAATGGTTATCCTCACCCTGCTGATTCTTTCCATATTGGTGGTGGTCCATGAATGGGGGCATTATATCGTTGCCAAGAAAACAGGCGTGTATGTCATTGAATTTGCCATTGGCATGGGGCCGGTTCTCTTTTCCCGTCAGGGTAAGGAAACGCGTTTTAGCATCCGAGCATTGCCCATCGGCGGCTTTTGCCGCATGTATGGAGAGAATGAGGATGAGGAAGAAGAGGTGGAGCCAGAATCCCTCCCCATCGAAGTGGATGAATCCCGGAGCTTTCAGAATAAGTCCAAGGGACAGCGGCTGGCCATCTTAGTGGCCGGGGCAGCCATGAATATTATCTTTGCTTACCTTTGTCTGGTGGTGGTATTTTTACTCAAGGGAACTGGACTTGGCCCTTCACTTTTAAATGGTGTTCAGGCAACCGTCAGCTTTGGGGGGACCATCTTCCAAAGCTTGGGAATGCTCGTTACCGGCCAGCTTGGGCTGAATGATTTTGCTGGTCCCATTGGGATGGTGGGTATGGTTTCCAGTTTTTATCAATACGGATTTGCTGCTTTACTAACCTTTACAGCCCTTATTTCAGTTAACCTCGGTGTGATTAATCTGCTGCCCCTTCCTGCACTGGACGGTGGACAGGCATTGATTTTGATCATTGAAAAAATAACGGGGAAGGAGCTGGACCCCAAAAAGGCAGCAACCATTAATTATATCGGTTTTATGGCATTGATGGGGCTGGCCCTCGTCATTGCAGTGAATGATGTTTTACGCATAATGGGATAGGTGAGAAAATGAAAATTAATCGTAGAAAAACCAGGATTGTTTCCATCGGTGGCAGGGCCATCGGTGGAGAGAATCCTATTTTGATTCAATCCATGACGAATACGGATACCCGGGATGCAGAGGCGACAGCCGCCCAAATCAATGCCCTTTCGGCAGTGGGGTGCGAGATTGCCCGGGTGGCGGTACCGGACGAAGCTGCAGCGTATGCCCTGTCAGCCATTAAAACGAAGATCAACATCCCCCTGGTGGCGGATATCCATTTTGATTACCGTCTGGCTTTAAAAGCCATTGAAAATGGGGTGGATAAACTGCGGATCAACCCAGGGAATATTGGGGATATCAATAAAGTAAGGGAGGTTGTTTCAGCGGCTAAGGATCGGGGAATCCCCATTCGAATCGGTGTCAATGCTGGGTCTCTGGAAAAGCGTCTGCTCGATAAATACCAGGGGCCAACCGCCCAGGGAATGGTGGAAAGCGCCGAGGGACATATCCAAATCCTCCAGGATTTGGGTTTTGAGGATATTGTGGTATCTATGAAGGCTTCAAATGTCTTATTAACCATTGATGCTTACGCCCTATTCTCTGAAAAATACGATTATCCCTTGCATCTCGGTGTAACCGAGGCTGGGGTACTGCGCAGCGCCGCCGTTAAAACCGGTGTGGGACTGGGGTATCTGCTGTTAAATGGGATCGGGGATACCCTCCGGGTATCGGTAACCGGGGACCCTCTGGAAGAAATTTACGTGGCCAAGGACCTGTTATCCTCCATGGGGCTGTTTAAACAGAAGGATGGCATGGTAGAGGTGGTGTCCTGTCCCACCTGCGGCCGGACCGAAATCGACCTGATTGGCATTGCTCAGGAAATGAACAATCGGCTGCAAAATGTCCATAAGGACCTAAAGGTCGCCGTTATGGGCTGTGTGGTGAACGGCCCTGGAGAGGGTAAGGAAGCCGATATTGGTGTGGCCGGCGGAAAGGGAAAGGGCGTTTTGTTCAAAAAAGGACAGGTCTTTAAAACGGTGGCGGAGGATGAAATCATCCCCGCATTAATGGAAGAAATTGAAAAAATGTAGGAGGGCCCAGGATGAATCCGATGAGTGGAAAACAGGCAGCACTGCAAGACGTTCTAAAAAAATATAGCCTGGAACCAGAACGGATCGAGGTGGCCAGTGGCAGCCAGGAAATTATATTTACCTTTAAGGCAAACCCGAAATCCTGTGACAATGTGGCGGTCCAGCAGGATCTCTGCCAAATTTTTGATTATGCCAAAAGCGTGGCAGTGGTGATTCCAGTTGAGAAAACATCCCAAGGGCCAGATTTAAAGCTCATGGACCACATCACCACGGCGGATGAAGAGCGAAAGAACCAGATTGAGGCGGTTAAAGCCAAACGTCTGGAGGTTATCCAGAGTGAAAATGTGGCCATCGCCAAGCAAAAGCCCGTGGCAACACCGTCCTCCCCCAAGGGCAAGGTGGGAAAGGATGGCAAAGCCAGACCGAGTGCCAGTGGTGGTGCCCTTTGGGGGAAGCCCATCCGGGTTCCCGTAGAATCTCTGGCGACCATTGATTTTTCCAAGCAAACCCAGCTGGTCGGGCAGAAGCTTTGCATCGCCGGGTGCGTGTTCGGCATTGATAATCGGTCTGTCCGGGGAGGACGGGTCAGCTTTAATTTCAACGTAACCGATGGAACTGGTTCCGTAGGCTGCCAATTATTTGATGCCGAGGACCGTCTGCAGCCACTGATGGACAGTCTTAAAAAGGATGCCTGGGTTCGAATTGAAGGGACTCTGACTCTGGATAATTTCAGGAACCAAATCTTTTTAAAACCCCGAAATATTGAGCCAGCCACTGCCCCGATACGTACCGATGATGCCAAGATAAAACGGGTGGAGCTCCACCTCCACAGCCAGTACAGCTCCATGGACGCCGTCAGCAAGGTACATAAGATCATGAAGCAGGCAGAGGATTTTGGGCATGATGCCATCGGGATTACAGACCATGGCGTGGTTCAGGCCTATCCGGAAATGATGAACCTGAGTAAGAAAAATGGGATTAAGGTTTTGTACGGTGTGGAAGGTTATTTGGTGGATGATGGTGTATCCATTGCGAATGGTCCCCAGGATGAGCCCTTTACCGGGGAGTTTGTTTTCTTCGATTTGGAAACCACTGGTCTGGCCGCCGGGAAAGATGTCATCATTGAAATTGCCGCAACGAAGATTAAGAACAAGCATATTGTTGAAACCTTTTCTAAAATCATTAATCCCCATCGCCCCATACCCCCTAAGATTACTGAGCTTACGGGAATTACGGACCAAATGGTGTCGGGGGGGGAAGAGGCAGAGGATGTCATTCGCGATTTTTTGGAGTTTTGTGACGGCCGTATTTTAGTGGCCCACAACGCCGCCTTTGATATGGGGTTTTTACGTTGTGCCCTGGAGGACTATGGCATTGAGGACACGATCACCTATTTTGATACCCTGACCATGGCCCGGGCCCTCATGAAAGAAATTGGGAAGCATAACCTCAAAAAGCTGGCCAGTTATTTCAAAATCGATATGGGACACCACCATCGGGCGCTGGATGACGCCATTTGTTCTTCAAAGGTCATGTTCAAACTCATGGAGCGGGCAGAAAAATCCGGCTGCCATCGGGTGTCGGAGCTTAATGCGCTCATGAATAATGAGCAGATTTTAAAGACTGAACAAGGACGGCATGTCATTATTTATGCTAAAAATCAGGATGGGATCAAGGATTTGTACAAAATTGTCTCCAAGGCCCATGTGGAATATTTTTATCGCAAACCGAAAATTCCAAAATCACTCTTGGCGGCCAATCGAAAAAACCTGATTGTTGGGTCGGCCTGTGAGGCCGGGGAGCTTTATTTGGCCTTTAAAAATGGCGAAAAGCAAGCCCGTATCGATGCTTTGGCAGATTTTTATGATTACTATGAGGTCCAGCCCCTGGGGAATAATGACTTTCTTATTCGAGAGGAAGGACGAACCCGGGAAGAGCTCATCGAAATTAATCAAAAAATCATTGCCCTGGGGAAGGAAAAGGGAAAGCTGGTGGTGGCTACCGGGGATGTCCATTTTGTGGACCCTGAGGATGCCCTGTACCGGGAGGTGCTCCAATCCGGCCAAGGCTATCGGGATGCAGATATGCAGCCACCCTTGTACTACCGCTCCACCCAGGAAATGCTGGATGAATTCGACTATTTAGACCCGGAAACCGCCTACGAAATCGTGGTGACCAATACCCGTAAAATCGCGGATTCCATGGATGCCGTACTGCCCATTCCCGACGGGACCTTTCCCCCGGTCATTGAAGGTTCCGATGACGATATCCGGAATATGGTTTACGATAAGGCCCATGAAATCTATGGGGATCCCCTGCCGGAGATGGTGGAAAGCCGGGTAAAGCGGGAGCTGGATTCCATTATTGGCAATGGGTATTCGGTGCTCTACCTTATCGCTCAAAAGCTGGTGCACCATTCCCTGGAGGATGGGTATTTGGTAGGGTCCCGGGGGTCTGTCGGCTCCTCTTTGGTGGCCATGCTCTGTGGGATTACGGAGGTTAATTCCCTGGCACCCCATTATATCTGTCCCCATTGCAAGCATTATGAGTTTTTTGACAGCACCAAGGTGGGCTATGGCCCGGACCTTCCCGATGCCAATTGTCCAGAATGCGGTACGCCCATGCAAAAAGACGGCTTCGATATCCCCTTTGAAACCTTTCTGGGTTTCAAGGGAAATAAAGAGCCTGATATCGACTTGAACTTCTCCGGGGAAAATCAAGCAGAAGCCCACCGGTATACCGAGGTGCTTTTTGGGGAAGGCAAGGTCTACCGAGCCGGTACCATTGCCACCCTGGCAGATAAAACAGCCTATGGTTATGTCAAGAATTTCTATGAAGAAAAGGGAGAGTACAAGCCCGATGCGGAAATCAGCCGGGTGATCTCAGGATGTGAAGGGGTCAAGCGCACCACGGGTCAGCATCCTGGTGGGGTTATGGTCGTCCCCCGGGATAAGGATATTTACGATTTTACCCCCATCCAGCACCCGGCAGATGATCGGGACAGTGATACCTTAACCACCCATTTTGATTACCACTCCATTCAGGGGCGGATGCTGAAGCTGGATATTCTGGGGCATGATGACCCCACCATGCTGCGGATGCTTCAGGACCTTACCGGAGTAGATCCCCAAAGTATTCCCTTGGATGACGAAAATGTGCTGAAGCTCTTTAGAGGAACGGATTCCCTGGGATTAGTGGACGATGATTTCGATATTCCATTGGGAACCTGTGGGGTTCCGGAGTTTGGAACGGGCTTCGTCCGGCAGATGGTGCTGGATGCCAAACCCAACGCCTTTGCCGACCTTGTTCGGATTTCTGGGCTGTCCCATGGGACCAATGTTTGGCTTAATAATGCCCAGGACTTGATTCTCAATAAAGTGGTTTCCATTAAAGAGGTTATTTGTACCCGGGACGATATTATGCTTGGCCTGATTTCCATGGGACTGGATTCAGAAGAATCCTTTAAAATTATGGAGCATGTGCGAAAAGGGAAGGGCCTGACCGACGAGGAGGAAGCCTATATGCGCAGCTTTAATGTGCCGGAGTGGTACATTGATTCCTGTCAAAAGATTTCTTACATGTTCCCCAAGGCCCATGCCGTGGCTTATGTGATGATGGCCTTTCGGATAGCCTATTATAAGGTCTATCATCCATTGGCCTATTATGCCACTTATTTCAGTATACGGGCCAAGGAATTTAATCTGAGGGATATGACCAGCGGTAAGGAACACGTTAAAAAGACCATTGCAGAAATTAAGGCTCTGGGGAATAACGCCAGCAATAAAGAGTCCAATTCATTAACCTCATTGGAGCTGGCCCTGGAAATGTATTGTCGGGGTTTTGAATTTGTAAAGGTGGATATTTATCGCTCCCACTACAAAAATTTCCTCATTGAGGATGGCAAGCTATTGCCCCCCTTGATGGCCATTGATGGCCTGGGGGAAAAGGTAGCCGTCCAAATTTATGAAGAAGCCCGGATTAAGCCCTTCATGTCCAAGGAAGATCTTCAGAATCGGGCCCATGTCAATAAGAGTAACCTTGAAAAGTTGGATTCCTTTGGCTGTTTTGCAGGATTACCGGATTCGGACCAGATGTCCTTTTTTAGCTTTGGCTAAAAATTCAAAATTTCTTAAGTTATTGAGGGATGTTTTATGTTAGTGTTATACTATTAATGAAAAAAGGGGGTGGCGGCAGTTAATCGAAAAATAAATAAAAAAAAGAAACAACGCCAGTTGTACGGTTTTTTAGCCGGACTGTTGATTATTTTGCTGTGCCTTTTGGCCAGCAGCACTTTGTTTACCACAGACGCCGCCCATTACGCCGCTTTGACAAAAAAGGAGCCGGCAGGAGGGGGGTCCTCCATTACCGGGCCAGTGATTTCAACCATTACCGCTCCGGTGCCCACGGCTGAGCCAACCCAGAGGGTGGCGGTTGATCCCCTGACCACCGGAAGTATTACCCAGTTGGTTAATAAGACCCATGGACTACCCCAGGATTATAGCCCTGGAGACCTTGTGGCCAATGATCTGCCGGGTATCCGTCAGACCTATCTCCGCTCCGAGGCAGCAGCAGCTCTGGCAGAATTGTTTGCTGCTGGACAGGCCCAGGGCCTGGACTTACAGTGCTGTTCAGGCTTTCGGGATTATGATACTCAGGTGAGTGTCTTTGATTCGGAGGCGGCGAGTACAGGCCAAGCTTCTGCTGAGGCTACCACCGCCCCTCCGGGTTACAGTGAGCATCAAACGGGTTTATGCATTGATGTGACCAGTAATACCATCGGATTGGCCCTGACCACCGATTTTATCAACACCGCTGAGGGAGCATGGCTGGATGCCAATGCCTGGCGTTATGGTTTTATTATTCGCTATCCCAATGGTCAGGAGAGCATTACAGGCTACACCTATGAGCCCTGGCATTTGCGGTATTTAGGTGTGGATGTGGCTAAGGCAGTCTACGATAGTGGAAAGACCTATGAAGAGTATTTGAATATTATGGATTAAAGTGATTAGGAGAAGAAAAAATAAAGGGGCAGAGGTGGAAGCCTCTGTTCTTTTTTGTTATAATCTATTATTAGTATTAAGATTAAGAGAGGATGCAGCCCATTGAAAAAAGAAATGTCGAAAGTCTATGAACCCCATTCGGTGGAAGGCCGGATTTATGATTGGTGGCAGGAAAAAGGTTATTTTAAACCGGAGGTCCATCCAGAGGGAAAGGCCTACACCATCATGATGCCTCCACCAAATATTACGGGTCAGCTCCACATGGGCCATGCCTTTGATGATACCCTCCAGGATGTCCTCACCCGTTTTAAGCGGATGCAGGGTTATGCCGCCTTATGGGTTCCCGGTATGGACCATGCCAGTATTGCCACTGAGGTGAAGGTGGTAGATAAAATCCGAAATGAAGAAGGTAAAACAAAGGAAGATCTGGGTCGTGATGAATTTTTAAAGCGGGCCTGGGATTGGGCCATTACTTATAGAGACCGTATCCGGGAGCAGGTGAAAAAGCTTGGTGCTTCCTGTGACTGGGACAGAGAGCGCTTCACCATGGATGAGGGATGCTCAGAGGCTGTTAAAGACACCTTTATTCGCCTGTATGAGGAGGGCCTCATTTACAAGGGGAGCCGGATTATCAATTGGTGCCCGGATTGTAAAACGGCCCTATCCGATGCAGAGGTTGAATATCAGGAAGAAAATGGCCATTTGTGGCATATCCGTTATCCCTTTGAGGATGGTGAGGGCTACGTTACTGTGGCCACTACCCGCCCGGAAACCATGCTGGGAGACAGCGGTGTTGCCGTCAACCCCAAGGATGAACGCTACACCGACCTGGTGGGTAAAAACGTCATTCTGCCCATCGTGGGAAAAGCCATCCCTGTGGTAGCCGATGATTACGTGGACATGGAATTTGGCACCGGCGTGGTTAAGATGACCCCCGCTCATGATCCCAATGACTACGAGGTGGGCAAGCGCCATAATCTGGAAGAAATCAACGTGATGAACGAAAATGGGACTATGAATGCCTTGGCTGGTGAAAAATACGCCGGTATGGATCGTTATGCCTGCCGGAAGGCCGTTTTGGCGGATTTAGAGGCCTTGGGACTCCTCGAAAAAGTGGAGGAACACGTCCATAATGTGGGCCATTGCTACCGGTGCAGCACTACCGTGGAAACCATGACCTCTGAGCAATGGTTTGTAAAAATGGCACCCTTGGCCGAGCCAGCCATTGATGCGGTGCGAAACGGAGATACAAAATTTGTACCGGACCGTTTCAGCAAGATTTATTTCAATTGGATGGAAAACATTCGGGACTGGTGTATTTCCCGTCAGTTGTGGTGGGGACACCGGATTCCGGCCTACACTTGTGATGCCTGTGGTGAGCTGGTTGTTGCCAAGGAAAAGCCAGAGGTCTGTCCGAAATGTGGCGGCAGTCACTTCACCCAGGACCCTGATGCCCTGGATACCTGGTTTAGTTCTGCCCTCTGGCCCTTCTCAACTCTGGGATGGCCCAGGGATACCGCCGATTTAGAAAAATTCTATCCCAATGCCGTATTGGTCACAGGATATGATATTATTTTCTTCTGGGTTGCCCGTATGATTTTTATGGGGCTTTATAATATGGGTGAAGCACCCTTCTCGGATGTGTACATTCACGGCCTCATCCGAGATTCCCAGGGACGGAAGATGAGTAAATCCTTGGGGAACGGGATTGATCCCCTGGAAATCATTGAGGAATACTCTGCGGATGCTCTGCGTTTTGCTATTATCACCGGAAATTCTGCGGGAAATGATATCCGTTGGCAGGATGAAAAGGTGGAGTCCAGCCGGAACTTCCTGAACAAGGTTTGGAATGCCACCCGTTTTGTTCTCATGAATTTAGAAGACGATATCATGGATCAACAAGAAACCGCTATGGCGAACCTGGAAGCCACGGATAAGTGGATCCTTAGCCGGATGAACACCGTGGTGGGGGAAGTGACCCAGAACATGGAGAAATACGAGCTGGGGATTGCCGCACAAAAAATTTACGATTTCACCTGGAGCGAATACTGCGACTGGTATATCGAGCTGGTGAAACCCCGGCTGTACGGTGAGGATGAAGGCAGTAAGCTGGCGGCAGAATACACCTTAAATACTGTGCTCACGACGATTTTAAAATTGCTGCACCCCGTGGTGCCCTTTATCACAGAAGAAATTTATGCCTATTTACCTGGGAGTGGTGAGGCCATCATCGTGGCCAAATGGCCGGAATACGATGAAGCGCTGAGCTATCCCCAGGAGGAAAAGGACGTTGTTTTCTTAATGGAGGTCATTCGGAATATCCGGAATATCCGGGCGGAAGCCGATGTGCCAAATTCCAGAAAAGCTGAGCTGTATTTCATGACCGATAATGCGGAGCATGAAAGCCTCCTCATGACCTCAGAGGCCTTGCTTGAAAAGCTGGCGTCAGTATCCGGGGTGAAGACCATTGAGAAGGATGCGGTGGGGGATGGCTTTATCTCTGCTGTCATAGAAGATGCCGAAATATTCCTTTCCCTAGAGGATTTGGTGGATAAGGAAAAGGAAATCGCTCGTCTCCAGAATGAAAAGAAAAAAATTGAAAAAGAACTGGCCCGTTTAAATGGCAAGCTGGGTAACGAAGGCTTCCTTAAAAAAGCACCGGAGCAGGTAGTGGCCGCCGAGCGCGAAAAACTGGCAGGGTATACAGAGATGATGGCTAAGGTTGAAGACCGTCTGGCCTATTTTGAAAAATAGGTATAAATAAAGAGAGCAGCGGTAGATATCGCTGCTCTCTTGCATTTTAGGGTTCTTTACAATCGGGAAAGCGAATAGAGATTAGAGGTACTCTGTCTGCCCGATGGCCTCCAAGCCAGCTCTACAGCAGGATTCGTCTTCTTCTACAGAACCGCCGCTAATGCCAATGGCACCGATGAACTGATCACCGTCCTTTAAGGGAAAACCGCCGCCAAAGGTGACAATGCGCCCACCGCAATTATTCCCAATTCCGAATAGAGGGCCGGCTTCTTTAGCGGCGTCGGCAATACCGGCGCTGGTGCCCTTTAGGGCTGCTGCTGTCCAGGCCTTATCCTGGGCGATTTGGACACTGCAAAGAAGGGAATCCTCCATCCGTTCGACGTAAACGGGAATACCGCTCATGTCACAAACCGAAATGACCATAGGAACATTGATTTCAATGGCCTTTTTTTCGGCTGCCACCGCAAATTTTTTGGCTAAATCCAATAGTTTACCTGTTTGGGTCATTTTACCCACCTCCGAATATTTTCTTCAATTGTAAATCGATTACTATTAATTAGCAATGTAATAATTATACGAACAAGGACAAAATAAAGCTTAAGAGCCTTAAGGTTTAGAAAAAAAGATCGAAGCAGAAAACATTTCCGTTTTGACAATTGTGTGATATCGTGTTAAAATCAGACCATTAAAATAATAAAAAAACCTAAAGGGGAGTAACTCACCGAAAGGATTTGTATGGTCGTCATTCCGGGCAATGCCCCGGCCATGCATCAAGGATTTCTTGAGAGTAAGACCTTTATCCAGGCTAGATTTTTGGTTTGGGTGGGGTCTTTTTATTATTGCATCAATAGGAGGAAAAATTGGCAGAACAAAAAGAGAAACAAAGTTATTTACTCTCAGTGGCCGAAGCAGAGGCCCTCACCGGCACCAATGCGGAAACCGGACTCAGTGATATTCAGGTGGAAGCCCTGAGGGCAGAGTACGGACCCAACCGCATGGAAGAGGGCAAGCGAAAGTCACCCATTCGAATGTTCTTCGAGCAGTTTAAGGACTTCCTGATCATCGTTTTGATGGTTGCTGCCGTCATCTCTGGATTTTTAGGGGAAGTGAGTGATGCTGCTCTAATCATGGTCATCGTCATTTTGAACGCGGTCATCGGTGTGATTCAGGAAAATAAGGCCGAGGACGCCATGGAGGCCCTCAAGCGCATGACTATCCCTGAAGCTAAAGTTCTCCGGGGCGGTGTACAGCTGGTGGTGCCCTCTGAGGAATTGGTGCCAGGGGATATCGTTCTGCTGGATGCCGGGGATTTTGTACCGGCAGATGGCCGTCTGATTGAGGCGGCAACCCTGCAGATTCAGGAATCCGCTCTTACCGGAGAATCTGTCCCGGTGGAGAAAGAAAATATCGAAATCACCGATCCGGATACACCCTTAGGGGACCGGGTCAATACCGTGTTTTCCAGCAGTCTGGTCACCTATGGCCGGGGCCGTTTTATTGTAACGGCGACGGGGATGAACACCGAAATAGGAAAAATTGCCGGGATGCTTCAGGGAACGGAAAGCACCCAAACCCCACTCCAGCGCAGTTTGGAACAGCTGGGGAAGGTGTTGGCCGTGGGCGCTCTGGCCGCCTGTGCCGTTGTCTTTTTAGTGGGCCTTTTGCGCGGGGGCGATCCGCTGCTGCTCTTTATGACCGCCGTCAGTTTGGCGGTAGCTGCCATTCCAGAGGGATTACCAGCTATCGTCACGGTGGTGCTGGCCCTGGGCACCCAGAAGCTTATTGCCAAGCACGCCATTATCAGAAAGTTGCCAGCCGTGGAAACCCTGGGCTGCGCCTCGGTCATTTGTTCGGATAAAACCGGGACCCTGACTCAAAACCGCATGACCATTCGCAAGGTGTATGCCAACGAAGGGATTGTGGATGCAGAGAATATTATGGATGATGGCTTTACGGAAAGCGAGAAATTTGTTGTCCGAGTGGGCCAGCTGTGTAACGATGCCTCCATTACCTACAATGGGGAAGAAACCGTAGAAATTGGGGATCCCACCGAGGTGGCCATGGTCGCCTATGCGAACCTCCTGGGATTTGATAAGAACGAATCCCTAATGACGGCTCCCCGGGTGGCAGAGCTTCCCTTTGACTCCGAACGGAAGCTGATGACCACCGTTCATAAATATGGGAATTCCTGGGTAGGCTATACCAAGGGGGCACCCGATGTGCTCCTCTCCCGTTGTACCCACTATTTAAAGGGCTCCGAGGTTCTGCCCATGGATGCTGCGGCCCAGGCCGAAATATTGGCGGCCAATACAGAAATGTCCGACGAAGCCTATCGGGTATTGGGATATGCCTTCCAACACTACATGGATGCCCCTGAGGTTACCATGGAGAATTTGGAAAACCATTTAATCTTTGCCGGTCTGACCGGGATGATCGATCCTCCCCGGGAAGAAGTCCGGGGAGCCATTACCGAATGTCACACGGCTGGCATTAAGACGGTGATGATTACTGGGGACCATAAAAATACGGCAGTGGCCATTGCCAAGGATTTAAAGATTTTTGAAGAGGATAGTATTGCCCTTTCTGGTGTCGAGCTGGATGCACTGTCCGATGCCGAGCTTGAGCAGGAAATCGACCGCGTTGCTGTATACGCCCGGGTATCCCCGGAAAACAAGGTGCGCATCGTGGATACCTGGCAGAAGAGGGGGGCTGTCGTTGCCATGACCGGAGACGGGGTCAACGATGCCCCGGCGCTTAAGAAGGCGGATATCGGCTGTGCCATGGGAATAACGGGAACCGATGTTTCCAAGGAGTCCGCAGATATGATTTTGACGGATGATAATTTTGCCACTATCGTATCGGCGGTGAAGGAAGGCCGGAATATTTACGAAAATATCAAAAAGGCCGTTCATTTCCTGCTCTCCTGTAATATTGCGGAAATCCTTATTTTATTCTTTGCCACGGTAGTGGGCTGGGTGCAGCCCTTACTGCCCATCCATATTTTGTGGATCAACTTAATTACCGATAGCCTGCCGGCCTTGGCCTTAGGGGTTGAGAAAAATGATGAAGATATCATGGAACGGAAGCCGAGAAATCCCAAGGAAAGCATTTTTGCCCATGGTGTTGGCGGACGAATTATTTTTCAGGGAATCGTTCTGGCGGTTTTATCCCTTGGAGTATTCCATTACGGCCTGACGCATTTCGGGGTTGACGTTGGACGGACCATGGTCTTTGCAGTGCTGGGGTTATCCCAACTGACCCATGTTCTCAATGTTCGTTCTGAAAGCAAATCCGTTTTTAGTAAAAAGTTCTTTACCAACCGCTATCTCTGGGGAGCTATTGGCATTTCCCTGGTGCTCCAGCTTTCCGTTATTCTGATTCCTGGTGCCCATGCTATCTTTGATGTGACCACCTTAGATTTACGGGAATGGCTCATTGTCATTGGGGCATCCTTAGCACCCCTTGTGATTGTTGAAATTACAAAGCTTCTTGGACGGATATTCAATCAGGATGATAAGCACTAGGCGGACTTGTCCGGTTGAGGAAAGTATTTTTTAAAATTTAGAGACGGTGCATGCTGCTTTCACCATCGGAGGAGTAAGTGGCCATGGAGAATTAAGTCGTTCTCCATGGCTTTTTTTAATCCCGTGGTCAAAGGAAAATAAAAACAGTAGAAGTTTATGGAAATTGTGCTATAATATCCGCGGAGATAGTATTCTTAAGAAACTATACTTCATCTGATGCACTGTTAATGCAATCGTTACAACGAGGTTGGGCCTGTATTTTTTTTAGAATGGGACCCACAGAGATACAATGATCACAGGATGAACACATCAGCGTCTTTGCGATTCGTTGAGGTGTTTTTTTGTTGTATATCATGAAAGGATTGCATCAATGACAGTAACCTTATTACAAGGTAAGATACACCGTGCAACGGTGACCCAGGCAGCATTGGATTATATTGGCAGTATTACCGTGGACCAGGATTTGCTGGATGCTGCGGGGATTTTAGAGTATCAGGAGGTTCAGATTGTCGCTGTAGGAGATAAAGTCATCATTATGGCTGATGGGACCTATGCGCCTGAGGAGGCAGCAGCCCACAGGCCAAACGTTGTTTTTGTGGATGAGGAGAATGCCATTGGCCGGTGTATGCATTATGAGCAGCATGGTCGATTAGAGGATATGGCTTAACAGGAATCAGAAGAGAGGCTATCTCCAAATCCAAAAAAGGACGTATTAAAAATGAAGATTTCAGTAAGTATTCCAGAGGTAAAGCAATGGGTTAAGGCTCAGAAGATTGCAGGAAAGACCGTCGGATTGGTGCCGACGATGGGGTACCTCCATGAGGGTCATGCCAGCTTAATCAAAAGGTGTCTGGCAGAGAATGATGTCGTGGTTGTTTCCAACTTCGTCAATCCGACTCAGTTTGGAGTTGGTGAGGATCTGGCGGATTATCCTCGGGATTTTAATCAGGACTGCACATTGTGTGAGGCACTGGGGGTGGACATGGTGTTCCATCCCGATTCCCAGGAGATGTATAATGCTCCCCATGTTTCGGTCGCCGTTGATACCTTATCGGAAACCCTTTGTGGGAAAACCCGTCCCATCCATTTTTCCGGAGTGTGTACGGTGGTGTGCAAGCTCTTCAATATTGTGGCCCCAGACCGGGCATACTTTGGGGAGAAGGACGCCCAGCAGTTGGCCATTATCAGAAAAATGGTGGAGGATCTTAATTTCGATATAGAGGTGATTGGTTGTCCAATCGTGCGGGAGGATACCAAGATTCAGCCTGAAGCGACGATCTAGTTTGATTTAACTAAAAAAAGCTCTGCCATTGAGGTGACACGACCGCCTGTGGCAGAGCTTTTTTATGAAATAAAATATTGTGAAAACCTTAAGTTAAATCCTTTAAAATGGCAGCATAAATCTTTTGGGTATTTCCCTTCCATTTTTCACACATAGCCACTGCCTCTTCCTTGGTAGGGGTGTTGACGCTGATGGACATCAGTGCGATCCCATTCTCTGAAAGACTAAGGGATACTTGGAAATCGTAGGGGCCGTTTTTTTTGTAATCTGCCGTGGTGTACACCTCATTTAAAATCTTGTTCCGGCTTTCCAGAATATATCGGTCCAGCATTTCCTGGAGATACATGGGGATCTTATCTAAAAGCAACTCCAGGGTTTTATTTCCGTCAGCGGTGTTCGTTAAAATTTCTTTTTCGTCACCATCTTCGGTTTTCTGGATGAGCTGCTCTCCCAGGAGGGCATCAATATAAAGCTGAATATCAAAATAGCTGATCTGCACATTCTGAATAATAATGTAAGCCAGCTGTTCCCGGGTGATGCCAGTTTTGATTTTATTGAGTACATATAATATAATAAGTTTATCTTCTGTTTGATGGAATGGATTCAGCATCGCACTGCTCCTTTCTGCATCATTATAGCACAAAGGACCATGGAACGAAAGAAAGGTTGGTCGAATAACGTGAAAAAAAAACAAATTATCCTTCAAGTTTCAGATATTGTCCGTCATCGTGGGGTTGGGGATTTTGGATTTGCGGATATTTCAATATTGGATAAGGATGAGGGACGGGGTTATGGACAGGCCATATCCCTTGTTTTCCCTTTATCCCGGGGAATTTTATCCGAGGTAGAGACGGAGCCGACCATTACCTATTTCCACCATTACCGCACCATGAATCGTCTCATTGACGATACAACCCTTCAGCTGGCCCTATTTTTAGAGCGACAGGGTTACCGGGCATATCCGGTGCCAGCGTCCCAGTCGGATCCTGAGACCGGAGGGTATCGGGCGGTCTTTTCCCATAAGACAGCGGCGGTGCTTTCTGGAATGGGCTGGATTGGAAAAAGCGCCCTCTTCATCCATAGCCGTTATGGTCCGGCCGTTCGCTTGGGGACGGTGCTGACGGATGCTCCTTTGGGGAGTGGTTCAGAGCCCATGGAAAGCCGCTGCGGCCAGTGTACCCGCTGCCGGGATGTTTGCCCGGCACAAGCTATCGAGGGTGTCAAGTGGCAGATGGGGATGGCTAGAAATCAGTTGATCGATGTGCGCGCTTGTAGTACACATATGAAAGAAGCTTATCAGCATATTGGCCGAGGCGTGGTTTGTGGTTTGTGTATGGTTCACTGTCCCTTTGGGGCAATACAGAAAGAAAAGGTACAATGATTATGAATGGAATCAAAGAGAAAGTTCGTCAAAAGGCTATGGAAATGGGGGCGATTGATGTGGGCTGGGCCGATTTAGAAGCAGCTTCAGTATTGGCACCGGATGGCTTTAAGCAAGCATTATGCATTGTGGTGCCGCTCAATCGCGGGGTAATCAGCCATATTCAGGAAACACCGACCCATGCCTACTATGCCCATTATGTATCCGTCAATCGTCTGATTGATGATATCACCCTGCAGCTGGCATTGCTCCTGGAGGCAGAGGGATACCCTGCCCAGGCCATTCCTGCCGGCCCGCCAATGCTATCTGATGATACGGTCCTCCATGGTCTGTTCCAGCATAAGACTACTGCGGTGCTGTCTGGGATGGGATGGATTGGAAAGAGTGCCCTTTTTCTCCACCGGGAGTATGGGTCCGGGGTCCGGCTGGGTTCTGTACTCACCACCACAGCGCTCCCCATTGAAAATAAGCCCATGGAGAGCCAATGTGGAGGGTGCCGGATTTGTACCCGGGTGTGCCCCTCTGGTGCTATTAAGGGAGAGAAGTGGGAGCTTGGCATGGAGCGGGAGACCCTCTTTGATGCCCTGAAATGCGATACTTATATCAATACCCATCATGAAGAAATTGCCCATCAAATGGTCTGTGGCCTGTGTATGGCCCATTGCCCTTTTACGAAAGGAACGAGGAAGCTTGATGAATCCCTACGAAATTAAGGAACTAAGCCCAACGGGTGTGCTGGCAGAAATGGGGGTAGAGCAGGGAGACCTGCTCTTATCCATTAATGGCCGGGGTGTGGTGGATGAATTGGATATCCGTTTTTTAGGCGGGGAAGAGGAAATTTTGGTGGAGGTCCAAAAGCCCAACGGTGAAATTTGGGAGTTGGAAATCGAAAAGGAGAGCGATGAATCCCTGGGCCTTAACTGTGATGGGGGGACTTTGGGAATCCGCCGCTGCCGAAATAATTGTATCTTTTGCTTTATTGACCAGATGCCACCGGGAATGCGGGATACTTTATATATTAAAGATGATGACGAGCGTCTGTCTTTTCTCCAGGGGAATTATGTGACATTGACCAATCTTAGCGAAGAGCTGAAGCGACGTATCGTTGATTATCATATCATGCCCATCAATATTTCCATTCACACCACGGACCCGGAGCTGCGGTGTAAAATGTTGGGCAACCGCTTTGCTGGGAGTATCCTGGAAGATTTAGCCTTTTTTTCCAAACATCAGATCCAAATGAATGGCCAAATTGTGATGTGCCCTGGTTATAATGATGGAGAAGCCCTGAAGAAAACCCTGGAGGACGTCATGGTCTTTCATCCTTGGCTTGAGTCCCTATCCGTCGTTCCGGTGGGACTGAGCAGCTATCGGGAAGGACTGCCTGCCTTGTACCCGGTGGACGCTAAAAAAGCAGCTGAAACCTTGGATATTATAAAGGGAGTACAGGCCAAAATGCTGGTCCAATACGGTGTGCGATTTGTCTTTCCCAGCGATGAGTTCTTTCTCTTGGCAGGACAAGACCTGCCCGGAGAAGACTATTACGGGGACTTCAGCCAGTTAGAAAATGGTGTCGGTATGATGACGGATTTTAAGGCGGGCCTTAGGGATGCTTTGGCAGCCGTAACCCCAGAGTCTAAGGGGAGCCATCGCTTTGGGATTATTACCGGGGTGCTGGCAAAGGGGTTTATGGAGGATTGTGCAAAGGCTATTGAGGAAGTTTACCCCCGTGCGGATATTGCGGTGCTTCCCATCAAAAACAATCACTTTGGACCCTCTATCACCGTATGTGGACTTGTTACCGGTGGGGACATTGTCGTCCAGGTTCCAAAAGAAAATGAAATAGAGACTTATTTTATTCCGGAAAATATGGTAAGATATGGGACTGAAGATTTCTTAGATGATATGACGCTGGGGTCATTGTCCCAAGCCCTTGGGGCGGAGGTCGCTATGGTTCCCGTTCGGGGAGAAGCTTTGGCAGAAGCCGTTGCCCAGCGATTAATAGGAGGATAATATGGCAAAACCAATTGTTGCCGTCGTCGGACGGCCAAATGTAGGAAAATCAACCCTATTCAATAAACTGGTAGGGGAACGCATCGCCATTGTGGAGGATACCCCAGGGGTCACCCGGGATCGTATTATTTCCGATGCGGAGTGGCAAAATCATCATTTTACGCTGATTGATACCGGTGGGATTGAACCGGCGGCCAAGGATGATATTTTATTCCAGATGCGGGTGCAGGCAGAGGTCGCTATGGATATGGCGGATTTGATTCTGCTTTTAGTGGATGGCCGGGGCGGAATGACCGCTGCCGATGAAGAAGTCGCAGGGATGATCCGCAAGCGTGGGAAAAATGTCGTCCTGGCAGTGAACAAGTTAGATACTAAGAATTTAGAGGATGCTCTTTATGAATTTTATACCCTGGGTCTTGGGGAGCCCCTTCCGATTTCCGGGGAGCAGGGTCTGGGTCTGGGAGACCTGCTGGATGCCATCATCGAGAAGGTCAAAAAAGTCTATGATGAAGAGGAGCAGGAGGATAACCACCTGAAGGTGGCCGTTGTTGGGAAGCCCAACGCCGGAAAATCCACCCTGATTAATAAGATGTTGGGAGAGGACCGCCTCATCGTCAGTGATGTGGCTGGAACCACCCGGGATGCCGTGGATACGGATGTGAAGTACCATGGAAAAATCTATACCTTAATCGATACTGCCGGATTACGCCGTAAAAACAAAATTTACGATGATATCGAGCGATACAGTATCATTCGGGCGGTGGCCGCTGTGGAACGGGCGGATGTTGTTTTGATTTTGATCGACGCAGAACAGGGGGTCACCGAGCAAGACAGTAAGATTGCCGGCATTGCCCACAATCGTTCCAAGCCTTCGATTATTGTGGTTAACAAATGGGATTCTGTGGCCAAGGATGATAAGACCATGAAAAAGATGACCGAGGATATCCGGAAAACCCTTTCCTTTATGCCTTATGCCCCCATGATGTTCATCTCAGCCAAGACCGGACAGCGGGTATCCCAGCTCTATGAAAAAATTGATTTCGTCAAGTCCCAGAGCGAAAAACGCATCAGCACCGGGAAGCTTAATGAAGCCATTACCAGCTTCGTCATGATGAAGCAGCCACCGTCTAAAAGTGGCCGCAGGCTGAAGATTTTCTACGCTTCCCAGCCAGCAATCAATCCGCCGACCTTTGTGCTCTTTGTCAATGATGCCTCCCTCATGCACTTTTCCTATGAGCGTTATCTGGAGAACAAAATCAACGAGACCTTTGATTTCTTTGGAACGCCTATCCGGCTATTCATCCGGGAACGGAAAGAGAAGAATTAGGGCAGCAGTCCCTGGTGTTTAAGGGCACCGATGAGAAGCTGGGCCGCCATTCCCACCACCAAGCCTGTGGGAATGGCCAGCAGAACCAAGAAGGGCAGATAGTACAAAAGCAGCTTAAGATTTCCAATGACAAGGGTAGCAACGATGAGTTGGCCAAGGTTGTGGGCAATGGCCCCAGCCACGCTGATGGCCATGAGAGAAAGTCGTTGCTCTTTTTTATTGGCCATGGATAAAAGCCCCATGATCAGAGCGCTGACCAGTCCTCCGGAAAGGGCGTAGAGAATAGAGCTCATGCTGCCAAAGAGAAAACCAGCCAGGAAAACCCGGCTGGCCACCAGCAGCAGGGTAAGGGGAAGGCCAAAGGTATACAGACAAACCACCGTGGCGATATTGGCCAGTCCCAGCTTAATCCCCGGAATGGGGATGGGCAGGGGGACCAGGGATTCCAAATAGCTTAAAATAAGGGCGGTGGTCAGATACATGGCTAAAACCACTAACCTGCGGTTTCTACTCATGGCCGCCTCCCGGTTTAATCTCCACAATGAGGTGATGGGGCAGACAGGCGATGGTTTCCCCCGGGGAATCGATGGCAGCGCTATGAACACAGACTTGATTGGCACAGTCCGCAGATTCCATATGGGCGTGGCCATCGGTCACCACCAGGGTATTGGTTCCCTCATCGGTAGTGATGGTTTGGGTAAAATCGGTGTCCAGTGGGGTGTTGACTACCTCCTTGCCCTGGGCGGTGACCACAACATAAAGCCTTTGGGCGGACTGGTTCCATTGTTTGTAGACAAAGATACCCAAAATCGAAAATAAAGCGATTACTGCAATGTAAATAATTTCTTTTCTTTTAATAACAGACTCCTTATTAAAAAACATGAAAAAACCGAAAAAAGATCCTTGACATTACTATGGTGCTGCGTTATTATATACAAGCAGCCGACAGAAAAGGCAGTAAGCGAGAGTGTTGGAATTGGCAGACAAGCACGTTTCAGAGGCGTGTGTACTCCGTACGTACGGGTTCGACTCCCGTCTCTCGCACCAGTTGATAAAGATGACAGACTTCGGTCTGTCTTTTTTTCTTTCTATAGCTATGAGACACGGATAATACCACAGGGAATCCCTAAAATTGTAACATCCGATACCTTATAGCATTGGGGGGAATCTGCTTCAGTATAAAGCGGTGTCAGGGTAATGGTATCTTCATCGATGGTATAGCACCGAAAAATCACAGAATCATCGGGAAGCAGAATCATGCCGTCGGCAGCTGTAGGGATTTCGGCAGGGTTCATCTTGAAATTGACCACATCGTCTTTATAGTAGCGGTCATACATACTATTATCCGTTAGTGAGGCCTGGAGCTTCTGGGCAGTTCCCATGGAGAGCTCGGCTAAATCGGTAATGGAATAAGAACTCCAATCATTATTCAGGGCCATACTTGGAATAAATGGGGTGATATTATGGTTCCAGTTCATAAGAATACTCCTTCTATAAGGTGTTACCCAGCACCTGGGCAAGGGGTATTATAGCACATTGCACGGGGGTCTGCAAAAAAGAAACATTATAAAGATTCTTTAAGGCTGTATTGGTATGATGCTGACATTAAATTGATTTAAGGAAAGAGAGGATTTCATGGAGCGTTTAAAAACATGGGTATGGGACCACAAGGTGCCAGTCCTGATTGGTATCGGTATTCTGATTGTTTTAATTATTGCCTTTGCATTATGGCGAACTTTCTATTATGATAATAAGAAGATTGTTTTAGGGGTCGATGTTTCGGCTTATCAGGGCGAGATTGATTGGGAGGTCATTTCGGAACAGGGTATATCCTTTGCATATATCAAGGCAACGGAAGGGACTGATTTTATCGATAAACGCTTTAATGAAAATTGGACAGCAGCACGGAAAACCAATTTGAAGGTTGGGGCTTACTTCTTTGTGAATTTTAATGAAGGCGGAAAGGACCAGGCTAAGTATTTTATAAAAAATGTACCTAAGGAATCGGGCAGCTTGCCGCCGGTTATTGATCTGGAGCTCTACGGTGATTATTTGGATAACCCACCCCAAAAAGAGAAGGTCAATACCATGCTTAAGGAAATGATTGAAACCTTGAAGGAAGAATATGGCGAAATCCCGATTATCTATACCAATTATAATACTTACAATCAATATTTAAGTAATGCCTTTACCGAGGTACCCATTTGGATCTGTGATATTTCCTCGAGTAATCCAGAACTTTCTGGGGGGCATCAGTGGGTATTTTGGCAATATTCCCAGCGTCAAATCCTCCAGGGATACGATGGGGAGGAACGCTTCATCGATATGAATGTTTTTAATGGCGACACAAAAGCATTTAAAGCAATGTTCAATTAATAGGTAATGATATACAGCCTGTCCTGGACAGGCTTTTAACATGAGTACAAGGGAGATAAACATGGATTATAATGCAGAAGCACTAAAGGCCCACAAGGCTCACAGGGGAAAAGTTGAAGTT
The DNA here is from genome assembly GCF_900107815.1 of Eubacterium aggregans. GTDB lineage: Bacteria > Bacillota > Clostridia > Eubacteriales > Eubacteriaceae > Eubacterium_O > Eubacterium_O aggregans. The sequence continues at coordinate 151,261 of NZ_FNRK01000003.1, forward strand.
GTTTCAAAAATGGATGTTGGGGATAAGGATGCCCTGAGTATTGCCTACACCCCTGGTGTGGCAGAGCCCTGCCGTCGGATTGCAGAGAACAAAGAGGATGTGTATACTTACACTGCTAAGGGAAACCTGGTGGCCATCCTCACCGATGGCTCAGCCGTCCTCGGGCTGGGAAATATTGGACCAGAAGCCGCCATGCCGGTTATGGAGGGCAAGGCCATCCTTTTTAAAGAATTTGGCAATGTCGATGCCTTCCCCATTTGTGTGGATACCCAGGATGTGGACGAAATTGTCCAGACGGCCATTAACATCGCACCCACCTTTGGTGGGATCAACCTTGAAGATATTGCGGCACCCCGGTGCTTTGAAATTGAGGAGCGTCTCCAGGCGGCTCTGGATATTCCAATTTTCCACGATGATCAGCACGGAACGGCTATTGTAGTGGCCTCTGGGTTGATTAACGCCATGAAGGTGGTGGATAAGGCCATGGACCAGGTGCGTGTGGTCATCAGTGGGGCCGGATCTGCCGGGACCGCCATTGCCAAAATGCTGCTAGCCGTGGGCTTTGTGGATATCGTAATGGTGGATCGGGATGGCGTGCTGTACAAAGGGAAAAGCGGCATGCCAGCACATATGGCATGGTTAGCAGAGCACACCAATCCCCAGGGGATTACTGGGGGCTTAGCCGAAGCCATGGCCGGGGCCGATGCCTTTGTGGGGGTTTCCGCCCCCAATATTGTCTCCCAGGAGATGGTGCGCTCCATGGCTGAGGATGCCATTGTATTTGCCATGGCGAACCCCGTGCCGGAAATCATGCCCGAGGACGCCCAGGCGGCCGGAGCTCGGATTATTGGAACCGGACGGTCGGATTACCCCAACCAAATCAATAACCTGCTGGCCTTTCCGGGACTTTTCCGCGGGGCTTTAGATGCCCGGGCCAAGCGCATTACCCAGGGGATGAAGGTAGCCGCCGCCAATGCCATTGCCAATCTGGTATCTGAAGAAGAGCGCTGTGATATCTGCATTATTCCTAGTCCCTTTGATAAGCGTGTGGGACCGGCGGTGACCAAGGCAGTCTACGATGCATGGATGGCCGAGGATGATGCACAATAATCGATATATCATGTTTGAACAAGGAGGAAATGAATGCCGAGTACATTGGTGATTGTTGAGTCGCCGGCTAAGGCGAAAACCATCAAGAAATACCTTCCCAAGGGCTATGAGGTGGAAGCCACCATGGGTCATGTCATCGACCTGCCCAAAAGCCGGCTTGGAATCGATGTGGATAACCATTTTCGACCCGATTATATTAAAATTCGCGGTAAAGGCGATTTACTCAAGAAGCTTAAAAAGGAAGCAAAGAAGGCCGATAATGTCCTTCTGGCAACGGACCCCGATCGCGAGGGGGAGGCCATTTCCTGGCATGTTGCCAATTTTTTGGAAATGGACCCTGCGGATTCCTGTCGGATTGAATTTCATGAAATTACAAAAAAGGCCATTAATGCGGCCATTGATAATAAACGCCAGGTAGATATGGACCTGGTGAATTCCCAGCAGGCAAGGCGTATCCTTGACCGCTTGGTGGGGTATTCCCTGAGCCCTTTCCTTTGGAAAAAGGTCAAAAAGGGTTTAAGCGGTGGTCGGGTCCAGTCGGTGGTTACCCGAATCATCGTCGATCGGGAGGAGGAAATTCAGGCCTTCGTCCCAGAGGAATATTGGACCATCGATGCGGATTTAAAGAAGCAAAAGGATAAGGCTGTCTTTACCGCCTCCCTGCATTCCGAAAAGGGAAAGAAGCTTAAGATTTCTAATGGGATTGAAGCCGATCGACTGGAAGCCCTGCTTAAAGGAGAGGGCGAGTTTGTGGTATCCGGGGTGAAAAAAAGGGTGCGTAAGCAAAAACCCCCAATGCCCTTTACCACCAGTACCCTCCAGCAGACGGCCTACCAGGCCTTGGGCTTTACCACCCAGCGGACCATGCGCATCGCCCAGCAGCTGTATGAAGGGGTGGATATCATGGGACGTGGCCAGATCGGTCTGGTGAGCTACATCCGTACCGATTCCACCCGTTTAGCCGATGAGGCAGTGGCGGCGGCCAAGGATTATATCGAAACACAGTTTGGTAAAGAATACCTGGGTGGGGGAAAGAGTGCCGTTAAGAAAAAAAACGTCCAGGATGCCCACGAAGCCATCCGTCCCTCAACCATCGATTTAACCCCGGACAGCATTGCCAGCTCCTTGGAAAAGGACCAATACAAGCTGTATAAGCTCATTTGGGAGCGGATGATTGCCAGCCAGATGTCAGAGGCTGAATATTACGTGACCGATGTGGACATTCTTTTTGGGGAATTGCTGTTCAAGGCAAAGGGGGAGACCATTAAATTTAAGGGCTTCACCGAAATCATGGAAAGCAAGTCCAAGAAGGATAATATCCTCCCAGAGTTATCGGAAGGGGAGGTTCTGGATTTAAAGAAGCTCCACAAGGATCAGAAATTCACCAAGCCTCCGGCTCGCTACACCGAAGCAACCCTGGTCAAGGTTTTGGAAGAAAAGGGAATCGGACGACCCAGTACCTACGCGCCGACCATTTCAACCATTAAAAACCGTGACTACGTTGAGGTCAAGGAAAAGTACTTTTATCCCACAGAGCTTGGGGTTGTCGTTACGGACCTGATGAAGGAGTACTTTGCTGATATCGTCGATGAAGCCTTTACCGCGAAGATGGAGGAAGGCCTGGATGAAGTGGCCACCGGTGGTGAAAACTGGATCGATTTGCTGGATAAATTCTACGTCGGCTTTAAAAGCGAGTTGGAAAATGCCCAGGAAAACGCCCAAAGTGTCAAAGTAGAGGACCCGGAATCCGATGAAATCTGTGAGCTGTGCGGGCGTCGCATGGTCATTAAAAAAGGAAAATATGGAAAGTTTCTGGCTTGCCCAGGCTTTCCAGAGTGTAAAAATACCAAGCCCTTTTTGGAAAAAACAGGGGGGATTTGTCCGGAATGTGGGGGGGACCTTATTAAACGCGTCTCCAAAAAAGGACGAACCTTTTATGCCTGTTCAAATTATCCGGAGTGTGAATTTGTCACCTGGGACGTTCCCGTGGTAGAGAAATGTCCGGTTTGTGGCAATACCATGTTCCAAAAAGGCTTTGGAAAACGGAAACGCACCTATTGTGCCAAGTGCAGTGGGAACGAAGCGAAATAATAAAAAAGAAGGATAGTATAATGAAAGAAGAAAGAACGACATTACATGCCACCACCATCGTTGGTATTCGGCATAACGGCCAGGTAGCCATTGCCGGCGATGGTCAGGTCACCATGGGCGAAAGCGTGATTATGAAAGCAACGGCTAAAAAAATCCGCCGGCTTTACAATGACCAGGTGCTCACTGGCTTTGCCGGCTCAGTGGCGGATGCCTTTACGTTGTGTGATTTATTTGAACAAAAGCTGGAGCAATACAATGGCAACCTTAAGCGTTCTGCTGTGGAGTTGGCCAAGGAGTGGCGTTCGGATAAGGTGCTGCGCAAGCTAGAGGCCATGCTCATCGTGATGGATAAGGAAAACATGCTCATTGTCTCCGGGACCGGCGAGGTCATCGAGCCCGATGACGATATCGCTGCCATTGGCTCCGGTGGATTCTACGCCATGTCCGCTGCCCGGGCACTGAAGGCCCATTCCCCGCTATCTGCCAGTGAGATCGTGTATGAATCCATGAAGATTGCCTCGGAAATCTGTGTGTTTACCAACGATAATATCATCGTAGAAAGCTTATAGGTACCGGTATGTGTGCCATTGAAATGAAAGAGTTGACCCCTAAGCGTATCGTCTCCGAGCTGAATCGCTATATCATCGGCCAGGAAAAGGCTAAAAAGGCCGTGGCCGTCTCCCTGCGCAATCGCTACCGAAGATCCCTCCTGCCAGAAGCTGAACGGGATGAATTCACACCCAAGAATATTATTCTCATGGGACCTACTGGGGTGGGAAAAACTGAAATTGCCAGACGGATTGCAAAGTTGGTGTCGGCCCCCTTCATTAAGGTAGAGGCGACTAAATTCACCGAGGTGGGCTATGTGGGCAGGGATGTGGAATCCATGGTTCGGGATTTGGTCACCACCTCCATCCGTATGGTTCAGCAGGAAAAAATGAAGGAAGTGTACGAACAAGCCCAGGCTAAGGCAGAGGGCATGATTTTAGACGTCCTGGTTCCCCAGCATAAAAAACAGCAGAAAAACGAAACCTTAATGAACCCCTTTGAAATCCTCTCTAAAATGGGGAATAATACAGCGGCTTCCAACTCCCAAACCACAGAGGTCGTCCCGGTGGAGGACCCAGCGAAGGAGGCGGCCATTCAGACCAAGCGGGCAGAGATTAAAAAGGATTTGGCGGCCGGCAAGCTAGAGGACGAAGTCATCGAAATCGATGTGGATGATGACGGCATGAAATCCATTGGCATGATGGCCGGTATGAACGAGGATATGAGTATCAGCATTGGCAATATCTTCGATGGCCTCATTCCTGGAGGCAATAAAAAGAAGAAAAAACGGACGGTGAAGGTCAGCGAGGCTCGGAAGATCATTACCAACCAGGAAGCCACTAAAATGATCGATATGGACGAGGTCCACGAGCTGGGGCTTCGGGCGGCCGAGCAGAGCGGCATCATCTTCATTGATGAAATCGACAAAATCATTGGGAATAACGGCGGCAATGGCCCGGATGTTTCCCGGGAAGGGGTCCAGCGGGACATCCTGCCCATTGTTGAAGGCAGCACAGTGACCACCAAGTACGGCCCGGTGAAGACGGACTTTATCCTCTTCATTGGGGCTGGGGCCTTCCATGTCTCTAAAATCGAGGATATGATCCCTGAACTCCAGGGGCGTTTCCCGGTAACGGTCCAGCTGGACAGTCTCACTGAAGAGGATTTTGTACAAATCCTAACGGCCCCGGAAAATGCAGTGGTCAAGCAGTATACCAGTTTGCTGCGTACCGAAGGGGTCGAACTGCACTTTGACGAAGCTGCCATCCATAAGATTGCTAAAATTGCCTTTACCAAAAATGAAGTCGAAGAGAATATCGGTGCCCGACGTCTCCACACCGTTTTTGAAGAGCTGTTGGAAGAAATATCTTTCTACGCCAGCGACTATGATGCGGAGGTTTTCAATATCGATGAAAAATATGTGGAATCCGTATTCAAGCTTGGGGATCAGGAACGAAGCTACGCCAAGTACTTTTTATAAAAAGCCTTGATTTGTTTCACCGTTTATGTTAAATTATTCAAGTATGCTATTACACACATTTCCAGAAACTGCCATTGGTGCCCACAGGGTCATGGTGGTTCATGAGGGAAATGGAGGAAAAAAACCAGGAGGAATTTAAAATGGCAACCGTATCAATGAAACAATTACTCGAAGCAGGCGTCCACTTTGGACATCAGACCAGACGTTGGAACCCGAAGATGGCTCCCTATATCTTCACCGAAAGAAATGGGATTTACATTATCGACTTACAGCAGACTGTTAAGCTGATCGACGTCGCTTATGATTTCGTCAGAGAAATCGCAGCAGATGGCAAGGACATCCTCTTTGTCGGGACTAAAAAACAGGCTCAGAACAGCATCGAAGCAGAAGCAAAGCGCTCTGGCAGCTTCTTCGTGAACCATCGCTGGTTAGGTGGTACCTTAACCAACTTTGAAACCATCAGCAAGCGGACTCGCCGCCTGAAGGAATTAAAGGCTATGGAAGAAGACGGCACCTTCGATTTACTGCCGAAGAAGGAAATCATCAAATTAAGAAGAGAACGTGAAAAGCTCCAGAAATTCCTGGGCGGTATTGAAGATATGAGACGTATGCCCGGTGCAATGATCGTCATTGACAGCAAGAAGGAACGGATTGCCATTGCTGAAGCTCATAAATTAGGCATCCCCATCATCAGCATCGTGGATACCAACTGTGACCCAGACGAAATCGATTATGTCATTCCTGGGAATGATGACGCTATCCGTGCTGTTGCTTTAATCTTAGGCGTATTAGCTGATGCCATCATCGAAGGCAAGCAAGGCGAACAGATTGAAGAAGCAGTGGCAGAAGTTGTTGAAGCTGTCGCTGAAGAAATCGCTGTTGCCGAAGAAATTATTGAAGAAGTCGCTGCAGAAGCTGCTGCAGAATAATTAAATTATCATAAGGAGGACCAAAATGGACGCAAAACTCGTAAAAGAATTAAGAGAAAAAACCGGCGCTGGCATGATGGATTGTAAAAAAGCCTTAGTCGCAACCGATGGCAATATTGAAAAAGCCATTGAACATCTGCGTGAAAAGGGCTTAGCTGCTACCGCAAAAAAAGCAGGCCGTATCGCTGCAGAAGGCGTCGTCGAATCCTATATCCATATGGGGGGTAAAATCGGTGTTCTGGTTGAAATTAACTGTGAAACCGACTTTGTTGCAAAAACTGATGGTTTTAAAGCCTTTGCAAGAGATGTCGCCATGCACATCGCTGCTGCCAATCCAAGCTATGTCTCCAAAGACGAAGTACCTCAGGATGAAGTCGAGCACGAAAAAGAAATCCTGCGGGCCCAGGCTTTAAATGAAGGCAAGCCCGAAAAAATCGTCGATAAGATGGTGGAAGGCCGTATCCATAAGTTCTACAAAGAAATCTGTTTGTTAGAACAGCCTTTTGTTAAAAATCCTGACCTCACCGTGGAAGATCTGGTCAAAGAACAGATCATGACCATCGGCGAAAACGTCAAGATTCGTCGCTTTGCCCGTTTCCAATTAGGGGAAGGCATCGAAAAGAAGGAAGAAAATTTTGCTGAAGAAGTGGCAAAACAAATGGCGTAAACCAAGCTTGATTTAATCGAATTATAATGCATTGAGAATCCCCGGATGAGCCCCGGTTTATGGGCAAATCCGGGGATTTTTTGCGTCCAAATCTTTATCCTCGCTTAACAAGGTATCGGTTGGAACTAAAAATAATCACAATCAGTCAAGACAACGAAAAAGAAATTGACAACAGGAATTTACTGTTATATGATAAGTCAAATTTTACGGAAAGGTTGTATCGATACATGGTTTTTAAGGGGAATTAAAGGAATGACTGGAAAAGGAAAATTCGATTAACCAGGAGGTTAACAAGTGAAAGGGTATGGTTTGTTTTTAAAGATGTTTGTTGGTTTATCGTTTTTAGCCATGATCATTATTAATATGCTGGCTGTTTTATTGCCAATTAATGGCATATCAACAGGGGCTGTCTCTGATGCCTATCCCAATCTTTTTGCACCAGCGGGCATTACCTTTTCTATCTGGAGTGTCATTTATTTATTCCTAGGGGCATACACACTTTATTACATTGGTTTTTTTCATAGTCCGGGGGAGCAACTATCCAAAGAGAATCAAGACCAAATCGCACTCCTTTTTTCAGCTTCTTCGTTGGTCAATATTGCTTGGATTTTTGCCTGGCAATATCGTATTATTCCATTGTCTGTCGTATTGATGGTTGTACTCCTTCTGCTGCTCATCAAAATCAATTGTATGATTCGATCTTCTGCCAAATCACGCCGAGAGGATTATTTGATCCGAATTCCCTTCAATATTTACTTTGGATGGATCACGATTGCCACCATTGCAAACTTTACTGTTTTGTTTATTAGCCTGGGTTGGGATGGCTTTAGCCTGGCATCCCAGCTATGGATGGTCGCCGTTTTGATTCTAGGGACCGCCATCGGGGTGGTGACCGCATTCTTTTTAAAAAGCATCTCCTATACACTGGTATTGATTTGGGCCTATTTGGGCATCCTCTACAAGCATTTAGATGCCTCGGGATTCTTCGGGTGCTACCCTATTGTTATTTTTGCCGTCTCCATTGCTTTGGTCGTTTTTGTCATAGAAGTGACTTATCTCTGGATAAAATCGGACAGGAGGACTATAATAAAAACAAATAATACCGATAGGTAGTATGTTAAAAGGAGAAAGCCAATGTGTGAAAAATTGAAAGTAACAACAACATAGGGTCCGATGATCGGCGAGGTAAAGGGTGATGTGGCGGTTTTTAAAGGGGTTCCCTATGCAAAGCCCCCGGTGGAAAATTTGCGATTTGCACCGCCAGAACCACCTGATCCATGGAAGGAAGACCGGGAATGCTTTACATTTGGAAATTGTGCCATTCAGGAACCAAGCCTTTTAGTGAATACGACCCCCAGTGAGGATTGCCTCTACTTAAACCTCTGGGTTCCCACCAATTTAGAGGGTAAAAAGGCGCCCGTATTCTTCTGGATTCATGGCGGTGGGTACTACAATGGCTGCGGCACCATGAATTACTACGATGGAACGGCCTTTGCTCAAAAGGGGATTATTGTGGTTACCATCAATTATCGCCTGGGGGTCCTGGGCTTTCTGGGCCTTAAAACCCTGTACGATGAATTTGGGACAACGGGAAACTGGGGAACCCTGGATCAAATTGCGGCACTCAAATGGACGAAGGAAAACATTGCGGCCTTTGGCGGTGATCCAGAGGCCATCACCATTGCAGGGGAATCTGCAGGCTCCTTCTCCGTCTCAAACCTGGTCCTCAGTCCTCTAACCAAGGGACTCTTTAAGCAAGCCATTATGCAGAGCGGCTCGGTATTTGAAAACTTTGCCGCTGTCCCCTATACCCAGTCCATGCTTAAGCCCACCATGGATATGTCCGCTGCTTTTGCCCAGTCCCTGGGGGCAGAGGACACGCCCGAGGGCTTGGCCAAGCTTCGCCAAATGGACGCCCTGGATTTATGGAAGGCCGGGTTTTTCTCTTCGGATGTCACCGTATCCTGTCCCTTTGCCTTCTGGGCAACCCTGGATGGCACTGTCATCCCAGAGAACCCCGTGGATGCCCTGATGACGGGAAGGTACAACCCCTGCAACGTGCTCATGGGCTTTAACCAAAACGAAGGCATCGTCTTTATGTCCGATCAAAGCACAGAGGATGGCGCCAGGGATTATATCAATCGGATTTTCTCTGAAACCTCGGCAAAAGAAGTCCGAAACTACTACAAAGAACAGGGCCTAACGGATATGCAGTGCATCCCAGACCTGGTAACCTATACCTATTTCAAGGCAGGAATGACCTTCTTTAAGGAAACCCTGGCCCGCCAGGGTGCAGCGGTGTATGGTTATGAATTTGATTTTACCGGCGATGGCAATTACCCCATGCAGCAATTGGGTGCACATCACGCCCTGGATATTCTGTACGTGTTCGACACCATCGAAACAGCAGGCCTCACCGCTGGTGATGCCGGCGAATTCGTCGAAAATCAAATGCATGATCTATGGTGCAATTTTGTAAAAACCGGGAACCCCAACGAAGGCGATCCCTTGCCAGATCCCACGCTTTGGGAGAAATACAAGGACACAGATCCCAAAACCTATTACATTTCAGACAAGGTCCACTTCGGACCCACCGAGGATATGGGAAAAATTCGGTTTTTTCAGAATCTCAGCCCCGGGCCGTTGACGGTATATGTGGGTGATTGAGGGCTGTAGTAAAAAAGTATTTTAATATGAAAGAAAAGGAAAGGGGCTGTAGATTGATACGCCCCTTTTAAACTATCCCTATTTTGGCTTAACAAATTTTATGAAAGTCGGTGGGTCACCATGAAAAGCAAGGACTGTGAAGGTAAACCCCGGGATGAATACGATATAATCGTTGTAGGAGGCGGTATAGCCGGTTTGACCGCGACCGCTTATGCCTGCTTCCATGGTAAAAAGACATTACTGTGCGAAAAGGAGGAAAAAATCGGGGGCCTGGTCAATACCTTTTGGTATAGAGGGTTCGCCTTTGATGGTGGAATTCGAGCCTTGGAAAATTCTGGAATTTTGTTTCCAATGCTTAAGAGCTTGGGAATTGATATTTGTTTTAAGAAATCCCCGGTGGCCATTGGGATGCAGGGAAAATGGGTTAATCTAGAATCCCAAGGGCTTGAGGGCTATACCTCATTGCTTGAAAACTGCTTTCCCCATCAGCACGAGGATATTCATGGTATCATGCAGGAAATCAACCGAATGATGCAGTGCGAACAAATAATCAGCGGTATCGAGAATCCTTTGTTTTTAGATCCTAAAACGGTGGATGGCCGATATCTGATGAAGACATTGCTTCCCTGGCTGATTAAATATCAGAAAAGCATCAAAGTCATTCGTCAAAACCAGGAACCCATTGATACTTTTTTACAGCGCATTACACAGAATGCTTCTTTGGCGGATCTGATTTCCCAGCATTTCTTTAAAGGGACACCCGCTTATTTTGCACTCAGTTATTTTAGCTTATACCAGGATTATTATTACCCCATGGGTGGAACCAAAGCTTTGCCCCAAGGACTAATGGATTTTATTTTGAAAAAAGAGGGTAAAATACGGACGAATTGTTCAGTTACTGGGATTAATGAAATTGGGCATGGTATTGCTTTGAAAAATGGTGAACAACTAGGATATCAGAAGCTTATATGGGCAGCAGATCAAACCAGGTTATACCACTGTATTACGCACCAGGGACATAGACGTACCCATCAACATTATCAGTCAGTAGCTAAAGGGCAGTACGGAGACTCTGTGCTCTCTTTCTTTCTGGGGGTGGATTTAGAGGCAGACTATTTTAATGAACGTTGTGGAAGCCATGGCTTTTACACCGAAAGCCTCCTGGGATTATCCTCTTTGGAAAAGTGGCAAGAGCGGTTTTCCAAAGGACCAGAGGCACTTTACGAGTGGGTGCGCACCTATCTTGAACGGACGACCTATGAAATTGCTGTTCCATCCCTAATGGATGCCAGATTGTCCCCTAGGGGGCAGACCGGGATAACCCTCAGCACTTTAATTGATTATGAGCTCATTGAATGTTTTGAACGTTGGGGAGAATACCGTCATTTTAAGGCCTTTTGTACAAAGACGGTTATTGAATTATTAAGCCAGGGGATATTTCCTGGCCTTAAAGAAAAAATCCTGTTTCATTGTTGTGGAACGCCCCAAACCATTGAGCGTAAAACTGGAAATAGAGGCGGTGCACTAACTGGCTGGGCCTTTATGGACCATGGACTACCGGCGGAAAATCGAATGCAAAAAATTACAAAAGCCGTCGAAACACCCTTTGAGGATATTCTCCAGTGTGGTCAATGGACCTTCAGTCCCTCGGGTCTGCCTGTTTCAATTTTAACTGGAAAAATTGCGGCTGATCGGTGTTGTAAAAGATAGATGGAAGGATGGATGACCCATGTTTATGTTAATCCTCAGTATAGTCGGAATGGCAATGACAGGAATTCTTTTTTATCATTTCCCTCGGTTACCGCATTTTTCTGACAAAAAAGGAGAAACACCGACAGTATCGGTTATCATCCCTGCTCGAAATGAAGCTGAGAATCTTCCCTTAATTTTGGAAGATTTAAAAAAACAGACGATTCCGATCGTGGATATCATCTGTGTGGATGATTCATCCAGTGACGATACAGCGGCGGTGGCCCTGGCCCATGGTGCCTTCGTCATTCAGTTAAAGGAAAAACCGGCTCAGTGGATGGGGAAGTCCTGGGCCTGCCAATGCGGGGCGGCCCAGGCCAAGGGGGAATTATTGCTTTTTATCGATGCAGATGTACGCTTAGGCCATCAGGCCATCGAGGCGTTAGTACACCAACAAATGGTACAGCAGGCGGTTATTTCGGTGCAGCCCTATCATCACACGCAGCAGTTCTATGAACAACTTTCTCTCTTTTTTAACCTTGTACTCATCGGGGCCAATGGAGCGGCACTGCCAAAGCAAAGAGCCATTGGACTTTTTGGCCCCATTATTTTGATGGAACGGCAGGTCTATTGGCAAATTGGTGGACATGGTTCCGTTCGACAGTGTATTGCAGAAGATGTTTCCCTGGGAGAAATTCTTAAAGCTGCTAATATTCCATTTCAATTATTTATTGGCAATCACGATATCCGGTTTCGAATGTACGCTGGTGGTATTGGGGATTTAATCCATGGCTGGACAAAAAACATGGCGACTGGCGCCAGTAAAACACCAATACTTCGAGGAATTATGGTTTTTTGCTGGATTTCTTCATTGATAGCCGTACCCATGACCTTACCGCCTTTCCTGGCAGCAGGCCAATGGGGTTTTGCCAGTCTCTTTTTAACCCTATATGTCCTTTGGGTTGTCCTTTTGAAGCATTTATCAAAAGAAATTGGGGATTTCCGCTTTTGGGGGATCATCCTTTACCCCATACCGTTGCTGGCATTTTTAATGATTTTTATGGTTTCTCTCATTAAAAAAATCTTTGGTTTACAGGTTCATTGGAAAGGGCGGTCCATGGGGACAAGGTGATAGTATGCAGATCATTTTTCTATCGAAAGGGCAGACTCTTTTTCTATTCTTTCTTTTGTGGCCTCTCTTTCAGGTATCGGCGGCGTTGCTCTGCTATTATTTGCCTGATCGTTTTTTTGATCCCAATGCCTTTTGGTATCGTAGCCATCCTTTTGAGCAAGGTGGCCGAATTTACGCCAAATGGTTTAAAATTAAGCGTTGGAAACAATGGCTGCCCGATGGTGGGGCGGTATTTAAGCGAAAGGGATTTCGCAAGAAACATTTAAAGGAAACTTCTTGGTCTTATTTTAATCAATTTTTAATTGAATCCTGTCGGGCAGAGCTGACCCATTGGCTGGCCATTTTGCCTTTTTGGATTTTTGGATTTTTCGCAGGACCTGGAGTTGTGGGGGTTATGTTAGGCTATGCGCTGTTGGTCAATGTACCCTGTATCCTGGTTCAACGCTTCAACAGGCCTCGAATTAAAGCGATGATGGGGCGAATGGAGAAGTCAGAGGGATAGAGAAAATTAGCCGTTTTATGATGTGTTCGTTTAAATCCTTTTTAAAACACTCCCAGGGGAGTGAAAAGGCCCCTGTAAATGGTAGACGTTTATAAAAAATGAGAAACATCCTAAGTGCTACGGATTCGGACTGACTCTACATTCAGAAAAAAGGGGAGACATATCTAAAGCTTCCCACACAATTGGATGAATTGCAGATGTTTCAGAGATAAAAATAAACAAATATCTCCGGCATTACACTGCGGGGAGCTTGACAATCAAGGTTGTCCCCACAGGGATGTTGGGCTCCACGGTGATGGCACCGCTGTGGAGTTCGACGATTTTTTTGGAAAGGGTAAGGCCCAGACCGTTCCCTTTGGTGGCATGGGAGGAATCCCCTTGATAGAATTTTTCGAAAATCCGGTCCATGGAGGCGCCCTCAATACCCTGTCCTTCATCAGAAAAAGTGATGATGAGGTGCCCTGGTGCCTTTTCAATGTGAATGGTAATTTTTCCACCGAACGGTGAGAATTTGATGGCGTTGTCCAACAGATTGATCCACACCTGTTTTAAAAGCTCTTCCCCGGCATTGATGCCGATTTCTGGAGAATCAAAATCGATCTCCAGATTTTTTTCAGTCCATTTTTGTTCAAGGAGGGCCACCACACGGCGCAGTTGTTCGCTTAAATTGTAGGTGCTTTTATCCGAGAGGATGGATTGGTTTTCCACCTTGGAAAGATTGAGGACATTGGTGGATAGCTCCACCAATCGGTCCGATTCTTTGATGATAATGTCCAGATAGTCACTGCGCTCCTCAGGGGTCAGGTCCTCATATTTGAGGATTCGGGCAAATCCCCGGATGGAGACGATGGGGGTTTTAAACTCATGGGAGAAGTTGTTGGTAAAATCTGTCCTCAGGACCTCAATACTCCCTAATTCTTCGGCCATATGGTTAAAGCTTTGATTGAGGTTTTGCAGTTCCCCAGGACCCTTGAGATTCAGCCGGGTGTTAAAATCCCCATCGGCGAGATGATCCACGGCGGAGATAATCTCCCGGATGGGGGCAAGGGGGATGCGGCTGAAAAACCCTGCAATAAGGGTTCCGGTAAAGATGCTGATGAGTCCAAAGATAAAAACGGGCATGAGGGGACTCAGTGGTACGATGACATCAAACCATCCCCGGGAGCTTAAAAAGATGAAGATTAAAAAAATAAAGCTCATGGTAAACAGCATAATGACAAAGATAATCGATGCAAAAAAAAGGGCAAGATACTGCTGCTGAAGGCGGTTGGATGGTTTATTCACAATGCTTCACCGCCTTATAGCCGATGCCTCTTATGGTGACTAAATCAAACTCTGGATAATCTTCAAAGCGTTTTCTAAGACGATTGATATGAACATTGACGGTGGTATCCAGGGATTCTGATTCCATCCCCCAGATTTCATCCATAAGCTGGATTCGGGTAAAAATGACGTTGGGGGTACAGAGAAGCTTGTAGAGGAGGTAAAACTCCTTAGGAGGAAGGGGTTGGCGTTCCTTGCCTCGAATGACGGTTAGAGTGTCGTACTCCAGGGTGACAGCTCCAATGGTCAAAATCTTTTCATTCATAATCTGGGAACGTCGCAGCAGGGCTTTAATGCGCAGGAGCATCTCGTCCTCGTTGACAGGCTTGACCATATAATCATCGGTTCCTGAAAGAAAGCCCTGGCACTTATCCTCTGGTAATGCCTTGGCACTGACCATAAGGATAGGGGTGGAATCTCCGGCATTTCTTAACTCTTGGGTGAAGGTATAACCATCCATTTCCGGCATCATGATATCCAGGACGATCAAATCGATGTGCTGATTATCCATGAGTTCCAGGGCCAGAAGACCATTATCCGCAGTGTGGACATGGTAGCCAGCGTGCTTTAAAATTGCCCGCATCAAGCGTGCGGTACTTAAATCGTCTTCGACCACTAATATGTCAAACATGACATCATCCTCCTTTACTGATTATAGATTATACTATTATACCACGAAGAATAAAGTACAGATTAACAGATGATACAAAACAACCATTTGACAGTGGAAAGACTTCAACCTATAATAAATCCATAACGTCACAAGGGAGAATGAAAATGCACTATCTGGAACGAAGAAAAGATATCCTCAATCTCATTATGCAGGAGGGATCAGTAAAGGCCGAGGAGCTGGCTAAGCGCTATGCCGTTGGGGTCCCGACTATCCGTAGAGATTTAAAATATTTGGCAGAGGAATATGGTATTGAAATAGCTTATGGTGGCGCCTATCGGAAGGAGTCCCTGGCTAATCAACACGTGGTCGAGCTAAATATTACTCAGAAGCGGATGCACAATTTAGAAGATAAGCGTTTCATTGCGAAAAAAGCAGCGGCCATTGTAGAGGATGGCGATACCATTGCGCTTAACGTTGGCAGCTCTGTGGAGCTGGTGTTAGATTATTTGGAAGGGATAAATACGGTTAATATCGTCACCCTTTCCCTCAATGTTGCCCTACGGGCGTCTACCATTCCCGGGGCCACCATTTATATGCCTGGGGGAAAACTGCGGAATTATTCCGGTGCCTTTTATGGCAGCGAAACCGAAAGCTTTTTAAAGCGCTTCAATATCGACAAGGCTTTTTTGGGGGTGGTGGCGGTATCCATTAATAAGGGCGTGACCCACCCTTCCCTGGAGGAGGTAAAGACCAATCAAATTTTGGCGGATATTAGTAGTGAATGCTATTTGCTGGCAGATCACTCTAAATTTGATAAAACCTCCCTTATTAAGATGTATGATTTGTCCCAGTTCCATGGATTTATCCTGGATGAGGCTACCCCGGAAATTTACAGAGAGTATGCCCGAAATAATGATATTATCATTATTTAATGAGATGATGCTATAAAGTGAATAGAATAAATCATAAAAAGCACTAATGTTTATCAAACTTTAGTGCTTTTTATATTGACTTTTTGGTAAATGTGAATATAATATGAATATAAAGTAAATATATTGTTGATATGAAGTGGACGGAAAGGGGGAAGTCCACATTGGTCAGAATTCATTTATTTAACAGGAGAATTGGAAAGGTTAAAAATGAAACAGTATATTATGGTGATTGATGAGGGAACGACGGGGACACGTTCTTTAATCTTCAACAAGGATTTTCGCATTGTGGCCCAGAGTTATGAAGAGTTCACCCAGTACACGCCCAGCGAGGATAAGGTGGAGCACAATGCCATGGAGATTTATGAAAAATCCGTGGAAATGTGTCAAAAGGCCATTGCTCAGGCAGGAATCGATCCTGCTGACATCGCCGCCATTGGGATTACCAATCAACGGGCAACGGCGGTGGTTTGGGATAAACAGACAGGAGAGCCGCTGTACAACGCTATTGTGTGGCAGGATACCCGAACGGCGGCCCAATGCCAGGCCATTAATGATGGACCTTGGGGAGAAAAGGCGCGGAAGGCAACGGGATGGACGGTGGCTCCGGTTTATTCTTCCATGATGCTGAAATGGTTTATGGAAAATGTGCCGGCCATTGGATCTAAAATTGACGCCGGGGAAGCTCTTTTTGGAACCATGGATACCTGGCTGATCTGGAAGCTGACTGGGGGAAAGGTACATAAGGTCAGTTACTCCAATGCGTCGGTTATGGGAAGCTATGATTTACACACCGGAAAATGGTATCAGGAGTTCCTGGATTTTCTGGGGATTCCCGTGGACATTTATCCAGTGGTAGAGGACGATTCTGGTGATTTTGGTGTGACGGAGCCAGAAATCTTTGGCGCAGCCATTCCCATTACCGGGGTGATTGCTGATCAGCACGCAGCGCTGTACGCCCAAGGGTGTCGGAAACAGGGTTCCTGTAAAATCACCAATGGGACGGGGTCCTTCCTGGATGTCAATGTGGGCAATAAGCTGACCATTTCAGATGAGGGCCTGAATACGGTCATCGCCTGGAAAATTGGGGATGACATTACTTATGCCTTAGAGGGTTATGAGGATGTGACCGGCTCGGCGGTTCAGTGGCTTCGGGATGGCCTTCAGTGTATTCAAACCTCGGCGGAGACTGAAACCCTGGCCCGCTCCGTGGATAGTGCCAATGGTGTTTATTTTGTGCCGGCCCTAACGGGCTTGAGCGCACCCTACCACGATCCCTTTGCCCGGGGAACCATTTTTGGAATTACCCGGGGGACGACCAAGGCCCATATTGTCCGGGCGACCCTGGAAGGGATAGCCTATCGCCTCCGGGATATTCTGGATGTAGTGGAAAAAGAATCCGGGGTTAAAATGGAGCAAATCCGTATTGATGGTGGGGCATCAAAAAATGATTTCCTGGCCCAGCGTATGGCGGATATGTTAGTGGCCCAGGTGGATCGTCCCTTCTCAGTGGAGGCCACTAGCCTGGGCGCTGCTGAAATGGCTGGCCTTGCCGTGGGATTATGGCAGGAATCGGATTTTGATGCCTGTTTGGAAATTGAAAAATCCTTTGTGCCAGAAATGCCAGCCGAACAGCGGGAATCCCGTTATAAGGATTGGAAAGCGGCTATCCAGCGCAGTATTGGCTGGATGAATCGATCAGTGTAATCACAATGTTGGGGGATATCCCATGCAGTACACGGATGGGATATCTCCTCTCTGGAATTCTTGGGATGAGGTATGCAGAAGCATGAAAAAACAATTTGAAGAAGGGTGCCAAGCCATTTCGTGGCTAGACCAAAAGAAAATCACCTTTTCGGTGGACGATCGCAAGGTTGTGACCCTGGTGGGAGAGGTGGAATCCTGGCAGCAGGTGGTGGATGCTGGCCATGTTGCAGGAAAGCTAAAGGGTGTTAAAGGCGTCATCAATGAGCTGACAGCCAAGGGAATACCCACAATGAAAAAAGATTATTCCAGCGCCGCTCAGTCGGCTCGTGGCCTTGGTCAAATCGGGACCTATGATATTGTGATTGTAGGAGCTGGTGTGACGGGAGCGGGTATTGCACGGACGCTGTCTAAATACGATCGATCGATTCTGGTCATCGAGAAAAAATCTGATATCTCTGAGGGGACATCGAAATCCAACAATGGGATGATTCACTCCGGCTACGATTCTAAAGCCGGGTCCCTTAAGGCCATTATGAATGTTAAGGGAAATGCCATGTACACAGAGTGGCAGGAGGAGCTTGGATTTAAGATGAATCGCTGTGGCTCCTTTGTGGCCGGCTTTGATGAAGAGGATGAAAAATATCTCCAGGACTATTATGAGCTGGGCAAAAAAAATGGGGTTCCGGGGATTGAAGTGATGGATGCCGATGCTGCCAGAAAAATTGAACCTGCCCTTGGGAAAGAGGTTAAAAAAGTCCTATGGACGCCCTCAGCGGCCTATGTTGAACCCTATGAGGTGGTCGAAGCCCTGATGGAAAATGCCATTGATAATGGGGCGCGGTTAATGCTGGACACGGAAGTTCTGGCCATAGATCGTGAAGGTGAGCGGGTGACCACGGTGGTGACCAGCCGCGGGATCGTCAAGGCGGGATGTGTCATTAATGCCGCCGGCCTGTACGCCGATACCATCGCAGAAATGGCGGGCGACCGTTTCTATACCATTCATCCCCGCCGTGGAAGCTTGGTGGTGCTGGATAAGAAGCTGGGAGAAAAGGCGACGAAGGCCTTTATTGGCACACCCCCGAAGAACTTTACAAAGGGTGGCGGGCCAACCCAGAGCCCCGAAGGGAATCCCTTCTGGGGACCATCGGCCATTGAGGTGGCGGATAAAGAAAATACCGAAGTGGATGAGGAGGATTTAACCTTTATCATGAAAAAGGGGAAGCACCTCACCGATGGGATTACGGAGCGGGACATCATTACCTTTTTCTCGGGATGCCGGGCGGCTAATTATATCGAGGATTTCATCATTGAAGCGTCTGAGACCCTGGAAAACTTTATTCATGTCGCAGGGATTCAATCCCCGGGTCTGGCCTCGGCCCCGGCCATTGCAGAAGCGGTTGAAGCAATTTATACCAGTCTTCTTCCGGGAGCCCAGGTGAAAGATAATTACAACCCCATTCGTCCGAGGGTTAAACCCTTTAGGGATTGTACTCGAGAAGAACAGGATGCACTGGTGGCAGAAAATCCCCTCTATGGCCATATCATCTGCCGGTGCGAAACCATCACTGAGGCGGAAATCGTCGCGGCCATCCATGGCAAAATTCCAGCTCTTACGGTGGATGCTGTAAAACGGCGGACCCGGGCTGGTATGGGACGTTGCCAAGGAGGATTCTGTGATCCCCGGGTCGTTGAAATCATCGCCCGGGAATTGGGAATCCCAGAGGACCGTGTCACTAAATGTGGCAAAGGCTCCGAAGTTTTGTCCGGTCCGTCGCGAAAGGAGAGGGTGTAGCCATGAAGCGAATGAATATTGATTGTGCCATCATCGGAGGAGGCCCGGCTGGCCTGGCGGCCGCCATCGAAGCCCATCGTGGGGGACTGAATGTCCTCATTATTGAGCGGGATGTCTGTCTTGGCGGGATTTTACAGCAGTGCATCCACGATGGCTTCGGCCTGACCCGCTTTAAACGCCGCATGACGGGCGGACAGTATGCCCAGGCCTTCATCAACGAGGTCGAGGATGAGGGTATCGCCGTAAAGCTGAACACCATGGTCTTGGAAATCACCAAGGATAAGATAGTTTATGCCATCAATGACCAGGAAGGGATGCTGGCCATTCAGGCAAAAACCGTCATTCTGACCATGGGCTGTCGTGAACGGACCCGTTCCCAGGTGATGATCTACGGCAGTCGCCCCTCTGGCGTTTTAACGGCGGGTGCTGTCCAGCGGTATATTAATATGGAGGGATACCTCCCTGGTAAAGAAGCAGTGATTCTGGGATCTGGTGATATTGGCCTTATCATGGCCAGACGGATGACTCTGGAGGGCATCCAGGTCAAGGGCGTGTATGAAATTATGCATTCTGAGGGGGGACTCACCCGGAATATTGTCCAATGCCTGGAGGATTACGATATTCCCCTGCATTTAGGCACCACTGTCCGAAAAATCCATGGGAAGAAAGCCATTGAGGGCGTTACCGTGGCCAAGGTCGATGACAATCTAAAGCCCATTGCTGGGACAGAGGAGTATATCCCCTGTGATTTGCTAGTGCTTTCCGTGGGGCTTATTCCGGAAAATGAGCTGAGTGAAAAACTTGACGTCGAGATGGACCCCGTCACCAAGGGGCCGGTGGTGAATGATGAAATGATGACTTCCGTTCCTGGTGTTTTCGCAGCGGGCAATGTGGCGACGGTCTTTGATTTAGTAGATTATGTTTCCCTCACCGGTGAGATTGCCGCCCGGGGCGCCATCCGCTACGTGACGGAAGGGGAGACCCCGGTGGAAACCATCGAGGTGCTGCCCGGGGATAATGTAAGCTTCGTTTTCCCCCAGAAGATCCGTAGGGATACCCAGAATGAAGGGGTTCATGTGTTTATGCGGGTCCGTAAGCCGGATACAAAGGTGGCTTCCATACGCATCCAGGGGGGAGAGTCCCAAAGGATTAAAAAACACCAAGTGGTTAAACCCCCGGAAATGGTTTGTGAGACCATCGCACTTTCAGACCTTTTCCTGGATGAACCACTCATCATCGGAATGGAGAAATAGCCATGGAGAAAAGAGAATACACCTGTATCGTCTGTCCGAAAAGCTGCAAAGGGACTCTGTCCATTGCCGACGATGGGGGGATGACCACAGAAGGCTTTGACTGCAAAAATGGGAAGCAATACGCCCAGGACGAATATACCGCACCCAAGCGGATGCTGACAACCACCGTGGCCATTCGGAATGCGGTTTTTAACCTGCTTCCGGTGGCGGGAAGTGGTGAAATCAGACGATCCCAGATTCCGGAGTGCCTGGATTATTTATATCAGATTTCGGTTCAGGCACCGGTAAAAGCCGGGGAAATTCTGGTAAAGGATATTTGTGGCAGTGGTGTGGATATTCTTGCAGCCCGCAGCTTAAGTACAAAGTAAGACATTCAAAAGAAAGTGAGTCAATTAATGGAAGCAAAAGTAAAACACTTTTTACAATTGGTAGAAGCGCAGCTCCCGGAGGTGACCATCCTCACCCGGGAGGAGGAACGACTGATTTATGCCCATGGTTGTTACCCCCTGGAATATAAATGGCTGCTTCAGGGACCCTATAAATATTTGCCTGAAGCTATTCTCATGCCCAATAACACAGCAGAAGTCAGTGCGATTATGAGCCTCTCTGAAGCTGGCGACGTGGGAATCATTCCCTTTGGCGGCGGCTCCGGCATTGTCGGTGGCAGTATTGCTGAAAACCACGAGGTTATGGTGGATCTGAAGCGCCTGCGTCATTTTGAAATCAATGCCATCAATTGCACGGCAACGGGCGGTGCGGGCTTAACCGGGGCTGAATTTGAAAATATGTTAAACGAAGCCGGGTTTACCTGCGGCCAGTATCCCCAGTCCTTCCAGAGTGCGGTGCTGGGTGGGATGGTTTCCACCCGGGCCATTGGCACCTTCTCCACCAAGTACGGCAAAATGGACGATATGGTCAATTCCATGGAGGTGGTTCTTCCCAATGGGCATATCCTGCGGACCCATAAATGTCCAAAGGCCTCAACGGGTCCAGAGCTCGACCAGCTATTTTTAGGAGCCGAAGGGGTTTATGGCTTAGTGACAGAGGTGGAAGTTAAAATCTATCCCGTGGCAGAAAAACGTTATTTTGAGGCTTATACCTTCCCCTCGACAGAGCAGGCACTCACTGCGGTTCGCAGCTTTGTGCAGAACAATGTCCACCCAGCTGTCGTAAGGGTCTATGACGAGGAGGAAGCCATTCCGAAGATTGAAAAATACGGCTATGAAACAGGCCATGTCTTTGTCGTCTTTGGGTACGAAGGTCTGGCAAAACAGGTTGATTTAGAAGTGGAGTTGGTAAAGGCCTATTGCGAAGCCAATGGGGGTGTGTCCAAAGGCAAAGAACCGGGGTATGATTGGTTCAACTCTGGCTTCTCCACTAAAAAAATGCTGGATCATGATGCCATGAAGGGCGGGACTGCCGATGCCATTGAAGTAGCCGCACCCTGGGATTGCATTGCCAATGTTTGGCGGGAAATGCGCAAAGCTCTGGAGCCCCTGTGCACCAGTGTCGACTGCCATTTCTCCCATGTGTATCATACTGGGGCCAGTGTCTATGTTATCTTCCATGCCCAAACGGGAGGCGATGATTTTGATGGTGAACAGCGTTATAAAGAATGTCTGGATACCGCCATTCGGACAAGCCTGGCCAATGGGGGCAATGTATCCCATCACCATGGCAGTGGAAAAGCGAAAGCCCCTTATCTGGTGGAAGAACATGGACAAGCTGGTGTTGAAGTCATGCAAAAGATTAAAGATGCCTTGGATCCAAAGGGATTAGTCAATAAAGGAGTGCTGGGATTATGAGAGACTATACATTAAAAAATTACGAAGAGCAGCTGAATCATCAGGTGATCCATATGGACCAAGCGGTCTGCTATTGCCCAGAATTCCGGGCTTCCTGCATGATGCATGATTATCCCTCCAGACGGTTACAGCTGGCCCGTTCAGTTTTTAAGGGGGACCTGGAGGCCAATGATTTCATTGCGAATCTCCAATTCCAAAGTATCCTTTCCCGCCAGGGGGAGCGCTGGCAGAATTTTGGCGAGAACCCTGAGGATGGAACGGACGTCACCATCCTTTGCCGTGAAATGTTTGTACAGAAGGGCTACGGGGTATCCATTGCGGAAGCTTTAGAAGAAACCCTGGGCAAAAACGGAGGCCATATCTACGGGGTGAACCAACTGGATTACACCAATGGTCTGCCCATTGATCCCGCAAGCGATACCGCTCTGCTCATTGATGATGCCACAGCAGCCTTTGATGAATCCGGTATCGCTGGGGTTGGAAATTATTTTAAAAGAAAAGGGGAGTCCTTTATCCCAACATCAGCCAGACCGGTATTTCTCGGATTTGAATATTTCGCCCATGGCTTAGTTGACGCAGGCATTGCCCATCTCAAAGCTTTGATTGAAGACCTTGAGCACCAAGGTGTCAAACGGGTGATTGTCCTTTCTGCACAGGCCAAATATATGCTGACCACCTTAGCCGAAAAATTGGGGATGCCTCCAGCCTTCCAGGTTGAATACTTAGTGGATACCATGAAAGGGGCCCCGTGTGACACGCCCTCCTATTTATACGCCGGAAGCTTTAACCTGCGGTATTGCCAGGAAAGCCACCGTCTCAACACCCTGTATGACAACGCTGTCCAGGACCGTATCCCCACGAGTCAGGAGTTTACACCTTTGGTAAAGGGCGATGTCCGTCTCAATACCCTGACCATTTGGCAAAAGCCCTTGGGAGCAGAGTACCGTATTTTTGGAATGGCAGAATCCCTGCTTACAAAAATTGAGGAAGATGCTCTCCGAGATATCCGGATGGCTGGCGCTCAAAGCATCCTTTGCCTTGAACCGACAGCCTTGCCGATTTTAAAGAAAGCCTTTCCTGATTCTTCGGTCCATTCCTACCTGGAACGGCTGGCATAACAGTCATCATAAATATTCAACTCCCTTTCAACCAAGCCGATAGCTATGCTGTTGGCTTGGTTTATTTGTAAGAAAATAAAAAAAGAATTGACAATCTTAATTGTACGATTTATAATTACAGTTATAAAAAGTAACTATTAAAATTACAGAGGTGAAAAATGAAGGTTTGGATTATCGTGATTGTCCTTGCCGCCTTAATCGGTATTGGTGGATGGCTATTTTATAGTCGGCAAAACAACCATAAAGCAGGATATGAAACCATTTCCTCATCCCAAGCCAAGGGGATGATGGATACGGAGCAATCATTAACCATCGTGGATGTCCGTGAGCCTGATGAATATGCGGGTGGACACATTCAGGGAGCCATTAATATTCCCTTAGGGACTATTGGAAATGGTGGAGAAGGCCAATTGGCTGATAAACAGGCAACCCTTTTGGTTTACTGCCGTTCTGGGAATCGTAGCCGACAGGCTGCCGAAAAATTAGTCTCTTTGGGTTATGACCATGTTTATGATTTTGGTGGAGTGAATACCTGGACCGATGGATTAACGACAGAATAGTAGGAACAAAGGAGGTTTTTTATGACAGGAGAATTCATTGTAGCCGTACATTCCCTAGTTTACTTGAAGCATCACGACTATAAAGTTTCAAGTGAGGAGCTAGCAGATAATGTATGTACTAATCCGGCCCGTATCCGAAAGGTAATGGGAAAACTGTGCAAAGCCAAACTGGTCGTTGGCCATGCTGGAGTCGTCGGTGGGTATGAACTGGCAGATCCCTCTGGTGAGATTACGCTGTTAAGTATTTTTGATGCAGTGGGCAGCCATGTCATCAAGCAGCCCTGGCGTTCCGGGGATGTGGATAAGGATTGTCAAATTTCCTCTGGCATTGCAGCGGTAATGGATAAAATGTTTGAAGGAATGGATCAGGAATGTCGACAGTATTTGGCGAAGATTACCATTTCCATGGTTGAGAATCAGCTGTTTGAAGCAACGAATAATCAATAATCAGAAGGCTATTATGAAGTATGATGCAATTATCATTGGGTTTGGAAAAGGTGGAAAAACCATGGCAGGAGCTTTGGCCGGCCAGGGTAAAAAGGTTGCGCTTATCGAAAAAGATTCTAAAATGTATGGCGGAACCTGCATCAACGTGGGGTGTATTCCCTCAAAATCTTTAGTTCGAAGCGCACACCTATCGGATTTGAATGGTGGTGGCTTCGATGAAAAAAGCCGGCGTTTTAAGGCCGCTATTGCAGAAAAGGTCCGGTTAACGGATATGCTTCGGGGTAAAAACTATGCGAAGCTGGCAGACCATCCCAATGTAACGGTCTATGATGGAGAAGTATAATGGTCTCATAAATTAAGACATTTTTTCAGACGGATATTAATGAATCTGATATACTAAAAAGAG
>NZ_FNRK01000025.1 GCF_900107815.1 Eubacterium aggregans
ACCGAAAAAACCAGCCAACAGGTGGACGCCTTAAAGGAAAATCCCAATATCGTCTTCGTCGAGCTGGACGCTACCTTAGTGGCCGATGAAGCCGCCTTTGCCCAGGAAGTTAACCGCTGCCTGGAACTTGAAGAAGCCGCCATTCGAGCTGGGAAAACAGTGTGTGTGTACACCACCCGGAAGCTTATCACCGCCGATACCGGGGATAAAGAAGACGACCTGCGGCTATCCGTCCGGATTTCCGATGCCGTCCAATCTTTAGTGGGCCGCCTGAGCGTGGTCCCCAGCTTTGTCATCGCCAAGGGCGGGATCACCTCTTCGGATGTGGGCACCAAGGCCCTGGCAGTGAAAAAAGCCAATGTCCTCGGCCAGATCAAACCAGGGATTCCCGTGTGGCAAACCGGGGCGGAAAGTAAATTCCCCCTGACGCCCTATGTGATCTTCCCGGGGAATGTGGGGGAAATCACGACCCTGAGGGAAGCGGCGGAAGTGTTGATGTCTGTAAAGTAGTTTAATCAATATAAAAATTTTTAGGAGGTAATATTATGTTTATGTTTTTATCCCACCCACTCGATCCAGAAGGATACGCATGGCCAGGAGAACCGGTTGTGAAGGTCACCCAGTGTACCGATGTTACCGAGGATTGCCCATTCTGCAGTTTTGTATCGGAATTACCGAATCATTGCGGTACCCACATGGATGCACCCCGGCATTTTGTGAAGGATGGCCTGGACATTAATCAGCTGCCCATTGACTACTTCTGCCATACTGATGTGGCCCTGCTGGATATTCCCAAGGGACCAGCCCAGGGGATTTACAAGGAAGACTTAGAACCCTATGCGGATACCCTGTCAAAGGTGAGCTTTGTCCTCATTCGAACCGGGATGGAACAATACCGGGATACGGACCAAAACCTGTATCAGAATGAAGGGGCTTACATTGCCCCAAGTGCTGGGGATTACCTGACAGAAAACTTCCCGAATTTAAAGGGCGTGGGGATGGACTTCCTGGCCATTGGCTCTGCTTCAGGCGATTGCCCCGAGGGTGAACTGCCACCGGATTGCCATCGTCATATGCTGGGATATTATACGGGTAAGTTTGTCACCGGTGTAGAGGATATGCACCTGTCTGAAATTCCCGCAGGGGCTAAGATCACCCGGTTCTTCAACGCACCCCTGCGCATTAAAGGACTGGATTCCAGCCAAGTCGTTTGTATTGCAGAAATTGAAATGTAATCATTCAGAATTTTAATAAAAGACTCCGCCTTTTGGGCGGGGTCTTTTATTGTAGATATGATTATTTTGAAAGAAGTTCTAAATTAATATGCTTCGCAATATTAAGATGATGGTCTAATTGTTCTTCCAGCCCAATGATATCCTGATTGCGGATCATGGACATCATGTGCAGGTGCTCGGTTACAGTATCAGCCATTCGGCCTTCTTTTGAAAAAGAGGTGACATTGAGCCAGAAAATGCGATACATAAAACTGCGGTACATTTCCAGCATGGTGGCATTGCCTACAAATTGGACCATGCTTCGATGAAATTCATAATCCCGACGGGCAAAATCCTCACTGGAGCCAGTATTTTCCACAATTTCTCGTTGAAGGTCAATTTTCCGTTGAAGCTTATCCACACAGGCCTTTCCTCCGGGGGTGTCCATGTTATGGCACAACTCCCGCAGACAATAGGCCTCAATGGCGTTGCGGATTTGGTAGGTCTCCACAATATCCTCCTGGGTCATGGTGTGGAGGCGGAAGCCCTTGCTAGGGAGGATATCGATATAACGTTCCTGCTCCAAACGAAGGACCGCATCCCGGAGGGGGGTTTTGGACAGCCCCATCTTTTTAGCCATTTGATTGAGAGAATAGATATGCCCAGGCTCAAGCTCACCTTTTTTAATGCTGTCGATGAGGTAGTCGTAGGCCTGTATTTGCAGTAGGGTGGTTTCTTTCACTTGCATTTCCTCGGTCATTTTAATTTAATATAGTTTAATCCTATCATCCTGGGAAAGCGATGTCAAATCAAAGTCCATATCCAGGGTGATTTATTGTGATAAGGCGATTTTTTATGCTATAATGGATACAAAGTGAAACCGATTTGAGGAGGCAGTGATGAGCGAGCCAAAAAAAAATATAAGAATCGGAGATATCCTGGTCAATGATGGGTATATTACCGATGCACAGCTTGGTGAGGCCCTGGCTTACCAAAAAGTAGACCGCAGCAAGCGCCTGGGAGCCATTCTTGTAGATACTGGATATGTGACAGAGGAGCAGGTCCTGACAGCACTGGCAAAGCGGTTGGATCTCAAGGTGATTCGGATGGCCGATTTGGTAGTGGACATGACCGCAGCCGCTGAAATCCCAAGGAATATTGCAGAAAAATACGGTGTCATCCCCGTTGCAGAAAAACAAGGACATCTTTTAGTGGCTCTGAACGATCCCCTGGATTTTTATGCTCTGGAAGATCTCCGGATGATTACCGGGAAGATTATCGACACGGTGCTGGCCACCCGGGAAGAAATTGCCAAGGCCATCGATGCCACCTATTCTGAAATTGAAGCGAAGAAGGCAGCCAGTGAGGCGAATCTGGCAGTGGAGGATTCAGAGACCCTTTCGGTGGTAGAAGAATTGGATGCTGATGGCAGCGATGCGCCGGTGGTCAACCTCATTAACTCCATCTTGATTAAGGGGTTTAATGCCGGGGCCAGCGATATCCACATCGAGCCCTTTGAAACGCAGACTGTTGTTCGGATGCGGATTGATGGCCTTATTGTTGAGTACCTGACCTTATCACCGACCCTCCATCAAAACCTTATCGCCCGGATTAAGATACTTTCCAATTTGGATATTGCGGAACGGCGTCTCCCCCAGGATGGTCATTTCCGGGTACGGATAAAGGGAACAGAGATGAATATCCGGACCTCCCTCATTCCCACGGTGTATGGTGAAAAGGCAGTGCTGCGGTTTTTGAGTCTGAACACCCGCCTGGACCATGCCGAAACCTTTGGTATGGAAACCGAGGATTATGAAAAGATGCTCCGTATCCTCCAAAGTCCCCATGGCATCGTCTATATGACCGGTCCCACGGGAAGTGGGAAAACCACAACCCTGTACATGATCTTAGAGATGTTTTCCCAAAAGAATGTCAACATCAGTACCATTGAAGACCCCGTGGAACGAAACCTGGATGGTATCAACCAAACCCAGGTCAATCCCCAGGCCGGCCTGACCTTTGAGGTGGGGCTGCGGTCCCTGCTCCGCCAGGACCCGGACATTATCATGGTGGGGGAAACCCGGGACGCAGAAACCGCGGATATCGCCGTTCGGGCTGCCATCACCGGTCACTTGGTGCTCTCCACCCTCCATACCAACGATGCCGTTTCTTCCATTGTCAGGCTGATTGACATGGGGGTGGAGCCCTACATGGTGGCCAATTCCCTGACGGGCTTGGTGGCCCAGCGTCTGGTGAAAAAGATCTGCCCCAATTGTAAGGAGGCCTACACCCCGACCCCTGCGGAAAAGGAAATTTTAGGGCAGGATGTGGCGGTACTTTATCGGGGGAAGGGGTGCCATCAGTGCAATGGCACGGGCTACAAAGGGCGAATTGCCGTCCACGAGATTTTGGCCATTGACCGGGAGCTGCGCAATATGATCTCCCGGAATGTCCCTGCCGAGGAAATTTATGCCTATGTGGAAAAGAACGAGAAAATCCACTATCTGCGCCAGAGCCTGGTCCGGCTGGTCCTCTCCGGGGTCACCACCATGGAAGAGCTGCTGAAGGTGACCTACTATGTGGATTAATGGATGCAAATTTGGAAGGAAAATGACATGTCAACCCTTTTAGAACTCATTGATTTTGGACGGAAAAATGATTGCTCGGATATTCATCTGACGGCGGAGCTAAAGCCCGTATTCAGAAAGAACGGTGCCCTGGCCCAGGGGCCCTTTGAAATGACCAGGGATGAAATAGAAAACATGATCTGGGGAATGATGGATGAGCGTCAGCGGGGGAAGATCGAGGCCGGCCAGGATTCGGACTTCTGCTACGTCACCCCGGAAGGGCTGCGCCAGCGTGTCAATGTTTATCGCCAGCAGGGGGAGATGACGGCGGCCATCCGGCTGCTGAACGATCGGATTCCCGATTTTGAGGATTTAAAGCTTCCCCCGGTGATCAGACGCCTGGCCAGCGAGCCCCGGGGATTGATTTTGGTGACGGGTCCAACGGGAAGTGGAAAATCCACCACCCTGGCGGCCATGTTAGACTATATCAATACCAATTACCAGAAGCATATCCTCACCATTGAGGATCCGGTGGAGTATAAGCACAACCATAAGCGCAGCATGGTCCATCAGCGGGAGGTGGACGTGGATGTGGTCAGCTTTGCCGATGCCCTGCGCTCCGCCCTCCGGGAGGACCCGGATGTTATTCTAGTGGGGGAAATGCGGGACTTCGAGACCATTTCTGCGGCAGTAACCGCCGCAGAAACCGGCCATTTGGTCCTCTCCACCCTGCACACCATTGGCGCCGCCAACACTATTGACCGGATTATCGATGTTTTCCCCTCCCACAGCCAGCAGCAAATCCGGACCCAGTTGGCTGCAACCCTTAAAGGGGTTATTACCCAACAGCTGGTGCCCCTGGCCACGGGAGAAGGTCGGATGGCTGCCCATGAAATTATGACTGGCACCGATGCGGTCCTCAATATGATCCGGGAAAATAAAACCCACCAGCTGGCCTCGGTGATGCAGACCGGGGGCAAGGAAGGCATGCATACCTTGAATGCCAACCTGGCCAAGCTCGTGAAGGATCAGCTGATCAGCTTTGATGTGGGCCATGATTGGGCGTCAGATAAAAGCGAATTTAATCAGTATTTTGTCTAGTAAAGGCGAAAAGTTGTTCTCTAGAAGACGTGAAGATCCTTATGGATTGATAAAAATATATTAATCTAAGAAAATATTAAGAAAACCATTGACGCGAATTGACCTTAATGTTAGAATGAATTAAAACTAGTAAAAAACATATCCATTTGGCTAAGCTGTTGAAAAGCAGTGGCGCAAAGCTATAGGGGCTTCTCTGCACTAGCAGAATGCCAGCCAGTTGCACTTTCAGCGGCTTTGTCAGAGAGGATAAGATAGAGTCGCTTTTTTAGTGCATTGGTTTGATGCCATTCGTGGTGACACGAAACGAATGCATTAGCATTCGGCAGAATTTATTCTGCAAGGGAGGATACCCCTCATCCTCCCTTTTTTTGTGCCATGAACCGCCTTTTTCCAAGGGCGTTATTTTTTTGAGGCGTAACGGCCCAAAAATCGGAAGCGGACGGTGCCCTGGATGAGCTCGGCGATGGCATCGTCCACGGTGGCGCTGTCCTCGGCACCCAAAAAATCGAGGAAGAATTGGTACTCCCAATTCGCATCGGGGATGGGCCGGGATTCGATTTTACAGAGGTTGAGATGATGGCGTTCAAAAATCCCCAGGACCGTATAAAGGGCACCGGTGTAGTGGGGCAGGTGGAAGGCGATGCTCATTTTATCCTGATTTGGGCGATTCTCCATCTGGGCAGCCACTATCACGAATCGGGTGGTGTTCTGGGTGGCAGTGTTGATACCCTCGGCCAGGATATTCAAGTGATGGATCTGGGCGGCCCGGGGGCTTGCGATGGCACCGTAGGCGGGGTTCTTGGCTTCAGCAACCATTTGGGCAGCCACCGCCGTATTGTGCCAGGGAATACAAGTCCACTGGGGATAGCCCTCTAAAAAGCGCCCGGATTGCTGGAAGCCCTGGGGATGGGAGTAAATTTCCTGAAGAGTATCCAGAGTGGCACCCTCGGCGGCCATCAGGCATTGGATGATGGCCCGCTTTTCCTCACCGACGATAAAGCATCGATAGTCAGAGAGCAGATCGTAGACAGCCGCAATGGCACCGGTGGAGCTGTTTTCAATGGGCAGGACCCCGTAGTGGGCCCCACCGCCGGTAATGCTTTTAAAAACATCCTCAAAGGAAGCATGGGAGATGAAATGAGCCGATTCCCCAAAAAAAGACATGGCGGCATCCTCGGTGTGGGAGCCCGCTGTTCCGGAAAAGGCCACATCCGGGTGAGGAACGGGGAGGCGGCGATGGGCAATCTGCTCCTGATAGTCCTTTAATTGGTCCGTTTGTTCAATGGTGGGAAATTTGTTCATTTCTGTCCTCTCAGTCCAATGGTTTTATAGTATACTATTATCGACAATCCCTCTTAAATTGTCAAACTGGAAATTTTAAGAAAGCTTCGGTAAAATGAAAAACAGCTAAAAAATGTTCTGTTGAAATTCGAAAAGAATGAGGCGATCCATCATGATTAAATTAGCAGCAGGGAGATTTGGAAAGGCAAAAGCCATTGAAGGTTTTGCCAATGCCGGAGGCACCCATATTCATTACCGCATGGAGGGATCCGGTCCGGCGGTACTCCTCCTCCATGGGAATGGAGAGGATATGGGGATTTTTGAACCGCATATCGCAGTTTTAAAGGATCACTTTACCGTCGTGTGCCTGGATACCCGGGGACATGGGCGGTCTGAACCAGGGGAAGAACCATGGAGCATGGCCCTCTTTGCGGTGGATATTTCCCGGGTAATGGATGCCCTTTCCATTGAAAAGGCGGCAGTTGTCGGCTTTTCCGACGGGGGAAACATTGCCCTGCAGCTGGCCATCAGCTGCCCCCAGCGAGTGACCGCCATTGTGCCGGTGGGGGCCAATGCCTGGCCATCAGGCCTGCGTCCGATGGCCTGGCTTTTCATTCATTTCAGCTATGTCGGTTTGTGTCTGGCAGCCCCCTTTTCCAAAGATCTCGCCCATAAACGTCGGCAGTACGCCCTGATGGTCAAAGAGCCAAAGATGAATCGAACCGTCCTGGAGGGCATTGAGGCACCAACCTTGATCATTTCTGGTACAAGGGATATTGTCACCCGTCGGCACACCCAAACCATGGCCGCAGCGATTCCAGGGGCTTCTTTGCTTTATCAGGAAGGTGCGCTCCATGATGATTTCATCACACACCCGGAGGTATATTTGCCGGCGATTATGGAGTTCTTATTGAAAGTGGGTGAAGGGCAGAAGGACGCATAGAATGTGCTTAAGAAGGGATACTGTTCATTTCAACCCGGGTGTATCTGTGGTATAATATCAAACAGAATCGATTAAAATTGGGAGTTGATACAATGGCGGATGAAAAAAAAGATAGTAATATCGGTGAGGATATTGGGAAAATCGTACAGGATGCCATTTCCTCCGTAAATTATGAACAATTGGGGTCCATGATTTCAAGTACGGTGGATAAAGCTTTAGTGGAAGCCAAAAAGGGCATTAAAAAGGGACAGTACCAAATGGAAAAGTCCATTAAGGCGGCCCAGGTGGCAGCGACGAACCAGTCCCCTCAGCCTAAGCCCATGCGGGCGCCTGTGGCAAAATCCCCTGCCGGAACGGTCTCCGGGCCATTCCTGGTCGTTGGGAGTGTCGTGACGATTATCGCCGCAGCAGGAATGGCCGGTGCTGCACTCATTGGCGGATTAGGCATTGGCCTACAGATTGTCAGTGCAGGGCTTTTGGTTCTGGGGGGATACATGGGGGGAAAGGCCAAGAGCCTGATGAACCGGGTTACCCGATTTCGTAAATATGTGAAACAGCTGGGGGGCCGGGCCTACGTGGATACCAAGGAGTTGGCGGATACCATCGGGAAATCCCAGCGATATGTGGATAAGGACCTCAATCGGATGATTGAAGCCCGAATGTTTCCTGAAGGGCGTATTACCGATGATGGTCAAATGCTCCTCCTCAGTGATGATGCCTATGAGGCCTACAAGAAAATGAAAGAGGGGGAACGGCTGCAGCAGGAGGCAATCCAAAGACAACAGCAGGCAGAGGAGCAGCAGCGCAGGCTGGAGGCTGAAAACCCCGTGTATAAAGAAGTCCGCCTGGTAATTGAAGAGGGTGAAGCCAATATTCGGCAAATCCAAGAGGCCAATGCGGCCATTCCGGAGGAATCCGTATCCCGGAAGTTAGACCGTCTGGAAACCATCATTCGAAAAATCTTTGATTTCATCCAGAAAAATCCGGATCAGCTTATGGAAATAAGGCGGTTTATGGGCTATTATTTGCCCACTACCTTAAAGTTGGTTAATGCCTACAAGGATCTGGAGGCAGAACCAGTCCAGGGGCCCAATATTAAGCGTTCCAAGGACGAAATTGAAGAAACCCTGGATACCATCAGCAGCGCCTTTGAAAAGCTCCTGGACAGCTTTTATCAGGATACGGCCATGGACATTTCCACGGATATCTCCGTCATGAAGACAATGTTCGCCCAGGAAGGTTTAACCGAGGATGGTCTGTTGCAAATGAATAAGGAATCTTAAAATGGAGGAGATCGTATGAGTGATGAATTAAAAATGGAAGGGGTAAAAACCCCAAGCCTGACCCTGGACCCCTTTGCTGGTGCGGAGTCTAAGCCAGAGCTGACCCTAGAGGTGCCCCAGGCTAAGGCCGTGGAACAGGTGGTGGAGGAAAACCCCCTGACCCCCGAGGAACAGCGCATGGTGGATGAATTCGCCAGACAAATCAATATCAATGATTCCAACCTGGTCATGCAGTACGGAGCTGGGGCACAAAAGAAAATTGCCGATTTTTCCGATACCGCTCTGGACAACGTCAAAACCCAGGATTTGGGTGAGGTTGGGAATATGCTGACCAGTATGGTTGTTGAGTTGAAAAAGTTTGACGTTGATGAAGAGGATAAGGGGATTTTTGGCTTTTTCAAAAAAGGGGCCAATAAAATCGAAGGTATGAAAGCCAAATACGCCGCGGCGGAAACCAACGTCAACAAAATTTGTGATGTTTTGGAAGGGCATCAGATCCAGCTCCTCAAGGACATCGCCATGTTGGATAAGATGTATGATATCAACCTGACCTACTTTAAAGAGCTGTCCATGTACATTCTGGCTGGGAAGAAAAAGCTGGAAGAGGTACAAACCGTCGATCTGCCGGCTTTGGTGGAAAAATCGAAACGGACGGGTCTCCCTGAGGATGCCCAGGCCGCCAACGATTTAGCCTCCATGTGCAACCGCTTTGAAAAGAAGCTTCATGACTTAGAACTTACCCGGGTCATCTCCATGCAAATGGCACCCCAAATCCGGTTGGTCCAAAATAATGATACCCTGATGGCAGAAAAGATCCAATCCTCCCTGGTCAACACCATTCCTCTGTGGAAGAGCCAGATGGTCCTGGCCCTGGGCGTCGCCCACTCCACCGAGGCCGCAAAGGCCCAAAGTCAGGTGACAGATATGACCAATGCGCTGCTGCGTAAAAACGCCGAAACTTTAAAGATCAACACCATTGAGACGGCCAAGGAATCGGAAAAGGGTATTGTAGACATCGAAACCTTAAAGAAAACCAATGAGTCTTTAATTTCGACCTTTGATGAGGTCCTCCAGATCCAGGCCGATGGACGCCAAAAACGGCGTGAGGCAGAGGTCGAGCTGGCCAAGATCGAAGGCGAATTAAAGAATAAGCTTTTAGAGATCTCCCAAAAGCATTAGGCGACCAGCCCTCAAAAGGGTATTGCCCAAAGAGAATGCTTAAGAAATGTTTGCATTACACACAAGATATAGTGCCTGTGCAAGGGATTACACGCTGTAAAAAAATATTTAATTTACATATTGACTTTAAGATTTGCAATTGCTAAAATATTTGCTTTACTTTTATTGAAAAACCTGATATACTATTTTCAGAACAAGCAGTGAGGTGAAGTGAATGCAAAAACAACGGGCGACGATTAATGATGTCAAACGTGAAGTCGAATCTTACCGCGGTTGCCGCATCAAGCTGGAAGCACATAAGAGCAAAAAAAAACTTTATCATAAAGAAGGCGTGATTGAAGGAACTTATCCAAGTATTTTTACGGTTAAGGTCAAGGAGGAAAAACGGGCACCACAGCGTTTATCTTTCTCTTACTCCGATGTATTGACACGCAGTGTGAAAATTGACTTGTTGGACACCGAAATTGAGGGCGCTTTTACGTATTAAGAATGATGAAAAAACTGAACCAGGGTAGATGCCCTGGTTTTTTTGTGCGATAAATTATTCAGGTTTTACTGCTGATTTCCGAAGATATGTTATACTTAAAACAGCAAAAGCAAGAAAGTGCCAGGAGGAATGACGAATGGAGGGGACGATGTTAATGGATTATGGCCGGTTGTTGCTCATGGCCTTACTCTTTGACGGCGTGGTTTATCTGGTGTATCGTTTCGATTCAAAACGTCAGAAACAGCTGGGAAGGGCGGACTTTTGGCATCGTCAAATCGTCATTGGCATTCTCTTTGGGATTTTAGCTAACCTGGCCACCACCTTTGGCATTGACATCGATGGGGCCATCATCAATGTGCGGGATGCTGCGCCCCTATGTGCCGGGCTGATCTTCGGGGCACCGGCAGGAATCATTGCCGGGATAATCGGCGGGGTGGGACGATGGTTTGCCATTTACTGGGGAGCGGGCACTTACACCCGCCTGGCCTGCAGTATCTCGACGGTCCTGGCTGGGGTGTTGGCAGCATTGCTGCGACGAAAGCTGTTGGATGATAAAAAACCGACATGGACCTTTGGTCTGCTTATTGCCATGGTGATGGAGGTTTTTCATATGCTGATGATCTTCATCACCAATATGGGAGATATCCAGCGGGATTTTGCTTTTGTCAGACAATGCAGCTTCCCCATGATGATCATTAATGGTCTGTGTGTAATGGTGGCGCTTTTGGCCATTGCGGCGAACAGCGAAGAATGTCGGGTGCGCAGTAAAGGCCAGCAGCGAATTGTCCAGACCTTCGAGCGCTGGCTACTCTTCTGTGTCACCATTGCTTTCCTGGTAGCGAGTGTCTTTATTTTCATTTTGCAAACGGCCTTGGCCGAGAAATCCATTGATACTATCTTAGGGGTTCAGGTGTCCGATATCAGCCGGGCGTTACAGGCATCTGGAGAAGCGTCAGCCAATGGGCACATCGGGACCTCCGGGGGCATCATCCTGGCAGATGCATCCGGGCGGATTTTGAGTGACGGCAGAGGTGCGACCGGTCAAACCCTTGGGGATATTGGCATTGATTTGCAGGGGGGGGAGCCTGGGGTCCGGTTTGAAAGCCAGGTCTACCACTGGGAGGCCTTTGTCCTTTACAGCACACTGGGGGACACGACCATCATTGCCTATGCACCCATAGATGAAGTTTTCTTTACCCGGGATGTTTCGGCCTATGTGGTGGCGTTTATGGATGTTCTGGTCTTTGCCGCGCTCTACATTATGGTCTATTCACTCATCAAAAAAAAGGTGGTGGCCAATATCCAGGAAATCAACCGCTCTTTAGCCCAGATTACCAGCGGCAATCTGTAGGTCACGGTGGATGTCCGGAGTAATGCCGAGTTTGCCTCCCTGTCCGATGATATCAATGTCACCGTCAAGACCCTGAAGCAGTACATCGCCGATGCGGCTGAGCGCATCGACCAGGAGCTGGCCTTTGCCCGGGCGGTTCAGGCATCGACCTTGCCGGATACCTTTAAGCCCTTTCCGGACTACGCTGGAATGTTTGATATTTACGCCACCATGGATACCGCCAAGGAGGTGGGGGGCGATTTCTTCGATTTCTATCTTCTGGATTCGGACCATTTGGTCTTTCTGGTGGCGGATGTTTCCGGTAAGGGCATTCCCGCCGCCATGTTTATGATGACGGTTAAGACGCTGTTGAAAAGTGTGGTGGAAACGGGGGTTGGTGTCGCGGAGGCCATGACGGGTGCCAATGAAGAGCTCTGTGCTGGCAATGATGAAGGGATGTTTGTCACCGCTTGGATGGGAATGCTGGAAATCTCAACGGGAGAGGTCCGCTTTGTCAATGCGGGTCACAATCCCCCCTATTTGAAAAAGTCCGGGATTTTCAAACCCCTTGAGATGCGGAGAAATCTGGTGCTGGGGGCCATGGAGGGTATTCAATATGCCGAGCAGCGCCTGACCCTTACGCCGGGGGGTGCCCCCCGGAGATCGTGGTAAAATATGGTATTGCCCTGGATGAGGTGGTGGCCAATATCATCATCCATGGGGATGCCCGGGAGATTCGAATCACCTGCAGCGTCGGGGCGGGGCAGGTCCAGGTGACGGTGTGGGATGACGGCTCGGTTTTTGACCCCACCCGGCAGTCAGACCCGCTCCTCACTGGAGGGGCGGAGGAGCGGGCCCTGGGGGGGGGCTGGGTATCTACTTGGTGAAAAAGCTCATGGATGAGGTGTCCTACAGCCGGGAGGGGGATGCAAACCGTCTCCGGCTGGTTAAAAGCCTTGGGTAAGCTTGGGCTATTGGAAGGTTAGGATATCGGTGAAGCCGGTGATATCGAAGACCTCCATGATCGCATCGTTGACCCCGGTGAGAATCATGTCTCCTTACTTGTTCATGGTCTTTTGGGCGGACAGCAGGACCCGCAGTCCCGCGGAGGAAAGGTATTCCATGGCGGTAAAATCAAATACCAGCTTTTGGATGCCCGCGATGGATTCCTTGAGGGTCATTTCCAGCTGAAGCGCAGTGGACGTATCCAGACGGCCGGATCAGGCGATGGTGAGGCAGCTGCCTTCGTAGGTTTTGGTAATGGTCATTTTATTTCCAGTGATTACATTTCGGTGTTGGTGATGATATCCTGCAGGGTGGCCAGCAGCTCCTCGCAAATCAGGCGCATGCGCAGGCAGTCGCCGGCCGGCAGGCCGAAGCGGCCGCTGTCGGCCTCCACGGCAGACAGGATATCCGCCATGGGTTGGTTCAGCGGGATTTCATGAATGGCTGACATGGGCGGTCGTCTCCTTAAAGATTATTTAAACTGCAAATATAATCGCATTATATCATTACAGATTCATGGTAGGATATAAGAAATTATAAAAGTTGGAGGTAACAGGATGGCAGCAAAGATTTTGATGGTGGGCAGTATCATGATGGATTTGATTCTGCAGATGGAGCGCGTTCCCGATCCCAGTGAAAGTGTTCTGGGGGATAGCTACAAGAATGCCGGTGGCGGCAAGGGCTCTAACTCTGCCGTAGCGGCATCCCGGGTGGGAGCTGATGTTGCTGTTTATTGTACGTTGGGACAGGATGCCAATGGGGAAGCCCTAAAGGGAATGCTGGAAGCCGAAGGAATGGATACCGACTATATACAGCTGGTGGAGGGTCAGAGTACGGGAATGGCCGTTATTCTTTTAGAAGAAAGCGGGATGAACCGCATTATCATCTACAAGGGGGCCAACGACGCCACTGCTCCGGATGCCTTGGCTGGCGCTTTTGCCAAGGCACCCCAGGCCGTTATGATGCAGCTGGAAATCCCCCTGGAAACCAATATTGCCGCCCTTGAGATGGCAAGGGAAAAGGGAATCATTACCTGTCTCGATGCCGGCCCGGCCCAGGATTATCCCCTGGAAAAAATGAAGGGGTTGACCATCCTCTCCCCCAACGAAACCGAAACCAAGGCTTTGGTTGGGATTCTGCCTGTGGACGAGGACACCTGTCTGGAAGCATCCAGGAAGCTTATAGAACGCGCCCATTGCCAGTATGTGGTACTGAAGATGGGGGACAAGGGCTCCTATATCTACGGTGAGGGCATCCAGGAGATGGTGCCGCCCTATACGGTCGATTGTGTGGATCCTACCGCCGCTGGGGATGCCTTTACCGGGGCATTGGTGAAGATGTATGTGGAAACCGGGGATATCCTCGCAGCGGCTAAATACGCCAATGCCGTGGGGGGGTTAGCCTGTACCAAACTTGGGGCCCAGCCATCACTGCCTACGGCAGAGGAAGTGGATGCTTTCCTGGCGAAGCAATAGGAGGGGTTTGTCCCTTTAGGTAACGGCAGAGGGCGGCTGTTCGCAGATTGTATAACCGTCATGCTCCCGCTCGTCGTACAGGCTATGCCTGTTCGCCTCAAGGTCGCGATGCCTGCTATACAATCCACGGACGGCCTAAGTATTACGGGACAAACCGATGTGAATAACCATCGTTCCATGCGCAGCACTGCGGTTGTGGTGCTGCGCTTTTAAAACGCGTTCTAAAGTGGTATAATGGTAAAAAAGTCTGGGGGTGTGCAGTGCCATGAGGTTGGCGAAAAAAGGATCAATGAGATATGTGTTGATTGTGGGAATGCTCCTGATGCTGGGGACGGCTACAGAAGGATTGTGCCCGGTTCGGGCAGAGGAACCCCTCGGCCTGGTGTCCTCCTCCCCGGCTAATAAAGCCACAGAGGTGCCCCTCAATACGATCATCGAGCTGGAGTTTAACAAAAATGTGGTGAGCACAGGGGTACGGACGGTGAACACCAATGCCATCACCCTCTGGCAAAACGACACCAAGATCCCGGTGGAGATTACCATGGCTGATGAAAATGAAGCCCCGGACCGACGGAATTATATTATTGTCACCCCTAAGGAATCCCTTCGGGAGGGTAAAACCTACACCCTGCGCATCGATACGACCATTAGTGCCCGGGACGGCAGTGTGATGGCCGGCCCAGCTAAAATAGCCTTCACCACAGTGGTGCCACCCTCTAAAAGCACTGGCAACCTACGGATGATCATTGGTCTGGTTTTGGGCTTAGGTCTGGCTATTGGTCCCATTCTTTATCATAAAGTTGAAAAAAAACACAGGGCATAAAAAAACGGCATTGCGCCGTTTTTTTATGTGGGAATACGGATGGTGAAGGTGGTAGTGCCCCCTGGGGTGCTGTCCGCTGAGATGGTGATACCGTGGCGCATAGCAATTTGGCCGGCGATGGCCAGGCCCAAGCCGGTGCCCTTTGGGTTGCTTCCCGTGTTGGCTTTGTAGAAACGGTCAAAGATATGGGGGAGGTCTTCTGGGGAAATCCCCGGGCCGTGATCGGTGATATGCACCGCCATGGCATCGGTCGACTGGTTTGATTGAATTTCAATCATTCCCCCCACGGGGGTAAACTTAACGGCGTTGTCCAGAATAATGATAAAGAGCTGGCGCAGACGGCCATAATCCCCCTCATAGGGGAAGTGCTGGACATCCCGTTTCAAATCCAGGGTGATGCCCTTCCGGGCAGCCAGTTGGCGGCAGGTGCGCAGGGCATCGTCTAAAACATCAGGCAAGTTTAGGTGCTCCTTCTCAATGGAGTAGTCGATGTTTTGGAGGCGGGTCAGCTCCAGTAGATCGTTGACCATGCGCTCCAGATGGATGCTTTCGTCCACTAGTTGGGTGTAATACTCCTGGACCTGATCCGAGTCGGAAACCACACCGTCCTTAAGGGCCTCCAGGGACCCCCGCATGACCGTCACCGGAGTGCGCAGCTCATGGGAAATATTGGCGATGAAGGCCTGGCGAAGGCGCTCTAACTTCTCACTTTCCTGGGACGCCTCATCCAGACGATGGGCCAGGGCATCCACATGAATGGCTAGGGAGCCAATTTCGTCATTGGTCACCACCTGGGTTTGGGCGGTGTAATCCCCCTGGGCCAGGACTTTAGTGGTTTCTTCAATACGTTTTAAAGGATGGGTGAAGCGTTTGGCCAGTACCGAAGACAACAAAATGGCGAGGCCCAGGGCAATCACCATGCTGGCCAGGAGGATTTTAATCCCGGATTCAATGGTATCGGAAACGCCAGTGGCGTGGGTATCCATCATCACTGCCGCAATAACATTGCCTTCGCCATCGGTTACGGGAGTCCCCACCAGAATGGCCGGGACGGCTAAGAAGCCACCTTGATGTTCCTGGGTAACGGTCTCTCCCTCGAACACTTGGGGAAGAAGGGCCATGCCTTCATCTGAAAGATCCGATTGTTCAGTGGTCTCCCCATTATCCAGGGAGAAGGTTGAGCCATCGGCATTGACAATCCAGGAATCGGCACCGGCGGCATCATCGATAAAGCGCAAATAGTAGGAGTGTTTCCCAAAACTTTCAGATTGACCATAGCCTTTTCCGTGATCTGTCTCGGATCGTGCGGCTTCTTCGCTGATAAAACCGGACATGCTGTGGGCGACGGCTTCCGCCCGTTCTTCCAGATTATCCTTGTAGATCGCTGTCGTTAGACGGGAGAACATTCCGAGAAACAATACGCCCACGATGATGCTGAAAAACAGTAGCATGGCGGCTGAAAAAATCGTTAGTTTTCCTTTAATCTTCAGCGTCATGGGGACACTCCTCGAATTTATAGCCTACCCCCCAAACGGTTTTAATTTGCCAGTGGGGATGGGGAAACAGATCAATTTTTGCCCGCAGCCGCTTAATGTGGGAATCGACGGTTCGGGTATCGCCAAAATAATCGTAACCCCAGACCTGATCCAGCAGATTATCCCGGGTGTAGACCCGGTCGGG
Source organism: Eubacterium aggregans (assembly GCF_900107815.1). Taxonomy (GTDB): domain Bacteria; phylum Bacillota; class Clostridia; order Eubacteriales; family Eubacteriaceae; genus Eubacterium_O; species Eubacterium_O aggregans. The sequence goes on from NZ_FNRK01000025.1 coordinate 16,369, forward strand.
ATGGGTGGCCATAAGCCAGAGAAGCTCCAGCTCCTTCTTCGTCAGGGCAAGGGGATTGCCATCGATGGCGGCCTCATAATTGGTGAGGTTTAACACCAGATTATCCAGGGTGCAGGTTTCCTGGTGGGCGTCCTCCTTGGTGGGTTCCAGCCGCCTCAGAATCGCCCGAACCCGGGCCATGACCTCACCTGGGGAAAAAGGCTTGACAATGTAGTCATCGGCACCGATGTCCAAGCCCATAATCCGTTCAAAATCTTCACCCCGGGCGGTTACCATAATAATGGGAACTGTGCTTTCCCGCCGGATGGTGCGGCAGACCTCAAAGCCATCCTTTAAAGGCATCATGACATCGAGGAGAATCATATCCATGGGGTGGGCATGGTAGGCATCCAGGGCCGCCTTGCCGTCGGCAGCAGTATAAACGGTAAAGCCTTCTAATTTAGCGTATTCCTTTAGAATAGAACAAATTTGGGGGTTATCATCGGCGATTAAAAGATTGGGCATGGGGGGCCTCCTTTTGAGTGTGGATCATAAGAATAGTATAGGGTGTAAATATGACGAAATGATGGCACTTGCCATTGTTTTTTCATCATTATAACGTAATCGGCCATGGTTTTGCCACAACTTCATCGTATAATAGGGTCAATGTTAAAGAATGGAGGAAGTAAATCATGTTAAAAGGTAAAGTAATGGGTGCTGTGGTGACTACTGCATTGTTGGGTCTTATGGGGACCACCGCCCTGGCTGCGGGCAATGGTTTTGGAGCCGGCAATGGCGCTGGCAATGGAGCTGCAAATGCTGGCGCCAACGCCGCAGGCTGTACCCAGACCCAGTGTACCCAGGAAAACTGTGACGGCACCCAAAACGGTGAGGGTGGCGGACACCACAATGGAAATGGCAATGGGAGTGAAACCGGCGGGCACGAACGTCTCCGGGACGGCAGTGGCTCCGGTAACTGCCAGCGTTAGGTGGGAAGGGGACGTTTGTCTCCGCTAAAAGAGGGCTGTCCGAGACAGCCCTCTTTTATTTTCTTATGATGGTGAATCGTAAATCCCCATAAATAGAGGCAGCCCGCTTTGAGTATCGACAATGAAATAGGCAAAGGGGGTGTTGAAATCCAGAATGATTTCCGGCTCTGGCGGCAGGGATGTGACCTTCATGGTGATTTCGGTGGCCGCTGCTGCCTCAGTACCGGCCTCATCGACAATAATCTTTGTTTTTTGGAGGACCTCGCTGATTAAAAGATCCTTACCGATTTTAGAAAAATCAGCCTTACTGCTGAAGGCAATGGATAGCCCCAGGTTGTCCAGCGGTTGATCCAGGGGAAGGGTGGCTTCCGTCTCAAATTTGGGAAGGGAGAGAACCAGTGTTTTATCCTGGGCCTGTTCTATCATCCGAGCCAGGGTATCGGCAGAGAAGTCGGCCAGGGCATCCCGAATGGCGCCGCCATCCTCTGGCCGCAGCGCCACAAAGGCGGTCTTTCCATCATCGTAGGGGAGGATGGCCCCCTCCAAGCCCTCGGTTTTAAAATAGCGGCAAGAATAGTCCCTGGATTTTAGAAAGGGTATGGTGGCGGTACTGCCGTCAGCCTGGGTAAAGGGCCCCTCCGTCGTGGCCTCGGCCTCAAAGGCCTGCTGCCATTTTCCCTTAAAATATAGGGTATTAACCAGGACCATGACGTCCGAAGGGGCGGGATTTGTTTCCAGAAGCTCCGGAATCAGCCCCTGGGTCTGTTTGGAAACCCAGCGGTTAATGGGGTCCTTGGCCTTGGATAAATCCAGAACCTCCACCTGGGCATCGTAATATTTCTTCACCTGGTTAATATAGGATGGCTCCACGGTGAACTGCTCATTAATCCATAGCCCGTCGGCAATACTCAGCGTTGTGCTGCCCTCAGCTTCTTGGAGGGATTTTAGCAAGGATTGGGCGTTTTGGTTCAGCTCCGGTCCGGATTGGCCAAGGACAGTATTAAAGGCCTTTTCTGTGTCTCCAGCCGCACCGTCAGACAGCATGGCCAGGGCAAAATAAGCGGAGGTGGGGGACACCAGAACATTGGGTTGATCCGAAACCTGGGCGAAGAGCTGGGTGGAAAATTGGTTCCAGTGGCTGTAATCTCCCGATGAACCAGAAGGGGTGGTGTGATCTGAACCGGCGCTGCAACCGGTCAATGCCGCAGCCAGTAGTAGCCCGGAAGCCAATCGACCAAATTTCTTCATTATTCTCACCTCGCTTAATACTTTAATGGTTTCAGTATAATTTTTCTTTGATAAAGCCCTTGCGGTAGGCTGTAATCAGCATTTCCAGATCGTACACCTGGCAGAGAATTGCTTTGCCGATATCCGTATCCTTTACCCGTTTGCGGTCGATGGTGGATTCGATGACCTGTTTGGTGGATTTGATATCAACCCCCTCTTTAATGGCCATTTCCACGGATTCAAAGGGGCGATGGCTGATGAGGGTCAAGCCGTAAGAGTTAAAGGTCAGGGTATACCCGGCAATACCGGTGGTGTTTTGGTAGGCTTTGGCAAAGCCCCCATCAATGACTAACTGCTTGCCGCCGGCGCGAATGGGGCTTTCGCCAGACTTGGCCTTCACCGGGACATGGCCATTAATGAGATGCCCCTGGCAGGGGTCCACTCCAAATTCTTTGAGGATATTATCCACCAGGGTTTCATTTTCATCAATCATGGTGTAAAAGGGTGTATAATGCTCCTTGTGGGGCGTTTTATCGTCGATGAAATAGCGCTCAAAGGTTGCCATCTTATCCTTGCCAAAAAGGGGAGAATCCCGATGGCACCACAGGAACCACAGGAAGTCTGAACGCGGCGGATCCTCAATAAAATCGGTGAAATAGGCCTCCCGGGCCAGTTGGTCAAACTTATCCATGAGCGCTTTGCCCGAGTAGTCCCGGCCCTTATATCGCCAGGATTTAAAGGTACCATCCTCATTAAGGGGGATGGAGGCGTGGAAGAGGACATTGTCATTGTACACCAGGTACATACTTCCCTTGGCATACATAAAACGGATATGGCGCTGGAGCTTCTCGCTATGGAGGAAGGAATGCACGAGCCGATCGATGACAAGGGCTTCGTCCTCAGTGAGGGCAGCGGGGTCTGCGGGATCAATGGTGGGGAAATTGGTATCGTTCAGGGCGTAATCCACCCCTTCCACCGTGACAATTCCCTTTTCTAAATCCAAATGACGCAGCAGCTGGCGGTCTGCCATGGCGTATTCCGGGTGCCTTGCGATGAGGGCATCCTCAATTTTAAATTGGATGACGGCGATAGCCTTGTGCATCCGGGTCATGAGATCCAGCTCTGCCTCGGTTTCCTTCTTTTCTTCATTGATTCGGGGGATGAAATCCAGACAGGGGTCCTGTCGGTACACCCGGTTGGCGAAGGTCGCCAGGGGCAGCAGATTAATGCCGTAGCCATTTTCAAGCACATCCATATTGGCGTAGCGCAGAGCGATACGAACCACATTGGCAATGGAGGCGGGATTGCCGGCGGCGGCACCCATCCAGAGGATGTCATGGTTGCCCCATTGCATATCCAGGGAATGGTGCTTCATCAGTGTTTCCATCACCACCTCTGGCCCAGGTCCCCGGTCAAAGACATCCCCAATGATGTGGAGATGGTCGATGGTCAGGCGTTTAATGACACTGGATAACTCAATGATGAAATGGTCGGCCCGCCCGTACATTACCAGACTTTGGATAATCTGGTTATAATATTCCTTTTTATTAAAACGGTGCTCGTCCTCCTGGAGAAGCTCCTCCATGACATAGGCAAAATCCGAAGGAAGAGCCTTACGCACTTTAGAACGGGTGTATTTAGACGCGGCTGCCCGGCAAACCTTAACCAGGCGGTAGATGGTCAGCTCATACCAATTATCCAGGTATCGATCCTTCTTGCACTTCTTTACCAGGTCCAGTTTCTCCTCGGGGTAATAAATCAAGGTGACCAAATCCTCCAAATCCTCCAGGGCGACGGTGCTGCCCAGTTCATCCATCACCTTTCGTCGGATGGCCCCAGAAGCGTTTTGCATCACATGGTTGAAGGCCTCGTGCTCACCGTGGATATCCGTCAGGAAATGCTCGGTGCTTTTGGGAAGGTTGAGGATGGCTCGGAGGTTCACCACCTCGCCCACAGCGGTTGTAATATTTGGGAATTTGTTTGAAAGTAATTCTAAGTATTTGCGGTTCTTCTCTAAATCAGATTTAGAAAATGTATTCATTGCACTCTCCTTTTTGCGATCAATCTTTTGGGTTAGAAAACCTTTGCATTCTGAACACTATTATTATACTCCACTTGTCTTAGAATTCCAATAAAGTTTTAAGAATACGGCTTCAAAGAACATCGGCCTTTAATCCAGAGTCACCTTTAGAGGCTTATCGATTTCTTCAGAGACATACTTTCCGGTTTTTCGGTGTTGTCGGACACATTCCGAGAGCAGATACTCAATTTGTCCATTGATGGAACGAAAATCATCCTCTGCCCAGGAGGCGATATCCGCATAAAGCTTGGGTGATAATCGCAGGGGTATCTGCTTTTTCTTATCCCCGGCCATGATTAGTACAGGCTGCCGGAATTCACGATAGGCTGGGCATCGTGACTGCCACAGAGGACGACGAGCAGGTTGGAAATCATGGCGGCTTTCCGTTCCTCATCCAATTCTAAAATTTGGCGTTCGCTCAGACGATCCAGAGCCATTTCCACCATGCCTACCGCACCGTCGACAATCATCTTACGCGCATCAATGATGGCGGAAGCCTGTTGGCGCTGGAGCATGACAGCGGCAATTTCCTGGGCATAGGCCAAGTAGGTAATGCGGGCCTCCACAATCTCCAGACCAGCCTCTGCCACTTTTTCCTGGATGGCTTCCTTGATGCGCAGGGCTACCGTATCGCTGGAGCCCCGGAGGCTGCCTTCATCCGCAATACCGTCTCCCGTGGTATCCACGTTAGGGGCAATATCGTAGGGGTAAAGACGGACGATGCTCCGCAGGGCACTGTCGCATTGGAGGGAAAGAAATTCTTTGTAGTTATCCACATTAAAGACGGCCATGGCCGTATCCACCACTCGCCAGGTCACTGCAATACCAATATCGATGGGGTTCCCCAAACAATCGTTGATTTTCTGGCGGTTGTTATTGAGGGTCATGATTTTCAGTGAAATCTTTTTGTTGGAGAATTCTGCCTTTTCCTCGCCACTTCCGGTGGTAAAGGTGAGGGCTTTTTTCGACCCATCAGAGACATCCCCGCTTTGATTCAGCTTTGTCCGTGCGGCGGGGTTGAACCCAACACAAAAGGGATTCACAAAATAAAAGCCGCTTTCCTTCAGGGTTCCGGCATACTTTCCGAAAAGGGTAAGGACTAAGGCTTCCTGGGGCTTGATGACTTTGAGACCAAAGAAAGGAAACCACCCAATGGCCAGCCAGATGATGGAAATAACCATCAGTACAGGGCTGGTCATGGCCCCTAAGATACACCCTAAAATAGCGATAATATAAAGGGCTGAAAAAAGCAGCAGCATGGCCATTCCGTTTTCTTTACGATTCTTAATAAATTCTTGCACAAGGACTACCTCCTAATTTGATATTTATATGATATCATTTTAATATCAAAAGTCAATGAGAAAATAGAAAAACCGACCGTTCCATTTCTGGGAACGGTCGGTTCATTTTATACAATACTTTTAATGGTGAAAGAGCACCCGTTCCGAGGTAGGGGCGTATTGCCGTTCACCTGCAGGAGCTGTGGGGACACCGAAGGGCATTTGGGCGATGAGCTTCCAATTTTTAGGAATGGAAAATGCTTCGGCCACATCGGCATCGATGAGGGGGCTATAATGCTGCAGGGAAGCACCCATTCCCTCCTGGGCTAAGGCCGTCCAGATAATGAATTGGAGAATACCCGAGGCTTGCTGGGACCAAAGGGGAAAGTTATCCGCGTAGGTTGGAAACTGCTCTTGCAAGCCTTGGACGATATCCTGATCCTCAAAGTAAAGGATCGAGCCATAGCCTGCCGCAAAGCTGGCAATTTTTTCTTCGGTGGGTCCAAATTTATCGGCCGGCACCCGGGCCCGGAGCTGTTCCAGCACGATGTTCCAGAGTTTCTGATGGCTTTCTCCCGTCAGCAGGACGACCCGGCTGCTTTGGGAATTAAAGGCCGAGGGGGCGTGGCGTACGGCCGTTTCCACCAGGGACTGAAGCTCCTGGTCAGAAAGGGTGGATTCTGCAGAAAGGCCATAAATCGAGCGTCTTTTTTGAATGTCTGTTAAAAATGTGTTCATTGGGATCTCCTCATTTCAATGATTAGAATGTGCGCATCCTGCGCGGCCGTGACCGTAATCTCTTCTTCCGTGATTTCCAGGGCATCCCGTGTGGAAAGGTGAATATCAAAGCCAGGATAGGGCTCAACGAAAGTTATTTTATTGAAGTTGAAATCTGTTGAAGGGTTTCCGTCAGCATGACCATCTGTTCATCTGAAAGGGCGGAGAACATTTTGGCAATATGTTGTTCATGCTCAGGGAATATCCCCTTCATAAAATCCGTTCCTGAAGACGTCAGTCCGACATAGGTTACCCGCCGGTCCGACTCACAGATATTCCGATGGACAAAGCCCTTTTCCACCAGCTTATTAACCACATAAGTCATGCTGCCACTGGTTAATAACACCTTTTTCCCAATATCCTGTACAGTCTGAGGACCTTTGTGATACAGAAGCTCCAATACGCTGAAGGCACTGCGGCTTAAGCCATAATGGCGAATATTTTCCTGGTCAGCATTTGCAAGGGTCGAACAGGTGCGGTTCAGAGCTACGAATAGCTTGAGGGCATTCTTTGTATTCACAGCTCCCTCCATTTATCTTGAATTTAAGATAATTATAGGGGGAAGGAGATTGATTGTCAAGTTGATTAGAATTGTTTTAAAGGAGGGTTAAGTTAAGGCCTTTACCCTTTGCTATTTGCAATTCGTCAACTAAACCCTGCGTTGTGTTAAAAAATTTGACAATGATATCGTGTTCGTTATAGAATGAAGAAAAATACAAATGATTGAGGTTTTCAAATGAAGGGATTGGAAAAGGAATTTTTAAAATCTAAAAAAATGATGGTCCTTGCCATTGCGGCTGCGGTACTTTTGGTTTTGTGTCTGGCTTTCTATGCCTATCAGCGTTATCAGGCCCCGGAGCGGGTAATTACCCGTTATCTGGAGGCGGTCAATCAAAGGGATTATGAGAGAATGTACGCTCTCATCAGTCCAGAAAGCCAGGAAACATACACCAAGGATGCCTTTATCGAACGCAATAAAAACATCTATGAGGGGGTGGAGGCCAAGAACCTCACCCTGAACGAGGTGTACTTTCGTGAAAAAGACCCTTCTGGGATTACGGTACTGTCCTGCGACTGGACCATGGATACTCTGGCGGGACCCATTAAGAATGGCCACTTTATTCTATTCACCAAGGAGAATTTCCTGAGCCCCAATCGCATCATCTGGGATTCCTCCATGATTTTTAGTATGCTGAAGGACGGGGATAAGGTTAGCGTCGTCAGCAAGGAAGGGGAACGGGGAAGCATCCTGGATCGCAACGGCAATCCACTGGCCGCCAAAGGGCCAGTCAAAATTATCGCTCTGGTCCCGGGGAAGATGAACGCCGAAACCAAGGATGCGGATATTGCTGCGTTGGCAAGCCTGTTGGCCATCACCCCTGAGGAGATCCAGGGAGCCCTTTCGGCAGGGTGGGTCACTGATGATACCTTTGTACCCATTAAGACCTTGGCATCAGTGGATGCCGAGCTGACCCACGACCTCTTTGCCATTCCCGGGGTTCTCATTGAGGATGACAGCGCCCGGACCTACCCCTATGGGGAAAAGGCGGCACATCTCGTGGGGTATGTTCAAGGTATCAGTGCCGAGGAGCTGGCGGAAAAGAAGGGCGAGGGCTACAGTGAGTCCAGCCAGATTGGGAAAACCGGTCTGGAACGCTTGTACGAAGGGCGTCTGAAGGGCGAGGTCGGCGCCACCATCACCATCGGTGTCACCCTGAGTAATGGCAATATTAGCACTCAGGTCGTCGGGAGCAAATCCCCCGTACGGGGAGAGGATGTCAAAACCACCATTGATGCCGGCCTTCAAACCGCTCTTTACGATCAACTCGCCGGGGATAAGGGGGCTTCTGTGGCCATGAACCCTAAAACCGGAGAAGTGCTGGCCCTGGTCAGCACCCCCTCCTACGACCCCAGTGCCTTTGTCCAGGGGATGAGTGAGGAGGCCTGGCAGGCCATCAGTACCGATCCCGCTACCCCCTTGCAAAATCGCTTTGAAGCCACCTACACACCGGGCTCCACTTTTAAACCCATTACGGGTGCCATCGGATTAAAGACCGGGGCCTTTAAGGCGGATGACGATTTTGGGCCCAGCGGTCTGATCTGGCAGAAGGATGCCGGATGGGGGGATTTCAATATCACCACCCTCCAGGAATATCCGGGTTCCGCCAATCTGGAAAATGCCCTGGTGTATTCGGATAATATCTACTTCGCCAAGGCAGCCCTCAAGATTGGTGGAGAGCCCTTCGCCAAGGAGCTTACGGCCCTTGGCTTTGGCGAGCGCCTGCCCTTTGACTTGGATCTGACGCCCTCCAAGATCTCACAAAGCGGCACCTTTGAAAGCGAGGGCCAGCTGGCCGCCAGCGGCTTCGGGCAAGGTGAGGTTCTGGTAAATCCCTTGCATCTGGCCACCATTTATACCGCCTTCACTGGTGATGGCAGTATGGTGAAGCCAGTGCTGGAATACACCGATGATGCTCAGGCTGAATACTGGAAGCCCCAGGTTCTGGATTCTGCCGTCAGTGAGACCATCCGAAATGATCTCATCCAGGTGGTGGAAAACCCCGAAGGGACAGGGCACGACGCCCAGATCGAGGGACTCAGCATCGCTGGGAAAACCGGAACGGCCGAAATCAAGGCCACCCAGACCGATGCCACCGGCACCGAGCTGGGGTGGTTTGCCGCCTTTACGGCGGACCCCGCCACCGCCAAGCCCTTGATGGTGGTGAGCATTGTGGAGGATGTAAAGGACCGGGGCGGCAGCCATTATGTGGTGCCAAAGGTTAAGGCTGTGATGGAGGGGTATCGGTAGCATGGTGGGAAAAGATAAAGATTTCATGGAACCGAAGTTTGTTGTGGAAATTAACTCATATTTGGATGTAATCCAAAGGGCGTATCAAGCAGGAGAGTTTCCGCCAGAACCAGAACAATTGCAAAGAAAAAATGTACAGAAGGACATGATCATTGGTATTCTTTGTGCTCTGATTATCAACATTCCTTCTGGTTTTATTCCAATTCCCGTCTTGATCATATTTGATTCTCTGTTTCTCGTTTCTTCTATTTTTATTATTTTCTACCGATTCATTGTATATACATCAAGTATTAAAATAATAAAGGCAAGAAATTCAAAACTTGAAAAGCTTGGGAAAAAGGAAAGATACGACTATCTTTTTTTGATGACGATATAGAAGATCGATTTAATAAAACGGTTATAAGCTACTCGGAAATAATAGATGTGGAGCGTGGCAATGAAATAATCTGTTTCAAGTTGAAAAAGCCCATTCCGATTCAGGGAATTATTAAAAAGAAAATAACGCATTTAATTATTCCTTATTCTGATTTTAAAGTAGGAACAAAGGCAGATTTTTTGGAATTCATTTATGATAAAACGATGGTGTCTTGATGCAAAATATTTTTGTATAACATCGAATGAATGGAAAGGGAAGGAAACAATTGAAAAAAACCACACTCATTATCATTACAGTTTTCTGGGTACTCGCATTACTTATTGTTAAAATAACGGCTGATTATCTCTATTATCCAATCGTACGTGTCGCACTTGAAATCAGGTCGTCTTATTCATCTTAGCTTTTTGGATGTTTTTACCAGGATTATACTTGCTACCCGCTGCGTTCTACAGTGGGCTAATGTATCTGACCGCTAATGGCTATCTTAATTCAACGATATTGGGAATCATTTCGGGATTTTTCTTATTCTTTTCGTTATTTCAACCGTCGGAATAGATGCCGTCCAGCTTAATCAATACAGCCTTAAAATATAATACCCCCCTTTATCATAAATAAAAATACTCCCAGGTATGCGATCCCCCTGAATAACATCGCACTTTTGGGAGAAGGGGTCCTGCGTCTCGAATCTTACTTTCAAGGTATAGTCATCCCCAAAATAGGGATGCAGAATTTTAGGGATTTCCACATCGATTTTATCCTTGTCGATGATATAAGTATACACTCGAAAATTGCGCCACCATCGTTTTCCTTTATTGCCCTCGATCCCAATGAAGGCACTGTCCTGGGTGTCTGTCATAATCTGAGTATAGCCAATGATGGAAGAGAAGAACTCCAGATTGCTGAAAAAATATTGGGAAACCGCAAAGGACAAAAGCCACAAAACGAATAAAACACCGAACACTACCCGGGAAATCCAGCGTTTGGATTCAACAACAAAAACCTCCCCCGAGAAGAAAAGGACAACAAGAAGAGAGTATGGCACCAGTGTGTCTAGAAATCCTTCCCGGATGGAGAAAAAAACCATCCCACAAAAACAAAGGAATGTTATGATAAAAAAATGATGTTCTTTTCTTTAGAGTAATGTTGCATTTTTTAACCTTCTTAAATAGGATATATACGTGATAAAAGACCTCAAATATGTGTCAGTGCAGGGATTAGGGGCGTTGAGAAATTCCATAATAAATTGCTAACCGAAGCTGTTTACGGGTGTTATCAGAGTAGTATAAACCACCAAGTGAGGATGTATTAATTACACTATTGGGTAAATTCAATATTGTTACTAAATCATTTGGTGTTATCCCTATAGATTGGAACGACTGCGCGATTGCGATAGATTCTTCATAAATTTCGGAATAATCATCTGTATCTGACAGTATAGTTGACGATTCACTTTGTTCGTCTACTGCTGCTAATGCATTAATTGGAAACAACGCGGTTAGGAGACAGATGATTAGAATTAGTGATATTGCGGACAAGTGTTTTTTTGATTTTTTCATTACTATTTAACCTTTCAATTTGTTTGAATGGTACAATTAAAATTTCTTTAAGTATAACGTAAATGATAGTATGCTCACCATGGGATAGGTACTATCGCAAGAAATAGAGTGATAAACGCAAACTGAAAGGAAGAGAACATCAAAAAATATACGTAATAGTACGGGGGCGGTACTTCAAGTGAGTTGTGGCTTATTGGAGTTTTATAATATAAGGAGTCCAATTACCCAGTTATCATGGAGGGTACTTTAGACTATTAGGAAAGCAAATATGATCGATGGAATTTGAGTAAAACTTTTAAAAGTGGATGAGGTTGAACCCTATAAAGAAAATATTGGAGGAATGATGGCTCCTACTTCTATCGAGATACTCCGGTAGGGACAGAAACTTGTTATCTGAGGTATTTACCCCAGGAGGTACTTTGCTTTTTTGTGCCACAGTGCAGATTCAGACTTAAACCCTGCCCTTATTCGAATATGCACGTTGATTATTCTTGGAAGGAATTCTATTCACTTCCACAGATGAAGAAATATCTGATTTTGATGAAATTAGTATACAGATACTCTTCTTCGTAAAGGATGGTATATATAACGGGCCTTATCTGTCAGAATAGGAAGTACTACTTTGAATGACGGCCCCATCTCCTAGCTCCCATTTATCTTGCCCGTCTAACATTTGGTTGGCGATGAGGCCTGCTCGGCCGACAAAAAGTGTTTGGGTGCGGACATCCTGAAAGGCATAAAGCATTTGCAATAGATCCGCCTCGTTTTTTAAGGTAGTAGGATTGGTGATCGTTGAGGCTTGAGGCGTATGGCACGGCTTACCATAATAGAGATACTCCATGGTGACATCAAAAAATTTAGCGATTTTAGCGATTTTGTCGACAGCAGGCATATGATTTCTAATCCGACCAATGGTGTCTTTAGTAAAGCCGAGCTCCAGCTCCAGCTTTCTGGCAGAAAGGCCACTATTGGAAAGTAATTCAATAATTCTTTCGTACATCTTGATCTCCAGTGACAGTTTTAATTTATTTTATAACAAAATTGAATTTAGCGTCAATAGGAGAAGAAGAAATAGTTATAATAGAAGCATTGCTCGTTGAGTGGGAATCTGGGCTTTAAATTCGCAGGTCGAATCAAAAAAGTCATAGGATGATTTGTTTTGCACCAGATTCTTCGATTTTTTTGTTAATAAACTGCAAGAATTCCTCATAGTCACCTTTTACGATATTTTCTTTTCTGGCAAATCCAAGCTTGCATTTTAGGAATGATTGCTGAGAATGAAAACAAATTATTTGGTCATTTTCAAAATATCCTGTAATGTTTTGATATTCTAATTTTTTCCCCCTCGCACCTATAATATAGTCAGTGTAGTACTTAGTCGAACAGTGCCGAAGGAATGAAAATATACGAGTGATTATAAATAGAAGGCAAGCTTCAATTGGGATGAAAAATAGTAGTCCTATTAAGATTATAATAATAGTATCGATAAAGAATCTAAACAAAAATTCTGATAGCATAACTTTATCGAGCAATGAACTAAGGAGGAGATTTAAAAAGCAAAGTAAAACTCCACCGAAAATAAATATTTTTTTAAGTTTGAGGACTTTATTTAGATATTTGACAGAAAGCAAGTAATCTTGAAAAGATGATGTTCGTTTAAATTCATAAAGTGATTCCATGTTACCTCCTCAGTATTTATAATAAGGGTATTGAATATCAATCAAAAAGTCAAGACATAGGCGTATACGCAAAGAAAATGGGCTTAAAAGCAGCCATATTGGTAAATTCAAGAAAAAAGATAAGGTACAGTTAGATTTGCTCACTGTACCTTATCTTTTTTAAATTAAGGAATCTATATGTATGAAACTATACCCCAAACCAGTGCAAGAATTCCTATAGCAGTAACTGTAACAGAAGAAATAGATTCAAATGCAGATGCACCTAAAATCCCCTTTGCCTGAGAGGCAAAATTCGGAATTTGAACTCTAATCGCTTCTATCGATTCCTGCGTATTGCTATTCCGTTTAATCGTAAATACCATTTCAGTGATCAATGTCTGAGAAATGCCATTTGCGTTATAAAATGCTTGCTCAACTTTAGCATCAAACTGCATTCCTTCGTTAGAAATAGCGATGCCAGTTGTTACAGTTCCATTATTAATCGTACTCGCAAGGCTGTATGAAGCATTAAAGAGATCTGCCTTACCAAATGTGGTTTGTACTTCGGATGATAATGAATCATAAATCAGGCTGGCAGATGAAAGGGAAGTTTCCTCATAATGCCCATTGTTCACATTCATGGTAACGGTTTGTGCTGGATTAGCAATGGGAGAAAACTCACTAGAAAGGGCGACCTTATAGTCGATTTTATAAGCGCTAGTATCGATCGTATAGGTTTGATTGAACTCGAAATTTGCATTTAACGAAACACCATATTGCATGAGGATTCGATTACTGAGATTGCGGGCCGTATCAATGGTACTAATGGAAGACACACCACCATCCCGACCGGAAGCCATAACCTTATCGACACCTAGCCGCTCACTACCATTGGTGAAGGTTGTTTCATAATATTGATCAAATGCCCAATTAGAAGGAATGCGCTGTCCAATATTGCCAGAAAATCCAGTAGACATATCGGCAACATAGCTTTTTTCACTGTATCCGGCATTGGCAACCCGGGTACAGACATTGCGTGGACCATAAATGCCGACACGATAGTCAGAGCTTGCATTAACGGCATTCTTAACACCATTGAAATAAGGTAGAATATTATCCGATACTTCAGAATCATAAGCGTCGAAATCAACAGCAAAATAAATAACTGTTCCTCGGGGCAGGCCAAAACGGTCTGCAGTACTCACGGCATACTCACCGTCCTGCTTCCCTTGGTAATAATTAAAGTATGAAGCGTCAGTTACATCCATCCCTGGGCTTAAGTCATTGCCAGAACGCTCAAAAATCGGGATATAATTTAAACCAGCATCCAGAATAGCTTTTAATTCGCTAAAGGAGATGGGCCAATAGCCTGTTAAATATCTACCGACATAATTAATACCCATACTTTTTAATTTTGTTGCCCAAGTTTGCGTAATCGTGTCTGTGCAATCAATCGCATTTGGTGATCGGTTGACATTGCCCTTGCTGACAAGAAGCGCTGCCCAAGTGGATAATCCAACATAGCCATCTGCATCCAGGGCATACGCATTTTGAAACTGCATGACCGCAGACTCAACACCTGAGCCGAACCCGCCATCAAAAGATCCCGGATTATACCCATTGACATAAAGTAAATATTGGAGCAAATACACAAGCTCGGTTTGACCACTCCCCAAGGCTACATTGTGTTCACCCGCCTGTGCTGCGGTGCCGGGTCCAAACACGCCATTTGGTTCATCGATTCCAACGGCAGCCTGAAATGCATATAACAGCGCATTACAAGTGTTTCGTCCATAAACGCCATCACAGGGGCAAATGTTTAAGTCTTTCCAGAAATAGTCGCTATACGAGCGGTTTAATGCTTGCTGAATCTGTCGGATACGGCTGTCGCCGCCCGAAATAAGCACAACGGCATCGGTGCTAAGAAGCCCTTTGAAAATTTTGGGCGTGACGGTGCTATTTCCTGAGAAGCCGGCAGCCATTTCAAACATATTAACACCGGAAATCGTATCGATATCAAATTTCCCGGTTAAATCTGCAGATGAGAATCCCTTGCACCACAGTGCACCCTGAAGGATTTTTACAATGTTGCCCGTGCTGGATGAATTAAGGGTTGGACAGGCTGCTGCTGTTGCCGGGCCGAATTCTCCGGTGGGGGAAGAAATGCCGATTTCAAGCTGGAGGGCTGAAATTAAGGAAGCCACAGTGCCATTTCCGGTGGCACCATCCTCGTCGCAGTGAATATAACCCGATCGTCTTGAATAGGTATTATTTAACCATACCTGTGTCATTAATACTTTTTGATCCATTTGTAATCTCCTAATTATTTTTTAAATTCGTTTAGTAACCAGAACCGTCATATTGAAGATGGGTGAATCCGTCTCCGACATAGCCATAGGTAAAGCCATTTTGCAAACCAATTTCCAGTAGATCCTCATAACTGCAAGCCCCTAAAGTATTGCAATCAAAAGCGCGACCGAGCAGATGTCTGGAGGTAGAAGAGCTTCCTGACAGGCTTGCATTATAATCGGGGCATCGGACACCACTGGTGATTTGGATGGCTGAGCCAATCGCTTGTCGTGTTCGTTCCAAGCAGCGCAGTGCCGTGTGGTTGAGCACTTCCGGATAATGCATACAATTAATGGAATGTAGGGATGGGGTGTCATCTTCAGATATTGCGATACCACAGCCAAACTCAGCACTGCTAAAGTGATCTGTTAATGAAATCCCTTGTGTCAGGAGTAAACAGGCCCTTTGTTGGCATTCCCACCCCCAGAGACCACCATCAACAGTAAGTGCATTTTCCTCTTCAAACTTCCGAATCAAGGTCCGGCAGCAGCTGTTATCACCAGGTACACCTAAGATACCGTCATACCCTGCATCACCAAGGGCTGTTTCACCATAAATCCAGGCTAAAAATTGTTGGATACTATGGTTTGACCATAAATCAAGATTTGCCATTTTGCTTCACCTTTGTGGTACTTGGGGGTGCGTCACTAATTGTGGGTGTTGTGGGATCAACAAGGATTCCAAGGGCAACAGCACAAATAACAATGGCATCCATAATTTGCTTGAGCAGTTCCAAATTCAAATTGATATCGCCCATAAAGCTTTGAAGATATTGCAGGATGAGGATGATTAAACCAGCACAAGCAACCCAAAAGGCTTTGTTTTTTAAGCGGACTTTGAAATTCAATAAATACCACCTCCTTTTATGGTTGGACCAAAAACCATTGTCGCGACTCAATAAAATAGCTTTGGTCCATGCATAAAGTATAGCGTGTTTTTTACGTCAATACTGTGCTCTCATTGTGACTAATTTATTTTGCGTGTCTTTGCGGCAACATGGCGGATATAGTCGTAGTCATAATCAAGCATTTCTGCAATTTCAATTAGGGATAAGCCTAAATACTGCTGCAGATAGAATACTTTTCGTTGGGTGCCTTTTAGTCTTGGGATAATGGATTCAATATGTGCAATATTCTTTTTTAATAAGCGTTCGATTCGAGTTTGTTCTTGGAGTGCGTCTTGAACGGATTGAATTTGCTTCAGAACAGATTTTTTCTCCAAAAGATCAGTGTAGGGAATAGAGGCCGATTCTATTTCCAGTTGAACTTTTAAATCCTTCAAGCGCTGAATTTCTATTTCAGTAATTTCTAATTCTAGGCGCATATTGATAACAGAGTGATCATCATTAAGATAATTCATTTAGTCCTCGCTGTATTTTAGTTTTTGGAATTCCATAAATACAAGGATATTATAAGAAATAATGACAGAAAAGTACTTAAAAAGCTTTATAATTATGGAGTTAATCCTTATAATTATGGACTATCTGAATTAGACTTCAATATTTGCATTGAGTCAGACATATTTTGCGTTGATGCATCAAGTATTGATTTTTTTTGTAAACGTGATATTTTAAGTTTAGAAAGGGGTGAATCCAATGGAGAATTGTGATTAATTAACTATTGTTCATATTTATGAAATAATGCTTTGCGGGGCATTAAATAGAAAGGGGTAGTAATAATGAAAAAGGTTTATCAAAAAATTATGACACTCGTTTTGGTAACGAGTATATTTATGGCTTCTGGCTTTGTTTTCGCACAAGAGGCTGATAATATTGATAGGGAAAATAACGATTCATTGGATAACTTCGTACAAGAAATTAGAGTGAATCCAGGGGAGACCGCTACAATACCTGTGCAAGGAAGAATATATATCGGCCCAGAATATGTTACAATTGGATCAGGTGTTTCTGTTGGAGGACGTCATGATTATGATGGAAATCAGATGGGGTATGAAGTACAAGCACGATTTTCTGATGAATCTACTGATGGAAGTGGACAAGCTATCGAATTTTTAGAATATAGCTACGGCAGTGGAATTATAAGACATTCTGGAACGTATTACGTAGATAACATCAATAGAAAAGTTGGAGATCATATTTCGATCAATCAAAGCCGATGGTACTATTTTCAATACCATAATGATACCAACCAAGCTATAGATATTACTATTAGATCGTATAGTTGGTGGGCATAGTAATTTTACAAGTGTCTAAGCATTAAAAGGTAGAGTGTATGCTGAGTGTTGAGCTTTTCTTATACTTAGCATACATTTTTTTGTGATTGAAATAAAATTAAAAGTCAGGACTTTGGGTTAAAAATAATAGTAAAATGCGTTAAAAAGCACAATTGAAACACAGATAACTTATTCATTTTTCTTTATACTAATAGTGTAAATCACTTATTGCTAATTCAGTCGCGACGGTAGTAGTAGTTTACAATTTAAGTATTAGGAGATTAACATAATGGATCAAATGGTATTAAAAACACAAAAGTGGTTAAATAACAAATTTGGAAGTAACATTAGCTTTGGAACTGTTGTAGAGGATGGCGAGACGGGTTGGGGTACAATTTATGGATTGACGCGGGCCTTTCAAATTTGTCTGGGGATTACCGACACGGCGGATAATTTTGGCCCGACGACTGAGCGGCTTTTTAATCAGCGCTTTCCAAATGGTATTCCTCAACAGAAGGATAATGATAGCAGTACCAGTGAGTTTTATGGTATCATTCAAGGAGCATTATGGTGCAAAGGATATAGCACTGGTGCCAGTGATATCACACTACATTTTTATGATGGGACTGGCAGTGCAGTCAAACAGCTGAAACAAAATGCGGGTATTAGCTATAATACTGCGACGGTGACATTGAACCTGATGAAGGCACTGTTATCAATGGATCAATTTGTGACATTATCTGACTACGGTGGAACCGTGCAGATTTCTGCAATTCAGCGGACGTTAAACTCCAAATATGAAGCTTATATTGGATTATCACCTTGTGATGGTTTGTATGGACGGCGCATAAACGAATCAATGATCAAGGTTTTACAGGCTATCGAAGGCTATAGTGTTGAAGATGCCAGTGGTAATTTTGGAGATGGAACCAAAGCAAATTTGCAGAATTTGATTTTGCCAGAGATCACCAATAGTGAAGCGGTTCTGTTGGTTCGCTATGGTTTGGTCTGCAATGGTTATACTGATGTGAATATTCTTTCATCGACTTGGGATTCGGCGTTAGCCCAGGCAATCCTGACTTTCCAAGCTGATTTAGCGCTGCCTCAGACGGGGATTGTCGATGTCAATACCTGGATGTCATTGCTGTTGAGTAAAGGCAACCCGGATCGAAGCTGCTTAGCCTGCGATACGCGTTTTGAAATGACCGATGACAAGCTGGCTTATATTGATGCACTTGGAATGACTATTATTGGTCGATATCTTTCCGGCGGTGATTTTAAGGAATTGCGACGGGGAGAAGCACAGAGGATACTTAGTTCTGGAAAACAGTTTTTCCCGATTTTTCAGGAATCGGGTGCAGATGCTGAGTATTTCAATGCTCAAAATGGGATATATGATGCAGAGTCTGCTACCGCTGCGGCGATGAATTATGGGGTTCCTGAAAACTCCGTTATCTATTTTGCAGTTGATTTTGATGCCCAGGATAGTGCTATTCAAACTTCAGTTATGCCTTATTTTGCCGCACTGGCGTCAAATATGAGCCAATATTCAGTAGGGATTTATGGAACGCGCAATGTATGTTCAAAAGTTATTGCAGCGAACTATGCGGAGGCAGCCTTTGTAAGCGACATGTCCACGGGGTACAGTGGGAATATGGGATACAAGATTCCGTCACAATGGGTATTTGATCAATTTTATGAGGATACAGTTGAAACCGCAAGTGGTAGTTGGGATATTGATAAGGTAGCCTATAGTGGTTATAGAAATGCTGTAAATAGCTTAAAAGATTTTGGATATCTTGGTGGACAAACCCAAAACGTTCGTGATGGCAGAAATAATATGTTTTGGGAGGAGATGAATGGAATTTCATCTTCTAATGGCCGTGCAATTCGTGTGTTAGCAACCTCCATGAATATCACAGTTCATTATAACAGTAATACAAGCGATGCAATAGGGCGAGTAAAATTGACCAATGGTCAGGACGTCATTAGGCTATTTAGAGTGAGTAATGGTGGGGACGTAACGATTAGTGTTCCTATTAGTTATGGGGATGTGTTTGTTCTGTCCTATGAATCGGTTATAGAAGGGGCTGGTCTTGTAGCTGGAGATTTTGTGACATATGTAACAACTGATGCTTTAGTATAAAAACATCTCGGGGAAATTGATATTAAATAAGGAAAGGGTTTATAATGAAGCGAAAAGTATTAAAAATCATTGGAATTTCTGCAATTAGTTTGTTTTTTATCTTTGTGGTCTTTATGGTTGTAGCTTTTATATACTCAATATATAGTGAAAAAAAGCAAACAACTGAATTAAATCCTTTACCAACGCCCTTAGTGACAATTTATCCCCAAAAGAATTATGCGGACAAGTATGCAGAAACGGTTAACGCATTTTATATGGATTCTATCGGATATAATATTGCAGGTCCTGTTCATGAAGATTCGGATAATAAAAATAAGGGCTATCTCGATTTATATGAAAGCGCACATTTAGTCAATGGTCGAAAAATGATGGGGAGAGTAGAATTTAGCAATGACGCTGATTCATATGGGAAGTATTATAATGAAGAGTATCCGCTCACTTTTTCAGTAGATCTTGAAGATTATGACACTAATTATCAAACACCAGAAGATATTGCTCTGTTAAGTGATGATGAAATTAATGATATTCTTTTATTTTTACTAATTCCGATATATCCAAACGTTTTATAATGGTGCGCTTGTCAAGACAAAAATCCGAAGGATTTATAATGAATAATAGGCAGGTGTGTTAGTAAGGTGTGGGAAGGCAAACAAATGAGATCTTGATACGGCTAAATAAATCAAACAACATAAGGCAGAAGCATGGCAGGGTAGTAACATTCAGCAGGTCTTTTATAATCCAAGGAGGAGTGGCACCGCTCAAAATTATAGGTATGGATGTAGTGTCCGATGGCGACCCGCGCTTCTCTGATATTATTGTATTGGGTCAAGTAGGCTTCCTCATACTTAAAGCTGCGGAACCACCGTTCAATCATGATATTATCCGCCCAGCGGCTTTTCCCGTCCATGCTCTGGCAAATG